>JBJHBT010000024.1:0-57588 GCA_050485645.1 Gammaproteobacteria bacterium | reverse complement strand
ACTCCCGCGCTCCCCAAGGCAAAAGGGAAGCAGCGTAAACGTCCCGCCGCGAAACAGTGCCGGCGGCGCCGGCCTCAGGTCAGGGGTGGGGGAAGTTCAGGTGGCCAAAGATGGGGGAATTTGGGTGCCCGCCGGGGAGCATGAACCGCTAACTCCGACCTGAGATGACTTCGGCACTCCCCCCAGTGTCGAAGCGAAACCCTCACTCATGCCCTAAAATCTCGGCCCACAACATCAATAAGCTTTGCGTAATCCGTGACAACGTCATATTTAACGCGATCCTCAGCGATTCTCAGGCTCATTTCGTCGAAGAACCTTCGGGCGCACTCGATCTTCGTTTTCTCGATCTCGCGCAGTTTCATCGACGACATCGTGCCCTTGGTTTCCGCCACGAAGTAGATGTGCCGAACGCTGCCGGCCTTGAAGGAAATCGCCCAGTCCGGGTTGTAGTCGCCAACGGGCGTCGGGATCAGGAAGCCGCGGGGCAGCTTGGCGTAGACAACCACTTCGCTGCTTGTGTCTAGCTCTTTGACGAATTTCCGCTCCACATCGGAGTCCGTGATGGCGTAATCGTAGACATGTTTCCTGAGCTTTTCCGTGGCGCGGGAGAAGTCCTGTCCCGTTTGGTTGGCGGTGAAGATGTCGCTATCGTAGCGGTCCTCCACTGCGTTGTAGGCCAGACGCTCGATGACCATGGCTGCCTTCTGCTCGGCAATCAGGCGGGAGGCCTCGGCGATGAAGTGCTCTGGGTTCTTGCGGAACTGCTCGAATACGCCCCCTTGGACTCGGCTGAAAATTTCTGCGCTGGTGGCTCGGGTCAGCCGGGCATTGTCCGCCACCTTGCCGATGAGGTCGTATCTAACCCGAGAGTGGATGGAATCACCGTGCTCTGTCGTGGTCTCCTGTACGGCAAAGCCATCGCCACCGCGAAGCTGCTCATCGGTCAGCTCATCCTGCTGACGCCCGGCCTGGATGGTGTACTGCAAAGGCGTGACGCGAAGATGCTTGTCCAGGGCGCTGACACATTTCCTGATCAGCTCCGCTGAATCGAATTCCACTCGGTACACCGCTCTGCGATTGATGCGCGCCCACAGCGCCTGAAATTCCTTCTTCTCGAAATTCGCGTTCAACGGATTGGTCTTTGGCTTGCGGCCGTCATCCACTTGCGGCAACTGCGCATCGCTGAAGACGCTATCGATCAGCTGGAAGACCTGCTCGGCGTGAGGTATCAGCTCTTCTGGCAGCTCGGCCAGCGTTCCATCGGCCTTCGCGTCGTGATAGACGTCGGCGATCTGGTCGGAATCGTCGGTGTAATCGTGCTTGACCAAGTAGCGATAGATCAGTTTCGCCATGGCGGTGGTGACTTCGACTGCGCCCCCATCGGTAGTGAGTAGCTTGCCGGTGAAGTAGGCCTCGGTCGCCTGGCGCGGCCGCGACGACAGCGTTTCCGAAATCTCTTTCTGCAGGCCCGCCACGAAGCCCTTGTAGCTTTCGCTCGCGACCACCGTCAGTACATTGATGTCGTGCACCACGCTCGGGTGATCCATGCGATCGCCGTGCTGATCGACGCTCAAGCGGAGCCCCCGTCCGACTTCCTGGCGGCGGGAAATGGTGTTGTCGCTGTGCTTGAGCATGCACATGACGAACACGTTTGGGTTGTCCCAGCCCTCGCGCAGCGCTGAATGGGAAAAAATGAACCGGGTCGGCTCGGCAAAATCCAGCAGGCGTTCCTTGTCCTTCAGGATCAGGTCGTAGGCGTCCACATCATCGGAGTCGACCGAGCGAGCGCCGGTCGCCGGGTCCTTGAGTCGGTTGGTCTTCTTGTCGATCGAGAAATAGCCATTGTGGGTTTTGCCTGGCTCGATGTTGTCGAGGTACTTTCGATACGTTTCGTTATCGATCGCCAGTTCCAATAGGTACTCATCCCTGAGCAGCGCGTACTCCTCCTCGAACACCCGCGCGTACTCGCCTTTCTCATCGGCCTGATCGTAGTCGCGGTACTTCGCCACCTCATCGATGAAGAACAGGGACAGCACCTTGATGCCCTGGGCGAAGAGCTGCTTTTCCTTGTCCAGGTGAGCCTTGATCGTCTCGCGGATCTGGATGCGCCGGATGTCGCGCTCGGTGACATCGCCGCTGGCCTCGCCGGCCTTCAATACCGCGCCGTTGGTGAACTCCACCGTATCGTTGACCGCATCGATCTGGCTGATGGTGAAGCCCCGGTACTGATCCAGTTCGCCCGATTCGACGAACAGATCATCCCGGAACTCCAGCCGCCGCAGCTGTCTCTTGATCTCGCCAGACTTCAGCTTCACCTCCAGCTCGATCCGCGCCACGGGGGCATGCTTCGAAATCTCGATGCCCTCCAGGTAGAGGTAAGCATTGGTCCCGGCGAGGCCGAGGGTCTGAATGCCCCGCACGGCGATCTTCTTCACCAGCTTTTGGTTGTAAGCATCGAGCGCGTCCAGCCGGTGCACGCGGTTGTGCTGGGTCCGGTGCGTTGCCGAGTAGCGCAGAATGAACAGCGGCTTGAACTTATGCAGCGCTTCCATGGTAGCCGCACCTTCCATCTTCTGGGGTTCATCCAGAATGAGGATTGGGCGATTGGAGGCAATGACGTCGATGGGCCTGCGCGACTGGAAGTCGTCCAGCTCATCGTAGATCCGCCTGTTGTCCTTGCCGCGCGCAGCGAACGCCTGGATGTTCATGATCATCACGTTGATCCCGGCGTCCGAGGAGAAGCTCTCGACCTCGTGCAGGCGCTTGGAGTTGTAGATGAAGAACCGCGCCTTCTTGCCGTAGCTTTCAGTGAAATGCTCGGCGGTCACCTGGAAGGATTTGTACACCCCTTCGCGAATGGCAATGGAGGGGACGATGATGATGAACTTGGACCAGCCGTAGCGCTTGTTCATCTCGAAAATGGACTTGATGTAGCAGTAGGTCTTGCCCGTACCGGTTTCCATCTCCACATCGAGGTGAACACGGCTGGCTGCCAATGCGTTCTTCTTGTAGGTCGCAGGGACCGCCACACGCTCGCCCTTCGTGTTGAAGGCGGTGAAGTCAGTCAATGACGGCGATACCGGCAGATTCTGACGCCGCTGGACCTTCTGGATGTTCTCCAGGATCTGCGCTTCGGACAGGGCAATGTCGGCGTTCCTGAATCCTTCCCCGAAGGCGCTCGCCTGAGCCGTGCGGCCCGGGTCGATGCGGTAGCTCAGCCCCGACGTCATGGGTTGGCCGGCGAAACAGTCCACCACGTCGTTCACGGCGTTGGTCTGGTAAGGCTGGACCTTGAACTTGAGTTTCATGGTGTCCTCTTTCTGCATTCTTTCTGCAAGGGCGGCCCAATAGGCAGCATGAAGAAAGGCATAACTAGTTGCTTTTCATGGATTTATTCCAGGTTTCCTTTCTGCAAGCATCCATGCCGGCTTGCCTCGTGAGCCGGCATTGAAGATAACCCCTTGACGCCTTAGCTTGGTAAGTAAGTTGCTGATTTTTTTGACTTTTTGTTCATCTGACAAGGCGTCACTAAGCTTGTCGAGCAGCAATTTATCGATATCGGCGCGGCTGGCATGGCCAGACTGCTGCAGATAGTCGGTAACCAGCTTGGCGTAAAACGCATCATCCTGGGCGCGGGTACGGATATAGTCCGCCATGCTTCCGGTCGCCTTGGCCACTTGGGCGGATACGTGAAAGCGTGGCTTCCGCCCTTCAATCAGGCCGGCCCGCTTCAGGCGAGTCACCGCCTCATCGGGAATTGGCAGTTTCTTCTGCACCCGGTCCAGGGCCAGCACGTCCGCCAACGGCAGATCGGTTTTCTGGATCAGCAACCGGCTGTAGGCCGGGTCGACCACGCCACCGTAAAGGGTCAGCTTTACTGCTCCGGGTTCCCCCAGGTCGTAGTCCGGCATGGGCAGATAGCGCCGAGCTTGGCGCGCAAACATATCGTGGATGCCGTAGCCCATGGTGTCGATCATGTTCAGTTCGGCCATGGCTTGCGCCAGGAAGGGGTTGCGATAGCGTCGCGGTATGCGGTTACCTTCCAAATAATCCCCCGGTGCACCTTCGAAGAAGCTTCCCTCATTCTCGAACACGAGACGGTCCGGCTGCTCGATCACTACCACCCGGCCATTGCGGGTGTAATCCTGATGGGCAATGCAGTTGTGCAAGGCTTCCAGCACGATCTTCTGGTCGTACTTGGAGACCTCAATGGGCAGCAGCTCGTCCTGGGGCAACAAGCGCAGCTGAATGTTGCGAATGCGCTGGTACAGCTGGGTGGTAGCAAGCAGAAAAGGCGGCGCGAAGTGCTGATAGGCCCGCTCGGCACCCTCCAGCTTCCAGGTCATCTGTGCCGGGTGCGGCGATAGGTGCCACACCGCTTCGGGCTTGCCCAGCAACAACAGCGCCGTTCGCGTGATCTGCCCATTCAGAGTGATGCGCGCCCGGTCCAGGAAGGTTCTCAGTGGCCAGCCGGTGACCTCTTCGCCACCGAAGCGGTTGGTATACTTTCTGGCGAAGGCCTCTCTCGCACGAGCCAGCGCGGTCTCGTCCAGGTCTGCCAGGCTGGCCGCCGGCAACAGTTGCGCACTCCAGTCCTGCGCCAGGGTCTGCTGGCGGATCTCATCTTGCTTGTCCAGGCCCAGCGGAACCAGACTTTCGCCAGCACGGGCGTAGTAGTGTCCTTTCCAGGCGATGGGGATACCCCGGGGCGCTGCGGGAATTTCGAGCAACAAGACCCGCCCATCTGCATGCTGTAACTCATGAATGTCGCGAAAGGTGATGCCGGGCTCGGTGCTTTGCGCTACTTGTTGCTTCAGACTATGCAGGCGCTCGGACTCATCCCGGTAGCCAGTACCGATCACTGCACGGGCCTTGTTGTCAACGCCGAAGATCAGCCACGCGCGCTCCAGCCCACGGAGATTTGCTTCGTTGCTCAAGGCTGAGAAATACTGCCCAATCTTGTGAGTATCGTAATCATTGCCAGCCTGTTTGAACTCGACAACCTCGTTCTCCCAGCCCTGAATCAGGGCCTCGAGCAGGATGTTTGGGGCAGACTGATTCATCGCCAGCTTCAGATCGACTTGACTTCGGTAGTGGGCGAAAGCTGGCGGAAGACCTGCTCGACGTTGATCTTGACCGCATCCGAAACGAATCCGTTGTCGCGGAAGACCACGCGCAGGGGTTCATGGCCGGCCAATTCTTTCACCAGCTCTTCCGTGATGCCTTTGTCGAAGCAGGCGACCAAGGCGTTGTCGTCAACGAAGAACACGGTCTTGTCCTGCACCGTCTCGCGCCGGATGGGCAGCGTCAGGTCCACGCCCCAATCGACCAGGACCTGGAACAGCAGGTCCTCGGCGGTGCGGTCCTCCTTCACGTTGTCGACCATGTCGAGCAGGTCGGACTGCTTCAGCTCGTCCGGGCGGTAGTAGATGTCCTTCATGTTGGAGGCGTCTAACTTGAGAGCTCTGAAGCCTTTGACACCCTCTCCTTCTGTCTTCATCTCATCAAGCACATTTACCAGACGCAGCCGACCCATATCGTAGATCGTCTTCATCTTTTCTTCGGGAATTCGTAGCGACTCAGCGATTTGCACGGCGATGAAGCGTCGGTTCCCTCCATCCTTTTTATTCTGCTCAAGCACCGCGTGCGCCGTTGGCGCACTGCCACTAAAGAAGTCCATTACGATGGCGTTTTCGTCCGGTTTCGTGGCCAATTGAACTATCCGCTGAACCAACTCGACGGGCTTAACGGAGTTCAGTACATTTTCGGTGTGTTCGAAGGGGACATACCTCAGAAGCGTCTTCTTCGCATCCTGGGTATGACCAACTTCGTCAAACTTCCATAACGTCTGAGGTGTTTTCCCATCTTTGGTCTCGGACAAGAACCTTTTGATCCGCGGCATATTGCCTCCCGTCTCTCCCCACCAGACTCTTCCATCCTCATCCAATTCTTTCAGTTTTTCTTTACTAACTCTCCAATACATACCCTTTCCGGGACCCTCAATGACTCGACCAGATGGGCACCTGATAGAATAAACTCCTGCTGAATATGGGTTCCTTGCTTGAAGGTCCCCCGAAGTCCACGGGCCTCTAGGGTCGTTATCAGGGTTCTTGTATCGACCAATCATTTCCTCAGTTCTTGGCAGGGGGTTTGGTCTCCAAACATCGGAATTTTTCGCAAACACCAGAATAAAATCATGGTCTTCTGAGAAGAATTTCGCACTATTTTTTGGGGAGAAAACTTTTTGCCATACAATAGTCGCGATGAAGTTGGCTTCTCCAAATATCTCACTACCGATCTTTTTTAGGCTATCTACTTCGTTATCGTCTATAGAGATGAAGGCTACGCCATCGTCAGCCAAAAGGTTCTTCGCAAGCCGCAATCTCGGATAGATCATTGAAAGCCAGTCGGAGTGAAACCTTCCGTTTGCCTCGGTGTTCGCCACAAGGCGCTTGCCTTCCTCATCTTCTTGTCCGGACAGGTTGAGATATTCGCCGGCGCTTGAAGAGTAATCGTCCTCATAGATGAAATCTCGGCCGGTGTTGTACGGAGGGTCAATGTATATGAGCTTCACTTGACCTAGAAAGGACTTCTGCAAAACTTTCAATGCCTCGAGATTATCTCCTTCGATCAACAAGTTTTCCGAGGTATCAAAGTCGATGCTCTCGCTACGCACGGGACGAAGCGTTTTTGCTGTTGGCGTGTTCGCGGCAAGCAAAGCCTCCCGCTTCCCAGGCCAATCCAGCCTATACCGCTCCTTCGGCCCTTCCACGATGTGGTCGCTCAGTTCCTGACGCAGCAGATCGAAGTCCACCGCCAGACGCAGTTTGCCGGTCGCCTCGTCACGTGCCTCAGTCACGCAGCCGGGAAACAGCTCGCGGATCTTCGCGATGTTGTCCTGACTCAGATCGGCGCTGTGCATTTTCAGCTTGTCGAGGGTCGGTTCTTCAGCCATGTTGCTTCTGTCCTTCAATATTAGTTTCCCGCAGGGTATCGAGTTCCGCCTTCAACGCACGAAGCTGACGATTGAGTTCGACCTTACGGTTGAATTGTTTTTCCCGCTGAATGCGCGCTTCTAGCCTCTGGCACTCGCGTTGCTTTGCCGTGATGCGGCCGTGGCGTTCCATCAGCGCCGCCATGGACTCGCCCGGCCGGGCTTGGATGGGTAGCAGCCCGCGCAGGAGCTGTTCATACAGCCGGGGCAAATCCAGCGCCACCGGCAAGGTTGCCCGGGGTGTATCCGCAGGCAACCAATCTGTGGCGAAGTAGTCGTCGAGCACCCATTTGCTGGCATCGGCCTCGCTGGGCCGCTTGTAGGTGGCCGCTACCCGTATGGCATTACGCCGCGCGCCCTCCTCGCGGCTGCTGGTCAGCTCAAAGACCAGCGGAAAGCCGATGGCGCGGTCGATGCACTTCAGCACCTCAACGGGCAATTCATCGCCCACCCCTGCCGGCTTGAGTGCCAGGCGGAAAATCTGAATCTCCGGCACCGCCTTGCTGCCTTTCAGATTCAGCGTCTCCGGCGCCAGCTTGTAGTGCCAGGTGATTCGGGCCACCTGGGTGGTGAGCTGATCGCGCACCCGCCGACCGGGCGTTCCAGACACCATGATGCGATTCTTGGGTACCACGCGGCCCACCCGCGCGCGCTCCGGGTATTCGATCAGCGCTGGATGGCCCGCCTCACTCATTCGGCGAATTGCTCCAAGGCTTCGGTGTCGTACTCCTCCTTCTCAAAAGACTGGGTGACCCGCTTGCCCATGGCTATTTCGATCAGTGTGGCCAGGCGACGCCGGCGATCTTCAATGCAATGCTTGAACTCATCGGCACGGAGTAATTCCGGGGCTATGGCGTGGCTAGCCAGCAAGACATCCATCTCGCTGTCGCTCAGGCCCACCTGCTTTTCCTGCTGAATTCTCGGTAGGTACTGAGATGGTGCATCGCCGCCGATCTTGCGATTGGCCTTGTAGGAAATGGGTGTCTTGTTGAGGATGCTGTCGTATTCATCCTTGGATATTCCCTGATTCTCGCACCAGCTGCGCGGGAAGATATGGTGGATGTCTAGGGCGATTCCGTTGGCGACCAGTTCATGGACGCTGGCCTTCCAGAACCAGTCTTTCGAGCCTTCGCGAAGCACCAGAATATTGATGCCCTTGTAGGCGGCACTGAGGCGGGAACGCAGTGTATCGAATCGATCGGGCTGGAAATTGGCATCGCGCACGGTCCGCGGCAGCGTGTCGTCCTCTTCAAACCAGCGCAGCAGTTCCTCGTAGTCATTGGCCATACGGGTTTCTACCGCACCGCCGTAGAGTTCGCCCAGCACGCCGCACCAGTACCAGCGTGCCAACTTGTCGTAGATACGCGGTTCAAGCCAGCGGTCTCCCAGTCGGGCCAACACCGCGGCCAACGGCACTAGTTGCGTGCTATATGGCAGCTCCTGGCGGCTATAGAAGCACTCCTTGTGCAGGAATCGGCCGACCATCTTGAATCCGGCCTCCAGAACGTCGGCCCATTGCTGCCAGGCCGATAGCGGCAATTGGAGAACATCGGCTCGTTTGGCGCTGACCGGGCGAATCTGCTTGCCCGTTTTGCCTGCGGCGATGTCCGCCTGGCGCTGCTCGAGGGTGTGCAGCAGGCTGATGGCCTGGAGAAATTCGGTGGCTTCCGTGCCCTTGAGCAAGTCGTCTTGTTCTATGCGTGCCTTGCGCGATTCGACATTACGCACCTTTGATCCGAACCAGTCATCACGCAGGTTGTAGCCATCAGCGGCATAGCTGGCCGTAATGAGCTCAAAGACGGATAGCTGGACTCCGCCCGTATTCACTTTTTCGAATACCAGGCAAACGGCCTCTTTGGAGGTTTCTTTCTTGAGCAGGATCACCGGGAGCTGGTAACTGCGAAACGGCGATAGCACCTGGCTGCGAAAGGTCATGTAGGTGCCAAAGTGCTCCGGAGCAACCTGGTGGAGCGTTGCTTCCCACTCATCCGAACCCATGACCTGATTACAGGGAAAATAGAGCTGCTTACATTCCAGCTCGCGAGCGGACAGATCCAGATCCACGTCGCGGCCGAAATTGCTGCGCACTTGTCGATTTTCATCGACGGCAATCACGGCCTCGTCCAGCGCATGGGGCATCTCCACGGCCTTGCGGATGTCGAAGTAGTAGTGGCGCTTGATCTTTTTGCCCTTGGCCGTAGTGGTGCTCACTGGCGCCTCCAGCGCCAGCGCCTGGGTGAGTGTGGTCAGCCGTTGCTGGCCGTCGAGAATCAGCTTCTCCGGCTTTTGATCCTTCGGAATCTTTCCTTCCAGCCCTTCCACTGGCCGTGTTTCAAAGCGAACTTCGCCTCCGGCTTCCAGAAGCATGACGGCGCCGATGGGAAAGGATCGGGCAATGCTGACCAACAGGTCCCGAATATGATCATCATCCCAGACCCAGCCGCGCTGAAAATCCGGCAGCTGAATCTTGCCTTCGCGTATTTCCCGCAGCAGGTCGTTTAGCGAGGCCTTGGTGCTGTCAAAGGTTGTCATACGCGCTCCCTGTACGCTTTGTTCTCTGGGCCATTCATCGTTGTTGTTCCTGAACCACCACGAAGGACAGCAGCTCGAAGTCGTCCAGCCCGGCAATAGGGTTGGTGAGTGCGCTGGTGCGTGAGCCGGTGAAGAGGCTGTCCAGGTCCTTCTCGTCCTGCACCTGAACGATGCTGCGGATGGCCTGGTCCAGCAAGTCGGAATAAAAGCCCATGTTGCGGCCTTCGTCAGTGACCTGATTGAAAGGCTGGCAGACCGCCTGAATGGGTTCGGCGCGCCCCCGGCAGGCGGCACGAGCGAGGTCCAGCAGAGGTTTGACTTCGGTATGGTTGGCGATGATCTCGCCGTCGTTGGCGATGTAAACCAAGTAGAACGGGTGTAGGCGGTTCTGCTGCAGGATGTTGACCGCCTGGTTGCGGTTGCGCAGGGTGAAGACGACCCCCGGCATCAAGCCACGGTCACTGTCCGCCGGCACCACGGCGTGCAGGCCGCTGGGCAGGTTGACCAGCTCGCCATGCGTCTTGATGTAGATGAGCAGGTCCATGCGGAAGTCGTTGAGTCCCATGTCAGTAATGGAAATGCCGGTCTTGACGTCTTCCATGTCGATCACCTCTTCCTGCAGACGGCGGAGCTGCTCCTTGCGGTAGGCGATGTCACTGGATTCGGTATTGAGCAGGTTGTCGTCGCCCGTCGCCGTGGCATCGACGATGACCATGCGATTTTCGACCCGTTCCTTGAGGTTGATGTACTCGTCCAGGCTGATGTCGGGCCAGTAGTTGACCAGTTGGATGCTGGCGTTGGGGGAGCCGATACGGTCAATTCGCCCGAAGCGTTGGATGATGCGCACCGGGTTCCAGTGGATGTCGTAGTTGATCAGGTAGTCGCAGTCCTGGAGGTTCTGACCTTCGGAAATGCAGTCGGTGGCGATCAGGAGGTCGATCTCGTTGGGCTCATCTGGCAGAACGTGGTGCTTTTCCTTGGCACGCGGCGCGAACAAGGTCAGCAGGGATTGAAAGTCATAGCCCCTGCCCAGTGTTGATTTGGGCGCATCGGAGCCGGTGACGATGGCGCTGTGCAGGCCGTGGGCTTCGAGAACCTCGGGCACCAAGTTGCGGTAGAGGTAATGTGCGGTATCTGCGAATGCCGTGAAGACGATGACCTTGCGATTGCCTGCGTTGATGGGGGCGTTGATCTTGTCGTTGAGGTGCGCCTTGATGTGCTGCAGCTTTGAATCGTCCGCCGGAGTGACTTTCTGCATCTCGGCGAGCAAGGCCGCAATGATGGTCAGATCCGCCTCGAGGTCGCGCTCCCAGGACGGCAGATCCATGTCGGCGAGGCTGATGCGCACCTTGCCGCCGATGGACTCATCGTCTGCGGCAAGAAACTCTTCATCCTCTGGTTCCGCATCCGCAAAGCCGGCTGTGATATCCGAGAAGCCTGGATCGCGGCCGGTTTTCTTGTAGGTGGCGATTTTCTCCAGGGTACGGGTGTGGTTGTCCTTGAGCTTCTGCAGAGTGATGCGGAAGGCTTCTACCGAGCTTTCCAGGCGCTTGAGAAGGTTGGTGGTCATTAGCGCTTGGAGGCTGCGCTCCCGGTCGGCCTGCTTCAGTCGCCCCCCGCCGCTGGATACCTCGGTATCGTAGAGCGCCTCGTACTTCGCCAGCCGACTGGGAAGGATGTAATTTACCGGGGCATACACCGCGAGCTTGACCGTGGTCAGCTGCGCGTAGATCTCGTTGAACCCGATCACGTCGCTGCGCTGGGTCAATGGTGGGTGGAAGGCCAACGGTTTGCGGCGCTCCGGGAAGGTGCCGATTTCCGTCGTGTCGTAGAACTGCTCGATGTGCTTCCTGGAACGGGCGATGGTGACGCTATCCAGTAGCTCGAAGAAGTCAAAGTCCAGGGCGTCCAGAATGGCGTCTGCCGTGCGCTCTTCCGGTGGCAACCGCGACCAGGCGTTGAAGGTGGCCTGGGCGCGACGAAAGATTTCCTCGATGTCTGTCTCTGTCCGCAACTTGGCGCTGAGGGCATCGGATTCGCCTTCGTAGGCCAGCGCGAGTTGATTTCGCAGATCAGTGAACCGGTTGTTGACTGGCGTTGCGGAGAGCATCAGGACCTTCGTCTTGACTCCTTTGCGAATCACCTTGTTCATCAATTTCTGGTAGCGGGTCTCCCGATCCTTGAAGACGTCGTTATTGCGAAAGTTGTGTGATTCGTCGATCACCACCAGGTCGTAGTTGCCCCAGTTGACCCGATCCAGGCGGGTACCGAAGGACTCGCCGCTGCTGCGCTGAAGGTCGGTGTGGCAGAGCACCTCGTAGTTGAACCGATCCTTCGCCAGCGGGTTGGTGGTGAGGTTCCGGTTGTAGTTGAGCCAGTTATCCGCCAACTTCTTTGGGCAGAGCACCAGTACTGAGCGATTGCGAAGCTCGTAATACTTGATGACCGCCAGCGCCGTGAACGTCTTACCGAGGCCCACGCTGTCGGCCAGGATGCAGCCGTTGTAGGTTTCAAGCTTGTTGATTATCCCGGTAGCCCCGTCCCGCTGGAAGCTGTAGAGCTTGTTCCAAATCATGCTGTCCTGATACCCGGTCCGATCATTGGGCAGGACATCCTCGCTGATGTCTTCCAGAAATTCGTTGAAGATGTTGTAGAGCATCAGGAAGTAGATGCGCTCCGGCGAATTTTCCTGGTACACGGAGGCGATGTGGTCGCAAAGCCGCTCGGTTACATCCTCTATTTTTTCGGGGTCGTTCCAGATCTGGTCGAACAATTGCAGGAAATTGGCCGTGTAGGCGGGATCATCAAACCGGTTAACGAAGTTCGACACCGCGTCGCCCTGCTGATACCCAAGGTCGACGGCGGTGAAGCCGTGCAGGGGCTGATACACGGCTGCTGATCCCCCCGTATCTACGCAGGCGAACTGCTGCATGGGTGCTTTGCTGCGATTGGAGCGGAAAACGGCCTTGCGCCGCATCCACTCGGCACACTCCCTGGCGATGGCTCGCTGGGTCAGCTTGTTCTTCAGCTGAATCTCGAACTCACTACCGTAGAAACTGCGTTCCCGCTCGGCCTTGGGGATATGAAACTCGCGACGGACCTTGCGACCGCTGTCCTTTATTGCCTCGTCAGGGACGAAAGTCGGCGATGTAAAAATAAACTCGAGAGACTCTATCGTTTCGAGCTGCTCCTTCAGCTCCGCGAAGGTGTAGATAGAGAAACAGGAGGCCGCGATCTTGAGCTTCGTGCCGGGCGTGATACTGCGTCGCAGATCGTCCCCGAGAAGCTCATTGATATTGTCGATTAGTTTCATGGCAGCCCCGTCACGCCGGTCGTCCCGGTTCAGTCTTTGTTTTTGTCGCCAAGCAGGTCGCCCTGCTCCGGGATTGCGATGCTGTTGCACCCACAATATCCCGAATCAGCACTTCCACCATATTGGCTATGGAACGGTGCTCGCGCGCGGCAGCGGTACGGAGCGCCTCTTTCACGACGGGATCAATGTGGAAGGTCACGGTCAGGGTCGCGGTCGCGGTCTTGGTGGTGGCCATCAGGGTACTTCACGTAGTGGCTGCAAACGTACTGCGTCTCCCCGTCCCATCAAAGGAGATCTCGGCAACATAGTTGGGAAAGGGGGAAGGCATGGCTAGCGCTGCCGGAGGAGCAGCGCAAGCCCATGGACGCCAAGTTCCAGGACATCTTCGAGTTGAGCTGCCACAAAAGCCCCAGGCCAGCATCGACGAGGCGAGCTGGCGGATGCAGGCGAAGCCCGAGGCCCTAATTCGACGGCCGCGCCATGCCAACCCGTGACTTCCGGAACAAGATTGCGGATGCGTATGAGACTGTGCACGCTTTGTTGCTGACGAACGCCCGTCACCTACTCTCCGCCTCCTGACTCCGCAAGCCGAAGCGGTATGCGTGCGCGTTCTCGTCGCAGTGAAGTAGCACATGGCAGGCTCACCGATACCTATTCCAGGGGAGACACCCATGTGATCGGTTCACGCCGTCCAACAGCACCGCATCGCCGCTGCGCAGACTGCACTGCAGCAGCTCAGGACGATGATTGACGGCCAACTGCAGCAGGCGCTGACTGCCGCTGACAAGGCTGCCGGTCGACGATGAAGGCGATAACGTGCGAATCAACCGCTTGGGATCAGCTGGTGCCATGGCGAAGTTTCCTGTTGTCACTGGTGCGCCCGCACTCCGGATTGCGATTGGCCACCTGTCCGGGAGTGTTGGCCGACCCAACACCCTCAGATTCAACACCAGGCGGGATGATCCTGTTCAGAGAGAACTACTTTCTCTCACAAAAACATTGAGATATGCGAATCAGGGCACAATTCTGCGCTGAAAGCGGGCGGATTTGGCGAAAATCTGTAGGTTTCGGGCAGATTCTGCGCAGGCATCGTAGCCGAGTAGCCATTAATTTCCCAAGATGCCGGAGCTGAGTTGGTTTCGGGGAATCGAGATTGCGAGGTACCATCGCGTATCAGGAGCCGCTGGAGCAAACCCATGCTGCCACGCATCACCGAAGCGCAATACATCAGCGAGTTCACCATCCGCCTGAGATACGCCGACGGCCTCCAAGGTGAGATCGACCTGTCGCAGGAGTTGCACGGCAAGATCTTCCAGCCGCTCCTCAACCCCGACTACTTCCGCGGCTTCCGTCTCGATCCCGAACTTCACACCCTCGTCTGGCCCAACGGTGCCGACTTCGCACCAGAATTCCTGCGGGAGAACCTGACGATCGCTGCCTGAGCAGTTGTGCATTCATGCTCCTCCCCCGCTTCCGAACATCTGATTAATGAGGCCAGCCAGTCGGTCCAGGAAATCCGCGTCGTAGTCTTCATCCACATGACGGTTGTTCCAAAGGCCCGACCGCCGCACGCGCTCGCGATCGGCATGCATGCCCAGCCAGTTCTCGCCCGGCGGATCCAGCGGTGCTCGGTCACGGTTACTGAGAAGCGCAATCGCATTACGCTCGATGAGTGCCCGCAGACTCTCAGGTCCCGGCGCATCATCAACAGCAAGCCAAAGAAATGGCATCCCGCCGATATGTTCGCTCACCAGACGCTCAAGCGGCGCTTCGCTCTCGACGACTGCAGCGCGACTGCACCCCAGAGTGCGAGCAGCGGCCCCCGGATCACCCTTCACACCCCACGACACCGGATCCTCCCACCCTTCGCGCTGCTTGATCGCACTGCCGACCAGCAGCCGGAATATCGACCCCCGATGGTTGCCGCCGCCCTTCTTCTCGGTGCCACGGTGCTGGGACAGGCGGTTCCACAAGGAGGTACGCGAGTTCGTGGTCAACGCATGCGTCCCCACGCGTACGACTCGTGGACCGGCGCCACTGTCGCTGCGCCTCTCGCCCGGCTCGAAGAAGAAATAGACGCCGCGCTGCGGCCAGTCCATGCGGCCGTTGCACTCACGGAGCAAGCGTCGGCCACCTAGCTGGCGCTCGAGCTCGGCCAGCAGCTCATAGAAGCGTTGCAGACTGTGCAGACGGTCGTCCATCAGGCCCGGGCAGCCAGCCAGCCCAGCTGCTCGCCGATACGCAGGCCCGCCATCGGCACCTGCACCTCGATGCCCCGCTCGCGCAGGCGCGGTTCGATGAACTCGCGATACCGCATGCCAGCGAACAGCACGACGCGTTTTGTGCCGCGCATCTTCTCGTCGAACTGCCGCAGTACCAGATCCGCCCAGCGCCGGCGCTCGGCAACGCCCAGCGTGTTCAGCGTGCGCTCGTACGGGTCGACGACCTCGTCCGGCGACACCAGGCCGTACTGCGCCGAAAGGATCTGCCACGGTGCGCCCTGCGCCTCCACGTACCGCCTGGCCTTCGTGAACCAGTCCGAGACGTAAAGGTCCTTCGCCGGCGCGGGTTGCGAGCGTTTCTGACTTACGCAGGCGACCAGGTAGGTGGCGCCGGCGAGCGGTGGTTCCTGCGTCGCGACGGGTTTGCGCGGCAACAGAGCAGGCGCCGGGCGTTGACGCGCTTTCGGCGGGAGCTCCACGCCGCCGGCCGCTTCGGATGTCCGTTTGAATCGGAAGAACACGTTCGCGCCGCGCGCAGGGCCTTCGCGGTGCACAAGCGCCAGTCCGTAGCGTTTTCCAAAGATGCGCGATTCGAGGGCAGCGCATACGGATGGCATCTGCGAAACGAGCCCCATTGCCTTGTGGATGTCACCGGCGCGGACAGTGACCTCGTCCTGGCCTTTACCGAAGGCGGGGCGGATGACCTGTTCGTAGGTGAACGCCCGGATCCGATCGGCCAGCGTGCCCGTGCTGACTGCTTCGAGCTGCACCGGATCGTCTTCGCATGTCGGACCCGCGCCACGCGCTTTGGCCATCCCGTCAGCGCGCTGATTCTTCTTAGAATACTGCCAGAGCGCGCGATCCAGCGTGCGCATGTCCACGCTGTTTCGCTGCGCCACATCGCGACAGAACTCGACGTACGCCCACCAGAAGCTGAACGTGTACCGGTCGGGCACCTCGAGGCCGACCGACCACAACGCGCGGAAATCGAGGATCGGATACGGGTCGCGATGGAACAGATGCAGGATGACGGAGGCGGTGGGCCATCGCACACCGTCGATGATCGTCAGGGTTTCGATGCGGGCGCGCTCGCTTTCCGCGTTGAGCGCCCACCCGGTTACTTCGCGAACGTAGGCCGGATAGTTCCTGTCGATGTGGCGCGCCGCCCGCGGCGCCTTCCACAGGGCCACCTGCTTCAGCTGCTCGACGGTGAGGCATCCGGCCTGCTGCACATCGGGACGCATATTCAGGAGCGGCTCTTCTGCTCGCGCGTAAGAGTAGCGCCCGGCAAACGCAGGGATCTGAGGCTCGGGGAAGCGAAGTTTCACGGTTCAACCCCCCGGCGAAAGCCGCGGGCGGCTCGCCTGATTTTTGTTGTTTTGGTTCGCTGAAGGTTAACCGCTCTGCGGCGATTCAGCCAAACATCCAAGGACTCCTATACAAGCACGGCCGCCAGTGGCTGGCGGAGGTCCCAATCTTCGACGCGATCACTCAGGGAGCGACGCGTCGTGAGGCGCTGGAGATGATCGACGACTGGTTCAAGACCATGGTTGATCGGCCCGCCTTGCGGGTGCACATCCACGACGCGACGCGCTCGGAGTTTCAGATTTCCGCCGACGACACGGCCGCAATGATCAGCCTGCTGCTGCGCAGACAGCGCCAGCGAAGCGGTCTCAGCCTCGCCGAGGCCGCGGAGCGCCTTGGCGCACGATCGCGCAACGCCTACGCCCGCTACGAGCGCGGCGCATCCGTACCCACCGTGGTCAAACTCGAGGAGCTGCTGAAAGCGATTTCACCCGATCACGAAATCGTCTTTCACGAAAGCTGCGAGGGATGAGCCTCGGATCCTCTCCAGGGATCCTCTCCAGGCTCAGGCCTGCCAGATGGGGGCTTGGTCGACCCCGCAACCAGCAATGGGATGCCCTGCATCAAGGGAACCCGCACAGGGCTTGACTATCGCCCAACCGTTCCCAGAATGGGAACGATCACTCCTTATTCGGGAGCATGCGTTGCTGGACACCATCCTCCTCGGGAAGACTCGCGCCGCGATACTGCGCGAGCTCCTCCTCAATGTTGATCGCCGTGTCTCCTTCAACGAGTTGGTCCGCCGTGTGCGCTCAGGCGCGGGCGCCGTCTCCCGCGAGCTCAAGGTGCTGAGCGAAGCCGGGCTCGTAACCGAGGAGCGGGAGGGAAACCAGCGCTTTCTCGCGGCCGACCAGGAATCGCCACTCTACCGGGACATCAAGTCGCTGATCTCGAAATGCTCCGGAGCAGGCTTCGTGCTGCGCGAGGCGCTGAAGGACATCGAGGACGCAATCGCGGTGGCCTTTATTTTCGGCTCGGTGGCCAAAGGCGCCGAACGTGAGCACAGCGATCTGGATCTGTTTGTCGTCGGTTCCGCTGGATATTCGCTCGTGACGGAGCGCACCCGCTCGGTGGAAGATCGCCTGGGACGCCGCGTGCAGGTTCTCTACTTCGACCCGGACTCCGGGGAGGATCGGTCATCGCTTCGCAAGCCGGCGATGAGGCCGATCATGCGAGGTCCGAAAATCTACGTGATCGGCGACGAGAGCGTGCTGAAGGCGAGCGTCCGATAGATGGCGACAGCGTTTGAAAAAGGAATACCTCGACAATCTGACCAGAGGCGTGCGGCCAGCACTGCACGCCGCAGATCCCGACACGGATGTCCTGCTCGGGCTGGTGCAGCAACGACATCCTTCGCAGATATCCCGACCTGGCGGCAGGTGCCACCGGGTCACATTAGTTTTCGCCAATGCTGGTCCCTCCTGCAGCGCCTTGGCGCGCGCTCACGCAACGCCTGCGCTCGCTATGAGCCCGGTGCCTCCGTGCCCACCGTGGTCAAACTCGAGGAGCTGCTGAAGGCGATTTCGCCCGATCACGATACCGTCGTGTGCGAAAGCGGCGACGAATGAGCCTCGGGCTCTCTGGATGGTGAAGGCATCTGGTCCCAAATCCTGCCTTCCAGCAGCCGACCCGCCTTCTTCTTGTTCCTGCCGCCCCATTGCTTGAAGAAGAAGGGAACGTTCACGCGCCGGCATTGATCGCGGAGCTCCGTTACCCAGGTCAACTCCATTGGCCGCGAGCCAGGGCCGGACTCGCCGCCCACGATCACCCAGTCGATTCCAGCAAGGTCGAGGTCTTTCAGCGGTCCGAGTAACGGCTCCAGAGAGAGAAATTTGACGTGCGCATGCGTTGAACGCAGCTCGTCGATACGCCCCCGGTATTTTTCGTTTTCGACGCTGACCCCCATCCAGATGTTTGGTGCCCACTCGAGCTTCGAGCTCAGTTTTGCAAGATGATCGGCACGCTTTGTCAGCACCTGAAATCGATGCCAGTGCGCGCGGGCCATCACGCTGAAAACGCGTCGTATGTACGAGAGCGGAACTTCCTCGTGAAACAGGTCGCTCATCGAATTCACGAAAATGGTCTGCGGCTTCTTCCACGCCAGCGGGAGTTCGAGCATGTGTGGCTGCAACGTGAGGTCAAACCCATTGACGTAATTCGCCTGACCCATCGCCTGGAGTCGCTTAGCCATACGCAACGCATAGCAGTACTTGCACCCTGGACTGACCTTCGTGCAGCCGGTCACTGGGTTCCAGGTGGCTTCAGTCCACTCGATGCCGGAGCCTAACGCCATCAGCGCACCTCCTTCAGCAAATGCTCGGCAATGCGCAGCGCGATGGACTTGCCGCGCTCGTTGCCAGCTGCAAAACACAAAAGATAAAGCGGACTGTTGACTGAGTTTCTCAGTACACCCGGGTTCTCCGCAACACCGGCGAATACTCCCTTTAGCCGGTCGACAAAGTAGCGCCCAATGGTCTCAATTGTTGCCTTCACGACACGCGTCTGGTCATCGCCGAAAAGCGTGGGTGCGCTTTCAAACTTGTAGAATTCGTCGTACCAATCCGTGGTACCCAGCAGCAGGTCCAAACGTTGCCGCCACGAATCAGGAATATCGCCCGACTTCGTGAGTACGCGATTCACGCCCATACCAAGCGGGAAAAGTATCCAGAGGTCAATTGCCTTCGTGGAAGCAATGGCTTCGATCGACTTCCACTCTACCTGCATCCCGTATGGATCGAGGAAGAAAACCGCGCGATGGGAGCTCCAGTCCTTGTGGCCGCACAGCGCCTGGATCTCCGTATTAGCCTCGCCCTGCCGTATTTCCAT
This sequence comes from Gammaproteobacteria bacterium, assembly GCA_050485645.1. Taxonomy (GTDB): domain Bacteria; phylum Pseudomonadota; class Gammaproteobacteria; order Steroidobacterales; family Rariloculaceae; genus JBJHBP01. The sequence goes on along the minus strand of JBJHBT010000024.1, from coordinate 38,336 downwards.
GCGGTCCGCGCGGTCGGGAAACTCTTCCTTGAGACCCTCGAGACTCCTGCAACGGGCAGGGCTTCGCTCTATGAAAATGTAGCGATCGAACGACGGCTCGACCTGTAGCGCAATCCGAGCCGAGCCATTGAGGAAAGTTTGCGGTTCCTGTCCAGCGAGGTCCGGAAACAAGTGGCTCTGATGCGAAGCCGACTCGTCATTGCGGCGAATCTCGCGATAGCCTGTGCCCGCGAATGCATCTACGAACGCCTTGCGGAACGGGTTTCGTGCACTTGGCTTGTCCCGCAGCGCTTGCGTGTAGCCGTGGAGGTACTTGCCCAAAATGCCGAGCTTCTGGTCCGTCCAGCTTCCACCGAAACGGTGACCCTGCGGCGTGCTGTCGATACGTTCGCTACACACAGCCAATACTGTACACTTATTCAGCCATTCGGTTCTACTCCGTCGGTGCGGACATTTCGATTTCTGTGCATCAACAGCATGAGTCAACACGCGACGGTCACGTTGATGATGCATCGGTAAGCCCACGCGGTCTCAACCGATAAGCTTGATGTGAGTGGAGAAATGCATGTTGCAGTTCACTCCATTTAAGGAGCAGTTCTCGTCCCTGCTGCCGCCCGATCGCAGCGAACCCGACAGGCATCTCGTCCTCACGGGCACACTCGGCGATATACTGGAGCCCGCATGGATACGATCGTTCACGACCGCATCGAGATCAACCCGGACGTCATGCTCGGAAAGCCGGTGATACGCGGCACACGTATCACGGTCGAACTGCTTCTGCGCAAGCTGGCCGAAGGCACAACAGAGCGCGAGCTTATCGATGCCTATCCGCACCTCGTCCCTGAGGATATCAAAGTGGCTATCGCATACGCCGCCGACACGGTAGCCGAGAAACACTGGTCCCGATGACCGGAAGTTGAGCGAGATCCGGAGCGCGTCAGCGGCGCATGGGTCTTTCGAGGAACTCGCGTACCCGTGGTGGCGCTATTCGAGAATCTCGAGGATGGCGCAACTGTATCCGCTCCAGGCTCAGACCCGCCAGATGGGGGACTTGTCAGGACAGCCCGGTGATACCATCGGCCATCGTGAGCTGGAATCAACGCATCGTTGTCGACCCCGCAACCCGCAACGGGAAGCCCTGCATCAAGGGAACCCGCGTCACGGTCTATGACATTCTCGAGTATCTCGCCGGTGGCATGACTGAAGACGAGATTCTCGCGGACTTCCCCGAGCTTACGCTTGAAGATATTCGCGCCTGCCTCGCATTCGCGGCCGCACGCGAACGACGCGTGTCGGGCTCGGCCGCGTGAAGCTGCTCTTCGACGAGAATCTCAGCTGGAAACTGGTACAAGCGGTGGCGACGGTTTATCCGGCCAGCGCTCATGTTGTCACGGAAGGCTTGCGCGGAGCGACGACCAGAAGATCTGGAATCACAGCCGCGACCATGAGTACACGATTGTCTCCAAGGACACCGACTTTCGCGAACGGAGCATGGTAGAGGGCTTTCCGCCGAAAGTGATCTGGCTGGATGTCGGCAACGCCGGTACTCGATCGATCGGGAGCTGAATATGGCTACTGTGCGAAAGACCATCACAGCGAAGCGGAGAGGCTGGCCCGCGTCACAGCGATGGCGCAAAGGACTTGGAGGATGAAGACAAGGCACGAGAGTTTCTCTTGCGGCTGCATCCAGAACTTGGCGGCAGGCGCCCCGTCGACGTGGCGTTGACTGAACTCGGCGCACGCGACGTCGAGGAGCTCATGCACAGGGGCATCCACGGACTCCCGGTTTGAGGGACTTCGCTGGACGCGACAGCAAGCGAAGTCGGTCCCGCGTAAGACACCAAGCCAGAGTCACTGAAATAGCTGACCCTGCGACTCGCGCGCTTAAAGATGCCTCGTTCCGGATCTCCCTTTCCGCCGTGTTTCAAGCGCTTCCGAAACGCAATGACGATGACACTGCTCTGGCAGTCGTTCGTAACACGTCAGCGCAACGGAATCGCCCGCACGGATCCAGTCATCGATGCTGTCCAGCGCGGCGGCCTGGTTTGGCAAGGAGTCGCGTTCGTAGTCCGCGAACAGTTCATCGTAATCTTCCTGCGAGTCCAGGCCTTTGCGACGTTCAGATGCTATTCCGAGTTCACGCAGATGTTCATAGCGAATACCAACGCCTGCGCACGCCCGCGACAGCGTGCCTTTCGAGAAACCGTACTTGCGGCTGATCGGGTTACGCCGCACGTCGCAAAGCACAGTGGCACCCGCGCGAAGCAATGTGTTCAGATAGCTCTCCAGGGAGTGACCCTCGTAGCCTATCGTCAACAGTGCCCCGGTCCTCGCCTCTGGACGCGCGGCCTCTACATCGCGGAGTGCGGTCGTGTCGATCGACAACACACGGTTGGCGATCTCGCTATGGATCGCGTAGTACGGAAATCGCCGGTAGGTTTCGGCAATCAGCGCGTCGCCGCGCAGTGAACGATATTTCGTAACGAATGCCCGAACCTGCATGTCGCAGGTGGCATCGACAACGCGCCGGCCCTCGTCAGTCAGCCGCCAGTGCTTCTCGTCGTCTGCCAGCAGACCGCGCTCGACGAGCTTTCTTCGATCGACATAGGAAGTAAACGAGAACGCGCCGTACCGATACGGAACGAAGTCGTACAGTCGGCTGTCCGGATGCTCCTCGCAGTACAGAAGGAGGAGTTTTTGGAAGTCGATGTTCCCCACTGAACCGCCGAAGGCGTCGACAAGTCGCAGAAGCTCGCGTTGGCGGGCGAGGAGACGCGGCGATTTGACGGTAGGAACGCGAGTCCCATGTGCATGATTCCAAGGTTGTCGCATCAAACTATCTGAAAAGTAACGTCCCACGACACAGTTTCCACTGTACACTTGATCAGCTATTTCCGGCTACCCTGTCCCGACTCAAGCCACCTCCCTCTCCACCATCTCCGCAATCCGCCGATTCAATTCCTTCAGCCGATACGGCTTCGACAACACGCTCACGCCCGCCGGCAGCTGGCCTTCCCTGGCGAGCGCGTATTCGGTGTAGCCGGACGTCAGCAGCACTGGCAGCGACGGGCGCATGGCTCTGGCCTGCTGGCACAGCTCGATGCCGTTCATGCCGCCGGGCATCACCACGTCCGAGAACAGCAGGTCCACGCGTTCCCCCTGCGCAAGCAATGCCAGCGCGGCACCGCCGTGCTCGGCCACGCGCACCGTGTAGCCCAGGGACTGCAACTGCGCCGTCACATACTTGCGCACCAGTTCGTCGTCCTCCACCACCAGCACCGTGGCATCGGCCAACTCGTCGGTGTTGTGATCGGCATCCGCGGTCTGTGCGACATCGGCCGCCTCGCTGGCACGCGGCAGGAACAGCTTCACGGTGGTGCCGGTGCCGGGTTCTGAATAAATACGTATGTGGCCGCTGGACTGATGCACGAACCCATACACCATGCTCAGGCCCAGCCCGCTGCCCTTGCCGGCCTCCTTGGTGGTGAAGAACGGCTCGAATGCCCGCGCCAGCTGATCGGCCGACATGCCGCATCCGGTGTCGGTCACGGCGATCTGCACATACGCGCCCGGCACTAACTCATCGCCCTGACCACCATAGGTGGCCTCGAGCTCCACGTTGCGCATCTCGATCAGAACGCGCCCGCCGTTCGGCATCGCATCGCGCGCGTTGATGCACAGGTTAAGCACCGCGCTTTCCAGCTGCACGGGATCCAGCGTCGCCGGCCAAAGCTCATCATCCGCCGTCAGTTCCAGTTCGATGTGTTCGCCCAGGCTGCGCTGCAACAGCGGTTGAAGGTCCGTGAGCAGTCGCGGCACGTCGGTGCTCTGCGGACTCAGCGCCTGGCGGCGCGCGAATGCCAGCAATCGCGAGGTCAGCGTCGCGCCCCGCTCCGCGGCGCTGCCGGTCATCTGCGCCAGTGCCGCAAGCCTGGGTTGTGCGGCCAGTTCGCGTTGCAGCACGTCGGCATTGCCGAGGATCACGGTGAGCAGATTGTTGAAGTCGTGCGCGATGCCGCCGGTGAGCTGGCCGATGGACTCAAGGCGCTGCGCCTGATGCAGCCTGGCCGCCATCTGCTGCGCCTCGGTCACATCCTGACACACGAAGGTGATGGCTTCGGCGTCCGCGCCATCACGCGACAGCACCGCGCAACTCAGCCGAATATGCAGCACCGCGCCGGTGGCATCCAGCATCTGCAGTTCGCCGCTGAAATCGGTCCGTTCGGCGCCCCGCAAGTCACTCAGCACGGTCTGCCACTGGTCGCGGCTTGAGGCATCGAGAAGTTCAGCGAAAGACTGCCCCTGCAGGTCCCCGGCCGAACGGCCCAGCATCCGGCCGAAGGTCTCATTGACCTCAACGCATCGCCCATCCATGGACAACCAGCCAATGCCGCTGGCCGCTTTGCTGAACAGCGCCCTGAAGTGACGCTCGCTGGCGCGCACCGCCTCGTGCGTCGCTTCCATGCCGCGCGCCCTGGCCTGCTCCTGTATGAACGCCTCGCGATAGCGGGCGAACAGGCTCAGCACCAGCGTGAACGCGGTCACCGACAGGCAGTAGACGATCAGCAGCGGGATTTCAGCGGGCTCCGCGGGGAAGACAAGGGCGCGCAACAACGCCAGCGAAACGGCGGCGGAATAGATCACCAGCGACAGCACGCCGCCGGTTCGCGTCACATTCGCGAAGCGGTTGAACGCGATCAGCGGGAAGAACCACACCAGATAGATGAGGAAACTCTGCAGCAGCGATTCCCGGCCGATGGACATCAGCGCGCCCACGGTGAGGTAGCCGAGGAAGTACAGGCAGGCCGCCGGCGCCACCCACACCACGATGTCGAACGGCCATCGCAACAGCGCAAACAGCACCGCAGCGCAGAACACGATGCACGAACCGGTCAGCCACACTTCCGCGCCGGTCACGGCGCCCGTCGCCTGCCCGAAGGTGAAGCCGAAAATGGACCCGGCCAGAGCCAGCGTCACCGCTGCCAGTACGGTGCGACGGGCCGCGATCAGGGTATGGGGTGCGGACGCCCGGACAATCTCCGGCGTCGGGGGGACGGCGTGCATGGGGCCGCATCCTGACAGGGAATCAGCGGGCGAACGGTGTTCCAGCACTCATTCCGGCAAGACTGCACTGAAGCTCACTGCGATATACGACACGTAGAGCAGCAGCAGAACCACACCCTCGCTCCGGCTCAGCCGACGTCCTGTGTAGAGAAACAGCAGCAGCAGCACGGACGTGCCGAGCATCACCCATTGATCGAACACGAGAATTCGCTCCGGGATCGGCAGCGGCTGGAGCAATGCCGAAACCCCGAGGATGCCCAGTGCATTGAAGATGTTGCTGCCGAGCACGTTGCCCACCGCAACGTCCGCATGGCGTCGGACAGCCGCAATCACGGATATGGTCAGTTCCGGCAGAGAGGTACCGACTGCCACGATCGTCAATCCGATAAATGCCTCCGACAACCCAACCTGCTCGGCGATACCGACCGCGCCGGTCAGCAGCACGCGTGACCCGAGTATCAGCAGGCACAGGCCGGCGACAATTGCCACGAGGATCATCAGCGTGGTTTTCGGCACAGCGGAAAGCTCGGCCGCCTCAGCGGCATGCCGGTCCGCGGAAGGACTGGTACGTGACCGTTCACTGAGCCAGGCCCAGACCAGGTAGGCCGCGAGCGCGCTCAGCAGGATCACCGCGTCCAGGCGCGCGAAGGCACTGCCACCGCCCAGCACGATCAGCAGCAGTGAAGCCGCCACCACGGTGGCCGCGTCCCGGCGCAGCGCCAGCGGCTGGACAGCCAGCGGTGTGATGATCGCGCACGTGCCGAGAATCAGCAGAACGTTACCGATATTGCTGCCGACAACATTGCCGATCGCGATGTCCGGCCGATGGTGCAGCGCCGCATCAACCGACACGATGAGTTCCGGAGCGGACGTTCCGAACCCGACAATGACCAGCCCGCTGAGCAGCGGCGATACGCCCAGGCGACTGGCAGCTGCCAGCGCACCCCGAATCAGCGCCTCGCCGCCCGCGCTGAGTAGCACGATACCGAGCAGGAGCAGGGCCAGGTTGGTCATGGGGCGCTATTGTGCGGCAAATCTTGCGATCTGGTTCGCCGCGATCAGGAACAGAATGCGAAGCCGCATGCGCTTCGTGACACCAGGCCGTTGACTACCAGCTAACCACTCCCAAACAGGAACGATCACTCCACAATTGGGAGCGCCCAGTGCTGGACACCATCCTGCGCGGCAAGACGCGCGCGGTCCGAAGATTTTCGTCCTTGGCGACGAGGCGAGACTGTAGCGACCGAGCGCGTCGCCGGGATAGCGGTGGTGCTCCTGGCGATCGATCCGATCGGGCATGGCGCCAGTGCGAATGGCGATAGTCATGTGGCCGACCCGCCATCCTGCTACAGTGCCCGCCACAGAACACGCCGGATGACCGGCATCAGCCCCTCGCGGTCAAGCGCGTCAGCGCGCATCGTTGCCGACGACGGCACGGGACCTTGCTTATCCACACCCTGAATATCTCATGCCCTGCGAGGCGCCTGCGCGGCGTCACGCCTCGGCATGCGCTGTCGATCCCCAACCATCCGTGCAAAGGCATTCCGCCTCGGCTTTGCGGACGGTCACCAACCCTGTCGGAGGAATCATGGGAAGGAAGTTGTACGTAGGAAATCTCTCTTATTCGGTCAGCGAGGCCGATCTCACCGCGAAGTTCTCCGAGCATGGCAGGGTTGAACTGACCAAGCTGATCACGGATCGCGACTCGGGACAGAGCAAGGGCTTCGGCTTCGTTGAGATGAGCAGTGAGGCGGAAGCGAATGCCGCGATCGCCGCACTCAACGGCGCCGATCACGATGGACGCCCCATGAAGGTGAACGAGGCCAAGCCACAGGAGAAGCGCTCCGGCGGCGGCGGCGGTTATGGTGGCGGTGGCGGTGGCGGTGGTGGCAACCGCTGGTAATCTCCCGATGGACTGGCAGTGGCTGATGCCGGCTGTCAGTCACGCGAGGCGGCGGCGCGGCGAATAGGCCGTGTCGCCGCGCCGCCGCGTCTGCGAGTGCCCACACGCCGGCGAGTATTTCACGTCGGCCCGGAGACGTTGTCGGCGATGCTGGCAAGGCCGGGCGCGATGGGGGATCATGGCAGACGGTCATGCATACGACGGCAACGACACGATCCGCCCGCACTTCGCTGACACGATGCGGCGCTGTATTGAGCCTGCTGATCGCCACGGGCGCAGGCAGCGTGGCGTTCGCCTGCACGGAACCGCCCACGGCTTTTACTCCGATCATGCCGGATGGACTGCGGGCGTCCGAAGCGGAAATGCTCAGGACCCACGAGCAGTTACATCGCTTCGTGGATATGCTGAACGAGTACATCGAGTGCACCGCGGACGAGATTGTCCGCATCGTTGAGGAACAAGGCGCCCAGGCCGACAGGGCGCACGTGGAGTCGCTGGCCGCGCACAGGGCAGACGCAGTGAGCCGGCGCAGCCGCTTGCTGATCGCATACGAATTCCAGCGACACCTGTTCGATTCGCGCGACGAGCATGCCGGAGAGTTTTCAGCCCGGCGTGATGCGGAGCGCACGGTCAACGAAGAAATGCGGGAATTGATCGAAGACCTGACGACGTTGCCGCCGGAGCTCGATCTGCCGATCGAGCTCGAGCTCAGAGAGCCCGTAGAGCCCGTAGAGCCCGTGCCAGTGGAGTAGCGGAGCGCCCCGCGGGTGCTGGAGCCCGCGCATGTCGGAGAGTCCCCATTCAAACGCCGATTGGAACCGCTGGCGGCCATGACGACCCCTTTCCCGACCTGATCGGGAAGCTCTACACCGCGGCCGCCGGAGGTACAGGCTGGGCCGGTATCGCGACCGGCATCGCCTCCGCGCTCGGTTCCACCAGCGCCGTGTTGAAACTTCACGGACCCGACGACACGGTGCGTCTGTTGGAATGCACGGCCAATCTTTCCGTTTCCGGGCGCGACCAGTCCTGGGCGATGCATTGGCATCAGCAGGACCTGTGGGTGCAGCGCTCGACCGCTTTGGGCGTGTCGCGCATCGTCACCGATCATGACCTCGTGTCGCCGGCCGAACAGAAAACCAGCGGCTTTTATCAGGAATGGCTTCGGGCCCTGGGCATCTACCACATGATCGGCGCGGTCTTTCCGGGAGGGGATGGCGTACTGGGCGTTCTCGGCGTTCATCGTCCGCAACAGGCGGGCGCCTACACGGATGACGACCGTCGCAGGGTGGCGCTGCTACTGCCCCACCTGCAGCGGGCTCTATGGCTTGGTCAGACCTTGTCGGCAGCGACGATCCGGCAACGCGCGGCGGACAGTCTGCTGGAGCGGATCGACGCGGCTGTCTTTGTGGTCGACCGCGGCTGTCGGCTGGTGACCCTCAATACACGAGGGGAGCAGCAGTTGCGCGGGGCGGACGGCTTGATGCAACGACGGGATCGCCTCGTGCTGGCGGAAGCAGCGCTCAATGCGCGGCTGCTCCGTCTCGTCGATGCCGCCGTTGCCACCGCCGCCGGCCGCGCGCTGCCGGCGGAGGCTGCCCTGGCCATACCGCGTGACGGACGATTGCCACTGACGTTGCTCGTCACCCCGTTGCAGGCCGGCGGGATAACACCCTGTTCTTCGACGCCGTTGGCGCTGGTTGTCGTGCGTGATCCCGAAGCCGTCGCACCGGCTGTCAGCGGGCTGTGTGAACTGTTCGGGTTCACACATACGGAAGCCGCGGTGGCGGCCAGCCTGGCCAGCGGTCACTCGGTGGCCCGGATCGCCGCATACCGGGGCGTCAGTACGGCAACGGTACGCTCACACGTGAAAGCCATCCTCCTGAAAACCGGCACCCATCGCCTGGCCGAGGCCGTTGCCCTGATCGTTCGCAGTACAGCGGGGTTCAGCGGACCCTGAATCTCCCCTCAACAGGGGAAGAAGGCCCGCATGCGAAGGTTTAGGCTACCGCCGACATCGACGCCTGATCCAACGCGAGGTGACCTATGAATGCGACTACCCAAGACCAGGGCAGATCCCGATCGGCGCTGCCGATTCCGTTGCTGCTGACGCTGATGCTGATGCTCAGTGCCTGTGGCGGCGCCGGCATCGAAGAGGGCGCCTATACGATGCCGGGCTCCGGCGCCACCTACGAGTTCGGCGCCAACGGCCAGGGCCGGCTGCTGGGTGCCGTTGCCGGGACACCGACGTTCACCTACGAGGTAACGCGCGACCGGGTCGTCGTCACCTACGCTGGAGGGCTGCCCGAGGCCACGTTCAGGCGCATCGACAACAAGACCCTGGAGCGCCAGGACGGCGCACGGCTGACGTTGCGGGAATAACGCCCGCATGAAGGCGTGAGGCGCACCCGGAGCACGATCTGTACTAATATCGGACCCGACATGGCTCGGGACTTCCAGTTGCAGGTAAACGGTCGCCCGCACACGGTCAGTGCGGAGCCCGACATGCCCCTGCTGTACGCACTCGCCAACGACCTGCAGCTCAAGGGTCCGCGTTTCGGCTGTGGGCTTGCGCAATGCGGCTCGTGTTCAGTGCTGGTCGACGGTGTGGAGATGCGCTCCTGCGTGATACCCATCGAAGCCGTGGCAGACAGGGACATCACCACGCTGGAAGGCCTGCCCGCACGGCATGCCGCCGCGCGCGGTCTTGATCAGGTGCCGGCACTGCACCCGGTTCAGCAGGCCATGCTGGATGAACAGGCCCTGCAGTGCGGTTACTGCTACAACGGCATGATCGTCAAAGCCGTCGAACTGCTGGAGCGCAACCCGGATCCCACGGCGGCCGAGATCCGATCGGCGATGAATGGCCATCTGTGCCGCTGCGGCACGTATCCACGCATCGTCGCCGCGATCGGTCGCGCGGCGCAGGCGCTCAGGAGCGGCTCTGGGAACGGCTCTGGGAACGGCTCCCCATGACGGACGGATCCGACACGATGTCGGTCGACCGGCGTGTCTTTCTCAAGGCCGGTGGCGCGCTGGTCGTCAGCTTCAGCCTGGGCCTGACCACGGGAACCGGCCATGCTCAACAGGCAGCGCGCGACTCCGCGGCCGGCCCGCCGAATCCGCAACGCATCGACACCTGGCTTGCCATCCATGCCGACAACACGGCAACGCTGTATATCGGGTTCGTCGAGCTCGGTCAGGGCACCACCACATCGCTGCCGCAGATCGCCGCCGAGGAACTCGATCTGGCCGTCGACCAGATCACCACCGCGCAGCACGACACCCACATCACACCGAATCAGGGGGGCACCTATTCGAGCGCGTCGATCGCGCGCGGCGGACCTCAGGTGCGTCAGGCGGCCGCCGAAGCCCGCCAGGCGCTGCTGCGGCTCGCGGCTGAACACCTTGGCGCGCCAGCCGGCGAACTCAGCGTTGCCAATGGCGTGGTCACGGCAGCGGGCTCCAGTGCCCAGGTCACCTACGGAGAGCTGATCGGCGACCGGCTGTTCGATATTCCGTTCACCGGCAACGCGCCGATCAAATCACCCGCCGACTACCGGCTCGTGGGCTCGCGGGCACAGCGCAAGGACTCTCCCGCCAAGGTGGCCGGCACGTACAGCTACATCCAGCATCAGCGGCTGCCCGGCATGCTGCATGGGCGCATCGTGCGGCCGCGCGGTCAGCCGGCTTACGGCGCCGGCGCGCCGGTGCTGTCCGTCAACGAGGCCTCCATCGCCCATATCGAAGGCGCGCGCGTGGTTCACCGCGATGACTTCATCGGCGTGGTGGCTGAGCACGAATGGGATGCCGTGCGTGCCGCGCAGGCGCTGGACGTGACCTGGGACACGACGCCGTCACTGCCGCCGTTCGAGCGTCTGCATGACACCATGCGCGGTGACGACACCGACACCACGGTCGTGCTCGAACGCGGCGCTGCCGGCGATGCGTTCGACGCGGCGGCGCACCAGGTGACATTCTCTACGCAGTGTCCTTATCAGACACACGGCACCTTCGCGCCGAACTGCGCGCTGGCCGACGTCAGGAACGACTCGGCACTGGTCATCGCCGCGTCGCAGGACTGCTATGGCACTCGCCGATCGCTGGCGCCGGTGATCGGGCTGCCCGAATCCGCTATTCGCGTGCAGTACTGCGAAAGCTCCGGCACCTATGGTCACAGCTGCTGGGACGACGCCGCGATGGCGGCGGCGATCATGTCGCAGCTGGCGGGCGCTCCGGTGCGGGTGCAGTTCATGCGCTGGGACGAGCATGGATGGGACCCCTACGGCCCCGCGCACGTCGGGGAGGTGCACGCCGCGGCCGACGAAGACGGCAGGATCGTGGCCTACGAGTATCACGGCTGGCATCACAACTGGAGCCTGATCGAGCCGTCCCAGCAGCTCGCCGACGGCACCGATCCGGCCTACTGGGCATTTCTGGTGTCGCAGCAGGTGAGCCCCTCCAACTGTGGCGCGATGTACGCCATCGACAACCTTCGTCTGGTCAACCACCGACTGACGCGAACCCGATACCTGCGGGCCGGCTGGCTGCGTTCGCCGCTCGGCCTGTCGCTGTCATTCACCTCCGAACAGGCCATCGACGAACTCGCCTACCGGCTCGGTGAGGACCCGTACGAATTCCGCCGGCACAACATTCTCAACGAACGTTGGCTGGGCGTACTCGAAGCCGCCGCCGCCGCCGCGCAGTGGACGCCGCGGCCGGCGCACAGCACAGTCGGTGACGGGCCGGTACTGCGCGGACGTGGCATCGGTCTGGGCACGCATCTGGCGTCGTGGGGTGGCGCGGTGGCCGAGATCGAAGTGCACACCGAAACCGGGCAGGTGCGCATCGGCCACCTGTATGGCGCCATCGACGCCGGCTGCGTGGTGAATCCGGCCATCGTCGAATCGCAGATCGTCGGTCAGCTGGTGCAGACCGCAAGCCGCATGTTGTTCGAGGAAGTCACATTCAGCGAGACGGGCGTCACGAGCCTCGACTGGTCCGGCTATCGCACGCTGCGGTTTGAAGAATGCCCCGAGGTGACGCCCGTCGTCGTGCAGCGGCTTCAGGAACCGTATTCGGGGGCCGGCGAAGAAGTAATGGCCGCCGCCGCCGGCGCCATCGCCAATGCCTTCTTCGACGCCACCGGGGTGAGGATGCAACAGTACCCGCTGACCCCGGCGCGCGTGCTCGCGGCACTGGCCGGCCGGGGCAACTGAACCGCGGCGGATCACACGCCGCCGGCCGCAACCCTGGCCGTCGGCCGGACGCAGCGCCGCGCCGCCATCCGCTCTGCCCGCCGCGCCGGCCGCGTCACGCTTGCCGCGCTTGCCAGCTGCTATGATCCTCAGGCGATCCCGCACCGTCCAGCCGTGTCCATTCGACCGCAGCCACCAGCATGAGCAGCAGGCGCATTCCGCAGCCCTTCATCGATGAAGTGATCGCCCGCGCCGATCTGGTCGAGGTCATCGGCGCCCGCGTGGCGCTGAAGAAAATGGGCGGCCGCGACTTCAAGGGCCTGTGCCCCTTTCACAACGAAAAAACACCATCGTTTACCGTCAGCCCGGAGAAGGGTTTCTATTACTGCTTCGGATGCGGCGCGCATGGCACGGCGATCGGCTTTCTGATGAATCACGAAGGCCTGAGCTTTCCGGAGGCGATCGAGTCGCTGGCCGAAAGCCTGGGGCTTGAGATGCCCGAGATCCGTGACGACCGCGACGCACGGAGCGACGACAGTCATGCGCTGATCGACCTGCTGCGCGAAGCCGACCAGATCTACCGTCGCCTGCTGCGCGAGACGCCGCACGCCATCGAATACCTGAAGAACCGCGGCATCGACGGCGCCACCGCCGGCCGCTTTGGCCTGGGCTACGTGCCGGACAGCTGGGACACGATCCTGTCGGCGCTGGGCACGAACCCGGCAAGGATTGCGCAGCTGATCAGCGCCGGTCTTGTGATCGAGAACGAACAGGGCCGGCGCTACGACCGCTTTCGCGACCGCATCATATTCCCGATCCGCGACCCGCGCGGGCAGGTGCTGGGCTTTGGTGGCCGCGTGCTCGGCAGCGGCGAGCCCAAGTATCTGAACTCGCCGGAAACGCCCGTTTTTCACAAGGGACGCGCGCTGTACGGGCTGTATGAAGCGCGCCAGCAGCAGTCGCGCAGCGACGAGCTGATTGTCGTGGAAGGCTATCTGGACGTGGCAAGCCTGTCGCAGCACGGCATTGCCGGTGCGGTGGCCACCCTGGGCACGGCCACCACACCCGACCACGTGCGGCGACTGACCCGCCTCGCGCGACGCGTCGTGTTCTGTTTCGATGGCGATCGCGCCGGTCGCGCCGCCGCCTGGCGTGCACTGGAAACCGTGCTGCCTTATGGCGGAGGCAACGTTGAACTGAAGTTCCTGCTGATGCCGCAGGGCGAGGATCCGGATTCGCTGGTGCGCTCCGCCGGCGCCGACGCGTTCCGCGAACGCCTCGCCGGTGCGCTGCCGCTGTCCACGTTCATGATCGACACGCTGCGCGAACAGACGGATCCCGACAGTGCCGATGGCCGTGCCCGCTTGATCGCACTGGCCAGGCCATTGCTGGCGCGTCTGCCTGCCGGCGTCTACCGCGAGCTGCTCACCAGCGAACTGGCCGCCGCCGCCCGGCTGCCGGAGTCCCGGGTCGAGGCGCTGCTGGATACCGGCTCGGCCGCGGACGCCCCCACACCCCGCCCCGCCACGCACCGCACCCGCTCCACGCTGGTGCGCAAGGCCATTACGCTGCTGCTGCACTACCCGGCTGCCGGCGCCAACCTGCCGCCGGTGGCGGGACTGGAAGAACTGCACCAGCCTGGCGCCGACCTGCTGCGACGCCTGCTGGACATGATCCGCGACAATCCCCGGATCCGTTCCGCCACACTGCTGGAGCGGTTCCGCGACGATCCCGAAGGCCGCCATCTGGGTCGACTGGCCGCGATCGCGCCGCTGGACGACGAAGATGCCGCGCCGGCGGTCCTGGCCGACAGCCTGGACAGGCTGATCCGCGAGCATCGCGAAAAAAAGGTCCGCGAAGCGGAGATACACCGGCTTCAGCGTGGTCAAAGTGAATGATGCCGGCTGCAGGGCCGTTCGCCGGCGGCGGTGACGGATCGTGACCCGGCGTTGCAGACTGGCTGAACCGGCCGGATTACGCTAGAATTGAGCGTTTGATCCGCCTGACCCGATCTCACTAGGAGATCTCACGAGGAATACGGCACTATATGGATACTCCCGCCCAGCACCAGGAAGACGAGCGTCAGTCGCAGCTCAAGCTGCTGATCGCCAAAGGCAAGGAACAGGGTTACCTCACCTATGGTGAGGTCAACGACCACCTGCCCAGTGACATCGTCGATCCGGAACAGATCGAAGACATCGTCAACATGATCAACGATATGGGCATCACGGTGTATGAAAAAGCACCCGATGCCGAGTCGTTGCTGTTGTCCGATGCTGCGGTCTCCAACGACGACGACGCGGCCGATGAGGCCGCCGCCGCACTGGCCACCGTCGACGCCGAGTTCGGCCGCACCACCGACCCGGTACGCATGTACATGCGTGAGATGGGCACCGTGGAACTGCTCACCCGCGAGGGCGAGATCCGTATCGCCAAGCGAATCGAGGAAGGCCTGGATCAGGTGCGTACCGCGCTGGTGCAGTTTCCGCCGACCTTCGACCTGCTGTTCGACTCCCACGATCAGTACACGCGCGGCGAAGCACGTCTTCAGGACATCATCGTCGGCTTCATCGATCCGAACGAGCAGATCGCCGAACCTGCGGCGCGCGCCGCCGAGAGCAATGACAACGGTGACGACGACTCTTCATCGCCCGCCGACACCGGCCCCGATCCGGAGGAAGTCGCCCGTCGCCTCAAGAAGCTGAAGCGCCTGCACAAGCGTTACACCGATTCACTGGCTGCCGACGGCGCGAAAAACGCCGCCACGAAAAAAGCCGTGAAGGCGCTGACCGCGGAATTCATGGAACTGAAAATGGCGCCGAAGCTGTTCGACCTGCTGGTCGCCCAGCTGCGCGACACGATCAACGGCATCCGCGCGCAGGAGCGCCAGGTGATGGCGCTGTGCGTGCGTGACGCCGGCATGCCGCGCAAGGACTTCATCTCCAGCTTTCCGAAAAATGAAACCAACCTCGAGTGGGTGGAAAAGCACATCCGCTCCAAGCGCAAGCACTCCTCGCAGCTGGCCAAGCTGAAGGACGACATCCAGCGCGCGCAGAAGCGTCTTCAGAAGACCGAGGTGGCGGCCAATCTCACCATCGCGGAGATCAAGGAAGTCAACCGTCAGATCTCGCTCGGCGAGGCGCAGGCACGGCGCGCCAAGAAAGAGATGGTCGAAGCCAATCTGCGTCTGGTGATCTCCATCGCCAAGAAGTACACCAACCGCGGCCTGCAGTTCCTGGATCTGATCCAGGAAGGCAACATCGGCCTGATGAAGGCGGTGGACAAGTTCGAATACCGGCGCGGCTACAAGTTCTCCACCTACGCCACCTGGTGGATCCGCCAGGCGATCACGCGTTCGATCGCCGACCAGGCGCGCACGATCCGCATTCCGGTGCACATGATCGAGACCATCAACAAGCTCAACCGCATCTCGCGGCAGATGCTTCAGGAGATGGGCCGCGAACCCACGCCGGACGAACTGGCCGAGCGCATGGAGATGCCGGAAGACAAGGTTCGCAAGGTGCTGAAGATCGCCAAAGAGCCGATCTCGATGGAAACCCCGATCGGCGACGACGAAGACTCGCATCTCGGTGACTTCATCGAAGATACGGCGGTGCTGTCGCCGATCGATTCGGCCACCGAGTCGGGCCTGAAGGAAACCACGCACTCGGTGCTGGCCGGCCTCACGCCGCGCGAAGCCAAGGTGCTGCGCATGCGCTTCGGCATCGACATGAACACCGACCACACGCTGGAAGAAGTCGGCAAGCAGTTCGACGTCACGCGCGAACGGATTCGGCAGATCGAGGCCAAGGCGCTGCGCAAGCTGCGTCACCCGTCACGCTCGGATCAGCTGCGCAGCTTCCTGCTGGACGACTGATCCCCGCACGGCGTCAGGCGCACGCTGCGTATATCAGGAATTCAGGGCCTGTAGCTCAGTTGGTTAGAGCAGGGGACTCATAATCCCTTGGTCCCAGGTTCGAGTCCTGGCGGGCCCACCATCTTCATTCCAGCACATGAACAACGCCCGGCATGGCGGCCGCCCGAGGGCAGTCGGCGCATCGGGTGGCCCGCAAGGAGCGCCGGCGTTCATGCCGGCAGTTGCCGTCTCACGCGGCGAGACCAAAGGCGCGTCTGAACGCGGGGCGCTCCTGGAGGCGGCCGAGGTAGGCGCGCACCGCGGTGCATTCCTCCGGTATCGCACCGAAGGCACTGGCACTGGCCAGCGTATAGCCCATGACGATATCGGCCGCCGTGAAGTCGTCTCCGACCAGATAGGTGCGGGTGCTCAGCAGCTTCTCCAGCTGTCTGGCGTAATGCGCGAACGCCCGCCGGCCGGCGGTTTCCTGTTCCACGCTGCGCTCGGTTTCCGGCAGCAGCATCGCGTGCAGGGCAATCTGCGCCACAGGCCCCATCAGCGTGGATTCGCCGAAGTGCATCCATTGAAGATACTCGCCGTACTGCGGCGACGACATGGCCGGCTCAAGACGGCCTTCACCGTAGCGATTCAGCACGTACTGGATGATGGCCACCGATTCGAACATCGTGACGGCATCGTCGACCAGTACCGGCACCTTGCCGAACGGATTGAGCTGAAGGTAATCCACCGACTGCAGCGACTTGCGATCGAACGGCAGTCGCTCCAGTTCATACTTCAGGCCCAATTCCTCCAGCAGCCACAGCACGCGTGTGGAACGACTCTTGTCTGAGTGATAAAGCTTCATCGGCGGATCCGTCTCCGTAACAGAACATGGGTGGCGAAACAGAACAGTCAGCGACCGTCGCCCCGCCCGACAGTTTCGCACAGACTCCGGGTGGTGCGCTGCGCGGGACGCTGATCAGCCCGGCAGCGCCGCACGCGCAATGCGTTCGCACAATTCGTCGAAACCCACTCCACCCGCCGCGGCGGACTGTGGCAGCAGGCTGCCGGATGACAGCCCCGGCAGGGTATTCACTTCAAGGCACCAGAGCCGTTCGTCGGCATCCATACGGAAGTCGACGCGACTGTAACTGGAGAGTTTGAGGCTGTGATGGGCGGCCATCGCCAGCTCCCGGGCGGCATTGCGTAATGCCGGTGTAAGACGGGCGGGAAAGATTTCCTGTGCGCCGCCCTGCTGATACTTGGCGGTGTAGTCGAAAATCGGCCCGGTGGCCGGAATGATCTCACCAACCTCCAGCGCCTCGCCATCAAGAATGCCGACGGTGAGTTCGCGGCCGGCCACATAGCGCTCGATCATCACGTCTCGATCGAACCGCGCGGCCAGCGTGATCGCCGCGACCAGTTCTCCGGGTTCATTGACCAGCGTCAGGCCGACGGTGGAACCCTGGCCGCTGGGTTTCACGATCACCGGGAATCCCAGCTCCTCGGCCACCTGCTGCGCCGATGCCGGCGCCATCAGCCAGTCGGGCGTGGCTACCGCGGCGGCGCGAAACAGGTGTTTGGCAACGTCCTTGTCCCAGCCCAGCGCTGAACCCAGCCGGCCGCTGCCGGTGTAGCGCACCCCGGCCAGGTCATACAGCCCCTGCAGCGTACCGTCTTCACCGGTGGTGCCGTGCAGCGCGATGAATACCAGATCGGCGGACAGCACGGCCGGCGCCAGCAGTCCCGTTGGCAGGCCATCGGGCCGGGCCTGATCGGGTGGCAGTGCGGCGATCCGCGGCTGCAGCGCCGCCGCTTCAGCCGCCGTGTCCAGCGCACCAGTCAGCGCATCGACGGCGACCACCTCGTGGCCCCGTCGGCGCAGCGCCGCCACCACCTGGGCGGCGCTCGCAACCGATACGTCGCGCTCCATGCTGTCGCCACCAAAAAGTACCGCAATTTTCACGTCGCGCTCCGCCGGACTGCCGCCGCGCATTCTAACCGAAACAGCTATCACGCCAGTCGAGGTGTCACTTGCAGTCAAATTGCATATGATCCGTCTTATCGCAACCGACGAGAGGGGGAGAGGCGATGCTGCGACACATCACAACGCTGCTTTGTCTGTCGGCGCTGCTGGCCGTCAGCGGTTGCGAGAGCGGAACCTCCCGCGGCCCGGCGCCAACGAGCTTCGACCCACCGGCCCCACCGCAGGGCGAGGGTTTCGTTGCCCTGTACGCGCCGCCGGTCGATGTCGTTCCCTACCCCAACGATCTGTACAACCCCACCGGCGTGCAGCTGAACGTGCCCGTGAAGATCACCAGTCCGCTGGCGAACGCGCTGAATACCATCGACGGCTTCTCCACCACCGCGGTGATCAGCGCACCGTTCAACGCGCCGCTGGATCCACAGTCGCTGGAACCGTTCAACCCCCTGGAGCCGACCGGCACGGAAAACGTGTTCGTGCTGGACGTGACCAACAACATGCCGCTGGTGGCGGGCCTGCACTACCGGCTGCGGGTTTCTCCGGCGGCCGGCGGCGCGGCGCTGGAAATCGTTCCGCTGATGCCGCTTGCGCCCCGCACCCGCTATGCCTTCATCGTCACCTCCGGCGTGCAGAGCGTGTATGGCTCGGCGGCGGCCGCCGACACCATCTTCGGCGCGGTGCGCGACGCCCATCTGGCCGGGCTCACCAGCGTTCCGGGCGCACCGCAGCTCGATCCCCTGTTCCCCGCGATCACGCCGCTGATCGATCTGGCCGTCGGTACGCTGGGTCTGCCGGGCGCATCGGTGGCGACTGCCTGGACCATGCTGACGCAGTCCACCGCCGACGTGCTCGACGCCGTTGCCGCCAACGTGGCACCGCAGTCGACCACGATCGTCCCGGCCGGCGTGACCACCGGCGACCTGGGCCTCGGCCTGGACGGCTATGCCGATCTCTATGTCGGCTATATGGAAGCGCCGTACTTCGGTGATCCGGCCGTGCCGCTGGACAGCGTCTGGGTGAACGATGAGTTCGTTCCGCCCAATGTGACGAACCCGGCGCCTCTGCCGCGCGTGCCCAACATGCGCATTCCGGTGCTGCTGACGCTGCCCAATGACGACAGTGGCCAGACCAGGCCGGCCGCGGGCTGGCCGGTGGCGATCTTCCAGCATGGCATCACGCTGAACCGGACGGTGATGCTGGCCGTGGCCGACGCTTTCGCGCAGGCGGGATTCGCGGTGATCGCCATCGATCTGCCACTGCACGGCGTTCTGGACACCACCAGCCCGTTCTACCAGGGTCCAGGACACCCGCTGGGCAACAACGAGCGACACTTCGGCCTGGACAACGTCGGCGACACCGGTGTCTTCGTCCCGGACGGCGACATCGACAACGGCTGGCAGATACTGAACCTTCAGAACCCGCTCAATGCCCGTGATCATATCCGTCAGGCGGTGTCCGACCTGCTGCATCTGACCCATACGATCCCGGTCATGGCCGTGCCCGATGGCCTTGCCGGCCCGGACTTCGACGGCGACCGGGTCCACTTCGTCGCCGTATCGCTGGGCAGCATCATCAGCGGTGTCTTTCTCGGCATGGAACCGCCACTGGTCACCGCGACGCTGGCCAACCCGGCCGGACCGTGGACGGCGATTCTCACCGATCCCGAGGCGGTGACGTTCGGCGAGCCGATCCGCGCGGGCCTCGCGGCGCAGGGCCTGCCGCCGGGCACGGCCGGTTTCGATCACTTCGTGCGCGACCTGCAGACGCTGATCGACCCGGTGGAGCCGACCAACTATGTTGCCGCGGCGGCCGCCAACCAGCCGCTGCTGGTATTGTCGGTGATCGGTGATACCACAGTGCCCAACGACCCCACCGATCACATCGCATCGCTGTGGGGCCTGCCGTCGATCAGCACCACGGTGTTCGATCCTGGCACCGTCAGCGGCATCGTGCGCTTCACGGCCGGCGGCCATTCCTCGCTGTTCAATCCCGCGCTGGACCTGGCCACTACCGTGGAGATGCAGCGCCAAACCGTCACGTTCGCCGCCTCCGGCGGCACGCTGATCGAGATCAATGACACCAGCGTGGTCGAATAACGACTGCGCGCAACCGTCAGGAGCACGACGATGAAACTGCGTCGATCGTCAGCACTATGGATCATTCCCGGCAGCCTGCTGATGCCGGGCGCCGGTATCGCACAGCAACAGGACACGGTGGACGAGATCATCGTCACCGGCACCTATATTCGCCGGCCGTCGCAGTTCGACTCGCCGTCGCCGCTGGTGGTGGTCGGTCGCGAGGAGATCGACACCAGCGGTATCACACGCCTCAGCGAGATCACCGACGCGCTGACGATCAATACCGGCTCGCAGAACAATCCCGATGCCTTCACCCAGAACCTGACCACGGGCACCAGCAATGTGAACCTGCGCGGCCTCGGCGTCAGCTCCACGCTGGTGCTGCTGAACGGCCGCCGGCAGACGCCGAGCGCGGTGGCCACTGATCGCGGCGAGAACTTCGTCGACCTGTCGTCGCTGCCACCGATGATCGCCTTCGATCGGGTGGAAGTGCTGAAGGATGGCGCCGCGGCGCTGTACGGCTCCGAAGCGGTTGCCGGTGTGGTCAACTACATCACACGCAGCGGTTTTCGCGGATTCGAGTTCACGCTGGACACACAGACCATCCACGATCACCCACAGAACGATCTGCAGCTCAGCGGTCTGATCGGCACCGGCAGCGAACGCACCGGCCTGCTGTTCGCGTTCAACTATCTGGATCGCGACCCGCTGACGACGCGCGACCGGCGCCTGTCCGGGCCCGGTATCGATGTCAGCCAGGCGGGCAACCCGGGATCGTTCCTGGTGCCGTCGCTGCCGGGCAATCCCGCCTATCAGCCGGTCTGGACGGCCGCGTTCGACAGCAACGGCAACGGCGTGGCGGACTTCGTGGAACCGCAGCTGGGATTGCCGCCGGTGCCGGGCGCCAATCCGCCGGTGTTCGCGGACCCGGCCTGCACGGCGCTGGCCGCGCAGGACCCGAAGATCATTCCCGACATCGCGATGTCGGTGCCGGCGCCGGGCGGACCGATCGATATCGGCCTGTGCCAGTTCGATTTCGGTGACTACTATTCGATCGTTCCGAAGGAGTCACGCGCCTCGGGCTATCTGGAGATGACCCATCGGTTCACCGACACGCTGGACGGTCGCTTCGAGGTGCACGCCGTGAACAACCGCGCCGAGCGCAACAATTCGCCCTCGTTTCCGTTCGCGCAGTTCCCGACGGTGCCCGCCACCCATCCCGATAATCCGTTCGGCAGCGACGTGCTGTTCATCGGCCGCCTGATCGGGCCGGCGGGCCCTGCCAGCGTCAGCACGCACAACTCCGACACACGCCGCATCGCGCTCGCGCTGAGCGGCGAGGCCGGTGAACGCTGGCGCTGGGATGCCGACGCACAATGGAGCGGCAACAAGATCTTCATCGCAGCCGAAGACGTGCTGGCCGATCGCTTCGCGCTGGCCATGAACGGCCTGGGTGGCCCGGACTGCGACGCCTCGACCGGCACGCCGGGCGTCGGGTCCTGTCTGTACTTCAACCCCTTCGGCAGCGCGCTGACAGGCACAGGGACGGTGAATTCCGCAGCCCTGTATGACCATCTGCTCGGCACCGAGAGCATACATGCCCGACTGGAGCTGACGACCGCCGGCCTCGTCGCGTCGGCGCTGTTCGGCGATCTGCGCGGCGGCCCGCTGGGCCTTGCGGTGGGTGCGCAGTACCGTGGCGAGAAGATCAGCTACGAATACGACGAGCAGGCCAACAACGACAACTACATGTTCCTGATCGGCAATCCGGATTTTGCCGACGACCGCAGCGTGAACGCTGTGTTCGCCGAACTGGCGCTGCCGCTGGGTGACAACGTGGATCTGCAGCTCGCCGCGCGCCGCGAGGACTACGGCAGCGGCGTACGCTCCACGGACCCGAAGGCGACGCTGCTGTGGCGGCCGACACTGAACGTGTCGCTGCGTGCATCCGCGGGCACCGCGTTCCGCGCGCCTTCGCTGTTCCAGACCTTCGGTACGCAGACCACGCTGGCGCAGCTGACCGACCCGAACGTCGGCTCAGCGCAGTTCTTCCCGGTACGCACCCAGCCCGATCCTGACGGCACGCCGCTGCAGCCCGAGGAGGCCGACATCCGCAATCTCGGTGTCAGCTGGTCGGCCACCGACAACCTGGAACTGGGCCTGGATTACTGGTCGTTCCGCTACAGCAACGTGCTGATCCAGCAGAACCCGCAGGCATTGCTGAATGCCGCAGCGGACGGCGATACGCAGGCGCAGGAGCAGGTGATCCGCGACCCGGTCACCGGGCTGCTGCTGCGTGTGCTGACGTACTACGACAATGCGTCATCGCTGGACACGGACGGCTTCGATCTGTCGATGCGCTACAACGTCTTCAGTCGCGATGCCGGCGTTTTCAGTTTCGGTTTCAACGGCACACGAATCTCGTCTTACGACCTCGATGACCCGCAGGCCGGGCAGATGGATGGCGCGGGGCGACGCAATTTCGCGAACTTCGCCACCTCGACACCGCGCTGGCGCATGAATGCGACGATGAACTGGGGGCTGGGCAACCACGGCCTGAACCTCGCCGTACGGCATATCGACTCATACGACAACGACGAGGTAGCGGCAGGCCAGGGCCCCGAAGCCTTCACGCGCATTGGCAGCTTCACGACGCTGGATGGCCAGTACTCCTACCGGTTCGGCGGCATGGCCAGGCCCGTGCTGAGCGTCGGCGGCATCAACCTCACGGATCGCAATCCACCGTCTGTGGCCACCAATGGCGGTTACGACGCCAAGGTGCATGATCCGCGTGGCCGGGTGCTGTATGCGCGGTTGACGGTGAACTTCTGAGCGCCGGCACCGGGGGCGTAGGTGTCGGTCTACGCGCGCGAACTCACCTCGTAAATGAAGCCCTTGAGGTACTCGGTCTCGGGGATGGCGACGACCACCGGATGATCGGCTGACTGGCCGCATACCGCGACGCGACGCAGCATTCTGTGGGCGTCGCGCGCCGCCGCGGCGATCACTTCCTCGAACAGCTGCGCATGCACGTGGTGCGAGCAGCAGAATGTGGCCAGCAATCCATCGGCGGCCATCAGTTTCATCGCGCGCAGATGGAGTTCCTTGTAGCCGCGCAGCGCGCCTTTCACCGCGGCGCGGTTCGGCGCGAACGGCGGCGGGTCGAGCACCACCACGTCGTAATCCTCGGCGCGGCCGGGCTGTCCGGACAGCTGTTTCAGCCAGTCGAACGCATTGCCGACTTCGAAACTGCACACGCCAGTGAGCGCGTTCAGCGCCGCGTTGCGTCGAGCTGCCGCGATCGCACCTTCGCTCTGGTCAAGCATGTGCACCCGGGCTGCGCCGGCACGCGCGCAATGCAGACCAAAGCCACCGGCAAACGAGAAGCAGTCCAGCACCCTTGCACCGGGCCGCTGACTCAGCAGTGAGGCCACCCGCTGCCAGTTGGACTGCTGATCGAGATACAGGCCGGTCTTCTGGCCGCGCAGTACGTCCACCTCGAATTCAAGCCCGTTGATCCTCGCGACAACGGGCCCGTCCAGCGCACCGTACAGCAGGCCGCCGGTGTCCGGCAGCCCTTCGAACCGTCGGCCCGGATTGTCACCACGCTCGATGATCGCGCGTGGCTGCAGCACATTGACCAGCGCGGCGACAATGGCCGCCCTGCGTTCAGCCATGCCCAGCGAGGAAAACTGCAGCACGACCACGTCCTCGTAGCAATCGGCAATCAGCCCGCTCAGCGAGTCCGCTTCGGAGTTCACGAGCCGATAACAGGGGGCGTCGGCCATGTAACGCTGTCGCCAGCGCAGCGCAGCGCGGAAACGTCGCTCGAAGAACCTTTCGTCAAACGGCTCCAGGTGCTGCGACAGCACCCGGATCGCTATCCGGGAAGCGGCGTTGTACAGCCCCGCGCCAAGCTGACGACCGCGCGCATCAACGATCGCAACCGGCCCGCCGTTCCGCGGCTCGCCCTCGATTTCGTGAATCATGTTGCCGTAGATCCACGGATGCCCGCTCACGACACGCTCCACGTCGGCCTTTCTGATGCTGGCGCGCGGCCACTCCTCACATTGCACTGCGGTTCGGGATTCGGCTTGAGACATGCGGGCGGTTCACTTGCGGAAACCTGGAAGCATAGCGCATCGCCCACGGCTGTTTGCCGCGCCGGCCGCGCCGCGAAGGTCGCGAGGACGCCGGCGCCGGCGCCGGCGCCGGGCTGCATACCGCATGCCGCATGCCGCATGCCTCCAGACCGTGCCGGTGCGCGATGCACCGCCGATTGGTCAGCGCCCGCGAATCATCCCTCCCGCCGCGATCGCCAGCAGCACCAGCGCGCACACAAGGATTATCCACGGCACAAAACCGACCGGCTCGGCATCGGCACGAGCCCGCAGGATCTGTAGCGTCGAAAGAACGATCATGATGCCGGCCGACACAGCCGCGACGCCGCGACGAGAGACGTTCAAGTTCCACTTCCTTTCGGCACGCCAAGACCTCGCCGCTCAATGAAGCCAGTCACCACTGTAACGCCCTCACGGCAGGTTCCACACCACCGTTTCTGACGGAAATATCAGGATATGTCCATCGTCGACCAGCCGCGAGCGGCGTAGTCTGATCCACGCGAAGCCACTTCAATTCACAGAACAGGAGGAACAGGGATGAGACTTCTGACTCAGCAGGAAATCAATCAGGTCGGCGGCGGATTCGTACCGGTCGTGCTGTTCGGCGCCGCACTGGTATCGAAGGCCGTCGGGGGCGGCGGACTGGCGGGCTGGGCGGCATCGTCCATCGGCCTTGTCGGATCCACGTACTACATGGGCGCGTATTTCCAAAGTCGCATGATCGAGTAAGCCCGGTGGTCGGGGGCGGGTTTCCCGCCCCCGATCTTTCGAGGCGGCCCACGCCGGCCGTGGCGCGGTCAAGTCCGGCACGGCAGCCGCCGCCCCCGGACTGCACGACACCGAAGCGAAGGAGCGATTTCTTGTCCAGAACCACCGGCATAACGATCTGGGTGATCTGCTGCGTATCCATTGGCCTCGGTCTTGCGCTGGCCGACGGCATCTCCCCCGCAGCCGCGATCGCAACGGCATTGGTCATCTGCGGCGTGATGATCCTGATACTGACGGGCCTGATGCTGATGAAAAAACATCGGCGCCGCCGCTAGCCACACCCCGACCGTCGCTGCCAGTCGACTCGCCGATGCCAGACCGCGGTCATGACGGTCGCGCCGATGAACACGACCGTGACACCGGCCCAACCGACGTCGTAGTGACCCGTCAGGTCCACGCTCCAGCCGAACAGCAGCGGGCACAGCAGCAAGCCCAGATAAAACGCCGCCTGCACGATGCCGGTGGCGTGACCGGTGGCCTCCGGCGCGAGCTCGCGCACGATGGCCAGCATGCCCACGGCATTCCAGGACGCGGCGGATGCGCCGAACACCACGGCACCCGCCCACAGCAGCCATTCCCCGAGTGACTGCGCGCCCCATACCATCAATTGCCCGATCACGGACAGCACCGCCAGCACCAGCAGCGGTCCGGTGGATGTGGCCGTGAGCTCCGCCACCCGTCCCCACCAGATTCGGGCTGCCACGCTCACGGCCCCGATGAAGGCCGTCACCATACCGGCGCGCGTACGAGAAAATTCGAGCACTTCAACGGCGTACAGCACCACAAAGGCCAGCACCGCCGCGACACCCGCACCCATCAGAAAGCCGTAGGCGGTCATCCACCACACGAACCCGCCGGGGTTGTCACGGGACTGAACGTGCTGCGTGGGCGTCCGACGCGCATCGGGTGCAGGCACGATCAGCCAGGTCGCCGCCACCCCCACAAGCAGCACCAGCGCGCTGAACAGCACGGCCATTCGCCACCCGAACTGCTCGGCCGCGGCCGGCAGCAGCGCACCGGCCAAAGTGGCCGCGAGCTGCACGCCGGACTGCTTGATGCCCAGGATCACACCCTGGCGACCACGCGGCAGATGCGTGGCGATCAGCTGATTGGTGCCAGGATTGATCAGCGCCGTGCCCAGTCCCGCCACCGCGATCGCCAACACCAGCGTGACATAGCCCGCGGCAATCGCCATGCCCGCCATACCCGCCGCCGACAGCCAGAAGATCGCGAGCACGATGGCACGGCCGCCCAGCTGATTCACGAGCCTGCCGGCGAACAGCGAGCCGACCGCGCCCACCCCGAAAAACACGGTGAGCAGCGATCCGTACTGGGTACGCGAGAGGGCCAGATCTTCGGTCAGAAACGGCGCGAGCACACCGATCGTGAACTGCATCAGCGTACCTGCGCCCATCGCGAACAGCAGCGTGCCGCCGAAGGCGAGCCGCCAGGCGGTCCCTGCTGCCGCCGTCCCTGGAGATTGATCCGGCATCCGTGCTCCCTGTAGCCCCCGTGTTGGGTATAGTCTGCCACTGGGCGCGCTCAGGCGCCGCTCGGGGGCCAGAACAAGTCGCCACGACCCGGCCGCCGCAAGACTGCAGGCCGAACAGGAGAACGACCCGATGTGCGATCAACATTTCGAAGACGACCTGAAGAAATACATGACACGCCGCGAATTCGGAGCCGCATCGGCGAGCCTCGGACTGATGGCGCTGCTGCCGCCGGTGGCCAATGCCCAGGCGGTCACCGAAACGGATGTGGAAATCGAAACGCCGGATGGCGTCGCCGACTGCTATTTCGTGCATCCGAGCAGCGGTTCGCATGCCGCGGTGCTGGTGTGGCCGGATATTCTCGGTCTGCGACCGACGTTCCGGGCGATGGGCCGCCGACTGGCGCAGTCCGGTTACTCAGTGCTTACCGTGAATCCGTTCTACCGCACGGCCCGCTCACCCGTGGTGCCCGAAGGCGCCAGCTTCGCCGATCCGGACACGCGCAACACGGTGATGCCGCTGGCGCAGTCGCTGAACGCGCAGACGCATGTCACCGATGCGCAGGCGTTCGTGGAATGGCTGGATGAGCAGCCCGCCGTCGACCGCAATCGACGTATCGGCACCACCGGCTACTGCATGGGCGGGCCCATCGTGATGCGCACCGCGGCCACGATGAATGAACGCATCGGCGCCGGCGCATCGTTCCATGGCGGCGGCCTGGCAACCGACAATCCCGACAGCCCGCATCTGCTGATTCCGCGGATGGACGCGCACTTCCTGATCGCGGTGGCCGAGAACGACGACGAACGCGAACCGCAGGTGAAGAACACGCTGCGTGAGGCCTTCGAATCGAACGGGCTGCCCGCCGAAATCGAGGTGTACCCGGCCGCCCACGGCTGGTGCGTACCCGATTCAGCCGTGTACGACGAAGAACAGGCCGAGCGCGCCTGGTCGCGGCTGCTGGCGCTGTTCGATCGCGCACTGTCCTGATTCACGGCGACGCAGCGCGGAACGCATTATTGTCCATCGCGTCCCTGCTTCCCGCGCTGCGCGCCGCACTGGCTGAAGGCCGTGCGGCCGTGCTCGAGGCACCGCCCGGTGCCGGCAAAAGCACGGTGGTACCGCTCGCGCTGCTCGACGAACCCTGGCTGCGCGGCGGCAGGATCCTGATGCTGGAGCCGCGCCGTCTGGCCGCGCGCGCGGTCGCACGTCGCATGGCCGACACGCTGGGCGAGCCGGTGGGCCGCACGGTGGGTTACCGCATGCGGCTGGACACCCGCGTATCGTCCGCCACCCGCATCGAAGTGCTCACCGAAGGCGTGCTGTCACGCATGCTGTCGGAAGATCCCGCACTGGAAGGCGTCGCACTGGTGATCTTCGACGAATTCCACGAACGCAGTCTGCAGGCGGACCTTGGGCTGGCGCTGACACTGGATGCGCGCGATGTGCTGAACCCCGACCTGCGGGTGCTGGTGATGTCGGCCACACTGGATGGCGAGGCCGTGGCCACGCTGCTCGGCGCCGCCGCGCGCATCACCGGCGAGAGTCGACCGTTCCCGGTAACCACGCAGTATGCCGCCCAGGACGCGCCACTGCTGCCCGGCGCGTCGTTGACGGCGGCTTCGCGCACCCGCGAGACCGTCGAACAGCGCATGGTGCGCATCACGCTCAGGGCGTTGACCGAAACCGAAGGCGACGTGCTGGTATTCATGCCCGGTGCCGCGGAAATCCGGCGCACGCAACAGCGCCTGGAACAGGCATTGCGCGATGACGCATCGGCGCCAGGCACCACCACCGTACTGCCGCTGTTCGGTGACCTGGACAGCACCGCCCAGGATGCCGCGCTGTCACCATCGGCACCGGGCAGGCGCCGCGTCGTGCTCGCCACCAATATTGCCGAAACCAGTCTGACGATCGACGGCATACGCGTGGTGGTGGATTCGGGCCTGGTGCGACGTGCCGTGTTCGATCCGGTCACCGGCATGAGTCGGCTGGTCACGCGGCGCATCTCGCGCGCATCCGCCGAGCAGCGCCGAGGGCGTGCCGGACGCACGGCGCCCGGCCACTGCTACCGCGCATGGAGCGAGGGCGCGCATCAGCGCCTGGCGGCGACCACGCCGCCGGAGATCGTCGAGGCCGATCTCGCACCGCTGGCGCTGGAACTGGCGAACTGGGGCACGCCCGACGTCAACACGCTGCGCTGGCTGGATACGCCGCCCGCGGCCATGCTCGCCAGCGCACGCGACCTGCTGCGGCGCCTTGGCGCCATCGACGACGACGGCCGCATCACCGCCGAAGGCAGGGGCATGTCACGACTGGGTCTGCATCCACGACTGGCGCACATGCTGCTGGCAGCGCAACGACTCGGTGCGGCCGCCCTCGGCGCGCACATCGCCGCGCTGCTGTCGGATCACGATGCACTGCGCGGCAGTCGCCGCGACGATGACCCGGACATCACCACCCGACTGCATCGCAGCGAAGGACACGATCCGGCATCGCGACGGGTACGACGCCTGGCCAACGACCTGCTGCGGCGTGTCGAACACGATCGCGAACACTCGCCGCCGTCCGGGCAGATCGATGAACTCACCGGTGTGCTGCTCGCGTTCGCGTATCCGGATCGCATCGGCCGTCGCCGGCCCGGCAGCGAGCCGCGCTACACGCTCGCGAACGGCCGCGGCGCAAGGTTTCCCGGACCATCCGGCCTAGCACGCTCGCCGTTCATTGTCGTGATCGACGTGGACGACCGCGATCGCGAAGGCGTGATCCGCCTTGCCGTCGCGCTGACACGTGAGGCGATGGACGCCTACTTCGGCGATCAGCTGCACAGCACCGAATCCGTCGCCTGGGATGCGCGCGAACAGGCGGTGATCGCAAAAACCGTGCTGCGTCTGGGCGATCTGGTTGTGGAAGAAAAGCCGCTGCCGGGCATTCCGCCCGACGCGGCGGCCAGCGCCATGCTGGACGGCGTGCGCACGATGGGGCTCGAGTCGCTGCCCTGGAGCGGCGAACCCGAGGATCTGCGGACACGCATCCTGTTCGCACGGCGTGTCGCTCCGGAGATATCGTGGCCGGCCGTGGACGATGCCGCGCTGGCCGCGACCGTGGACGAGTGGCTGGCGCCCTGGCTGGCCGGCTGCACGCGCCGCGAGCATCTTGCCAGGGCACCGCTTGCCCGCGCGCTGCGTGCCATGCTGACCCATGATCAGTATCAGCAGCTCGAGCAACTGGCGCCAACCCACCTGCTCATGCCAAGCGGTTCGCGCATCCGCGTGAACTATCGCGGCGACAACGCGCCGCTGGTATCCGTGAGGCTCCAGGAGGTGTTCGGTCTGCACGACACGCCACGTCTGGGTGGCGGCCGCGCGCCGGTGACCTTCGAACTGCTTTCACCTGCAAGGCGCCCGGTGCAGATCACACAGGATCTGGCGAGTTTCTGGGCGAACGGCTATGCCGACGTACGCCGCGACCTGCGCGGTCGCTACCCGAAACATCACTGGCCTGAAGACCCGCTGCGGGCAGAGGCCAGCCGTGCCGGACACAACCGGCGGCGTACCGTGTGAGCCCGGAGGGAAAACATGCCGGGAGCCGCTGCCCATTCGGCGCCGCACGCTATCCTGGACGCTTCAGCTGAAGCGTCCGCTACCGGGGCTGAACCGCCGCTCGCACGTTCCCACCCCAATCACGCCCCTGTAGCAATTCCCCGCCATAGGTCTTTGCCCACGATACCGAGCGTTTTCACAAGCCTGCTGCTTCAACGCTCAGTTCCGCCTGCTGCCGGAGTTCGGGATCCGTCAGGCGTTCGATCATCCGCTCGAACTGCTGCATTGAAGTCTCGCGAAATCGCATCGGATGCCTCGCGGCACGTTCGATAGATGCGGCAATGATCTGCTGCGCGGCGGCATCCGATGCATAGGCGCTGAGCAGCGCTTCGCGGTCCATGTCGACGGACAACGCGCCCTCGAGCATCACGGCATCGAGTATGCGGTCGCGTGATTCGCCTCGAGGCTGATCGAGCGCCCAACGCTGAACGGCCACCGGATCAATGTTTACCCAGGCCGAAACTACCCCCTCGATGGCCATGGCAGACCGTTCGGCATCGACGAGCTCCGTTGCCCACTGAATCGCATTCTCGGGACTCGCCTGTGTCAGGAAGTCCGCCGCCACCTGGATTGCCGGGCGGCCTACCTCCGCGTTGGAGGTGTCGAGAAAATCCACGAGGAACTGTGGACTCGTAATGCCCGCGGCTCCGATCACGCGCGTCAGAGCGTCGCTGTAACTCGGATGCCCTTCGTACGCTGCGATCCAGGCGAGCGCTTCCTCCCCGTCCATCTGCCCGTACCACAAGGCAATACGTTCCAGCCACGCGCCCTGAACCTCAGGAGGCACCAGTTCAGTCAGCTGGGTGACGATTCCAATATCCCGTGAAACGATGTTCTGCGCGAGGCGTGGCCAGGCGTCTGCATCCACGTGCGCCAGGTTGGTCGATATCCACGGGATTGCCTCATCCGGATCCGCAATCACCCATTGGCTGATCAGGCTTTCAAGAAGCCTGCCTGTGAGTGCCGAATCGCCGCGTTGAACGAGCGTGTCCGCAAGCGCCTGCGGCGCCTGCCGTCCCGCCAAGGCGGACTCCACAAGCGGCCAGGTTACGCTCGCGCTTGCCAACGTGACGCCGGTCTCGATCTGCGTGGTGACATCGTACGCGCGTATCAAGTCGTCAGACGCGATGGCACGAAGAACGGCGCTGACGGCATCAGCCGAAGAAGGCTCGATCGACACGGCCCATGCGAGCGCTGCATCAATGTCCATATCGGCGTAAGCAATGGCGATGGCATTCAGCATCGGGCCGCGTTGTCGGCCTGTTGCCAGGGGCTCGAGCCGGGTGATCGCTCCCCTCGGATCCCGGTTTACCATGCCACGCACAGCGCTCAGATAGAGGGTTGCGACCGCCTCATTGCCCAACTGCGGGTGACTTCCGGCGATCTGCCAGACGCGCTCCGGATCGGTAGCGATCAGCACGTAGAGCCCTTGCACAAGATGGTCGATCGAGGCTGCGACTTCGGCATAGGCAAAGAAGCCCGCAGGATCGATGAACGCCCACTCCGTCGCCACTACCGATTCGAACAGCGTCCGTACCTCAGCGGGCAGTGCCGCGGCCTGCGCAAGCGCTAATCGCGGATCCTGTCGCGCCCATACTCGAGCGATTTGGCGTACGGCGCTGGTGCGCATCGCCCCGTTGTCGAGCGCCAGCGCTTCGCGGAGCGCATCGACGGGAGCAACGTCCGCCTGGGACACGAATGCATCCAGTATTTCCGCCAGGGTCCTGGAATCTCCGGTCGCGCTGGCTGCAGACCGGCGGTCGTCGCTCGCCGTTCGGCGCGGAGGAGGCACGCGGTCCTGCAAGACACCAACCACCGAGCGGGCGAATGAGGACCTGTCCGCATCGCGATCGGAACGATCGGATAGCAGCAGATACGTCACCATGGCGCCACACAACGCCGCCGCCAGGAAGACTAGTGATGTCGTCCTCACAGAGCGCTGATCCGAAAGCAGGAAAATGGAGGCGTGCCAGGGTTCTCGATCTGCTGATCCATTTGTCGACGCAGCAACGCATCGGTGATCTGTGTTGCTGCGATGCGCTGGGCCAATGCCGTGTGTCCGTCGCAGGCAAGCCGGGGGATCACGGCGCTGGCTGCCGTTTCACGGGGCGCATCGTCGCTGAACTGATCGAAAATCCACATGTCGATCGATCCGCCATCGGCTTCCGCCTTCACGTACTCGATGAGCGCTGTGTCCCGCATCGAGCCACGAGGAAACTCGAACGCCCAGTCTCGCGCATCGGCCAGATCGCTCTGCGCCAGTTCGCGACCGATACCCGCTATCCAGGGCAGACGATCGGTGTCCTGGAGCTGTAAAACAGTTTGCCGCGCCAGATCCAGACTTGTCCGGGCCAGATGGATAGCGAGAGAGGGAAGCGTGCGGTTCGGATCAAGGCGATCGAGGTTTGCCAGCGACCAACGGACCGCCGATTCCGGGTCGTGCACCGACCATACCGATACGAACCTTTCAATATCCGCATCGATTGCCCTCTCTTCCAAACCCAGCATCGAGTCCAGTGCGAACATGACCTGTTGCGGAGATCCTGCACGTGAGAGTGCGGCGAGAAACGTTCCGACCTGCCAAGCCATCTCCCTGCGCAGCCTGGCGTCAGCGCCAGTAAGGTCGGCCATCATGAGGTCCAATGCACGATCTGCATCGACACTCAGAATTCCCGCGATCACTTCGCCCCGTACAGCACTGGGCATTCCCTGCTCATGCACCCATCGCCAGGCAGCCTCGGGATCCTGCTGGCCGTAAGCTCGGGCCGCGTTTCTTCGCAGTGTGTTCTTCGTCGTACCTGCGCGCAGTGCATCGATGCCTGCGCGCGCTGCGGCCGCATCGGTGTCGATCAGCGCTTCGATCGCCGCCGTGACCGCCACCGTCCGTGCGTCGCGACGCAGCCCCTCGGCGATTGCCAGCAGGCGACCTGCGTCCCAGACCGCGAGCGCTTCGAAAGCCGTATCGGTTACGGGCACCCGGGATCTGTCGGCCGTCTCCAGATACTCGAACAGGCGCAGCGGATCGATCATCGCCCAGGCATCCAGCAGCGAGGCCATGAACTCGGACTGGAGTGCCGGTACGCCAATCTCATCGATGTGCGCAATGGCGTCAAAAGGATCCGTGTAGGCAAGTTCCGAAGCCAACCGCGTCAGAGCCAGTCGGCGCTGCGCGAGCTCGGGAAGCGCCAGCGCGGCAGCGATCGCGCCGTGCGTATCATGCCCGGCGCGCTTGACGATCGCATCGATCGTGAAGTTGATGGCGTCCTCTCGCGGCAACGCGCTCGCAATGCGCGCGATGCCCGCAGGATCGTTCCCGAACACATCAAGCAGGGCGAGCGCCGCGTTGCGCCGCGAAAGGGGATCGTCGATATCTGAGAGCTGAGCGAGCGCTTCGCTCGCGGCCGGTGAGTCGGTTTCTCGAGACTGCGTCTCGGGCTCCCGTTCGAACGTTGTTGGTAACCACTCCGTGGAGTGCGAGACGGCCGGGCTGTCGACAGCCCGGCCAGACCCGAAGAGCATGCTCGCCGTCAGCGCGCCGAGAGCAGCGCCGGCCACTACCGCTATGGTCGTTCGGACCATGATCCCCATGCGCCCCCCACGTCCAGCCTACAAAGGTTGCCGCACGGTGGCGCTGGCGGTCAAGAGAATGGGGAGCGGATCAGAGCGACAGATCGCCCTGGGACGGCGCGCGGCTCGGATGCGCAGGATCGACAGCCTCGGCGTCGCCGCCGAGGTGCTCGAGAATCCGTAGGTTCGTTGGAATCTTCCAGAATAGATGCGCTAGAATCATGTGCATCCACATCTATAAGGTGCATACATCATGGCCGAGCGAGTGCATCTGGTCCTCGACACCGCGGAGAAAGAGCTGTTCCGCCGCCTGGCGGTGCGTGAGGGCAAGTCGCTGAGCGAATGGCTGCGCGCGGCTGCGCGCGAGCGCGTTGCCGGTGCCGAGAAAGCACCGGAGCTCGGCTCGGAACAAGCGCTGCGCGATTTTTTTGCGGCCTGCGGGCGCCGGGAACAGGGGGATGAACCTGACTGGGAAACCCACCGGGAGGTCATCGAGCGGTCCATCGGCGACGGGGCGGCACCGACGTGATCTTCGTCGACACCAACGTATTCATGTACGCGGTCGGACGATCCCATCCGCTGCGCGAGGCGGCGCAGGAATTTTTCGCCGAGCACTTGCGTGGCGGCGACGTGTTGGTGACTTCTGCAGAAGTCATGCAGGAGCTGCTGCACGCCTACCTGCCTGTCAACCGTTTGGAAACGCTCGATGCTGCCTTAACGCTTGCCCGTGCCCGAATGGGCTCGATCTGGCCGGTCGAAACGGAGGACGTGGAGCTGGCGAGATCGCTGATCCGCAAGTACCCGGCACTCGGAGCGCGCGATCTTCTGCATGCTGCCTGTTGTACCCGGCGCGGCGTCGAGCGCATCAAGACTTTCGATCGCGCGCTCGGCGCCGCGTTTCACGCCTGACCGAAAGATCGGCGCCGCAATCGCGGAACAAGGGCAGGGAAAGCATGCCGGGAGCCGCTGCCCGTTCGACGCCGCACGCTATCCTGGACGCTTCAGCTGAAGCGTCCGCTACCGGGGCGGAACCGCCGCTCGCCCCGCTTCCGCGCGCTCGATACGCGTATCCAGAAGGTCGACACTCCTGAAGTCCTCGGGCAGATCCAGACGTGCCCGCTGCAATTGCTCCAATGCCTCGTCGTACCGGCCCGCGTCCAGATATCTGTTACCAAGCCAGTACCGGTAGCGGCCGTTGTCGGGCTCCAGTTCAACCGCGTTCTCCAGCGCCCATAGCGAAAGCTCCGGATCCCCAACCTGATTCGAATAGCGCAGGAACACGAGCGCCGTGTGAATACCATTGTCTATCCACCTGCGCAGAATCGGAACAAAGGTTCCACGATGTGCCTCCTCGCCCTGCGCGATCATCAGATCCGCCATGCCCTTTGTCGCAACGTCCGCGAGTCTCAGGTGATGCTCATCGGGAGCGGCTGTATCCACGGCACGCACCAGGGTCTCGATGCCGTTCCTGTGAGCACGGTCAACGCTTCTGATGGCGATTCCGGCCGTGGCGATCACGTTCGGTGAGGGTTTGGGTAGGATCCCCCTCAGAGATCTTGATTAAAATTACGTGAGGCAACACGGGGGGCTACAAGCCCAAGTCGGTCAAGACGCGGATCGGAGAGCTTCAGCTTGCAGTGCCGCAGGTACGTGAAGGCGGGTTCTACCCGCAATCGCTGGAGAAGGGTCTGCGGTCGGAACGGGCGCTGAAGCTGGCACTGGCGGAGATGTATGTGGCCGGCGTCTCGACCCGCAAGGTGGCGCGGATTACGGAAGAGCTGTGCGGCTTTGAGGTCAGCTCCACGCAGGTTTCGCGCTGTACGGCGCTGCTGGATGAGGAGCTGTCGGCCTGGCGCAACCGGCCACTGGAGGCTTATCCGTACGTGGTGCTGGACGCCCGCTACGAGTCCGTGCGTCAGGGTGGGCAGGTGCTCGATGCGGCGGTGCTGGTGGCGCTGGGTGTGCGTGCCGACGGCAAGCGGGAGATTCTGGGCGTGTCGGTGAAGCTGTCGGAAGCCGAGGTGCACTGGCGCGCGTTCCTGACCGATCTCAAGGACCGCGGCCTGCACGGTGTGAAGCTGTTCGTCTCGGACGATCATGCCGGGCTGAAGGCGGCGCGCAAGGCGGTGTTCCCGTCAGTGCCCTGGCAACGCTGCCAGTTCCATCTGCAGCAGAACGCAGCCGCTTACGTGCCGCGACAGGACATGCGCAAAGCGGTCGCTGCTGCGATCCGTGACATCTTCAACGCACCGGACAACGACGAAGCCAAGCGTCTGCTGGAGCGGTTCGTGGCCAAGTACCAGTCGAAGGCGCCAAAGCTTGCGGCCTGGGCCGCTGAGGCGATACCGCAGGGCCTGACGGTATTCGCCCTGCCGCCAGCGCACCGACGCCGACTGCGCACCACGAACGCACTGGAACGTGTGAACAAGGAGATCAAACGCAGAACCCGGGTGGCCACCCTGTTCCCGAATGAATCCTCTTGCGAACGCCTCGTCACCGCGGTCGCAATGGAAATCTCTGAGGAGTGGGTAACAGGAAAAATCTATCTCAACATGGAGGCGCAAGCCGAGTAATCACCCGCGCAAGGATCGCGGAAATTACAGAAACGGGGTTGCTTTATCCGAGCCTGGACCCGGACCCCGTCCGTCCCGCTCGGCGGCGCGGATATTGATGATGGCGAAGCGATCAGACGTAGACGAACCTTCGTAGTAGGCGGAATCAATGAGGATGCGCTCGGGCGTATGCCCGGGGGTGAACACGGCGATGCGGCTCAAGGCGACGTCTGGTCCGATCCAGTTGCGAAAGCATCTCGTATCTCCTCAAAAGTTGTCGGCATAGCTGGTGGCGGATCAACGGGCCGTTTCGTATCCCAATTGCCGAGATAAATGTATGTGAAATCTATCGTCCCACTTAAGGTCTCGCCTGCCTGATAGCCGCTGAATCGAAGTGCATCTGCAAGTCGTTGTGCCAACTGGTTACGGTTGCCACCGGTGTGCGACGCGGTTGAATAGGTAAAGAGGACACCGCACATAGTTGACCTGCAGACGGCGTGCAGCGAAGTGACAGGAAAATCCAGGAGGTTCGCAACTTCCTCCAGCGCGCGTCCTTCCATGACCCTCGCCCAGGAAGGGTTGTCGGGCTCATTTGCCAATCGTCTTGCCAGATTGTCTTCAAAGGGATCGGGGATCTCGAATCCAGGCAGAT
The DNA here is from genome assembly GCA_050485645.1 of Gammaproteobacteria bacterium. Classification (GTDB taxonomy): domain Bacteria; phylum Pseudomonadota; class Gammaproteobacteria; order Steroidobacterales; family Rariloculaceae; genus JBJHBP01. The sequence continues at coordinate 1,504 of JBJHBT010000024.1, read as the reverse complement.
CCGGTAGCGCGGGCATTCGTGCACGTGTAATGACCCGGATCGCAATCCCGCAGGCTTGTTCATCAAGCTCTACGTTCGGACCGAAAGTTATCGTACGTCTCGACCCGGCCATCAAGCGAGACATCTCGCTGCACGACTCTGAAGCCGACTCTGAAGTAGTCTCGGGTTCGTCGCCCACGCTGAATATCTCAACCGGAGCTTCTGTCGCCTCTGCGGTGTCCCGCGCTGATGCACGAATTTCTATACCCTCTGATCGCAACTGCGCATCGTGCCGTGATAACCGCCGTTCTTCCTCCTCCGGGGGTGACTGACCGTGGAGCACTACCCAGATCCAGATGCCGCTCATTGACGCAACCAGCAAGACTAGTGCTCGCTTCCCAATCTTGCCGGGTTCCCGTTTTCTCATGGCGACGTCTACCGGGGCGGAACCGCCGCTCGCCCCGCTTCCGCGCGCTCGATACGCGTATCCAGAAGGTCGACACTCCTGAAGTCCTCGGGCAGATCCAGACGTGCCCGCTGCAATTGCTCCAGTGCCTCGTCGTACCGGCCCGCGTCCAGATATCTGTTACCAAGCCAGTACCGGTAGCGGCCGTTGTCGGGCTCCAGTTCAACCGCGTTCTCCAGCGCCCATAGCGAAAGCTCCGGATCCCCAACCTGATTCGAATAGCGCAGGAACACGAGCGCTGTGTGAATACCATTGTCTATCCACCTGCGCAGAATCGGAACAAAGGTTCCACGATGTGCCTCCTCGCCCTGCGCGATCATCAGATCCACCATGCCCTTTGTCGCAACGTCCGCGAGTCTCAGGTGATGCTCATCGGGAGCGGCTGTATCCACGGCACGCACCAGGGTCTCGATGCCGTTCCTGCAGGTATCGACATCGAACAGAGCTATGATGTAGCGCCAGCATGCCGTCCTGAGTGCCTGCTCTGCGTCCTGTGGATCGTTGGCAAACCGGTCGGACAGCACCTCCGCGGCCAAGGCATCCATCCCGCTGTCCCGTTGCAGCTGCTCCATGCAGTCAGCAGCCTGGTCCGGCTGATTGCTGCGGTTGTAGAGCCCGACAACGCCCATACCGACATGCCAGCGTTTGAGGTCGGTTCCATCAGGGTCCCTGCGAGAGCGCAGCGTATAGGCGCGCCGCATGTGTTCGGCCGCCTCCGCGAGGCTTGCCTGTTCATCCCGTCGCGATAAGTGCATTGCGAGCAACTCCGGTAATCCAAGGTCGTCCGGATCGGCCTGCGCTGCACTTCGGAGCAGTTGCACACGCCCGTCCTCGGTTTCGGCGTGAACCGAAAGCCCATGATAACCGGTATGAATGGGCTCGAGCTTTTCGCTGACGTTGTTGCTTCTGTCAGGGATTGGTGAGATCACACCACTGCCGGTCCGGGAGCGGCGATGCAACGAAAGCTCTGGAGGTTCATCGCCGTGGGGACGGTCGAGACTCGCTATGGGCTACGAGCCCGACGTGATAACTGGCCGCCCTGCGACCCACCGGAATGCG
>JBJHBT010000023.1:0-60988 GCA_050485645.1 Gammaproteobacteria bacterium | reverse complement strand
CCGGGTTATGATCTGTTCCGGGCTTGGATGAATCCTGATTCAACCGCTGCGGACTACGGTTTGGGCCTCTTGGGGATTGTTCCATTCGGTAAGTTCGCCGGGTTAGCAATTACAAGGGCCGCAAGGGGAACAGCGGCGGTAGCGGGCCAGGGATTCCGGTCGCACTCTGCGTTAACGCGAGCATTGGGACCGGCAGGTCCTGGTCGGCATTGGCATCACGTCGTCGAGCAGACTCCGGGCAACGTTTCGCGGTTCGGGGCTCAGAGCGTTCACAACACGCAGAACGTGATGCGCCTGGATGCCGGAGTGCACCGGCAGATCAGCGGGTTCTACTCTTCGATACAACCGCAGGTGACTGGCTCAACGTCGACGACCGTTAGGCAGTGGCTGAGCACGCAGTCATTCGATGCGCAGCAAGCGTTCGGTCAACAAGTACTGAGACAGTTTGGAGGTTTGTAATGAACCTCAACGAACTCGTGAAGGAATTTGCCGACTGCGTGGCCGCGCAAAGTGATGCCATCGCGAAGAGCGATCCGAATGCAGGCAATCGGTTTGCAAGACGATATATAGCGGCGTTCGAGAAGCTCCGCGCGCACGGAGATCTCGGGCGAGATGCCCTGGCGGGCCTTCTTGATGACACTCGACCGGAAGTGAGGGTGATGGCTGCGGCGTACCTGCTGCGGCATAGCGGCGACCGGGCTAGAGCTGTCTTGGAGTCCGAGGCCAAAGGTAAGGGGGCTGTTGCGTTCGGAGCTGCACAGGCGTTGCAGCGGTGGAAAGAAGGAACGTGGGCTCTAGACCCTGGGTGAGACTACTCGTGCGGCTCGCGCGTTCCCAAGATCCGCAGTGATGCGCGCGTGTCGCCCGATCGGCGCAAGCAGTGACCGACGCAGCCCGATCCGGGCGTAGCTGAGGGTCGGGTCGCGATCGCGGCGCCTGTGGCTTCTGAGAAAGCCGATTCTTCGGCAACGCTCGTCGAGCGCCGAAAAATCGTTGCTGCCGGGGGTATCGCACTCGGCGGCTAAGAGAAAATCGCCGGGCTACGTCGGCGTCTCGATTTTGTGCAGCGCCGCCGCCGGCGTGACGATGGGGATGCGTTCGAAGCCCTCGAGCGCAAGCAGGTCGGAATCGCCGGAGACGATGAGATCGGCGTTCGCGGCGAATGCACAAGCGAGAACGTGGTCATCGTCGGGATCGCGCGCGATGCGCGGCACGGCGCTTGGGCTCACCGCGCTCGATGAAGGCGTCCAGTTTCATTCGCGGGCGGCTACCCTGTGCCGCACAGGACATTTCATGGCGGTTCGGGGGTGATGACCAGCATACGCCGCTGTTGTGGTATCTTGCGCCGGGCGAGGCCCTGTTGCGCGATGGAAGCGCTTGTTTGTGAAACGCATTTCGGACGCAACACCCTTATCCACTCCCACTCACGATCGCACGTGAGCAACCTGGACTAGCAGCCTGTCGGACTCAGGGCATCGCAGCGAGGCGCGTGGGGATCGAGGACAGATTTTCGATCGTCCGAGGCGAATAGAGGTCGACGTGCCGATATCCGAGCAGCCAGCAGGCCACGCGGGAGGCGCACGGCAACGTCCGGAGACGCGTTCGCCGGCTGTTGCGGCCGGGGCGCTGCTGAAACCGGTGGCCACTCTGCGTGGTGTCGGCGCGGCGGTCAGCGGGCGCCTGCTGCGTCTGGGCGTGGAACGCATTGGCGATCTGCTGTGGCTGCTGCCGGTGCGTTATGAAGACCGCACCGAGATTCGCCCGCTGGGCTCCCTGCGCTCCGGTGACAAGGCGCTGGTGCAGGGGCGCCTGGAACTGGTGGAGGTGGCGATGCGGCGCCGCCGCTCGCTGCTGTGTCGGCTCGCCGACGGCACCGGCGCCATCACGCTGCGTTTCTTTCACTTCTCGGCGGCGCAACGCGAATCGCTGCGCCGCGGCCAGCAGCTGCGCTGTTACGGCGAGGTGCGGCTCGGCCCCACGGGACTTGAAATCGTGCACCCTGAGTATCGCGTCGTCACCGGTGATGAACCGGCCGAACGCACGCTGACGCCGGTGTATCCGGCCACCGAAGGACTGCATCAGCAGCGCATCCGTTCGCTCGTGAGCCAGGCGCTGGAAATGCTCGAACTGCAACCGATGCCCGACTACCTCGCGCGCTATCTGCCGGCCGACTGGCCCGATGTCACCGAGGCGCTGATGCGTATCCACCGACCGCCGCAGGGCACGCCTCCCGATGCGCTGCTGACGGGACGCGAGCCGCATCTGAAGCGGCTCGCGCTGGAGGAACTGGTTGCACACCGGCTGAGTCTGAAACGCGACCGCGCAATCGACACGACCACGTCCGCGCTCGCGCTGACGGCCGGCGGTGACACATTGCAAAGCCTGCGTGCATCGCTGCCGTTCACACTCACCGCCGCGCAGGACCGGGCGATTGCCGACGTCGTCGACGACATACAACGCACCACGCCCATGCAGCGGCTGCTGCAGGGCGATGTGGGCTCGGGCAAAACCGTGGTCGCCGCGGCGGCGGCCGTGGTTGCGGCCGCCGCCGGTGCGCAGACCGCCGTGATGGCGCCCACCGAGCTGCTGGCAGAACAGCATCTGGCGAATCTTGCCGGCTGGCTCGAGCCGCTGGGCATCGCCGTTGCCGGACTCACCGGGTCCACAACCGGTAAGGCGAGGGCCGCCATCGAGGCCGGTGTCGCCGACGGCGGCATCGCCGTGGTAACCGGCACGCACGCGCTGTTCCAGAGCCGCGTGAGTTTTCATCGCCTGGGCCTTGTGATCGTCGACGAACAGCACCGGTTTGGTGTGGAGCAGCGTCTGCAACTGACGCGCAAGAGTGGCAGCGGACATGCGCCGCATCAGCTGATCATGACCGCGACGCCCATCCCGCGCACGCTGGCGATGACGGCCTATGCGGACCTTGCGTGTTCGGTCATCGATGAACTGCCGCCGGGACGCGAGCCGGTGCGTACGGTGGTGATACCGGACAGCCGGCGGCCTGAACTGGTGCAGCGCGTGGCGGCGCATTGCGGCACCGGGCAGCAGGCCTACTGGGTATGCCCGTTGATCGAGGAGTCCGAGGCGTTGGACTCCAGCGCCGCCGAGCAGCTGATGAAGGATCTGTCCGACGCGCTGCCGGAACTGTCGGTCGGTCTCGTGCATGGCCGCATGAAGCCGGCTGCGAAAGAGGCGGCGATGCGCGCCTTCAAGGAGAAGTACACACAGCTGCTGGTGGCAACGACCGTGATCGAGGTGGGCGTGGATGTACCCAACGCGACGCTGATGGTGATCGAGAACGCCGAGCGAATGGGGCTGGCGCAGTTGCATCAGCTGCGCGGGCGCGTGGGCCGCGGACGGCAGGCATCGTCCTGTGTGCTGATCTACAAGCCTCCGCTGTCGCAGGTTGCGCGCGAGCGCCTGCGCGTACTGCGCGAAACCACCGACGGCTTCGTGGTGGCCGAACAGGATCTGCGGCTGCGCGGGCCCGGTGAGGTGCTGGGCACCCGCCAGACGGGCGTGATGGCGCTGCGCGTCGCCGATCTGATGCGCGACGCGGCGCTGCTGCCGGAGGTGGTGCGCATCTCCGAGTCCCTGGCGGTCGACAGTCCCGACGCCATCACGCCCCTGCTGCGCCGCTGGATACAGGGTGCGGCGGAGTACGCACGGGTATGAAACGGCGCAACATCCGCTCCTGGCCGTCACTGTCGCTGTCATCGGATTCCCGTGCCCGTCTGAAGCGTGCGTGGTACCGGGCGCGGGTGCGCGCCTCATCAGCCGCCGAACAGGCCCGCGCGCTGGCGGCGCACAGTTCAGGCTATGCGCGGCTGATGCGTCTGGACAAGCCGATCGGCATCTGGCTGCTGCTGTGGCCCACGCTGTGGGCGCTGTGGATTGCCGGCGACGGGCATCCGGATGCGCAGGTGTTCACCGTGTTCGTGCTCGGTACCGTGCTGCTGCGTTCGGCAGGTTGCATCCTCAACGATGTGGCCGACCGCAACATCGATCCGCATGTCACGCGCACCCGCCACCGGCCGCTGGCCACCGGCGAGGTGAGCGTGCCCGAGGCGCTGGCGCTGGCGGCGGGCCTGATGCTGATCGCATTGGGCCTGGTGCTCACCCTGAACCGGCTGACCGTTCAGCTGGCGCTGGTCGGCGCGGTGCTCACCGTCATCTATCCGTTCGCGAAGCGGTTCATCGCCACGCCGCAGCTGGTGCTGGGGGTCGCATTCGCGTGGGGTGTGCCGATGGCCTTCGCCGCCCAGCTCGGCCACATTCCGCGCCTGGGCTGGCTGCTGTTCCTGATCGCGCTGGTGTGGGTGGTGGTGTACGACACCCAGTACGCCATGGTCGACCGTGACGACGACCTGAAGCTCGGCGTGAAATCCACGGCAATTTTTTTCGGCGAGATGGACCGCATGGTAATCGGCGGACTGCAACTGGTCGTGCTTGCCGGACTGGCGCTGGCCGGCAGGGACGCGGGACTTGGACAATGGTTCGTGGTCGGCGTCGTCGCGGCGGTGATATTCGCGCTGTATCAGCAGTGGCTGATCCGTCTCCGGCAGCCGGACGGCTGCTTCCGTGCGTTCCTGAACAATGCCTGGCTGGGTGCGTCGGTGTTCGCGGGCATCGTGCTTGATTACGTGTTCGCTGGCGGATCGGGCTGATCCGGATCACCCGGCAGGGTGCGTGCCACCGCCCAGGCCACCACGCTGCGCGCGCCGGCCAGCCTGAGCGCCTCGGCCGCGGCGTTGACCGTGGCCGCGGTGGTGATCACGTCGTCCACCACCGCCACACGCATGCCGTCGAGGCGAGTCCGGCAATGGAACACGCCGTGCAGGTTGTCGCGGCGCTCGGCACCGCGCAACCCGGTCTGCGGCGTGGTGACGATACGCCGTCGCAAAGAGGCGCCGATCATCGGCAGACCCAGGCAGGCGGCCGCTGCGCGCGCGATCTCGAACGCCTGGTTGTAGCCGCGCTCCAGAAGACGCCGCCGATGCAGCGGGGTGGCAACCAGCGCATCGACCTCGCACCACGCCGCGCCGGCGGCAAGCTCGTCCGCCAGCAGCAGTCCCAGTGCCCTGCCCAGCCGGCGTGTGCCCCGGTATTTCAATGACAGCAGATGATCCGCGGCCGGCGGGGCGTAACGCAGGGGCGCGACAATGGCATCCAGATGCCAGGCGCCGGGGGTTCGCGGACAGGCGCCGACCGGCCGCGGCAGGCCGCACACTGTACAGGGGTCGGGAACCCGAAGCAGTTCCCGCGCACAGCCCGCGCAGAATCCGCGCCTGCTGGCGCCGGCGCAGGCCGGACAACGCTCCGCCGGCAGGCAGTACTGCAACCATGGTCGCCATCTCATCTCTGCAGCTCCCGGTCTGCCCGCTCGCCGGCCCGCGTTGACACTGCGCCGACGGCTCCCGATACTGCCCAGCGCGTTGCCGCCGCAACCTCGAGCCAGCCTGCCGGCACGGCATCCGATCAGCCAGCGGAGAATCTGCCCAGTGACAGTCGAAATGCAGTTGGACGGCCTGAACATCACATCCGAACCGCGCCACGACTGGTCCGTCGGCGAGGCGGAACGGCTGTTGGCGCTGCCCCTGGCAGACCTTCTGTATGCCGCACAGACCGTGCATCGGGCGCACTTCGACCCGAACACCGTGCAGGTATCAACTCTGCTGTCGATCAAGACCGGCGCCTGCCCCGAGGACTGCGCCTACTGTCCGCAGAGCGTGCGTTTCGACACCGGGCTGGAACGCCAGGCGCTGATGTCCGTGGACGAGGTGAAGGCGGCCGCCCTGCAGGCCAGGGAATCCGGTGCCACCCGCTTCTGCATGGGCGCGGCCTGGCGCAGCCCGAAGGACCATCAGCTGGCGCCGATCGCACAGATGATCCGCGAGGTGAAGGGCATGGGCCTTGAAACCTGCATGACGCTGGGCATGCTCACGGAATCGCAGGCCACAGCGCTGGCCGACGCGGGCCTGGACTACTACAACCACAACCTCGATACCTCCGAGGCCTACTACCCGCAGATCATTTCCACCCGCACCTACGAAGACAGGCTGCGCACGCTCGCCAATGTGCGTGCCGCCGGCGTCAAGGTGTGCTCTGGCGGTATTCTGGGCATGGGTGAGACGCGCACCGACCGTGCCGCCATGCTCGCGACGCTGGCGGGGCTGAACCCACAGCCCGAGAGCGTGCCGGTGAACCGGCTGGTGGCGGTGCCGGGTACGCCGCTCGCCAATGCCGAACGCCTCGACGACTTCGAATTCGTCCGCACCATCGCGGCGACGCGCATTCTGATGCCGCGCGCCCACGTGCGCCTGTCCGCGGGCCGCACCGATTTCAGCGACGAGATGCAGGCGCTGTGTTTTCTGGCCGGCGCAAACTCCATCTTCTATGGCGAGCGTCTGCTCACCACCGACAATCCCGGCGAGCAGGCCGATCTGGCCCTGTTCGCGCGTCTCGGGCTGAAGCCGGAACCGGCCACCACCGCCTGACCCCATGGATTCCGTCCTGCCCGATGCCGCCGGGATGCGCCGTGCCTTCGGGCGTGCGAGCCGGCAGTTCGACCAGGCTCGTGTGGTGCACGACGAGGTGCGCGAACGCCTGCTGGAACGCCTGGATTTCATGAATCTGGACGCGCGCCGGGTGCTGGACCTTGGCTGTGCGACCGGCCATGGCGCCGCGCCGCTGCGGCGGCGGTTCCCCGACGCACAGCTGCTGGCCATGGACATCCACGAAGCCATGCTGGGTCGCGCCGCCGCGCCGGTCGGCGCGACCGGCGACAGCGCGCTGATTGCCGCGGACGCCCGGCGGCTGCCGCTGGCCGCGGGCTGCGTGGACGTGGTCTTCGCCAACCTGCTGATGCCCTGGTGCGATCCCGGCGCCGTGTTCGCCGAAGCCGCCCGCACCCTGCGCGCCAGTGGCGTGTTCGCATTCTCCAGCCTGGGCCCGGATTCGCTGGCCGAACTGCGCTCGGCCTGGGCGCGCGTGGACGACCATATTCATGTGCATGCGTTCGTCGACATGCATGATCTGGGCGATCTGGCGGTACGTGCCGGGCTCGCCGAACCGGTGATGAACGTGGAACGGCTGCAGGTCACCTATCCGGCACTGCGCCCGCTGGTCGCGGACCTCAGAGCCTGCGGCGCCATCAACGTGGCCGGCGGGCGGCGACGCACGCTGACCGGCCGGCGACGCTGGCAGCAGTTCGAGGCACAGGTGCTGGCCGGCGGCGACGGCGAACGGTTCGCGGTGACGCTGGAGCTGATTTTCGGCCATGCCTGGGGTACGGGTGGCGGCGGCGGTCGTGCCGCCGACGGCGAATCCGTGTTCGCCGCCGATCAGATTCCGATCCGCAGGCGGCGCGGACCACCCTGAACACATCGGCCCGGCGTCCGGCGCATTGCGGGAAGCCGTAGGTCCTGAATGGCAAAGCTCTGCTAGAATTGCGCAGCCCGCCTCGGCGCCAGCAGTGCGAGAGGCCCACTACCCGGGATTCCTGATGAAAAGATTTGCGAGCGGCTTCAGCGCCGCAGTGACCATGCTCGCCACGGCCCTCGTGCCGTCGGCGGCCTTCGCCAGCAACTGGCAGCTGAACATGCCCGTCGGCGTAACCACCAGCAGCGCGGAGATCTACGATCTGCACATGCGGATTCTGTGGATCTGCGTCGTGATCGGCGTCGGCGTCTACGCGGCCATGATTTATGCGATCGTGAAGTACCGCAAGTCCAGTGGCGCGGAACCGGCCAAGTTCTCACACAACACCAAGGCCGAAGTGCTGTGGACCACGATCCCGGCGCTGATTCTCATCGCCATGGCGATTCCCGCCACGGAGACCATGATCCGGCTGGAAGACGGCCGCGACTCCGACCTCACCGTCGTGATCACCGGCTATCAGTGGCGCTGGCACTACGAGTATCTGGACCAGGACGTGGCCTTCTTCAGCTCGCTCGACCGCCGCAGCAACGAGGCGCGTCGCCGCGGATCCGAACTGAGCCCGCGCGAGGTGGAGAACTACCTGCTCGAGGTGGATGAACCGATGGTCGTGCCGGTCAACGCCAAGGTGCGCCTGCTGATCACCGCGGCCGACGTGCTGCATGCCTGGTGGGTGCCCGATTTCGCGGTCAAGCGCGACGCCATCCCCGGCTTCATCAACGAAACCTGGTTCCTCGCCACCGAGGAAGGCACTTTCCGCGGCCAGTGCGCGGAACTGTGCGGCATGGACCACGGTTTCATGCCCATCGTCGTTGAAGTCAAGAGCCAGGCCGAATACGACCGCTGGCTGGCCGAGCGAACCGCGGCCACTGTAACGCAGGCAAACTGACGGGCCGGCCAGCACCACCGGTCATCGATCCGCCACCGACACCGCAGCAAGGCCGCCGCCAAACCATCGAGAGCATCCGACCATGAGCACTGTAGTAGATACCCACCCCGACTCTCACGACCATCACCACGGTCCGTCACGCACCGGCATCATGCGCTGGATCACGACGACCAATCACAAGGACATCGGGACACTGTACCTGCTGTTCGGCCTGACGATGTTCTTCGTTGGCGGCGCGATGGCCCTGATCGTTCGTCTGGAGCTGTTCCAGCCCGGCCTGCAGTTCGTCGATCCGCATTTCTTCAATCAGATGACCACCATGCACGCGCTGATCATGGTGTTCGGCATGATCATGCCGGTCTTCGCGGGCTTCGCGAACTGGCTGATTCCGCTCCAGGTGGGTGCGCCGGACATGGCGTTCCCGCGCATGAACAACTGGTCGTTCTGGATTCTGCCCTTTGCCGGCGGCATGCTGCTGCTGACGCTGTTCATGCCCGGCGGCGCACCGGCCTCGGGCTGGACGATGTACCCGCCGCTGGTGCTGCAGACCGGTGACGCCCTGCCTTTCCTGATCTTCTCGGTGCATCTGCTTGGCATCTCGTCGATTCTCGCGTCGATCAACATCATCGTCACGATCCTGAACATGCGTGCCCCGGGCATGACGCTGCTGAAGATGCCGCTGTTCACCTGGAGCTGGCTGATCACCGCCTATCTGCTGCTGCTGGCCATGCCGGTGCTGGCGGGTGCCGTGACCATGCTGCTCACCGATCAGTTCTTCGGTACCAGCTTCTTCGATGCCGCCGGTGGTGGCGACCCGGTACTGTTCCAGCACATCTTCTGGTTCTTCGGTCACCCCGAGGTCTACATCATCATCCTGCCGGCTTTCGGCATCATCTCCGAGGTGATCCCGACGTTCTCGCGCAAGCCGCTGTTCGGCTACGCGGCCATGGTGTATGCCACGGCCAGCATCGCCTTCCTGTCGCTGATCGTGTGGGCGCATCACATGTTCACCGTGGGCATGCCGCTGGCCGGCCAGCTGTTCTTCATGCTCACGACGATGATCATCGCCGTGCCCACCGGCGTGAAAATCTTCAACTGGACGGCCACGATGTGGCGCGGCTCACTGACCTTCGAAACGCCGATGCTGTTCGCGATCGCGTTCCTGTTCCTGTTCACGATGGGCGGATTCTCCGGGCTGATGCTGGCGATCGCCCCGGCCGACATCCAGTACCACGACAGCTACTTCGTCGTCGCGCATTTCCATTACGTGCTGGTCCCCGGTGCGGTGTTCGGCGCGATGGCCGGTGCCTACTACTGGCTGCCGAAAATGACCGGCGTGATGTACGACGAGAAGCTCGGCAAGCTGCATTTCTGGCTGACGGCGATCTTCGTCAACGTCACGTTCTTCCCGCAGCACTTCCTGGGTCTGGCGGGCATGCCGCGCCGCATTCCCGACTACGCGCTGCAGTTCACGAACTTCAACATGATCTCCAGCATCGGCGCGTTCGGTTTCGGTATCGCGCAGCTGATCTTCGTGTGGGTCATCATCAAAGCCATACGCGGCCAGGGCGAGAAGGCCACCGCCAGGGTCTGGGATGAGCCGCAGGGCCTGGAATGGACCGTGCCGTCACCGGCGCCGCACCACACCTTCGAGACACCACCGGAAGTCAAATGACAGCCATGTCGAACGACAACCCAGAGCGTCGCGCGCGGTCAGTAAAAATCGCGCTCGCGCATGTCGCGGTCGTGCTTCTGATCTATCTGGGCTTCATCCTCAAGAACGTGCTGTTCGGAGGCGGATGACGGATGGAACACCGCTCGCTGGCAATCAAGCTTGCGATTGGCGCCGCGGCCATGTTCGGCTTCGGCTTCGCGCTCGTGCCGCTGTATGACGTGTTCTGCGAAATCACCGGCATGGGCGGCCGCACCGCGAACACGCCGCAGGCGGTTGCGGAGGTGGTGACCGATCCCGACCGCAGGGTGCGGGTGGAATTCGTGGCCACCCGCGGGCGGCTGACGAACTGGGATTTCGCACCCGAGGCCAGTCACATGTACGTGAATCCCGGCCAGCTGTACCGCACCAATTACGTGGCGCGCAACCGCATGGACGCGCCACGGTCGGCACATGCCGTACCGAGCGTGGCGCCGGGCACGGCCGCGCAGCACATGAAGAAGACGCAATGTTTCTGCTTCGAGACCCAGTACTTCGAAGCCAATGAAAGCAAGGAAATGCCCGTCGTGTTCATGATCGCTCCGGAACTTCCGGCGCATATCGACACACTGACGCTGGCATACTCGTTCTTCGAGTCAGGCAACTAACTCCACACACAGGCCGAACGGAAAACTGGCGATGGATCACGCAAGTCACGCACACCAACCTCTGGAACTACCGCATTCCACGCATTGGCCGATCATCGGCGCGATCGCCCTGTTCGCCATGACGTTCGGTTTCGCGCTATGGCTGAACACCACCGCCGGCGGCGGCTGGCTGATGCTGATCGGTTTCGCGGCACTGCTCGTGATGCTGTTCGGATGGTTCGGCGAAGTGATCGTCGAAAACATGAACCGGCCGTTCCACGGCACGGTGGACCGCTCCTACCGACAGGGGATGGCGTGGTTCATATTCACCGAGGTGATGTTCTTCGGCGTGTTCTTCGGCGTACTGGTGTACACCCGCCAGCTGACCATTCCGTGGCTGGCCGGCGAAGGTAACAACCTGTTCACCAACCTGTTGCTGTGGCCTGGCTTTGAGGCCTCCTGGCCCACGGCGGGCCCCGCGGCCACCGAGGCCCTGCGCGTCATTGGCGCCTGGGGCATTCCGGCACTGAACACCGCGATCCTGCTGCTCAGTGGTGTCACGATCACGATCGCGCACCACGCGATGGTGTCAGAACACCGCCGTACCGTGATCATCTGGCTGGGCGCCACCATCCTGCTCGGCCTGATCTTCCTGGGCTTTCAGGCTTACGAATACATCCATGCCTACGTGGACCTGAACCTCCGGCTGGATTCGGGCATCTACGGCAATATCTTTTTCATGCTCACGGGCTTTCACGGCCTGCATGTCACGCTGGGCGTGATCATGCTGATCGTAATCTGGCTGCGGGTGGTCCGCGGCCACTTCACCGCCTCGCGCCACTTCGGATTCGAAGCGGTGGCCTGGTACTGGCATTTCGTGGACATCGTCTGGCTCGGCCTGTTCATCTTCGTCTACTGGCTGTAAGCCGGCGGACCTTCGACGAAGGGCCTGCGCCGGCAACGGGCGGGCCCTTCTACGGAAACAGGCCGTGGGGTTCGATCAGCCCCGCCGCCCAGGCTGCCAGCAGCAGCACGAACAACAGCACGGACAGGCTGATCCTGACGGTGAGTGCACGCGCCATACGCCGCGGATCACCATCGCGACGCACCAGCGCAAGCGCCGCCGACACCATACTCGCGACAATGGCTATAAACAGCAGCAGGATCAGCAGTCTCAAGCGCTCTCTCCGGACGGGGCAGACGGGCCTCATTGTAACGTGAGCCCGCTCACCTCCAGCACCCGCAATACGCCGTATCGCGACCGCATCGCCGCGGTGGCGCTGCTGGCCCTGGCCGTGGGGTTCTTCGGCCTGTCATCGTGGCAGTGGCAGCGTGCCGCGGAATCCCGCGCCATTCACGAGCGGTTCGGCGAAGCCGGCGGCCTGCCGTCGCTCACCGTCCTGCCGCCGGACGCCGACCTTGCCGAGGTGCGCGACCGGGAAGTCGTTCTTCAAGGTCGTTATCGGCCGGCGATACAGTTTCTGCTCGACAACATGACCCGCCAGGGAGCGGCCGGCTATCACGTGCTCACGCCGTTCCAGCCCGAGGGCCATGAACGGCTGGTCATCGTGAACCGCGGCTGGGTAGCGGCGTCTGCTGATCGCCGGATTCTGCCGGACGTTCCGGTGGAAGACACCGACCGCACGATACGTGCCCATATCGGCACGCTGCCGCGTCCGGGCCTGCGACTTGCGGCACCGCCATTGCAGACCGATGGCAGCGCGTTGCAGGTGGTGTCGTTTCCGACCATGCAGGAACTTGGCGAGCGGCTCGCCACGCCACTGGCGGCGTTTCAGCTGCTGCTGGCCGAAGATCAGGCGGACGGCTTCGTGCGCGCCTGGGAGCCGGCCGCACTGCCGCCCGAGCGACATCTCGGCTACGCCGTGCAGTGGTTCGCGCTGGCGCTGTTCGTGGCCGGCGCCAGCACCGTGGTATTTATTCGCAGCTTCAGGGAGCGCAAGAAATGAGTCTGCTGCGCAGGCCCGAACCGTGGCTGATCACGCTGCTGTTCGCGGTACCGTTTTCACTGGCACTGGTGAGCTATCACAGTGGCTGGCTGCCCACCAGGCTGGGTCAGACATCCAATCCGGAACGCACACTGATTGAGCCGGCCGTGCCGCTGAATCTGGCCTCGTATACTGCCGGCGAGCGCCTGAACCAGCGCTGGGCGCTGATCTATGCACGCACCGGCCCATGTGACCAGAGCTGTGCGAGCCAGCTCATCAGGCTGATGTCCGTGCACATTTCACTGGGACGCCACGGCGAACGGGTGAAATGGGTGTACCTGAACATCCCGCCCGCGGGCAGCCCGACCGCGCCTGATCCGCGGATTCCGGAGTTGCCCGATGATCGTGAACTGATCGTGCTCCACGCCGATGCCGAACTGCGCGATGCATTGCTGGGCCTGCCGACCATGGACACGATGAACCTTGGCGACGGCCGCGTCCTGTTCGTGGATCCACGCGGTAACCTCGTCACGATGTATCCGCCCGAACCCACCCAGCGCCCACTGCTGCGCGACCTGCGCCGCCTGCTGGATACATCCAGGAGCGGCTGAAGTGCGCACCACCTTCATCCGTCTCGCGCGAATCGCGACACTGCTGACCGTCATCGTCGTGGTGGCCGGCGCCTGGGTGCGGCTCACCGACGCCGGACTTGGCTGTCCGGACTGGCCGGGCTGCTACGGTCGACTGGTGCCCACCGAAACCCGCATCAGCGAGGACGTGGCCGAGGCATTCGGGCGCGAGCTGGACGTGGGCGCCGCATGGCGTGAAATGATTCATCGCTATCTGGCAAGCACACTGGGTCTGATCATCATTGCCATGGCGGTGATCGGCTGGCGCAATCGCCACGACCCCGAGCAGCCGGTGATCCTGCCGTTCGTGCTGCTGGGCGTCGTCATATTCCAGGGCCTGCTCGGCATGTGGACGGTGACACTGCTGCTCAAACCGCTGGTGGTTGTGGCGCATCTGTTCGGCGGCTTCACGACACTTGCGATGCTGTTCTGGCTCAGTCACTGGCGGGTCGGCCCGTTGATCGCCGCGCCACGACAACTGCGCACGCTGGGACTGGCGGCGGCGGCCACACTGATCGTACAGATCGGACTGGGCGGCTGGACCAGCGCCAACTATGCGGCACTGGCCTGCCCCGACTTTCCAACCTGCCAGACCCAATGGTGGCCCGAGATTGCCGACTACGCCGAAGGCTTTGTCCTGTGGCGTGGTCTGGGCGTGGACTACGAGTTCGGTGTCCTCGATCACCCGGCGCGCGTCGCCATTCATTTCACGCATCGACTCGGGGCGATCGTTGCCACGCTGATGCTGATCGCATTCGCGCTGGCACTGTTGCGGACAAGGGGGCTGGGCGCCAATGGTGTCGCCATCCTGGCCGTACTGTCGGCGCAACTTGCGCTGGGTGTGAGTATCATACTGTTCGGCGTTCCGCTGGCCGTGGCCGTTGCCCACAACGGCTTCGCCGCCCTGCTGCTGCTCACGGTGGTGCATGCTCACCAAAGAATCAGGTAATACGGGAACACCCGCGCGCCCGGTATGGCGTGACTACTATCAGCTCACCAAGCCTGGCGTGGTGCAGCTGCTGGTGTTCACTGCCGTCGTGGGCATGTTTCTCGCCACACCCGGCATGGTGCCGCTGGGACCGCTGATCTTCGGCAGCATCGGCATCGCCCTGGCCGCATCCAGCGCGGCCGTCGTGAATCAGTTGCTGGATCAACGCATCGACGCGCAGATGGCGCGTACCCGCCAGCGTCCGCTGCCCACCGGCCGCATCAGCGAGCGCGATGCGACAACGTTCGCGCTCGGACTGGGCCTGGCCGGCCTTGGCATACTGGCGCTGCTGGTGAACGCACTCACCGCAGTGCTCACGTTCTTCTCGCTGATCGGCTATGCGGTGATCTACACCGTCTACCTGAAGCGCGCGACGCCGCAGAACATCGTGATCGGCGGCGCCGCCGGCGCGGCACCGCCGGTACTGGGCTGGACGGCCGTGACCAACGAGGTCAGCGGCTATGCGCTGCTGCTGTTCCTGATCATCTTCACGTGGACACCACCACACTTCTGGGCGCTGGCCATCGCTCGCCACGCCGACTACGAGCAGGCGAAGGTTCCCATGCTGCCGGTCACGCACGGCGTGGAATTCACCAAGTCGTTCGTGCTGTATTACACCGTCCTGCTGTTCATCGTCACGCTGCTGCCGTATCTCACCGGCATGAGCGGGCCGTTGTATCTGCTCAGCGCGGTGCTGCTGGGCGGCGGCTTCCTGTACTACGCGCTGCTGCTGAAGCTGGATGGCAACCGCGATACGGCGATGAAGACGTTTTCCTACTCGATCAGCTACCTGGTTGCATTGTTCAGCTTTCTGCTGATCGACCACTATCTGCCGCTGTTCTGGCCCGAGCAGTGAAGGCGGCACGAACAGATACCCTCCGGATCAGACCCCGGATCGGGCAACCGGTATCAACCTGTTCGATCCTGATCCCGACAGCCAGACAGTAATTCGCCAGTGGACATCACCGACATCATCAACCCGCTGAACGACGCGCAGCGGGAAGCGGTTACCGCCGAAGATCATCCGATGCTCGTTCTGGCCGGTGCCGGCAGCGGCAAGACGCGCGTGCTTGTGCATCGCATCGCATGGCTGATCCGTGTTGGCGGCCTCGCGCCGCAACAGATTCTCGCCGTCACGTTCACCAACAAGGCGGCCGCCGAGATGCGGCATCGCATCGAGACCCTGCTTGGCCTGCCCACCCGTCACCTGTGGATCGGCACGTTCCACGGTCTCGCCCATCGACTGCTGCGCATCCACGCCCGCGAAGCGAACCTGAGCGAGGCCTTCCAGATCATGGACTCCGAGGACCAGCTGCGCAGCATCCGGCGACTGCTGAAGTCCATGGAACTGGATGAGAACGAATGGGTGCCGCGCGAGGTGCAGTGGTTCATCAACGCACAGAAGGACGAGGGCCTGCGCCCCGCCGACCTGCGCGATGAAGGCAATGCCGGACGACGCATGATGATCGAGCTCTACGCCCGCTATCAGCGCGCCTGCGAGGAAGCGTCGGTGGTGGATTTCGGCGAGCTGCTGCTGCGGGTGCTGGAGCTGCTGCGTGACAACCCGCAGGTGCTGTCGCTGTATCGCGAGCGTTTCCGCCATCTGCTGGTGGACGAATTCCAGGACACCAATGCGATCCAGTACCGCTGGCTGACGCTGCTGGGCAGCGGCGGCGGCACGCCGTTCGTGGTCGGCGACGACGATCAGTCCATCTACCGCTGGCGCGGCGCGCGCGTGGAGAACCTGCATCGCTTCCAGCGCGACTTTCCCGGCGCGCGAATCGTGCGCCTGGAGCAGAACTACCGCTCCACGGAAACCATTCTCAGCGCCGCGAACGCAATCATTCAGAACAACAGCGGCCGGCTGGGCAAGAACCTGTGGACCGACGGCGGCAAGGGCGATCAGCTGCAGCTGTACGGCGCCTACAACGAACGTGACGAGGCCGACTTCGTTGTTGCGAAGATCCAGGACTACGTGGAGCGTGGCAGGAGCCGCAGCGACATCGCGGTCCTGTACCGCTCCAACGCGCAGTCGCGCGTGTTCGAGGAAGCGTTGCTGGCAGCCGGCGTTCCATACCGCGTCTATGGCGGCCAGCGCTTCTTCGAGCGTGCCGAAATCAAGGATGCGCTGGCCTATCTGCGTCTGATCGCCAACCGCGACGACGACCCGTCGTTCGAACGGGTCGTGAACACGCCCACACGGGGCATTGGCGCGCGCACCATGGAAGTGGTCCGCGCCCGTGCACGCGACGCCAGCACCAGCCTGTGGCGCGCCGCCGGCGCCGTAATCGCCGAAGAGCTGCTGGCCAAACGCGCCGCCAGCGCACTGTGGCAGTTCCTGCACCTCATCGACAGCCTGGACCGTGACACCGCCAACCTCGCACTGCACGAGCAGGTGGACTGTGTGATCAAGGCCAGCGGCCTCGTCGATCACTACAGCAAGGACCCGGTACGCGGCCGGGACGCCGAGAATCCGCGCGTTGAGAACCTCGAGGAACTGGTGAATGCCGCACGCGACGTGTTCGGCCAGGACGACGAATCGGATCTGCCGCCGCTGGCGGAGTTTCTGTCATACGCGGTACTGGAATCCGGCGACGCCCAGGCCGATGACTACCAGGACAGCGTACAGCTGATGACGCTGCATTCCGCCAAGGGTCTGGAGTTTCCGATTCTGTTCCTGTGCGGACTGGAAGACGGCCTGTTCCCGCACCAGCGATCGCTGCGCGACCCCGAGGGCCTCGAGGAAGAACGGCGACTGTGCTACGTGGGACTCACCCGCGCCATGGAAAAGCTGTATCTCACCTACGCCGAACAGCGGCGGCTGCACGGGCAGGATACCTATGCCACACCGTCGCGCTTTCTGCGTGAACTGCCCGCCGAGCTGATCGAGGAGATTCGGCCCGCCATGTCGGTGTCACGTCCCGTGTATCGCCGGCCGTCGGCGCCGCCATCGCTGTCCGGTGCCGCGGAAGGTCTGCCCGCCGGGCTGCGCCTGGGCCAGCGGGTGCGGCACGCCAGGTTCGGCGAAGGTGTGGTGCTCAACTGCGAAGGCAGCGGCGCCCACGCCCGGGTGCAGGTGAATTTCGAGGACGCTGGATCCAAATGGCTGGTGCTCGCCTATGCGAATCTGCAACTCATGTAAACTGGCGATCGGTTTCAGGCGTAGCCAGCCATGAAGATTCTGATTCTCGGCGCCGGGCAGGTGGGCACAACCGCCGCATACGCTCTGGCGCGCGAAGAGGCCAACGAAGTCACGATCATCGACCGCAACGCCGATGTGCTGCGTGAATTGCAGGACAGGCTGGATGTGCGCACCGTGGTCGGCAACGCCGCCTGGCCCAATGTGCTGGAACGGGCCGGTGCCAACGACGCTGACATGATCATCGCGCTCACCAACAGCGACGAGATCAACATGGTAGCGTGCCAGATCGCCTATACGCTGTTCCGCACCCCGACCAAGATCGCACGCATCCGCGCCGGCGAGTACACCGCCTACGAGAAGCTGTTCGGTCAGCAGGCGCTGCCCGTTGACGTGATGATCAGCCCCGAGGAGCTGGTCACCGCACATATCGAACAGCTGATCCATTTTCCCGGCGCGCTCCAGGTCCTGGACTTCGCCAACGGCCGGGTGCGCATGGTGGCGGCACGCGCCCATCGCGGCGGCGCGCTGCTCGGTCAGCCGCTCAGCGAGCTGTCCCGACACATTCCCAATGTGGAATGCCGCGTTGTGGCGATCTATCGCGGTGGCCGCAACATCATTCCCGACGGCGACACGATCATCGAAGAGGGCGATGAAGTGTTCTTCATCGCGGCACGCAACGACGTGCGCACGGTGCTCAGCGAGATGCGCAAGCTCGACGACCCGGTGCGGCGTGTCGTGATCGCCGGCGGTGGCAACATCGGCTGTCGCCTGGCGATGGCGCTGGAAGCCACCAATAACGTGAAGATCATCGAGCGCGGCTACGAACGCGCGCGCGAGATCTCCGAGCGCCTGAACAAAGCCATCGTGCTGCACGGCGACGCCGCCGATGAAGAACTGCTGCTGGAGGAAAACATCGACAGCGCCGACGTGTTCGTTGCAGTGACCAACGCCGAGGAAGCGAACATCCTCTCGGCCATGCTGGCCAAGCGGCTGGGCGCCAACAAGGTGATGGCGCTGATCAACAAACCGGCCTACGCCGAGCTCGTCGAGGCCGGCACCATCGACGTCGCAATCTCCCCGCAGCAGATTACGCTGGGTTCGCTGCTTGCTCACGTACGGCGTGGCGATGTGGTGAAGGTGCATTCGCTGCGTCGTGGCGCCGCCGAGGCCATCGAGGCCGTCGCGCACGGAGACGCACGTGAATCGCGGGTGGTCGGTCGCATGATCGAGGAGATCCGCCTGCCGCGCGGCGCTACCATCAGCGCCGTGGTACGTGGAGAGCAGGTGCTGATGGCCCATCATGACACCGTCATCGAAGCCGACGATCATGTCATCCTCTTCCTGGCGGACAGGCGCCAGATCGACGAAGTCGAACGCTTGTTCGAAGTCGACGTGACATTCGTCTGACCGGAAGAGGAAGTCAGCACCCGCCGGAGACCGGGAAAACCGCGAACCGCTACCCACAGCAACGATCGGCGCCAGACGATGAACATGACGGCCAACCTCGAAGCCATGCTGGCCCGCGGCCAGGACAACGCCATGCTGCGGCTGGCGCTGGCATCGCGGTACTTCGAGGAGGGCGACATGCACAGGGCGGCCGAGCATGCTGCGGCCGCCACCACGCACGATCCCGACTACTCGGCGGCGTGGAAGCTGCTGGGCCGGGCACAGGCGGCGGCGGGAATGGATGCCAAGGCGCGCGCCGCGTTCCAACGGGGCATCGACGTCGCCACACGGCGTGGCGATGAACAGGCGGCGCGTGAGATGAGCGTATTTCTCAGGCGTCTGGACAGGACGGGTTCTTGATCGGACTGCTGCAACGCGTCAGTCGCGCCGACGTCGCGGTGGACGGCGAGTGCATCGCTCGCATCGACCGCGGCCTCCTCGTGCTGGTTGGTGTGGAGCGGGGCGACACACCGGCTTCAGCACAGCGGCTGGCCGAGCGGCTGTTGAACTATCGTGTGTTCCCGGATGCCGAAGATCGGATGAACCTGAACGTGGCCGAGGCCGGCGGCGGGTTGCTGCTGGTGCCACAGTTCACGCTGGCCGCCGACACCACGCGGGGCAACCGGCCCGGCTTCTCGGAAGCGGCCGAGCCCGGGCTCGGGCGGCAGCTGTTCGAACGGCTGGCGCAGGCGGCGGCTGGCGGCCCGATACCCGTGGCCACCGGGCGCTTCGGGGCGAACATGCAGGTGAGCCTGGTGAATGACGGTCCGGTGACATTCTGGCTGCGCGTGGCGCCGGAGCGTGCGGGAGATCCACCCACGCAGCGCTGATCGGAGTGGTTCGGGGCCGTTCGGGGGTGTTACGGGCGAAACCGCCTACCGGTGTCACTGCGAACTGTGCAGGCATCGGAATCACGGCTTTCGCGTATCATTGGTTTCTTTAGATGAGTCTGTGGAGAGTGAGATGGGTATTGGCGGCATCAGCATCTGGCAGCTCCTGATCGTGCTGCTGATCGTCGTGCTGATCTTTGGTACGAAGCGACTGAAGAGCATCGGCGGCGACCTCGGCGGCGCGCTGAAGAGCTTCCGCAAAGCCATGGATCACGACGACGACAAGGACAAACCCAAGGACGACGACAGCGGACACAAGCAGCTGGAGAGCAACAAGCCCGACGCCGAGTTCGCCGAGCAGAAAGACAAGGCCGGCCACGGCTAGCCAGCCCCGGGAGGGGTTACCGCGATGTTCGACGTCGGATTCTGGGAGCTGCTGATCATCTTCGTGCTCGGGCTGTTGATCCTGGGTCCGGAGCGCCTGCCGCGCGTGGTTTCACAGCTGGGTCGGTGGATCGGCAAAGCGCGTCGCACCGCATCGGATCTGCGTCGCCAGCTCGAGCGGGAGGTCGAACTGGAGGAGTTCACCAGGTCCGGTCACAGCCCACAGCGCCCGCGCAACCGTCCGACGCCGTTCCCGCCGCCCGGCCAGGCGGACGGCGAAGCCGCGGCCCGCAAACACGGCGCAACCCCGGCCGCCGAAGACATTACCGAAGACATTACCGAAGACATTACCGAAGACTTTGCCGACGACATGGCGGACGGGGCCGGGGACGGGGCCAACAGGGCCGTCCCAGGCACGCCACCGGAACCGCCGGGCGCGGTCTGGCCGCCTGAAGACCAGCCTCGGCGTACAGACGACCCATCCGCACGATGAAGCACCAGAACAAGCCGCACGATCCCGACCAATTGGCCGAAGGGACACTGGTTTCCCATCTCATCGAGCTGCGGTCGCGGCTGGTGAAATCCGTGCTCGCCATTGGCGTCATCTTTGTTGTCCTGGTGCCGTTCGCACAGCAGATCTACACGGCGGTTTCCAGGCCGCTGCAGCAGCGGCTGCAGGAGGCCGGCTGGTCGATGATCACAGTCGACCCGGCCGCTCCGTTCCTTGTGCCTTTCAAGACCACGATGTTCGTGGCTCTGTTTCTGGCCATGCCGGTTGTGCTCTACCAGATCTGGCAGTTCGTTGCGCCGGGACTGTATCGCAGTGAGCGACGTTTCGCGTTTCCACTGATGGTCTCCAGCATTCTGCTGTTCTACGCCGGAGTGGCCTTCGCCTACTACGTGGTCTTTCCGCTGATGTTCGCATTCTTCATCGCGTTCACGCCTGAAGGCGTGATGATGATGACGGATATCAACTCCTACCTCAGCTTCGTGCTGACAATCTTTTTCGCGTTCGGTATCGCCTTCGAGGTGCCGATCGCCACTGTCATGCTGGTGTGGAGCGGACTGACCAGCGTCAAGGCACTGGCGCGCGCCAGGCCTTATGTGTTTCTTGGCGCATTCGTAGCCGGCATGTTCCTTACGCCGCCGGATATGATCTCGCAGACGCTGCTCGCGGTGCCCATCTACGTACTCTACGAGAGCGGGCTGCTGCTCTGCCGGGTGCTGTTGCCGGAGAAAGTCGCCGCGGAAGCCGCCGAAGGTCCGACCGGCGAAACCTGACACGGCCCGCAACCGGTGTACGCCATTGACAGCAAGCTGCCGGACGTCGGCACAACGATCTTCACGGTCATGTCACAGCTGGCCGAGCAGCACGGCGCTCTCAACCTTTCGCAGGGCTTCCCCGACTTTCAGCCACCGCAGGCACTGATCGAACGACTGGGCCACCACCTGCATCGCGGACGCAACCAGTACGCACCGATGGCCGGCGTGATAGCGCTGCGTGAAGCGATTGCCGAACATGTGCAACAGGCCTATGGCGCCGTCTGCGACCCGGGCAGCGACATCACGATCACCGCGGGCGCAACCGAAGCGCTGTTCTGTGCCATCCAGGCGGTTGTTCGCAACGGCGACGAAGTGATCGCGCTGGATCCGGCCTATGACGCCTACGAGCCCGCCGTGAGGCTGGCCGGCGGCACAACGATACGCGTGGCGCTGAAGGCGCCGGACTTTTCCATCGACTGGCAGCGCCTGGAGGCAGCTTTCACCAGCCGCACACGGCTGCTGATCATCAATTCGCCACACAACCCGTCCGGCGCCCTGCTGACGGCGGACGACCTGGAACGGCTCGCCACGCTGCTGCGGCCCACGCAATGTCTGGTTCTCAGCGACGAGGTGTACGAACACATCGTGTTCGACGGGGCACGGCATGCGAGCATTCTTGGCCACGTCGAGCTGGCGGCACGCGGATTCGCGGTGTTCTCGTTCGGCAAGTCCTGCCATGCAACCGGCTGGAAGGTGGGCTACGTGGTCGCACCGCCGCCACTGAGCACAGAACTGCGGCGGGTGCACCAGTACGTCACTTTTGCGGTCAACACACCGGTACAGCACGCACTGGCCGACCACCTGCGCGATCATCCCGACCACTACCGCATGCTGCCGGCCTTCTATCAGGCGCGGCGCGATGAGTTCACAGCACTGCTGTCGAACAGCCGCCTGCGGCTGCTGAAGTCACGGGGCACTTATTTCCAGCTGGTGGACTACAGCGACATCTCCGAACTGCCGGACGTCGAGTTCTCACGCTGGCTGACGGTGGAGCACGGCGTGGCGGTGATACCGGTGTCCGTGTTCTACGCAACGCCACCGGGCGAGCGCATCGTGCGCCTGTGTTTCGCCAAGACGTCGGGTACATTGACGGAGGCGGCGCGGCGTCTGTGTGCGCTGTAGTCGCGGCGTTTCAGTTTCGTGCCACTTCCCGTGCGACGAGTTCCTCGACCACGCGCAGCATGGTGTCGCGACCGCCTGCCATCTGCAGCCCGGTCGTGTAGCGACCGTTGATCACCACCGCCGGCACCCCGCTGACCCGATACCGACGGCGCAGTTCGGCCGCGCGCAGCACACGGGCGCTGACCTGCGGGGACTGAAACGCGTTATCGAACACTGTCGCCGTGATGCCTTGCCGGGCAAACAGGGCACGCAGCGCTTCCTCGCTATCCAGCAGGTTGCCGAGCTCGAGGATTTCGCGATAGACAGCAGCGTGCAGCGTATCGACCTGACCCAGTCGTTCCGCGGTGTAGAAGGCACGGGCGTGCAGCGCATCCAGTTCGTCGTCGACAATCGGGATGCGCACGAAGCTCAGTCGCGAAGTACGATCCACCGATACGGGAACCAGATCGGCATCCACCGCGCGGCATTCGGCGCAGCGGTATGAGAACAGCACCGCGATTTCCACCTGGTTCGGACTCGAAGAGACGGGCTGGGTGGGAGACAGGTGCCGGTAGTGCCGATTGAGCTGAAACTGTGACGGCGGGGGCGGGGTGCGGGACTCGAGGCCGGCAGCTTCAGGTTCTGGCTGCGGCGGCAGACCCACGTCGGGGAGCTCGTCGACGAAGGACGGGTCGGCTTCCTGTGCCACCACCGTGCCTGCAACGATGACCGCTCCGCCACACAGACACAGCGCCATCGCAGTAAGGATTGGTCGGTAAGCAATCACGTCCCTGCCTCCGGATCGATCGCGCAGGTCGCGACGAGCCGCTGCTACTCCGTAAGGCCCTGCATGTAGCTGGCCACGGCTCGCATTTCGTCCTCGCGCAGGGCAGCGGCGATGTCGCGCATCACCTGCCCCATGGCCTGATCGGAACGCCGTTCGCCGGCGGCATACAGCCGCAGCGTATTGAACGTATACGCGGCGTGCTGGCCGCTGACCACAGGGTATGCCGACAGCGGATTGCCGCGGCCGGCAGGGCCATGGCACGCGATACAGGCGGCCACGCCGCGCTCGGGAATGCCGCTGCGGTAAATCATCTCGCCCAGTGGCACGAGTTCCGGATCCGCACCGCGGCGGGCCGGCGTCTGGGCCTCGTAGTAGGCGGCGATATCGGCAATGTCCTGCTCGGACAATCCGATCGCGAACGGCGTCATGGTCGGTTCGTCGCGTTCACCTGTCTGAAACGCGCGCAGCTGCTGGGCGGTGTAGCTGGCATGCTGACCGGCCAGGCTCGGCCAGTCGGGCGCCGGGCTGTTGCCGTCCGGGCCATGGCAGGCCGAGCAGGTGGTGGTTTTGTCACGACCGGCGTCGATGTTGCCGGTTTGTGCGAAAGCGTTGCCCGAGGCCAGCACCAGGCCGAACACGGCCAGCATGCCGGCGGCGAAACGTATGGCCGGGCGGCCGGGCCTGCCCGTGAATACTGTGGTTCCGTGCACCGATGCGAATCCCTGGTAAATCGTGGATGGCTAGCGGGCGCAGATTGTACACTAATCCGTCCGCCAGACCGCCCGCCCCCAGCCTGTGAGCATCCCCCGTTGACCACGCCGGTATTCATCAAGAGCGCCACCCGCCCGCGGGAATTCCCGACCGACAGCGGACGCGAGGTGGCATTCGCCGGACGCTCCAATTCAGGGAAATCCAGCGCCATCAACGCGGTGCTGGGTGTGCGCAAGCTGGCCCGCACCAGCAAGACGCCCGGGCGCACCCAGCTGATCAATTTCTTTGCCGTCGGGGACGATCAGCGGGTGGTGGATCTGCCCGGCTACGGTTTCGCGAAAGTACCGCCCCAGGTGCAGCGCCAGTGGCAGAACATGCTGGAGAACTACTTTCGTGGCCGCCGCTCCCTGACCGGGGTGCTGATCACCGTGGACATAAGAAGGGGGCTCACGGCGCTGGATCGGGCCATGCTGGGCTGGACGCGACCGCTGGGGATTCCGGTGGGTCTGCTGCTCACCAAGGCGGACAAGCTGAGCCGCGGGGCGGGTCTCGCACGCCGTCGCGAGATCCAGACCGAGGCCGGCGACGACGTGGCATCGCTGACGCTGTTTTCGGCACTGAACCGGCAGGGCGTGCCGGAAATCCGTGATCAGCTGCAGGTGTGGCTCGCGGCTGAAGTGCCGGCCGACGAGGCAGAACCGGAGGCATAAAGAAACCCCGGGTGCGGGATTCAGGGGACACACCCGGGGTTGAGGATCCCGGTTGGGGTCACCGGGAACTGCCCGCTTAGGGAGGATAGCGGGAGGGCATTCGTGAACGCCCTGACTCATTAGGCCGGGGACCTGAAAAAAAGTTCCACCACCAGCCGTTGGGCGACAGCCGGCCGCGCCCGCCATTGCGTATGGCGTTCGGGCGGGCCTCGGCGGCCGCGGCTGTCCGGAAAATCGCCTCGTAATATCCTCTTTCGCACGACAATGTCGTTTGTTGGGACTCCTGCGACACCTTATACTCCCCGGCAAAACAATAACCACGGAAAGGGGGGCAATCCGTGAGCAAAGCTATCCTTCCGGCCGAATCGGCCATACCCGCAACGCCAGCCGCGCCCGTCGAGTCGACAGGCTCCGGCGACAGCCTGCATCCGTTCTCCTTCAGCGGCACCGGCCGCGAGTACTTCGGCATCTGGATCGTCAACGTCCTGCTGTCGATCGTCACACTCGGCATCTATTCCGCCTGGGCAAAGGTCAGGACGAACCGGTATTTCTACGGCAATACCACCGTCCTGGCGCAGAGCTTCGCCTACCTGGCCGACCCGGTACGGATACTGAAGGGCCGGATCATCGCCGTGGTGCTGCTGGCCGCCTACTTCGTCGCGTGGCAGATCCGGCCGGAGTACGGTCTCTTCGCGCTGACCGCGGTGGTACTTGTACTGCCGGCCGTGATCGTCATGGCCTCGGCGTTCACGCTGCGCAACTCCGCGTGGCGGAATATCCGCTTCGGGTTCCGCGCCGATATCGCGGGGTTCTATCGCCGGCTGGCCATTCCGCTGGTGTTCGTACTGGGACTGACGTGGATCACATACATCGCTCTGGCGCGCATCGGCTGGGCGCCACCCGTGGCGCCCGATGCCAGCGAGGACCAGGCGTTGAGCCTGCCCGAATTCATGGTGGTTCTGTTCATGCTGCTGGTCATGCCCCTGCTGCCGTACCTGGATTTTCTGCGCACATACCACGTCGCCAACAACGCTTCCTTCGGCCGTCACCGCCTGCGCTTCTCCGGCCGTGCCTGGGGTTTCTATCGGTTGTATCTGGCCACATTCGGCATTCTGCTTTTGTTGGTATTTGTTGCGGGCTTCGTCACGGCCATCACGGCTGCCATGACGGGGGACGCCGACAATGGCGACCCGGGCGGCGGCGGGCCGGTGCTCATCATCGGCGCGCTGGTGCTGGTGTATCTGCCCATGCTCTTCGTAGCCGCGTTTGTGAAAGCCCGCCGGCGCAACCTGATCTACAATCAGCTCAGCCTCGATGGCGTACAGGTGCATAGCACGATGCGTGGCATCGACATCCTGTGGCTGTGGGTAAGCAACGCCGTGCTGATCCTCGTAACGCTCGGACTGGCCGTACCGTGGGCGCGGGTGCGCATGGCCCGCTACCAGGCGCAGCGCACGGAGCTGGAAGCCTGGTCCCTGGAGCACATAGTGGCGGGTGAAGACAACGACCGGGCCGCACTCGGAGAGGAGTTCGGCGACATGTTCGGATTCGACCTGGGCTTTTAGATGACGCGCATCGCCGCGAAGTACTTCGACGGCCGGCAGTCCCGGGCCGAGGCCGTCGAGCTGTCGCTGCAGGCGGATGGCACGATCCGCCCGGAACCGGCGCTGTTCGACCCGATACCCGCCCGGGACCTCAGGATCCAGTCCCGTGTCGGCAACACGCCGCGGCTGATCACCCTGCCATCCGGTGCCGCGCTGGAAACCACTGATCACGACCCGCTGGATCGTTGGTGGATGCTGCACGGCGGACGGACCAGTGGCGTCCATGCATTCGAGAGCCGGCTTGGCTGGGTGCTGGCCGCCGTCGTGTCGGTTTTCGTGCTGTTCATCGGCGGTGCGGTCTGGGGCGTGCCCTGGGCCAGTGGCATCGTTGCGCGGGCTCTGCCACCCGCCGCCGTTGCCCGGCTGGGTGAAGGCAGCATGGACATCCTGGACCGTGTGGCGCTGGGCAGCACCTCTCTGAAGCCGGCGCGTCAGGCAGAGCTGACGCAGCTGTTCGAATCACTGACAGCCGGCGACGACGGTGCCTACAACTTCAGGCTGGAGTTCCGGGCGGGCGGAATTTTCGGCGCCAATGCGCTTGCGCTGCCTGACGGCACCGTCGTGGTCACCGACGAACTGGTCGAGCTGAGCGGGCACGACGACGAGCTCGCCGCCGTGATGCTGCACGAGATCGGCCACGTGGTGCATCGCCACGGCGCCAGACGCGTCATCGCCCATGCCGGTCTGGCGGCGCTCACGGCCGCGCTGTTCGGGGACGTGAGCGTCAGTGCGTCGCTGGTGTTCGCGCTGCCGAACGTGTTGCTGGAATCCGCCTATTCGCGGGCAATGGAGGAGGAGGCCGATGAGTACGCACTGACGCGCATGGATGCGCTGGGCGTATCGCTGGAACATTTCGCCGCCTTCTTCGAGCGCATGGCAGAGAAGCGGGGGAACGCCGAGCCGCCCGGCTACGTATCATCCCATCCGCCGACCGAGGAACGCATACGACGGATTCTGGAACGGGCCGACGGCGACTAGCTGCGACCCCGCTCCGATACGCCCCGGCCCGATACGCCCCGGATCGCGCACAAATACCGGGATTCGGCTGGCTACCGGCGGGTCAACCGTACTATCCTGCCGCACAAGGAAGAACGGGCCCGTTCAGGACAATAAAGAGAATGAGGAGGAGAACTTCGGTGAAACGCACAACATTTCTGGCATTGACACTATCCGTTGGCCTGATTGCGCCGGTCGTCAGCTTCGCGCAGGGAGAGATTTCCTGCACACGCGGTGGCCTGCAGCGCGCGGTCGACCTCTACATCGAAGCCCAGACCAACGGCGACCCGAGCGTCCTGCCGCTGGCCCAGGGTGCCGGATACATCGAGAACATGGAGGTCCACGCGCTGAGCGACGGCATCATCAATAAGCCGATGGTCATCGACCATACGCTGAGCATCTACGACGAATACACCTGCCAGACATTCACCGAAGTAATCGTCACCAATGCCGACGAACCCTATGTGCTCGGCACGCGTCTGCGCGTGAACCACGACAAGGTGGCGGAACTGGAGATCCTCTGGACCACCACCGGTTACTGGCTGTTCAACGCCGACGACTACCTGCGCTATTCGGCCGCTGAAGACTGGGGTCCGATTCCGGCGGAACGACGCAACACACGCGGCGAACTGCTGTTCGCCGCGAATGCGTATCTGGACGCGTTCCTGGAAGCCAAGATCGACCTGGTGCCCTGGGGCTTTCCGTGCGTGCGCATCGAAGGCGGTGCCTACACCGGCCGCGGACGTCCTGACGACAGCTGCGAAGTGGGTGTACCTGCCGGCGTGAACATCACCAACCGTCGCTTCGTCGTGGACGAGGTAACCGGCACAGTGGCCGTGTACTGCAATTTCGGCGCCGGCACTCCGGGCGGCGGCAGTGGTGCGCCGGACACCCATCTGTTCCGCATCGAGGATGGCAAGCTGCGCTATGTGCATACGCTGACGCACATGCTGCAGTCGGATTTCCAGGGCGGTGGTGGCGGCTGACCACAGTAGCCGCTGCGTCAATCGCTATTCGGGTCTGGCCGCCTCAGCGACAGACCCGAATAGCGCACGCCGTTCGAGTGCGACGCGATAGTAGATCGGAAACTGCGCCGCAACCTGGATGATGCGTTCGCGATACCGGTTGATGAACTCCGCCGACGACAGGATCGGGAAGGCGGCGGCGGCCAGATGCAGATCGATCGCGCGCCGTTCCAGATAGTCCATCAAACCTTCCGGATCCAGTTCCGCCCAGGCCGACAGCGCGGCCGTCAGCCAGGTGGCACGTGCACGACCGCTGAACCGGTCGGCATTGCGAATGACTTCCGGCGGATCGATCAGGACCCACTCCCGCGCGATGTTGCGCAACGTGATGTCGCGCAGCGGATCGTCGACGCGCAGGTGACGGGCATCCTCCAGTACGCCGTAGGGATCGACGTGTACCTGCCAGACCAGCAGCTCGACCAGCAGCACGCGTCGTGCCGCGTCGGACAGCTCTTCGGGCAGCGCGTGGAGAAGCCTCTCCTCCAGTAGCTGCAGATTCAGCGTGGCCTGCGACGTCGTGTCATCCGCCAGCGTTGCGCTCTGCGCGAACCCCGCCCCCAGCAGCAGCAGTGAAGCGCGGGCAGTGACTCGCCTGCCGCTCATCGTGCGCCGGCCCGATCGGGATTGAGCAGCTGCTCACCGTCCAGTCCCTGAAACTGGAGGTAGTGCTGGAACTGCCGACGCAGCTCGGCATCCCGCAGTGAGCCGGCTATCGCCGCGGCGACGATGGCGAGCTCGGGCTGGCCGCCGTGAAGACGGCTGGCCAGCGCGACCGCCGCGGCCGGATCATCGCGAGCCACACGCACCGCGGCCGACGCCGTCCATCCGGCACGATGGTCGTACGGCACATAGGCCTCGGCGGTCGCTGCGTAAGCCGGATCGAGAGCGGCCGCGGCCATACCGATCTGGGCGAATACCACCGCCGCATCGATCCGGTACGCATTAGCCAGCGCCCAGTACAGTGCGGCATCCGGATCGGCTGAGGCCCAGGTGGTCAATGCCGCGATCAGCAGCCGGCGCGCCTGCCCGTCATTGGCCAGCGCCAGCCGATCGGCCGCTCTGCCCGTCAGCAGCGGATCCTGCGGCGGTGGGCCAAAGATCATGGTCAGCGCCGGGGAAACCCACACGCCGGACGGGTCGGCGAGCAGATGCTCGACGGCGCGTTCGATATTCGTCTCGATGACCACGGGCAGGACGCCGTACAACGCCGCATCGGATTCCAGCTCCAGCGTCGAAGCCCATAGCCACGCCGCTTCGGAATCCCGGTGGGCGTATCCGGTTCCGACCGATCGCAGCGCATTGTCGACCCGGGCGGACACCTCCTTCTCGTGCTCGACGATTCTCTCCAGGTGATGAATCGCGCTTCGCACGTCGCGCCGTGCCACGGCTATCAGCGCTGCTTCCTCAGCCAGCAGCTGCGACTCACCGGCAAGGTGCTCCGCGACATGCAGCAGGCGTTCAGGATTGCTGGCCGCAAGCACCGCCCAAACCAGCGGGGTACGAAACGGGGCGGCCTCGCCCGTGATGATCCAGTCGAGAACCGACTCTGAGTCGAGGACGGTCCAGGTCTCCACCACGGTCTGCCGATATGATGTCCGCAGCCTGTCGTCGTCGACGCGATCACCGAGCGCCAGCGCCTCGAGCGGATCAATCAGCGTGGCGACGACGGCGATCCGGCTCAGCGCCATTCCACGGGATGCGTTGTCCGGTAACAGCCCGACGTCGTCGAGTGCGCCACTGAGGTCGTGAACCTCCGCGGCCGCGCAGATCCATGCCGCACCAACGCTGATGCCAACCAGAACCAGTACGCAACGATGCAGCATTCCGCAGGCCACTTGTTCCCGATGATTCGTTCGGTGCGCGCGACGGATCAAGTGTAGCACCGCTGTATCGGCTGCCGGGATCTCCGCGGCACAGGCCCGGCGCGAGCCCGTCAACGGCGGCCTTCCTGCACGGGCATGCATGGGCACAGCCCGCGGGGAGTGCTTCAGACGGCGATGCGCACGGCCGATGCGTCACCGGGCTTGCCGGTGAGTTCCTGCTGCGACAGCAGTCGTATGGGCACGGCCGACACCTGCCAGATGTCCCGACAGTATTCGCGGATCGCCCGGTCCGAAGAGAACGTGCCGGTGCGCGCGGTGTTGAGAATCGACATCCGTGTCCAGTGGGCGGGGTCGGTCCACGCACGAGCCACTTCGAGCTGGCAGTCAGCGTAGGCGCGGAAATCAGCCAGCACACGATAGCGGTCGTCGCCGAGCAGGCCGGCGAGCAGCGGTTCGAACAGGTTGCGGTCGCCACGCGAGAACATGCCGCTGCGCAGCAGATCGATCACGGCTGCCAGTTCGTCATCCGCCGCGCACAGTGCTTCGGGCGCGAACTCCGGTCTGTGGTGTTGCGCCGCTTCGTCGGCCGTGAGGCCGAACAGAAAGAAATTCTCCGCACCCACCTGGTCGCGCAGTTCAA
Source organism: Gammaproteobacteria bacterium (assembly GCA_050485645.1). Lineage (GTDB taxonomy): Bacteria > Pseudomonadota > Gammaproteobacteria > Steroidobacterales > Rariloculaceae > JBJHBP01. The sequence continues at coordinate 30,276 of JBJHBT010000023.1, read as the reverse complement.
CGTTCGCGCCATCCAGGGTGCCGATGGTCAACGCACCGTTCATGGCAAACTTCATGTTACCGGTTCCGGATGCCTCCTTGCCGGCCGTTGAAATCTGCTCGGAGAGATCCGCCGCCGGATACACCCGCTCGGCACTGCGCACATTGAAGTTCGGCAGGAACACGACGCGCAGATGCTCGCGCACGCCGGGATCGCGATTCACCACGGCCGCCACGCCGGTGACCAGCCGGATCATCAGCTTTGCCAGGTGGTATCCGGGCGCGGCCTTGCCGCCGAACACGAACGTGCGCCGCGGCTGCTCGCCCGCCGTGCCGTTTCTGATGCGGTGATACAGCGCGATGATGTGCAGCACATTGAGGTGCTGGCGCTTGTACTCGTGAATCCGCTTTACGTGCACGTCGAACAGCGAGTCCGGATCCGTGGCGATGCCGGTGGCGGCTTTCAGTCTCGACGCCAGCCGTTCCTTGTTCGCGCGACGCACGGCCCGCCAGCGCTCGGCGAACGCCGCATCCCCGGCCAGCGGCTCCAGGTCGCGCAGCCGGTCGAGGTCGCGCAACCATACGTCACCGACCGCCTCGTTGAGCAGGGCCGACAACCCGGGGTTGGCAAGCGCCAGCCAGCGCCGCGGCGTCACGCCGTTGGTCTTGCTTGAAAATCGCTCCGGCCACAGGGCATGAAAATCGCCCAGCACGTCACGCTTCAGCAGCTCGGTGTGCAGCGCGGACACGCCGTTCACCGCATGACTGCCCGCGCAGGCCAGGTGCGCCATGCGCACACGCCGTCCACCGTGCTCATCGATCAACGACAGCGCCGTGATACGCCGCTCGTCGCCGAGAGAGCGCATTCGCACTTCATCAAGAAATCGCGTATTGATCTCGTAGATGATCTCCAGGTGCCGGGGCAGCACTCGACCGAGCAGATCGACCGGCCAGCTCTCAAGCGCCTCCGGCAACAGCGTGTGGTTTGTGTAGGCAAAGGTGCGGCGCGTGATCCGCCAGGCATCCTCCCAGGTGAGCTGATGATCGTCGACCAGCAGCCGCATCAGCTCCGCGATCGCGATGGCCGGATGGGTGTCGTTGAGCTGCACGGCGAACTTCTCGTGGAAGTGATACACGGACCGGTTCTGGACGCGCAGTATCCGCAGCATGTCCTGAAGCGAACAGGCGACAAAAAAATACTGCTGCTCCAGGCGCAGCTCCTTCCCCTGCACCTGGTCGTCATTGGGATACAGCACCTTGCTCAGGTTTTCCGATGTGATCTTCTGGTTCACGGCGCCGTAATAATCGCCGCTGTTGAAGATCGCGAAGTCGAAGGACTCCGGCGCCTCGGCACGCCACAGCCGCAGTGTGTTCGATGTATTGTTGCGATATCCGAGAATCGGTGTGTCGTAGGGAACGCCCTTGACCACCTTGCCCGGCACCCAGCGCACGCGGTGCCTGCCGAGCTCATCGCGGTAGTGCTCGGTATAGCCGCCAAGCCGCACCTCCGCCGACCACTCAGGCCGAGCGATCTCCCATGGGTTGCCGAAGGTCAGCCATTTGTCGGTCTTTTCCACCTGCCAGCCGTCAACGATCTCCTGATCGAAGATGCCGAACTCATAGCGGATGCCGTAGGCCACCGCGGGCACTTCGAGCGTAGCCAGCGATTCGATGAAACAGGCAGCCAGGCGTCCGAGGCCGCCGTTGCCAAGACCCGGCTCGGCCTCCGACTCGCACAGCTCATCCAGATCAAGACCCAGCTCGGCCATGGCGCTGCGCACCTCGTCCTCGATGCCCAGGCTGAGCAGATTCGCACCCAGCTGCGGGCCGATCAGATACTCGGCGGAGAGGTAGGCAACGGTGCGCGCGCGCTGTGCCGTGTAGGCAGCGGCGGTGCTGACCCAGCGACGCAGCAGCAGATCGCGGACGGTGTAGGCCAGCGCCAGATAGTAGTCGGTGCGCGTGGCCAGCTGCGGAAACTTGCCCTGCACATAGAAGAGCTTGTCGAGAAACGCGCGCTTCAGCGCCTCCCGGTCGACGGCGGCGGGTTCAGTCTGGTCCCGGAATGCTGCTGCCGTAGTCTGATCAGTGTTCAATCGCTGGCCTTTGCCCGTTTGCGGGGCTTTTTCCGCGGTGGTGGTTTTTCCCCGGTGTCCGCCTTTGCTTCTGCCCTGGCAGCTGCCTTGGCATCAGTCTTCGAATCGGTCTTCGAATCAGCCTTGGCATCCTCGCTCCTGGCGGAAGACCTGCTGCGCTTCCTGCGCGGCGGCGTCGCCTTCGCCGCGGCCTGCTGCAGCTCCTGCTCGGCCTCCAGCCAGTCCTGAACATCGTGCCCGGCTGCGAAGCCACGCTTCTCGGCCTTGAGATACGCGTGTCTGGCTATCGCCTCATCGGAAACCTTCGGTGTCCTGGTCTTGCTCATACCTGCTCCCCGAGCCGCGTCCCGCCCGTGCCGGCCGGCACGGGCGGCCGGCGAATACCGCCACTATCCGACCACATCATAGGCCACGCATTGTGAAGATATCGAGGCAAGGTCCGTGCCACATGTCGGCCCCCGGCAATCCTCGTTCCCGCCGAGCCACGGCATCCCGACCGCCTCATGATCGCGCACCGGGCGGCAGGGCGTGCACACGGGCGGGGCAATCCGAATCTGGCGCGTCTGGGGCGCCGCGTCCGCCGAACGGGTATCGCCGGGCGTGGCCGGGCATGCGTTTGAAGAGAGAATACGACTTATCCAGGCTCGAATCGCGCAGGAACCCTTGTGCCGCCAAGTTGAAGCGTCAGGTCACAATCCGAATGGGCGATGACGTTATTGATTACTTCAAGCACCTGGCGGAGGAAACCGGTATTCCTTATCAAAGCCTCATAAACCTCTATCTTCGCGATTGCGTTGCGCACGGAAGAAAGCCTGATCTGTCCTGGCAGTAGCCCTGACAGACCAGCGAAGCTGTCTGCATACCTGTCGCACTGATACTTGTTCGTCAGTCTTTCGCGATTTGACCGCAGCGTTTCGTACCCGTCAATCGCCGAGCAGCCGCTCGCGCCGTTCCGCCCGTGCACAGGTCAGCGCGATCATCGCCATGATCAGCAGCGCGAAGCCGATGCGGTTCTGCAGGGTCCACGCGAAGATGCCGGCCGTGTCGTCGGCCGAGATGGCCAGCGGATTGAACAGTGGCGACCAGCGTCCCTGGTTGGCGCCGAAGCCGGTGAAGAATCCGTTCAGGGCCAGCACAAGGCCCGTCACCATGGCTGCCGTGATCTCGCTGCGCAGCAGTGCGCCCAGACCGGCGGCCAGCACCAGATAGAACAACGCGCCCTGCAGTGCACCGTAGAGCGATGCGAGCGGATATGCGGTGAAAAACGCCGCAGTCGTTGCCGCCAGCAATGCACCTGCGGCGGCCAGCACCAGCGTGATCGCGCCCAGTTTCGACAGCCAGATCCTGCGCGCACCGCCGGGCACCGTGTAGGCGACTTCCAGCGTGCGCTGTTCGATTTCGCTGGCAACCACGCGCACCCCCAGGCCGATGGCCAGCACCACCAGCGGGAAACCGATCACGCCGTTCTGTGCATCGGCCGGCGCAAATCCCTGCTGCCGCCAGCCGGCGAGCAGGCTCAGCGCCAGCCACGCCGGCCACAGCAGCACCAGCAACGGCACGGTCCAGGCATACCTGCCCAGTTGCAGACGCAGCGACAGCCCCATCAGCCTGGCGACGTCGGTCATGCGATGAAAAACGCTACGCGGCACGGGCGCCTCCTCGTGTGACCAGCTGAAGGTAGCCGTCCTCGATGCCCGGCGCCGCCGGCTGTGCGTTCGGATGCGGCTGCGTGTCGTTGAGGATGCGCAGCCGCGTACCGCCGGCGGCGTCGGGCACGCGATCCACCACCCGACAATCCGGCGGCAGGTGCTCTGCTTCGTCTGCGGCAAGCCGCAGTTCCCAGGTGCGGCCCCGAGCTTCTCCGGCCAGTGCCTCGGGTTCGCCATCGAACACGATGCGCCCCCGACTCATGACGATCACGCGCCGGCAGGCCACGGCCACGTCCTCCACCACATGGGTCGAAAACAGTACGACACGGCCTTCGGCCAGCTTCGCGAGCAGATTGCGGAATCGGATCCGTTCGCGCGGATCCAGCCCCACGGTGGGCTCGTCGACGATGATGATCGGCGGCTCGCGCAGCAGCGTGCGCGCCACGGCAACACGCTGGCGCATGCCGCCTGAGAAACCACCGATGCGTTCGTGGCGCTTGTCGGCCAGCCCAACGTCCTTCAGCAGTCGGTCAACGCGCTCGCGCCGTGCATGAAGATCGCCGACGTCGTACAGCAGCGCAAAGTAGTCCAGGTACTGCTGGGCGGTGAGGTGATTCGGCAGCCCGAACTCCTGCGGCAGATAGCCCACCCAGCGGCTGACGAACTTCCGCGCGCGGCGCAGCGTGTGACCGCTGTAGTGCACGGAGCCAGCCGACGGCTCGAGCACGCCGGCCAGTACGCGCAGCAGCGTGGTCTTGCCGGCGCCATTGGGACCGAGGATGCCGACCATGCCGCGCTGCGCGGAAAAAGTCGTGGCGGCCAGGGCATGCACCTGCGGGCGCGGCAGATCGAAGCCGAACGTCGTTCGGCAGAATCGATGCCAGGCCTCGTGCAGCCGTGACGGTGCGATGTCGTCGGCCGGCCGGGTCGCAACCTTCACGCCGCGGCGCGCGCTGCGGCGCGCGATCTGGGCGAACGCGGTGATGAGCACGAGCAGCACGAACGCGACCGCCGGAATCTGCGGCTCCGCCCCGGCCCGCATCGGCAGCACGGTGGCCACAGTACACAGCACTGCCAGCATCAGATACGGACTGACATACCGAATCAGCGCGCCGACGTGCGCACGATGCGCCTGCGGAGCGCCAGTGGCGAGCGCCTGCATCAGCGCCATCAGTCCGCGCGCCGCGAAGGCGGCGGACAGGAACGTGAACAGCACCCGCCACACCAGCCCGTCCAGACTCAGCGCCAGATAACCGCTGCCGGCCAGCAGCACGGCGAACGTCAGCGCACGCTCGGCGGCGTCGCGGCGCGTGCCCGAAACCGCGCTGTCCGTGCCGCCGCCGAGCTGCCAGGCCCTGGCGATCTCTCCGGGGCGGCCGTACACCTTCTGCAGATAACGGGCGCCGATCGGTGTCGCATCGGCGCTGAAGGCAAGCGCCGGCTCGCGATGCAGCATCGCAACCACCAGCCACAGCAGCGCACCGGCCACCAGTGCGGTGGTGATGATCTGCCAGGTGAGCGACACCAGCACATCGCTCATCACCAGCGGCATGACGATCGCCGCCGTGGCCGCCAGCCACGCCATCACGATCCATGGCCCCAGGCGCCCAAAGACGCGATCCAGCCGCGACAGCAGCACAAAGCCCACCGGGATGACGAGCAGCGTCAGCAGTGTCGACGTGGCCAACCCGCCCATCACCACGGTGGCGAACGGCGGCCAGATTTCCAGTTCGTCGCCGGTGGACAGCGCCAGCGGCCACAGACCCGCAATGGTCGTGCAGCTGGTCATCAGCACCGGCCGGGTACGTTCGCGCACGGCGGCGATCGCAGCGGCGCCACCGCTGCAGGCGCTGGCGCGAACACGCTGCTGCATCCTGTCCACGAGCAGAATCGCGGGGTTCACGGTGAGCCCGAGCAGTGCGATCACACCCACCAGTGCATACACGCCGGCGCCCACACCGGCGAGCACCAGCGCCCAGGTGGCGCCGAGTATCGTCAGTGGTACCGCCAGCAGCACCAGCACGGGCAATGTGAACGACTCGAACGCAATGGCCAGCACCGCGAACAGCAACAGCAGCACGGGCACCAGCAGCAGCCGGAACCAGTCCGTACTTTCCGCGGCGCCGGTGGCTTCCACCGTGTAACCCGGCGGCCGATATGCGCTGCGCACCGCCTCCTGGATCGCCTCTTCCAGGCGCAGGCGCTCCGGACCGGTTTCCGGCGCGGCGCTGCTCAGTGTGTAGGTCACGGACAGTTCCCGGCGGCCGTTGTGGTGCGAGATCGCCGGCGGCGCCGCCACGCGACTGCCGGTGGTGACGGCGCCCAGCGGCAGCGCGCCGGCTTCGGTGGCCAGTCGCAGATCCTGGATGGATTGCAGCGCGCGCTGCTGCGGAGCCTCCTCGCGGCGTACCGTGAGCGGAATCTCACGGCCGTCGGCCAGCGTGAACCCCACCTGCAGCTGCACGCCCTCGCGCCGCATCACGTTGAGTGCGCCCAGCACCTCGTCGGGCGTGAGCCGATACGCAGTCAGCGCCGCGGCCAACGGTTGAATGCGCATCTCGTCGCGGCCACTGGAACCGGTGACGCGCACTTCGTCCACTTCCGGCATGGATTGCAGGCGCGACTGGATCTCGCGTGCAATCAGATTGATCTGCACCATGTCCGGGCCCGAAATCAGCACCTGCGAACCGGTATCGCCCAGCAGCGCCATGCCGCCGCCTCCGGAACCACCACCCCCGCCGCCATCGCCACCACCGCCATCGAACCCCGCGGTGCTCATGTTCACACGATCCAGACCCGCGATCGCGGCCCGCGCCTCGTCACGCACGCGCGTGGGTGTGGCGGCTTCCGGATCGCGACTGTCGCGATCGAAGTGCACGGTGAGCGATCCGCCGGCTTCCTGGAACGAGCTTTCGACCAGGTCGATGCCGCGCAGCTGCAGCACAGCCTGCTCGATGCGCTCGAACACATCCAGTGCCGCCTCCAGCGACGAACTGCCGTCCAGTTCCACCTGCAGCATCACCTGATCGGCCTGCTCGGCCTGCTGCGCCAGCGTGTTCACCATCACCCACGGCAGCGCGATCACCACAGTCAACACCACGGCCACCGTGACCGTGACCAGCCAGGGCGTGGGCCGGCGCAGCGCGGACTTCAGCAGCGCGGCGAGCACCGCGCGGGCGCGTTGCGGCGGCGCCAGGCCAGGATGGCCCTGCCGCCAAGCGGCCTGTCGGGCCAGACGCGCTTTGGCGGCCGGCGCGGCAAGGCGTTCGGCGAGCAGCGGCACCAGTCCGATGGCGACCACCAGCGACGCGAACAGCGGTACCAGAATCGCCACCGCCACCAGCTCCAGCGCGCCGCGAATGAAGCTGTCCTCGACGATGAACAGCGCCGGCAGGAACACCACGGCGTTCGTTGCGCTGGCGGTGATGATGGCGCGCACCGTGCGGCGAATGCCGGCCACCGCCGCCTCGGCCGCATCCAGGCCACGCTCCAGGAAGCGCTGCACGGACTCGAACACCACGACGCTGTTGTCCACCAGCATGCCTACGCCCACGGCAAGGCCGAGCAGTGTGATCAGGTTCAGGGTGTAACCGCCCAGATAAAGAATCGCGCCGGCGATCAGCAGACTCACGGGCACGGCCACCGCGACCACCGCCACCGCACGCAATTCGCGCAGGAACAGATACAGCACGATCAACGCGATCAGAAAGCCCCAGACCGCAAGCGTGCGCAGCCGCTCCAGCTGTGTCTCGACGGTCTCCGCGGCATCGAAGCCGATGCGAAAGTCCACGCCGTAGGGCGCGAACTCATCACGCAGCACATCCAGGCGCGCGCGCAGCGCACGACCCAGACGCACAAGGTTCGCGCCCTCTTCCTGGAAGACGATCAGTCCGGTAGCGTCCGCGCCGTTGATGCGGAACGCGCTCTCGGCACGCGCCGTGGTCATTTCGATATCCGCGACGTGACGCAGCAGCACCGGCCGCGACGGATCCACGCGCAGCTCACCGAGCGAGATCTCACCCCGCGGACGGCCATCCAGCATCACCTGCCAGCGCAGTCCGTCCCGTTCGCTGCCGCCCAGATAACGCAGCCGCTGCACCGACTGCGCCAGCACGCTCTGGATCTGCTCCGGCCGCACGCCGGCTGCCGCGGCGCGATCCGGATCGACCCACACCGTGACCTCGCGCGGCGCGCCGCCGGTGGCCATCACCTGGCTCACACCAGGCACGGCCGCGACGCGCGCCTGAATACGCGATTCCACCAGGTCGCGCAGTGCGTTCTGATCCTCGCCGCCGAGCACATGAATGATCATCGCGAAACGGCTGAACGCGGTGAGATCCTGCGACGTGACGTTGATCGACGTGCCCTGCGGCTGCGTGCGGTTCAGCTCGGCGGCGATGCCGCGCAACTCCAGCTCGCGCACGCGGGTGTTGCTGCCGCGTTCGAACTCCAGCGACAGCCGCCCACTGGAGCCGGTGATCTCTCCCCAGGTCTCCTTCAGCCCGGAGAGTTCGCCGGCACGTGCCTGCAGCGGCATCAGAATTTCGCGTTCCACCACTTCCGGTTCCGATCCGGGGCGGGCGAACGTCACGAACAGCTGCTCGCCGCTCAGTGCCGGCAGCAGTTCGATGGGCATCCTGTTCCACGCGAACAGGCCCAGCAGCACCAGCGCCAGAAACACCATGGAGGTCGCGGTGGGCCGACGGACGGGCAGCGCGACGAATCCGGACAGCATCGTGTGGCCCTATGCGGCCGGTGCAGCCGGCGCGGCCCGAGCGCCGGTAGCGCCCGAAGCGCCACTCGCCGTCGGATCGCGCGCGGAGCGATCCAGCACCAGATACAGGCACGGAATCACGAACAGCGAGGCAAGCGTCGAGGCGATCAGGCCGCCGATCACCGTCAGCGCCAGCGGACTGCGCAGCGCAGCCGCTTCACCGGCGCCGATGGCCAGCGGGACCAGTGCCAGCACCGTGGTGGCCGTTGTCATGATGATGGGCCGCAGGCGCAGCGCGGCGGCACGGGCCAGCGCACGGCGCCGCTCCATGCCTTCGCCGATCATGCGCCGCGCCGCCTGGGCGAGCAGAATCGCATCGTTCACCGCGATGCCAGACAACACGATGAAACCGAGCATGGCCATGACGCCGATGGGCATGCCGGTGGGCACCAGCACCGCCGCCACACCGATCAGCGCCAGCGGAATGGCGCTCAGTATCGTGATCGGCTGCAGCAGCGATTCGAAGCTGCCGGCCAGCACCATGAACACCAGCAGCAGGGCCAGCATGCCCGCCCACTGCAGCTCCGCGGTGGTGCGCTGTCGCTCCAGTTCCTCACCGGCAAGACCGGCGCGCAGCCCGGGTGGCAGGTCCGTGGCCGCGATGGCGGCAAGCGTCGCCGCGCGCGCTTCAGGTGCCGTTACGCCGGGTGCGATGCGCGCGGTCACCTGCGCCACGCGGCGCTGATCGCGACGAAAGATTTCCCGCGCACCCTCCACCTCGACAAGATCCGCCACATCGCCCACCGTCAGTCGCGTGCCGCTGCTGGTCTGAAACGGCTGCGCCAGCAGCGCCTGCGGGTCTACAGCCGGCAGCCGCAGCACCACGTCGCGTTCCTCGTCGCCCATGGTCATGGTCGTGGCCTGCAGTCCGTTCAGCGCGGTGGACAGCACAGCGCCCAGCGTTTCCAGATCCACGCCCAGTCCATCGGCCAGCGAACGTTTGAGCGCGATGCGCAGCTCGGGCGGCGCATTCTCGAACGACGACTGCACGTTCCACAGCTCGCCGCGCGCCTGCAGTGATTCGAGCACGAGGTCGGTGCCGCGCCGCAGGTCATCGATGGCGTCTCCGGCAATCTCCACGACCACCGGCGGCCCGGCGGTGCCCAGCGCGGCGGCCAGCGCGGTGCTGCCCACCTCCCAGGAGATGTCCATGCCATGCAGCGATTCGGCCGCCGGCAGCACGCTGCGGACCACGCTGGCGGCGCTGGGCCCGCCGGCGGCCAGCAGTATGCGCAGTTCAGCGGTGTTTTCTTCCGAGCGCTGCTCGCGAATCAGACGATCGTCGTTCGGCAGGCGGCCGACTTCAGACAGCATCGCACGCAGGTCTTCACCGGCAGCCTGGGCCAGCAGCGCCTCGATGACCGCCACCGCCTCGACGGTGGCTTCGACTTTCTGTCCCGGCGGCCCCACCACCCGCACACTGAACTGGCGCGGGTCGGCCGGCGGCAGCAGTTCCGTGCCGAGCCTGAGCAGCGACGCGATCGCCACGGCCGACAGCACGGCGGCGACGAACACCACGGCCCACGGCTTCGCGGTAAGCGCGTACACGAAGCGCTCCACCCGCGTATTGCCGGGGTCCACGTCACGCGTGCGATCGCGCGGCAGCAGCCAGGCCGACAGGGCCGGAATCAGCCACACCGCCACCAGCAGCGAGGCCAGCAGCGACAGCACCACGGTGAACGCGATGCCGGCCACCAGCCGTGCGGCCATGCCTTCGATCAGCACCACCGGCAGAAACACCACGCAGGTGGTAAGTGTGCTCGCCACGATCGCGCCGGTGACCAGGCCGGTGCCCCTCGCGGCAGCCTCCACTGGCGAATCACCGGCGGCACGGCGACGGAAAATGCTTTCCATCACGACGATGGCGTTGTCCACCAGCATGCCGGCACCCAGCGCCAGCCCGCCCAGCGTCATCAGGTTCAGGCTGTGGCCGGCGAAGCTCATCGCGAACACGGTGGCCAGCAGCGATACCGGAATCGCGGTTGCGACGATCACGATCGGCGCCGGACTGCGCAGAAACAGCAGCAGCACACCGACCGCGAGCACGATGCCGATCAGTGCCGCGGTCTGCACGTCGGCGATCGCGTCCTCGATCAGCGCCGCCTCGTCGGCCACCACGCGCACATCAAGGCCGGGCAGATCAGCCGCCAGGCGTTCGAAAGCAGTGCGCACCACGCGCGACACGGCGACGGTGTTCGCGCCGGCTTCCTTGTAGATGGACAGACCCACGCCTTCGATGCCATCCACGCGCACCACATGCGTGATGTCGGCGTCGGCCAGCACGACCTCGCCGAGGTCGGCAACACGGATCGGTACCACGCCCGACGCATCGGTCTCCTCGTAACGCACCACCGTGGCGGCGACATCATCGGGACCGGTGAAGCGCGCCACGCCGCGCACCATCAGCACGCGGTCGTCTTCCGTGATGGTGCCGGCGTTGATGTCGACGTTGGTGGCGTTGATGCGGTTGCGCACCTCGTTGATCGTCAGGCCATAGGCTTCCAGCCGCGGCCGGTCGAGCAGCACCTGGATCTGCTGCTCGCGACCGCCGGTGACGCGTACTTCGGCCACGCCGCGCAGCTGCTCCAGGGCCGGCCCGATCTGGCGGCGGGCAATGCGGCGCAGTTCCGCCAGTCCGATGCTGTCGTCGACGGCGATCAGTCCCACGGCGAGCACCGGCAGCTGGCGTGGATCGAAGCGGCGCACGCGCACCTCGTCGACGTCCGGGTCGGCGGAAATCGCTGCCACGGCGCGATTCACATCGACCAGCGCAATATCGATGTCGGTATCCCAGTTGAAGGTGATGCGGGTGATCAGTTCACCCGAGCGCGCCACCTGATTCACGGAACGCAGGCCGCGCACGGTGAACAGCAGCTGCTCGATGCGTTCGCCGTAGCGGCGTTCCATCTCGATGGCCGGGCGTTCGCCGGCGCTGACGGACACAAGGATCGTGGGGCTCTGGATATCGGGCAGCAGATCCAGCGGCAGACCGCGCCAGGCGATGAGTCCCAGCACGACGATGGCCGCCGCGAACACCGTGACGGCCACCGGCCGGCGGGCCGCGACGCGCGCCAGCGATTCAGACATTCCGCTACCGCCCCGTGACCCGCACCAGCATCTGGTCGGTCAGGGTCTCCAACCCGCGCACCACGACGCGATCGCCGGGCATCACGCCCGCACGCACCTCGACGATTTCGTCATCGCCCAGCCCCAGTTCCACCGGCTGTTGGGTCACGTGCTGGCCGCGCAGCACGAACACCACGCGCCGGCCGCCGCGGTCGGTCACTGCGCGGCGCGGCACCACCGGCACGTCTTCACGGCGCTCGCCGATCAGCAGCACCTCGACGAACATGCCGGGCCGCAGTTGCCGATCGTGATTGTCGATCTCCACTTCCGCGCGCAGTGCGCGCGTGCGCTGATCGACAACGGGCGCCATTCGCAGTACACGCCCGCTGAAATCCTGTCCAGGCCAGGCGTGGTAGCGCGCGCGCGCTTCCAGCCCGACACTGACCGCGGCCACATCACGGCCGACCAGATCCACGTCGGCGATCAGCGGATGCAGCGGCGCCACCTGCGCAATCAGTTGACCGGGATTCACCAGCTGACCATTGGCCAGCGGATGCCCCTCGTCGTTGCGCGCCAGTTTCAGGACGACACCGCCGATGGGCGTGACGAGACGATTGCGATCCTCGGTGCGCCGTGACCGTTCGTAGTCGAGCTTGGCTTCCTCGTAGGTTTTCTCGGCGTTGTCCAGTGTGGTCTGGTTGATCAGGCCGCGTTCGAACAGATCGCGGTTGGCGCGCAGATCGGTGTCGGCGGCCTCGTAGCTGCGGCGCGCGGCGGCCATGCGCGTCGCAATGCGCACGTCCTCCCCGACGATGCGCGCGATTTCCTCGCCGGCGGCAACGAAGTCGCCTTCGGCGTAGCGGCGGCCGGGCGCGGCGCTGTTGATTTCGAGCACGCCGGCGTCCAGCGCGCTCAGCGTCACGACCTCCGAGGCCCGCAGCGTGCCGGTGGTGACGATGCGGTCTTCCAGCGTGGCCACGGCGACTTCCTCCACCGACACCGGCACGCGGAACTCGACCTCGCGCTCCTCGGTGGGCGGCGTGCATGCACTGACAGCGCCCAGGGCCAGCAGCGCCGCCGGCAGGCCGATCGCGCGCCCTGTCGAACGCGGCCCCTTCGCCCCTGCGCTGATCCATCCACGGCAGATCGAATACACCGTACTTCCCCTCATGGCGCCGCCGGTCCGGCTGTGTCCGAGCCATCCGCAACCGGAGCTGCTGCATCCGCTTCCGTGTCCGAAGCGGTATCCGGATCGTCTGCATCCGCACCGGGCGTCCGCCCGTCGGATGTCTGCGCTGCAACACGCACCGGTGACCAGGCAATCGCGTCGGCAACCACCATGCGACCGTCGGTGAGATCAGTCAGTTCCACGCGGACCTCGCCCGCGGGCAGATCGAACTCACCGACCAGATTCCAGCCGGTGTTGGCGATACTCGCATCGTAGCTCACCGGCCGGCGTCCCTGCGCGCTGACGATTTCCAGATGCCAGGTGCCGCGTGCCGGGGGTTGGAGAAATTGCAGGAACGGTATGTGTATTTCCAGCGCCCAGACGCCGGCCGCCGGCAGCTGCGCCGGCATCACCGCGCGACGCGAACCGTCGCCCGCGCCCACATAGGCGATGGTGTGGCGATAGCGGCCCCAGGACGATTCCACCGCACGCCGACTCCATTCCCGCGGCGCCTGAGGTCCGGTGGCCACCGGCAGACCGTGATCGGTACCGGCGTCATCGGTCTGTCTTCCTGCCAGACGCATCGTGCCGCCGTTCTCCGTAGTGAGGATGTGGAAGCCATCATCCAGATCGTCGACGAAGATGCGCGGATCACGGCCGGTGCCATAGGGCACCTCGCGAACGCCGTTCAGCGGCTCGACATCACGTCGCGGAATCGATTCGCGATTCAACACGGCGCCCAGAAAGTCGTTGCGGTTCAGGGACAGGTAGGGGTGCACGAACAGCGCATAGGGCGGCGCCGACAGCACCGTGCCAAATTCCACCGTGCTGTTGCCGGGAACACGCAGCGGATCGCTGAAGGTGCGTGCCGCGCCGGGCTGCATCATCCATGCAATGCGGGTGAACCCGACCACCGGCTCATCGTTGCTGAGCCGCATCAGCACCTGGTAGCGCGGCTCACCACCGGGACCATCGGGAAGGCGGACGAGTTCAGCGCTTTCGGCAATGAACCCGGGCAGTCCGGTGCTGCTGATCCAGTCCTCGAACAGCTCGCCGAGCCCGGGGTCGACACGCTCACCCGCAGCCACGAAGTCCTGCAGCGAGAATGAGCTGCCGCCATGCCGGTCGAGCAGCCCCGCCAGCAGCTCCGCCACCGCCTGGTTACCCAGCGTGTCGTGCAGCGCCTGGGCCATGCGCCCGCCTTTCAACGTCAGGAGATCGATGGTGCGCTGCGGGTCATCCCACGGATCCACGCTGGCCAGCGACGTATCCAGCACCGCGTCCCAGACTTCAGGCTGAGAGGTGCGTGAGCGGATCATCGAGTTCGCCACCGAACCGCCGCCGCCCATGTTCGACACGGCGCTGACGGCCGCATCGTTGATGTTGGTGAACAGGTGCGCGGAAAAGTAACTGCTGTTGCCGGCCAGCAGCAGCGTCGCCAGCTCTTCCAGCGCGTAGTCCAGCGCGATCGCGCCTTCGCCGACAGCCGATGTGCGGTGTCCGTAGAAAGATCTGGCCGCGCCCGTGAACAGATTGCCGCCGGAAAAATCGTTGCTGAAAAAGCTCACCAGCCGGTTGCGATTGACGCGCGCCTGCCCGCCCTGCTGCTCGACATCCCGATTGCCAAACATCACGAACACGTCGACATCGAAGCGTGCGGTCGGAAAGCTGGTCTCGCGCAGCAGCATCATGGCGGGAGGCGCCAGCGTGGTGTCCAGCCGCCAGCCGCCTCCGAAACCACGCAGCCGATTAGGCACCTCGACCACCGTGAACGCATCGAACGGATAAGCCAACCCCGCCTGCTCCGCGACCTCCAGGCGCTCGGCAATGAAGGCTTCGATCTCCTCGCCCGTGTCGGCCAGGTACTCGAGGCCGGCGGTATGCGCGGGGTGCAGCAGCAGCTCGAAGGTAATGTCGCTGACACGGGTGGCAACGCGATGGAAACGCCCGGCCATCAGCGCCACTTCCGGCACCGCGACAGCCGGCGCGAAACGATAGCGGCTGCGGCCGTCGGAGGCAGGCAGCGACTCACGGCTGCCCGGGCCGGCCACCAGCCAGCCATCCGGGACCTCCACATCGAGCGCCACCGAGAAGTAGTCCGTGGCGCGATGGCGGCGGTCGCCGCGACCGACATCCACACCGGATGCCGGCAGCCAGTGAACTCCGGGCATCAGCGCCACATAGCGGCGGTCGAATATCGCCCGCTCGTAGCCGAGGATGGCGATCTGTGCCTGATTCACACGCAGCTGCTCGGTACTGATCACACTGTCGAGGTAGCCGAAACGCACATCCGGGCGTCCGTCGTAGTGCAGCTGCAACGACAGTGACTCACCGGCACCCAGCGGACGTGGCAGTTCGACTTCCAGAAGACCATCGCGATGCGTGAAGGTCAGAGGCCCGCCATCCGCGGTCTGAACCGTCGTGATGGTGAAGCCGGGATTCAACGTCAGCAGCAGCTGACGGAGTGCGCGATCATCCGGCGCAGCCAGCGTCAGCCGCAGAACCGCATCCAGTCGCCGGCCGGGATGGATTTCGACGGAACCTTCAATGGAGCGGATCTCCGCCACGTCGTCGCCACTGCGCGATTCGTGAACGGCACGCCAATGCTCGACCTGGCCGGCATCACGCATCAGCCGATGCGTGGTCTGTCCGATGGCGAGCACGCCCACCAGCATGATGGCCAGCGACACGGCCGCGATGTGAAGCCGCTGCCCGCCATCCAGACGCGGGTGGATGACGGCAGCCAGACCGACCAGGCCGAGTGCGACGATCAGCACGCCGGCGCGGTGCAGCCAGCCACCGGCTTGAGTGAACGCCGGCACGATGTCGGATGGCGATGCGGCCAGAATGATGCCGGGGAAATCGAAGAAGGGTGCATAGGGCACCGGCAGTGTGAACAGTGCCCAGTACATCGCGCTGATGATCGCAATGCACAGCAGCGCGGCCACAAGGCGATGGCGTACCAGCAGCGTTACAACAAAGACCAGTGCGATGACCACGGCGATCGCCGGCACGGCCATCGGACCAACGAAGTACAGCAGCGAGCGCGGCTCGATGGTGGCGCCCACCGGCGAGCCCAGCAGCGGCAACAGCAGGCCCAGCGCCTGCATGATGACCGCCAGCACGACGATCGGCAGCCACGCACTCAGGAACAGCGCCACGAAGCGGCCGGCCACCAGCTCGAGATTGGTGAGCGGCCTGGCATCGAGCACCTCGACCACGCCCTCGCGGACATCGCGGGCGCGTACGTCAAAGCCCAGAAACACGATGGCCAGCACGAATCCGGTGAGGTAGTACAGCCCGATCGCGGCGATCAGATAGCGCGGTCCGATCATGCCGACACTGGCCGATATCGATGACAGGAACGCGTGCAGTCCGCTGTAGTACAGGAAGGCGCCGAGACCGAACAGGTAGGCGATCGCTATGAAAACCCAGTAGCGCACAAGCCGTCGTGTGTGACGACGTTCCATGCGCGCGACGGCCATGATATTACCGACATCGATCATTGGTGTTGCCCCCTGCCCGTCCGGACGTGTGCCTGGGCATGGTTACGTGTGATGGTCCTGGCGATCGGCTATACGCCGTCCACCGCCTCGAGTTCGTCCAGCGAACGGCCGCGACCCACCATGAAGGCCAGATAGGCTTCTTCGAGCGTGATGTCATCGACCAGACGCGCTTCGGCGGGCGTGCTGCCATCACTGACCACGCCGCGCAGCACCGTCGTACCGCCGGACGAGCGGCGTTGCACGATTTCCATGCGCTGCGCAACATCGGCCTCGGCGGTTTCGGGCACGGTGATCTCGACGACGCGGCCGCCGGCCCGCCGGACGAGTTCGGCGGGCGCGCCACGAAACGCGACCGTGCCGCGATCCAGCAGCGCGATGTCGTTGCAGCCCGAGCCGAGGTCGGCAACGATGTGGGTGGACAGGACGATGGCGCGGTCGCGGCCGAGTTCGGCCATCAGCTGGCGAAAACGAAGCCGCTCCTCGGGATCCAGTCCCACGGTGGGCTCATCGACGATCAGCACGCGCGGCTCGTGTATCAGCGCCTGCGCCACACCAAGACGCCGCGTCATGCCGCCCGACAGCTGCTTCACCTTGCGGTCGGCGACCTTGCCCAGGCCGACGGACTCCAGCACTTCGGAGATGCGACGCCGACGGGTAGCTGCTTCACGAACGCCGGACAATGCCGCCAGCGTGTCCAGCACCTCGCGTACCGTCTGAAGCCGCCATGCGCTGAACTCCTGGGGCAGGTAGCCGAACAACCCCCGTACATCACGACGCTGCTTCACCACATCGAGCCCGTTCACCAGCACGCGGCCACGGGTGGGCACGAGCAGCGTACAGACGATGCGCATCAATGTGCTCTTGCCTGCACCGTTCGCACCAAGGAGTCCGAACAGACCGGTGCCTATCTGAAGACTGACGTCGTCCAGCGCAACCGTACCGTTCTTATAGATCTGGCTGACGCCTTCGGCAACGATGACCGTGGCCATACTTTCCCCCCCGCGGGAATGTCCGGCACGGATTATAGTCGCTGAGCGGCGCTGTCGCGCGCCTGATTGTCGGGCGCCGGGTGGCGTGAGTCCTTGGCCGCAACCCGAACCGCGACCGTCACGCTGGCCGTGCCTGCCCGACGGGTGCCGCGCCGCTGCGCGGGTCTGCGCGCCAGCGGGGCGCGGCACATGGCCGCACCGGACCGCACGGTCAGAGCAGGCCAGAGGCGCTACCGCGCCTGCTCTGATGTCACCAGCGCCTCCAGCAGGATGGCTTCGGCTTCCGGGAACTCCCGCGAGGCATTGGCAAGGAACACGCCGCGCGACATCATCAATGGCGTCCAGCCAAGCCGCGTGCGGGCGTTCACATCCGCGCCCTGCTCAATCAGATAGCGGGTGATCGACGGCTGTCCGGAGATGATCGAACCATGCAGGGCCGTGCTGCCATCCCAGCGCGGATCACCCATGCCCAGGTCGACGAGCTCATCGAGATTGTGCGGGTAGTACAGCAGCGTGTACTCGGGGGTGCCGTGCATCGGATAGCCGCCAAAGTCGGCGTGCGCATTCACGTCATTGCCAAGCTCGATGGCGAGCTTCACCGCCTCGAGCCGCTCGGACTCGGGCACCCCGTTGTATGGTCCGGGCGTCTCGCCTTCCCAGGTATCCAGACCGGCGGCCATCATCAGCGGCGTGATGCCGAAGCGGTTCGGCAGCGTGGGGTCGGCGCCGCCTTCGGCTAGCAGCCGCATCAGCTCGGCATCGCCGTTCCTGGCGGCCACATAGAAGGCGGTGGCGCCGTTGTAGGTGAGCATGTGACGGCCGACGACGAGGCCGGGCGGATTCCTGGCCATTCCCACCAGCGCGGTGAATCGCAGTTCAGGCCAGTCGATACGCACGTTGGGATCGGCGCCGGCGTCGAGCAGCTGGCGTACCAGCTCGAGGCTGGTGACATTGCCCACCGGTCGAGCCGGTGCTTCCACCTCGCCGCCCACACCGGCGTTGCCGGTGGCGCCGGGTTTGCGCAGCCAGGCGATGGTGTGCAGCGGCGAACCGCGGGCATCGGGCAGGTTCGGGTCGGCGCCATGCGAGACGAGCAGCGACGCCACCTCGTAGTAGGCGTTGACCACCGCGATGTTCAGTGCGCTGGTGTCTTCCGGCCCGATGTCGTTGACGTCGGCACCGAGTCCGATCAGTGCCTGCACGGCAGAAAGCTCTGCATTGCGCACTGCGAACAGCAGCGCAGTGAATCCGGCGGCGGAACGCGCCGAGATATTCGCGCCGTGATCCACCAGCAGATGAATCGCCCTCACGTTGCCCGCGCCGGCCGCCCACATCAACGCCGTCTGACCACGGAACCGCTCCCTGGCATTCACATCCGCACCGTGGTCCAGCAGCACCCGCAGCGCATCGGAACGCCCGTTGAGCGCCGCCAGCATCAAAGGCGTCTGGCCTTCCGCCGAGCGTTCGTTGGGATCGGCGCCATGCGCCAGCAACTGCTCGATCGTACCGGCCTGACCATCGTGCGCGGCCAGCGACAGCGGCGTCACGTCATTGCGTGTGGTCACCGTCGGATCGGCACCGAACGCCAGCAGGAGTTCAACAAGCGCCGCGTGACGGTGGCGGATGGCGCTGTGCAGGGCGGTGGAACCGTCGGGCCCGGCAACGTCGACGTCCTGGCCGGTGGCGACCAGCGAACGAACGGTGTCGAGGTCACCCGTCGCGCTGGCCTCGAGCAGTTCGCGGTCGCCGCCCTGGGCGGATGCAGCGATGCCGGTGGCGATGACCGCAACGACAATACGCAATGCTCGCAACATGACGTCAACCTTCCGCACGACAGCGCCCGGAACAGGAACAGGAACAGGAACAGGAACAGGAACAGGAATCAGCATGGCGTCGGAAACCGGTACCGCAACACGAATGGCGGCGCATGGCGACGCAGCCACCCTCGATCAGCAGCCACCCTCGATGAATTTTGTATTCAATTGGACCTATGGTACAAATTACCCTGCCGGTTTCAAAGTCCCTGCTACTGCCATGATGGGCCACGCCGGTCAGCGGGCAGAGCCTGCCACTGTGACGGACGGGACGGCCGGAAACAACAATCAACGCCTTCGAGCGGGGGGCCAAGGTAGCAGGGTATGCGCAGCGGGCGCTTGATCGGGGGTGTTCTGACGACGGCGCTGGTTGCGGCAGCCGTCTTTGCCGGTTTTCATTTTTCCGGTAACAGGCCTTTCCAGAGCATGCCCTTCCAGAGCGCGGCGTTCGAGGCCGCGACGCACGCGCAGGACGCCGACTTCACCACCAGTGCCCTGCAACGCTACTGCGGCGACTGTCACGATGCCGCCAGCCGCTCCGGCGACCTCTTCATCAACACGACACAGCTGAACGCAATCGGTGCGCACGCGGAGAAGTGGGAGAAAGTCGCACACAAGCTGCGTGCCGGTGCGATGCCGCCTCCGGATGCGCCGCGTCCCGATGCGGCAGGTTACGATCGCATGGCGCATTTTCTGGAACGCGCGCTGGATGATCACGCTGCGAAGCAGCCCGATGCCGGCCGCGTTCCGCAGTTCCACCGTCTGACACGCACCGAATACCGCAACGCCATACGTGATCTGCTGCGACTGGAGCATCTGCCGGCGGAAATGGACTTCGAACTGCTGCTCCCGGCCGACAACGCCACCAGCGGCTTCGACAACATCGCCGATCTGCTGTTCGTCTCGCCCGTCGTCATGGAGCGGTATCTGGAAGCCGCGCGCAGGATCAGCCGCCTCGCCGTCGGTGACAAGGACATGCCGGTGCTGGTGAACCGCTATCGCATGCCGCTGGAGCTGCCGCAGGATCAGGCGTTCGACGGCCTGCCGGCGGGTACGCGCGGCGGTCTTGCCACCACCACCTGGTTTCCGCTCGACGGCGAGTACCTGTTCCGCATCGACATGGCGGGTACCGCCTCGGAACCGCATGCACTGGAGATCGCCATCGACGGCGAGCGCGTGGCATCGACAGCCACCGGCGTGCGCATGGGGGCGCCACGTACGCAGGATGCGCTCGAGTTCCGGCTGCCGGTAAAGGCGGGAACGCGCGATGTGGCCGTGACCTTCGTCCGTCGCACGCTGGCCCTGGATGAGTCCATCGTGCGGGTGCAGCGCCGCAGCCGTGGCGAACTGCCGGCAATGGAACTGATTACGATCAGCGGTCCGTACAACGCGACCGGCCCGGGACACACCCCGAGCCGCGAGCGTATTTTCCAGTGCACACCGAACAGCGCTGACGAGGAAGCCTCGTGCGCACGCTCGATACTTGCAAGCCTCGCGCGGCACGCTTACCGACGCCCGGCGAACGATGCGGATCTGGATACGCTGTGGCCGTTCTTCGAGGAAGGGCGCAACGCGGGCGGATTTGAATCCGGCATACAGCGCGCGCTGGAGCGGCTGCTGGTCAGTCCGCAGTTTCTGTATCGCATCGAACGCGTACCCGAAGGCACCACAGTGGACACGCCGTTCGCGGTGGCACCCGTCGAACTCGCGTCGCGCCTGTCTTTCTTTCTCTGGAGCAGTCTGCCGGATGAAGAGCTTCTCGATCTGGCGATCGACGGTTCACTGGCGAACGATGCCGTGCTGCACGCGCAGGTGCGGCGCATGCTGGCCGATCCGCGCGCCGGCGCCCTGGTGAAAAATTTCGCCACGCAGTGGCTGTTCCTCGGCGACGTCGAGCTCAGGGATCCGGACGTGTTCCTGTTCCGCGACTATGATCGCGGCCTGCGCACGGCCTTCATTCGCGAAACCCAGCTGTTCGTCGCGAGCATCCTGCTCGACGGCCGCGGCATTCACGAGCTGATCTCAGCCGACTACACCTATCTGAATGAGCGACTGGCCGATCACTACGGCATACCGCATGTGAAAGGCGGCGACTTCCGACGCGTAACCCTGCCACCCGGCAGTCCCCGCGGTGGACTGCTGGGGCACGGCAGCATCCTGACGCTGACGTCCTATCCCACCCGCACTTCGCCGGTGCTGCGCGGCAAGTTCGTGCTCGACAACCTGCTCGCTTCACCGCCACCTCCGCCGCCGCCGGACGTGCCGGCGCTGGAAGTCGAAGTGCCCGACGAACGTGCCGAGCTGTCGCTGCGCGACGCGCTGGCCATGCATCGCGAAAGCCCCGATTGCGCGGGTTGCCATGCGCAGATGGACCCGATCGGACTCGCCTTCGAGCACTTCGACGCCGTCGGCCGCTGGCGCGATTCCGAAGCGGGGCTTGCGATCGATGCCGCCAGCGAGTTGCCCGATGGGCAGTGGATACACGGTGTCGAGGACGTGAAGCGGCTGCTGCTGGAAACACCGGAGCGCTTCGCGATGGCGGTCACGGAGAAGTTGCTGATGTACGCGATCGGCCGCAACGTGCACTACTACGACATGCCGGCCGTGCGCGCCATCGTGCGTGAGGCGGCCGCGGACAACTATACTTTCGAGGCGCTGGTGCTCGGTATCGTGGACAGCGTGCCGTTCCGGATGCGGATGGCGACCACGACCGAAGTCCTGGCGGCATCGCCGGATATCATGGGGGAACGCTGAATCATGTTCATCACGAAGAAGGCGATTGCACGTCGTACGTTTCTGCGCAGTGCCGGCGCATCGCTGGCCCTGCCGCTGCTCGATGCCATGGTGCCGGCACTGGCTACGTCCGGCACTGCGGCGCCGCCGCGGCTGGGTTTCATCTATGTCGGCAACGGCTACATCTTCGAACGCTGGACACCGGCCGTCACCGGCAGACATTTCGCACTCACGCCCAGCCTGAGTTCACTGGCCGGCGTGCGCGATCAACTCAATGTGATCACCGGACTTGCACACCGCGAAGCCGACACCAAGGGCACCGGCACAGGCGATCATCCGCGGTCATCGGCCGCGTGGCTCACCGGCGTACATGCCTACGATCGCACACGCCCCGGTGCTGAAGTGAGCCTGGCGAAAACTGCCGACCAGTTCGCCGCCGATGTGATCGGTCAGGACACCGCACTGCCATCGATCGAGCTCAGTGTCGATCCGCCAATGCAGGGCACCTGCGATTCCGGTGACTGCTTCTACGTGAACACGGTGTCGTGGCGCAGCGCGACCACACCGAATCTCGGTGAGCTGCATCCGCGCATCGTGTTCGAGCGTCTGTTCGGCGACGGCGGCTCCGGCGCCGAGCGCCTCAAGCGTATCCGGTCCACAGGCAGCATTCTGGATTCGGTGCGCAGCGAGGTGGCGGCGCTTGCGAATGCAGTCGGACCCGGCGATCTGCGCAAGCTGGACGAGTATCTGGATTCGGTCCGCGAGATCGAGCGCCGCATCCAGAGTGCCGAGTCACGCGGCGTGCAGGACGTAGACCTGCCCGAACGACCGACCAGCATCCCCGACACCTACGAGGAACACGTACGGCTGATGCTGGATCTGCAGGTGCTGGCCTTCCAGACTGATACCACACGCATCTTCAGCATGATCATGTCGCGCGAACTGAGCGCACTGAGTTACCCGAACGTGGGCGTGCCGGAGGGCCATCACAATATCTCCCACCACCGCAACAGCCCGGACATGATCGACAGGAAGGCGCGCATCGACGCCTACCACGTACAGCTGCTCGGCGAGTTCGCCGCGAAACTCGCAGCCACGCCCGATGGCGACGGCACGCTGCTCGACCACAGCCTGATCATGTTCGGTGGCGGCATGGGTGACGGCAATCTGCACCGCCACACCGACCTGCCGTGTCTGCTGCTGGGCAGTCTCGGCGGCCGCATCGCCACCGGCCAGCACATCCGCTATCCGGAAATGCCGATGACCAACATGCTGCTGACCGTACTGGACAAGGTGGGTGTGAACCTGGAGCGGCTCGGAGACAGCACCGGCAGGATCGAACCGGACCTGTTGTCGATCTGAACCGACGTTCGTCAGTGAGCCTCGTCCCAGTTCGCACCGGTACCGGTGTCGACCTGCAGGGGGACGGACAGCTCGGCGGCCTGTTCCATGATTTCGGTGACGCGCGCGGTGAGTTCCCCGGCCTGCGCGGCAGGTACCTCGAAGACCAGTTCGTCATGCACCTGCATCAGCAGGCGCGCTTCCAGGTGACTCTCCGCGAGCCAGCGGTCCACACGAATCATGGCGCGTTTGATGATGTCGGCTGCCGTGCCCTGCATCGGCGCATTGATGGCGCTGCGCTCGGCATACTGACGGCGCTGTGCGTTGCGTGCATTGATCTCGGGCAGATAGAGCCGCCGGCCTGAAACGGTTTCCACGTAGCCCTGCTCATGCGCAAGCTGGCGGGTTTCGTCCATATAGCGCTTCACGCCCGGGTAGCGCTCGAAATACAGATCCACATAAGCCTGCGCCTGGCTACGTTCGATGCCGAGCTGGCGACCGAGCCCGAAAGCCGACATGCCATAGATCAGGCCGAAGTTGATGGCCTTGGCCGATCGGCGCTGTTCAGACGTCACGTCACCCGCAGCGACACCGAATACTTCGGCGGCGGTGGCGCGATGGATGTCCTGCCCCTGCGCGAAGGCGTCCAGCAGTCGCTGATCGGCGGACAGATGCGCCATGATGCGCAGCTCGATCTGCGAATAGTCGGCCGCCACCAGCACATGGCCGTCGGGCGCGATGAACGCCTGACGGATGCGCCGGCCCTCGGGCGTGCGGATCGGGATGTTCTGAAGATTCGGTTCGGTGGACGACAGCCGCCCGGTCGCGGCCACGGCCTGATGGTAGGACGTGTGAATGCGGCCGGTACGCTCGTTGATCTCGCGGGGCAGCCTGTCGGTGTACGTGGACTTCAGCTTGCTCAGCGCGCGATGCTCAAGCACCAGCCTGGGCAACGGATAGTCGGCCGCCAGCTCCTGAAGCACGTTCTCGGCCGTGGACGGCTGGCCTTTCGGCGTCTTGCCCCGCACCGGCAGGCCGAGCCGATCGTAGAGAATTTCCTGAAGCTGCTTCGGCGAACCCAGATTGAACGGACCACCGGCTTCCCTGTGCGCCGCTTCTTCGGTGCTCAGCATCTTCTCGGCCAGTTCCTGGCTCTGGCGACGCAGCATCTTCGCGTCGACCAGCACACCGGTGCGTTCCATGCGCTGCAACACCGGCGCCAGCGGCTGCTCGATGTCGTGATACACCTCAGCCAGCTTCGGCACCGCCTCGATTCTGGGCCACAGCGCCCGATGCAGGCGCAGCGTGATGTCGGCGTCCTCGGCCGCGTAGTGTGACGCGGTGGCAATGTCGACCTCATCGAAGCCGATCTGCTTTACACCCTTGCCGACGATCTCCTCGTACTTCGTCGTCGACACGCCCAGATACTTTGTTGCCACCGAATCCATGTCGTGACGCGTCGCGGTGGAGTTCAGCACATAGGATTCGAGCATGGAGTCGTACGCGAAGCCGCCGACTTCAATGCCGTGGTTCTGGAAGATGTGTATATCGAACTTCAGGTGATGACCCAGCTTCGGCGCGTCGGACTCAAGCCAGGGTTTCAGCAGCGCCAGCACCTGGTCGCGATCGAGCTGATCGGGTGCATCCGGGCCGCGGTGGGCAAGCGGAATGTAGGCCGCGTGCAGGGGCTCGACGGCCAGCGAGATGCCAACGATCTGCGCTTCCATGTAATTCAGACCCGTGGTCTCGGTATCCAGCGCAACGACGTTGGCCTGCGTGATGCGCGTGATCCATTCCCTGAGGTGGGCTTCGGTGAGCACCGTCTCGTAGCTGGTGGGTTCGTCCGGCGCCTGAGTGGCCGCCGCGTCGCCGCCTGACGCCGCGCCGCCAGCCGCGGCGGCGGACGGTCCTGTCGCGGGGGGCGATGTCGATGCGGTGGTCGATGTCGGCGGAGGGGCGCCACTCTCGCCGTCCGGGGCGTCCTGAGCACTGCCGAGCCGACGCCGGATCAGCGACCCGAACTCCAGTTTTTCATACAGCCCGCGCAGACGTTCCACATCCGGTGCCGCGGGTCTGAGCGCCTCCAGCGTCACCGGCAGTTCGACATCGCAGTCGATGGTCACGAGCCGGCGATACAGCGGCAGCTCGGGAATCGCATCGCGAAGCCGTTCACCGGCCTTGCCCCTGATCCCGTCGGCAGCGGCGACCAGGCCGTCGAGATCGCCATGTTCATCCAGCCACTTCGCGGCGGTCTTCGGCCCGACGCCGTTCACTCCCGGCACGTTGTCCGACTTGTCGCCGATCAGCGTGAGGTAGTCGACGATGCGTTCCGGCGGCACGCCGAATTTCGCGCGCACGCCGTCGGTGTTCAGTGTCGTGGCGTCCATGGTGTTGACCAGCGTCACGTGCTCGCCAACCAGCTGCGCCATGTCCTTGTCGGATGTGGATATCACGGTTTCCAGCCCGGCTTCGGCGGCACGCGAGGCCAGCGTGCCGATCACGTCGTCGGCCTCCACGCCCGGCACACGCAGCAGCGGCAGACCCATCGCTTCGACCGCCTCCAGCAGCGGATCGATCTGCGCGCGCAGGTCGTCCGGCATCGGCGGACGGGTGGCCTTGTAGTCGGCGTAGAGGTCGTCGCGAAAGGTTCTGCCCGGCGCATCGAACACCACCGCGACACGCTCGGGGCCGTATTCGTCGAGCAGCCGGTACAGCATGTTCAGCACGCCGAGCACGGCGCCGGTGGGTTGACCGGTGGCGGTGCTCAGTTCCGGCAGCGCGTGATAGGCGCGATACAGATAGGAGGAACCGTCGACCAGAACGAGCGGCTTGCCGCTCATTGACCGTGCACCGATGGGTCAGCCGCCGGGGACGACGCGGCCGGCGCCGCGGCGAATGCAACACCCGCGCCTGCGCCGGCACGTGGTCGCAAGAAGGGGTACACGGCGATTGTGTCGTGCATACGGCGCATGTCCGGTTCCGTCGTTCGCCGCGCTCGCGCGGCGCCGGCCGCGAGTATACGCTGTCGTGCGAACAGCTGTCTGCGAAGCGGTGGCGCGTCGGCAGATCGACGACCTGACAAGCGTCGAGAATGTGGTATCGGATGACAAATCGGGCCGTCCAAGCGAGACTCCGCCGGCCCGCCAGGGTCGTGCTCACCATCGCCACAGGGGTGGTGGTGACCGCTCTGGCGCTGGCTGGATGGCTGCTGTGGAGCATTGCCGATCGCCTGCTGACCCCTGTCGACACCTTGCGCATGAACATCCAGGTCGTGGGAGCGACCCCCGACTCGGTCACGCTACCTCGAAGAGGCGGCGAGGACGATGGTGACGATGTGGGGCAGCGATCCGGGAACCGCGCTGGGCTGTCGCACGCTGCTCACCGAGGACTTGAACGACGGCCAGGACTACGACGGCGTTCGCATCGAGAATCCGCTCCGGCGCGGGGAATAGGCGCTGTCTTCACCAGACCCGTCAAAGCGTGATCGTGATGTCGGCGGCGCGTCCGGCAGCCCTCGCGTCTGCGAGCAATGTCTTGTCTCCAGCGCCGTCGCGAGCGCTGACGATCTTGAAGGCTGAAAACTTCACCCGGTCGCCAAAGAAAAGACAGGCGCTTTGGGACGTGTACTGATTGGATGCCCAGAGAAGTCCGTCGACATTGGGAAACTGAAGATGAATCGCCGCCGCCCAGTCCCGGGTTTGCGCATAAAGCCCGGGCGGCGACGCCGCCAGGTCCTGATAGGCGATATTCCATCTTTTAACGTGAGGATTATTGAGCGTTACAAGCGCAAGATCGCGCCGAAGCTCCAGCACCGTATGCGTGCGCGCTTCGACATTTCCTTTCGGAATCGTCTTCAGCACCGCCTTCGCCGGAATATCGTGAAAAAGCGTTTCATAAGCGGCGGCGTCGAACGACGAGGCGGCGTAAAGCGAGGGAACGCATTTCCCCGAAGCGTCATGGATCGGGGCAAAGCGC
The DNA here is from genome assembly GCA_050485645.1 of Gammaproteobacteria bacterium. Taxonomy (GTDB): domain Bacteria; phylum Pseudomonadota; class Gammaproteobacteria; order Steroidobacterales; family Rariloculaceae; genus JBJHBP01. The sequence continues at coordinate 3,187 of JBJHBT010000023.1, read as the reverse complement.
GTTGGTCCGCCCTTGCACGGATTGAACGCGTTTCCCGCGAAATACGTCAAGTGGATGCGATGAACCGTCGTCCCCGCTTTCAACGTTTCGATGTGAGGCGCGGCGAGACCGGCGGAGGGGCGTTGGAGGACCAAGCCGCCGTCTCGCGCTATCCGACGGCGGGTTCGCCGGCGCGCCGCGCCGCTTCAACGACGGCGGCGGGCGCGTCGAGCGCGTCCTGCGGCGCCTTGCCGTCGAGCCAGCCGTTCCCCGACGCGAACCAGAGAGCGATCTGCCAGGGCGTCATTGACTCTGGAAGCGCCGCAAGCGCTTTCCTGATCGCCGGGAGCGGCTCGCCCTCGGCAAACTGGAACGCGGGATAGAGGTCGGCACCTTTGACGCGTACCGCGAAGATGCGCCCCTCGCGCTTCCAGCGCGAGGCCGTTTCGCTTTTGTTCGCGGACCGCGCTGCGGCGAGGCGATGGATGTCGGCGCTCTGGAGCATCGGGGTCGATTTGATATAGTGCGCCCGCAGCTCGGCGTTGTCCGCTTCAAGATCGGCATCCACCGGCGCGCGCTCCATCGGGTCAAGCAGCAGCGCCAACATCGCTTCGATATTGTCTTCGGAAACTTTCTCGGCGCGCAGCCGCGCCAAACGTGGCGCTTCCTTGACAGTGCGCTTCAGGATGCGCCCCTCGCCGGCGGTCTCGGCGCGTACGAGGAAGTAATGTCCTTTCGTCTGCGGCTCGTCGCGAAGCACGAATTTCTTGCGGATCGATGCGGGCAGCTCATCTTCGCGGAGATCGACGACCGCCGGCGCACCGCCCGCCTCAGTCCTGGCCTGCGTCATGAGCGTAGATCCTCATATATCCCATATCAACAGAATATATATGGCGAATATGAAGATATCAAGGGTCCGGAGGGATGGCTGGCAGGCGTTCGCGCCGCCACGCCGCAAGATCGGGCGCCACCACGTCCGCTCCCAGATGAAACTCTGGCTCATCAAGAACCCACCAGCCACCCGGCCCGTCTTGTCCCCGGTGAAACGGGGCGCCCAATGCCGCGCCAAGTACCGACGCCGCATGTGTGTGCGGCAGCGTCGGTCTCGGCGATGCGTGAAGGTCGCCACCAAGAATCTCGGCCACCATGTTTTCCGGAACCGCACACAATTCCTCGTAAGTGGCTGAGGATTTTCCGGGCTGCGCCATGAGACAAGCCTGGCACATGCGGGTACGTCGCACGCTTTAGCTGAAGCGTGCGCTGCCGGGGATGTTACCGGGGCCGAACCGCAACCCTTCCTGCCTCTGCATGCTGGATGCGTTGATCCAGGAACTGGACATCAAATCCCTCCGGCAGATCCGGACGAGCCCGTTGCAGTTGCTCAAGCGCCTCATCGTATCGGCCTGCGTCCAGGTACCTGCTGCCGAGCCAGTACCGGTACTGGCCGTTGTCCGGTTCCAGTTCGACCGCATTCTCCAACGCCCACAGCGACAGTTCCGGGTCGTCAACCAGGTTCGAATAGCGGAGGAACACGAGTGCCGTGTGTACGTCGTTGTCTATCCACCTGCGCAGAATCGGAATGAAGGTTTCTCGATGCGTCTCCTCGCCTTCCGCGATCATCAGATCAGCCATGCCTTTTGAAGCGACGCTTGCGAGCCTCAGGTGATGCTCATCCGGAGCACCTGACTCTACTGCACGAACCAGCGTATCGATGCCGTTCCGGCAGGCATCGGCACCAAAGAGGGTCAGGATGTAGCTCACGCACGCCGTCCTGAGTACGTGCTCCGCGTACTGCGGATCGTTGGCAAACACGTCGGAGAGCACATCCACTGCAAAGACATCCATGCCGCTGTCCCTTCGCAGCTGCTCCCTGAATTCAGCGGCTTCGTCCGGTTGACCGCTGCGGTTGTACAGTCCGACAACGCTCATACCAACATGCCAACGTTTGCGGTCGGTTCCATCGGGATCCCTGCGAGTGCGCAGCGTATAGGCACGCCGCATGTATTCGGCCGCTTCCGCGAGGCTTGACTGGTCATTTCGCGACAGATGCATCGCAAGCAATTCCGGGAGCGACATGTCGTCCGGATCGGCTTCGACCGCTCTACGCAGCAGTTGCGCGCGTTCGTCCTCAGTTTCGGCGAGATTCGCGAGACCTGCATACGCACCCCCCGCGTAATAGCCGCTTTCCTGCGCAGCGAGCACGTCCTGATTCGCCATGCGACTCAGCTCGCGAAAGTTCAACGCTTCAGAGGACTCGGATACGCTGGCGAGTCTGTAGTACAGCGACGCGGCGGTCAGGCGCATCTCCGGAGCGGACTGCAAGGGGTGTGCGTCAAGTCTGCTTATAGCAGCCATGCATGATTCGCGGGAAGTCGTGCAGTCGGACAGGAAGCTCTCTGAGAGAATAATGAACTGCGTCTCAATACATCGTCGATCGTCGGTCCCGCAGTCGGTGACCTGCCCGTTCGACGCGGCAGACCAGCCGCAGCATACAACGGACAGAACCAGTCCCAGTCTCGTCACTCGCATGGTCTTATTCATGGCCACACCGTAGATACGCTTTGGTCAGTATCCAACCGCTTGATCTCGTCTACCTGCGGCACCAACAGGTAAAATGGTGTCCCGGTATTATCACCCCACAAGAGATCACCTCCGCTGAAATTCCTGTTCTGAACATTTAGTGCATCCAAGTACCAGGGAGGTTTGCTTACCTTATCCTCAAGGCAACCCAACCCATAAGTGTACTGCCCGCTAGTAGTGAAGAACGGGTGACAATGGGTCCTTGATCGTTATCGAATAGCCGCTGAGATCTCCACCGAAGTTCAGTGTCGTGTACATCATGAACCCGGCAGCGGGAAACGGCACGAGCAGAATCGATCCCAGGGCAGCCAGACACAGGCCGGAAGGTCGTGGACTTCTCTTCATCGAGCCACCTCCTGAGTTGCCGGCGCCGGAAGTGGCGCCATCCGCGTGGAACCGGGCGGCGGCCCGGATACCCGTCGAAAGTTCGGTACGACGTTCATCTGGATCCATTCCTCAAGAGCCGCCCAGGCGTCTTCTCCGAGATACCCGTGCAGATACTCAACATGATCGGCAAGTACCGCCGCACGGGCCGCTTCCACACGAGCCACCGCACCATCGGCTTCGAGGCGCTCACGGATCAGCTGGCCTACGTTGACCGCGCCCGCACCCGGTCGGGGCGGTGGCG
>JBJHBT010000022.1:0-64187 GCA_050485645.1 Gammaproteobacteria bacterium | reverse complement strand
AGCGGCAGCGAAACCAGAAAGCGGCCTTGTGTCCTTAAGGCACGCTTTACCGATGAAGAGGCGGCGCTCGTCAAAGAGCAGGCCGCCCGCGCCGGTCTTTCGACCGCAGCGCTCATCCGGTTCGCTGTCCTGGATCAATCCCCGCCGCGCGCCATGCGCACCCCGGCTGCCAGCGCGCAGGAAATCGCGAAGCTGCTCGCTAAACTCGGCACCCTTGCCACCGCCTTGCGCGCCGTTGAGCAATCCGCCGCGCAAGAGCTTGATCCGGCCCTGATCGACGCTATGGCGCGTGATCTGGCCGATCTGCGTATCGCCTGCTTCGATGCGCTGGGGCGGCAGTCATGATCCTCAAGGGCAACCAGCGCGCCTACGGGCAGGATCTGGCCACTCACCTGCTCAATGCCGCCGAGAATGAGAAAATCGAGCTGGCCGAGCTGCGCGGAACGATCGCCACTGACCTGCATGGCGCCTTTGCAGAAATCGAAGCAATCTCCAAAGGCACGCGCGCCCGCCAGCCTTTTTACAGCCTCTCCATTAACCCCGCAGCGCCGCTGAGCCGCGAACAGTATTTCGAGGCGATCGAGCGCATCGAAACCAAGCTTGGTCTGAGTGGTCAGCCGCGCGCCGTCATCTTCCATGAGAAGGAAGGGCGCGCACATTGCCATGTCGTGTGGTCGCGCATTGACGGGGAGCGGCTTCGCGCCGTCCACATGGCTCATGACCGCCGCAAACTCTGCGATGTAGCCTGCGAGCTGGGCGAGAAATTCGGCCATGATCTGCCGCCCGGTCTCGAAGCGTGGAAGAAGAAAGAACGCTTCAAGTCAGACCGGCTCAAGACCAGTTTCGCAGAAGAAGCCCAGGCGCGGCGAACCGGCATCACGGCGGAGCAGCGCCGCGATGAGATTACCGGCCTCTATCAAGGCGCGGATAGCGCCGCCGCCTTCCAGATGTCCTTAGAAGAAAAAGGCTACTTTCTCGCCAAAGGCGACCGGCGCAACTACGTCATCATCGATCAGAGCGGTGACGTGCACAGCCTGAGCCGCTACGTCAAAGGCGTCAAATCCAAAGAGATCAAGGCCAGGCTCGCCTCGCTCGATCCGGCGAGCCTGCCAAGCGTCGATCAAGCCAAAGAGCTGGCCGCGCAAAGGCGTGCCGCTTTGGCCGATCGGGCACGCGAGGAAGAACAGCGCCGGCGCGCCGATCAGGAGCAAAAATGGGACGATGCCCGGCAGTATATGGACGCCGAGGCGCCGGATCCGGCAGAGCAGGAAGAGTTGGCTTGGCAACTTCAGCTTGCCAAATTGGAGCAAGAACAGCGTCAGGCGCGCGATGCGCTTGCTCAGCGTCAAGCACGCAGGCGGCTTGACGTTACCCAGGATGAGCAGGCGCTATTGATGCGCCAGGCAGATGAGCGACTGCGGCTCGATGCCGCCCACAAGGCCGAGAGCCGCCGCATGCTCTTCCAGCTGCGCAGCGCGGTTGCCGGGCTGATTGAAAAAAGCCCGGCCTTGCGCTCGGTTCTGGGGGCGGTACAGCGGATGAGCGGGCTCGATCCGGCCCGCAAGCAAGCCCTGGAGCAAGCCGCGCTGGCCCGGCGGCACGCCCGGGAAAAACGCGGTATCAAGCGCCGTCATGTGGCGCTCGATAAGGTCGAGCTCCGCGAGCAGCGTTCACTGGCGCGCAAAGCGCGCCGCGCACGCCGGATCGCCGAAGGCCAGCGCCGGGCGGCTCTTGCGGCTCAGGCCGAAAAGCGCCGGCGGCAAAACGCGCACCGAACCGACCCGCGCCTTTTGGAAGACGGCGCCCTGGCACGAGAATTCTGGCGCAAGGCACAAAGCCCGCAGACAGGGCAGGCCGGCGAGAAGCAGGGCGCGCAGGACGCTGCCCCCACCGATCGGAAGCTACTGCGCGAAGGGGCAATCTCCCGCGAGTTCTGGAAGAAGAGCCGGGTGGAAGGACAGGGTGAATCGAAAGGTGAAGGCAGCGGCGCCGGCCGCGGGCCGCGACGCCGGCGACCCAAAGGCTACGGCTATCGGCGCGGGGAGGATTGAGGGGTGCGTTTTCCTGCCTACATGAAATTGCGGAAATCGTACACGCTATCGACCATGTTCGGATTTTGCTGAATGATATTGGCAAAGGCTTTCGAATATCCAAGCGTGACCGGGAGCTTCTTGTAAAGCGTGTTGTTGTTCCAGTCCATTTTCGTGAGCGCCAAAACTCCCGCGCACGTACCGTGCCAGCCACCTTCGCCGGAAAATCGCCGCACAAGGATTGGTGACGGGGTTGGTTTCAAAGCCCCTTCCTTGTAGACGTTATACCGGGGATTATCCATGTGAACGCCGGTGACGCTTCCTTGCGTCCATAATAATGCCGCGTTTCTCTCCACCGGCAAATAAGTGCCCCGTTCCAGCGGGTAGTTGTAGGGTTGGGGAGGCTTTTTCGCGTTGAAGCGAACAGCCTTCCACTCCACATCCTTGACTAGCTGCACGAGCTCGACTTCCGTATCTCGATTGAAGCTGTCAAACGCGCCAAGAATTTCCTCTTCTCTGAACGGGGTGTTCTTGTGAATCGTAATCTTCTTTGGCAGTCGGCCAAAATGCCCGCTTTGATAAATCTCAAGACTTCGCGAGAGTACGGATTGCATCTCATAGTAGGAAAGATACGGGTTGTTCTTGGCGTCCTGCGTAAACTCCCTTGCATCGTAAGCCACAAACCGGAACCCGGTACCGTCAGGATCAAACACCTGACTGCAACAGGTCGTGTACTGTGTTCCGTCCGCACCGGACTTCATGGCGTAGCTTATCCCGATAAATGCTTCATCCTGACTCAACCCCGTGAGTTTCCACGGCACGCCACCGGCCTTCGCGTATAGAGCAACGCTCAAGCCCCACATGACATTCGCGCGGCAGGACCTTTTCAGGCTTGCCTGACGGATAATCTGTATAGGGATATTCGAGGGCGCACAGTACGCCTTGAGATAGTCGTGAAAGTCAAAATTCTCTCCTTCAAAGCATGCGGCCCAGCTTTCCGGGAGGTAGACCAGCGCAACGTCGAAGCTGCTGCGGACAGAACGGAGCTGCGCGATACATTGAAAAAGGCCGCGCGCGAGTTCGACCTTCTCGCCGGCGCCTGCAAAATTATGCAGATCTTCTGGAAAGGTGAAGACGATCTGCTCGTTACGCTGTGCAACGGGAACACGGAACAAATCGGCAAAGCCCGGATATTCCGGATAGTAATTCTTGGCCTCGCGCGGGGCGGCCGGTCGCTCAAGTTCAGCAATCAGGCCATCAAGCTTCTGCATGTCGCCGGAGGGTGCGAGCCGTGCCAGGCGCAAGGATTGCGGCGCCCCGAATTTTAGTCCGTAAGGGCCGTGCTCGATCAGCCCTTTAAGGGGATGTCTGTTCGTCCTGTTGTCGAAAAATACGAGTTCAGGCTCAGGCAGCACGCTGTATCCGGATAGTTCTGAGTGCTCCGCCATCACGCCGCACGCCTTCTTGCGAATGCCGTCCGTCGTGCGATGCGGAAGGACGGGTTACCAATCTCGCTTCCGCTGTCAAAAGGCTTGGCTGTGATCTCCTGTGCGCTTGCGGAGCCGTGGAACAGGATCTGCACCCACGCATCCAATAGCGCGTTGTACTTGTCATTGCGGCGATCCGCGCGCCGGCGGTCAAGAAAATCGACGGCGTCGCGCCGTGATTGGCGCGGCCATACCCATATATCGGGATCGATCAGCAACAAAGTGCTGTCTCCCGCATGCTCCAAAGAAACGCGCAACGCTTCAGCCCATTTAACCGGTATTGATCGAGGCTGTTGTTCGGACGGGGCGGAAAACAGTCCTGGAATCGTACCGGCCACGCCACGCGCCGCGGCTTTCAGTGATGCGAGAGGCGCCGTATCTGATGCGTTTGGGTTGGCGATGAGATAGTGAACGCCGTGATGCCGGCGGACGAGCAAAGGGCGATCGTGCGCCAGCGCCCGGCATAGAGCCTTCTCGACGAAACCCTTTACATGCAGGTTTTCAGCCGCGCGCAGATCAGCGGGCAGGTCGCGCTGCGACAGTGCTGACAAGTTGTCTCCGAACGTGTCGCGTATTTGCTCTTCGGTGCCCCAGCACCAGACGGCATCGCCTTTCGTGAAAATCAGTTCATGGCTCGATGCGTTGACGATTTCGGAGATTTCTGTCCAGCTTTTATCTTCCTTCAACGTTACCGCATGACATTGTGTAGGCAGTGCGAGAATGGGTAACGCGTTAAGCCGCATCAAGGGTCTATTCGTCCCGACGGGCGGGAGCGGAGTATCGGCGTGCGCTATAGCCGACCGTCTCACCTTCGCATCGAGGTCCGGCGGTTTTTGATCGATGCTGCGCCATAAACGTAGCATCAGCACATCGAAGGTTTCGATTTCAACGTAATGAGCACGAACACCGCGCTCTGCCGCTCTCTCAAGTAACGACTCCACGGCCGGGTGAAGAGACGCTCCCTTAATGCCCGTCCAGAACAGCCCGTGCGGAAACGGATTGTGCGAGGCAAGAACACGATCGAAAAGCGCCATAACGCTGCGGTCACGGCCGCTATAGCCGGTAACGATACAGCCAAAGCGGTTGCCGGCGGTGACAAAGCAGTCCGACAGAGCCTCGTTCTGCTTCGCCAGATCGGAAGGCAGATTTTTGAGGCTCTGATACCGAAAGTCCCCGTGCAGTTTGCAGTAGAACGGGTACTCATCGTTATCAAGGGCGGCGCTTGCCGATTCAGACCCCTCCAGATGGTATGCGGAAAGAGACCGTCCGGCGACTTCGGCCAACGCTTTCTCGATGACACTGTCGAAGTTGGTGGTAAAGGCAACCTTGCAGAGATTGGCTGCCATCATGGCGCCCAGAATACGTTGTCCAACCGATAGCGAGACACGTTCTTCCGAGAGAAGCCTTGACAGGTAACGACGCTGGCGCTCCAGATCCTCGCCGAATATCTTCTCGAAATAGACCTCGTACTCATCTTCGGCCCACAGTGGCGGGAAGCCGCGTGAGTCCATGAAGCTCTGGATTTTCTCCCTGACCGCCTCGCTCTGAATATCCTGTCTCGTAATCTCCTGGTTTTCTTCGCGGCAGTAGTAGCGGCGCTTCATGTCCCAGATGACATCGGTTGCGGTCGGCAGGCCTGCAGTACGGGAAACGCCCGCGCCGAGAAACCACATGAAGCTTTGCGGCTGTTCGCAGAATATGCTCGTCAATTCTTCCTGCTTCATTTCCGCAAACCTGAAATGCCTCTCCATATGCCGCCGCGTGAGACTTGGAGCATGTCCCAAAAACGTGCCGGCATGTCCGTTACGGAGCCTCCTCGTAAGGCCCCAAAAAGCGCTCGCCGTTAAAGTGAATGAGGTGCGTCGGTGCATCCGCGCACCAGACTTCGGTCTCCCAGGAGATATTCCCAAGATAGCGTGCCATGACGGCGCGGTCCGGGAAGGCCGTCACATAGACCAGCCCCGGAGTGGCGCCGGCGAAAAGGGTCGCCAGCTCATTGTGCCGCTTGGCATCGACCGGTCCATGGCTTGTGACCGACTCGATCAGTAAAAGCCAGTCGCGTTCGCCGTAATGCAGCACCACGTCCGGCATCTTCCCGTGTTGATCGACGACCACGCCCAATTCCGCAAGCCGCTCAAGCTGAAAGTAACCGATCTTGTCTCCGGTATCGCCGACATAGATGACTTCGGCGCCCGGCGCAAAGCGGGGCGCAAACTCGGTGATGATCTGCTTTATGAGTTCACTGTGAGCGCCGGGTGTAAGCCTGATCTCCGTGCCGCCGGAAATAACGACCGGGATCATTTGCATGTCCCGATGTTTCGCCCACTTTGCCGCGAGTGTCTGCTGCCCCTCCAGATACGCATCCAGCGTCGCTTTCCACCGCTTGGTGCCGAATGCGAGGATGACCTGGTAGGCCTCTTCGCTGATCTGGTAGCAGGCCTTGGGGCTGTTGACAGGCCGGTCCGGCCGGTCAGGGTTGTAAAGCGCGATACCGGCTTCAACAAACTGATGCATCGTCTGGCGACGAAAGGTTTCGCGGGTATTGGGGGCGTACTCACGACCGTAATTCTCACGGGTATAGTCCATGATGGGCGTGATGCCCATTAACGGCCGTTGCAGCCCCTGCCATCGACCATCCGGTTTGAGATCCACAAGCGCCAGGAGCGTCAGGGCGGAACGTTCATTTTGCTGGCCACGCGGCAAACCCAGCGCACGAAGTATCTCCAGCGCCTCGTCGATTTTTTGTTGTGCGCTCAGCGGATTCTTGTCGTTAGGCATGTCAGCGAGTTCCCCTTCTATGACGTTATCGATCTCCCGCTGGGACAGCGTGCGGTCTTGTGTGCTCTTCCCCATGCGTATAAGCGTTGTGCGGTCAGGGTACTTTAGAGAGCGAAGATCGGTGGCATTGACTTGCGTGTGGCCGTTGAACTGACGGAAATAGCGATCGACCAATGTGCTATTGAGATAAAGGCTCAGCCCGCGCGCCAGATGACGATCAATGCCTTTTTGCCCTGCATGGAAGACATTGAGGTGGTTCTCGAAACCGATCAGCGCGCCCGGCAATGTGCCGTCATAGACCGAAGCAACGATCCGCCGGCGCTCTTCTTTGGATGTAAAGCGGCGCGTGATGACATAGTGGTCGCTATTTTCCCAAAGCCACCGCCTGCTCTGGTCGGAGACGGCAATGGCGTTAGGCTTCCTGCTTTCCTTCGGCCATGTCATCCGCCCTACTTGAAAATGCACGGGATAAAGAAGGGGAACGGTGCCTTCCTCCGGATTTTTCCGAAGGTCGGATTTCAGCCGAAAATCGACAACCGGTCCGGTCGAGACTTGCAAGCCGAGATCGGCGAGCGTCGCCTCGAAATGCGCCATGCGGTCAACGATGCCCTGTTCCAGGTCGTTCGCTGCGATATGTACGAACTGGTCAGGATCGGTTTCACGAACCACGGAGCCGTAGCTAACCGTGCGCTGGGTCATATCCTCGCCAACCCATGACTCGCTATCGGCGTCAAACGCGAAATTGCCACCGCGACTGGTGGTGATCGTTACCTGCGACGGCTTGGCGCCTTTCACAGCGTGGAGAATGATGTTTTCCTGTAGCACATCGTCGCCCTCGAACGCGCTATTGCGCTTTTCGAAGAGGTGAATGTGACGCAGCGCCATCATGGAGAAGAAGGCCTGCCTGAATGGCTTGAAATAGGGGCCGTTACAAAAAGAGCGCGGCACAATGGCAACCATCTCGCCGCCGGCTTTGAGGCGCAGAGCGGCAAGATACATAAAGGCGGTATATAGATTGGACGTCTCGATGCCCGCCTTGCGCAGTGCCGCGCGGTGAGCAGAGGCGGTTGTGATCTTCTTATATGGCGGGTTCATGATCACGTGTGTGAACAACGCCGCTTGCGCTTCCGATGCCGCAAAAATATCCGGTTGCTCCCGGTCTGCGTGAGAGAGGATGAAATCATCCTGGTAGATTGTGCGACTTGCCGGGATGCCGGCATCCTTGCAACGTTCGAGGATTTCCTTGCAGGTCTGTTCAAGGTAGCTGACCAGCAATGGTTCGATCTCATAGGTCTCGAAATGTGCTGATGCAGGCCGCACTTCGCTCTGGCATAGTCGCTCGACAAAGGCGGCCGTAAGTGAGCCAACGCCTGCGCCCGGATCGAGCAGGCGTATGTCACCCGAAACATCGTCGAAGAGGCCGGCCATGAAGCGGCCGATCGGCGACGGCGTCATGTACTGGCCGAGTAAAGACCTCTTCTTCGGGTCAAGACGAAGGGCGGCGTCCACACGATAAAACTCGGATGTATCGGCAAAAGCGGCAACATTCATGACCGGCCTCGCAGCCGGGGACGCGGCAGATCGAGCGTAAGCTGTGTGCCACCTTCGCCGTAGCGTTGCAGAAACTCCAGGACGGCCTTGCGGGTCAGCCAGGAGAGCGATACATCGTACCGCTCGGCGAGTGCGCTCAGGCCTGCATGCTCGTCGTCGGCCAGGCTCACAGTAATACGAGTGGATTTTTTAGGCTTCATCATGGTTGATTCGCTTGTGGTCATGCATCACAATACATCAAAGTGATGCATGATTAAACCGGTTTATGGACCAGTGGATGCGGACATGACCGCTGAATCCGAGAGCTATGCGGGACGCAGAATCAAGCACTTGGAGATGATCCAGGGCGCGCTCGCCCGCATGTCCGGCAATAGCGGCACGATCAAGCGCTACGCGGTCGTCGTGACCGTCGCGGCTATTTCCTTGGCGCGCTTTATTGAGTCGACAACGATTTTGGTCGTTGCCGGTGCCATCGTCGTCGTTTTCGCTTTATTGGATGCCCGTTATCTGCGCCTTGAGCGCGGGTATCGGCGATTGTATGACGCAGTCCGCTTGGAGCCGGACGAACTGCGCCCGGATTTTCGCCTTGCCCCCGAACCCGATGGGGTCTCTCTGTGGGCAGTTCTGGGCTCATGGTCAGTGGCCGGCCTGTACGGTGCCTTGATTTTCTTTATCGCGATCGTCGTATGCCTTGCAGGAAGGACGCTGTGATCTTGCGGCGCGGCGGATTACTGTCGCAGGTGCCGCAAAAGCGGCGGGTATTTTTTTCTTTTCATTATCAACTGGACATCTGGCGTGCAAACCAGGTGCGTCAATCCTGGAGGTTTCGTCGGGAAGGCGAGCGTGAGGCTGAAGGGTTCTTTGACGGCAGTTTGTGGGAAAGCAGTAGGCGTCAGGGCGAAGAAAGCCTCAAGGCGCTCATTCGTCAGGGGATGAAGAATACTTCTGTCACGTGCGTGCTTGCCGGGATACATACCTATCTGCGGCGCTGGGTCCGATACGAGATTGCCAGGAGTATCGTCAAAGGCAACGGGCTTATAACCGTCCACATCCACCGCTTAGAAGATCGTCAGGGAGTCGCGAGTTACGCAGGACCGAACCCTCTCGATTATATGGGGGTCTATCGTACCAATGACGGCCGCATTCTTGTGGCTGAGGTGAGCCCCCAAGGACAATGGGTCGCCTATGGTGACTATACGCAGGCTGTCGAACTCCCGGCGCAGTGGCCGGCGCCGAGAAATACGCACGTTGTGCCGCTCTCACGCTATGCCCGCTGTTACGACTATGTGGCAGATGCGGGAAGTGCGAACTTCTCCGGCTGGGTTTCTGCTGCGGCAGCAGCGGTGGGGCGATAATGGCGCTTCTTCGGGAAAGCACAGTCTATCGCGCAGCCGCACGCGCCAAGTCACGGCGTCGTTCTGCGAGTGCAGAACGCATCCTCAAAGAGCAAGCCTCTCCGGAGGAGAGGCGCTACGATATTTTTCTATCGCACGCGCTTCGGGATGCGGAGCTTGTGGTTGGCGCCAAGCAGGTTCTAGAGGAACTCGGTCACAGCGTCTATGTTGACTGGATTGAGGATCGTCAACTGGATCGGGCACGTGTGAATGCGGAGACGGCTCAGATCTTGCGCGCGCGTATGACTTGCTGCGGTAGCTTGTTGTATCTCCACACTCCCAATGCGCCACATTCGAAATGGATGCCGTGGGAACTAGGTTTCTTCGATGGGCACAACGGAAACGTCGCAATCCTTCCTGTCGTGCCGGATAACGCGAGCGACACGTTCCGCGGCCAGGAATATCTGGGCCTCTACCCATATGTGGACATCACGCAGGCACCTGCTGGCGCGAGTAAGAGTGCCTGGGTCAATAGGCCGGGCGGCGGCTACGCCAGATTCGAGAGTTGGATGCGTGGCGCCCCCCAATGGCGATAGGAAGAGTCCTTGTTTCAGGAGCGCTTATCGTGGGTGAAGCGAAGCTGGCGTGCGATACATTCCTTAAAGTACGCTGTTTCGTTGTGCTGGACTGATCTGCCGTCGGAAAAGCGCGTGACCAGAGTATGACCAGGACGAGGGTGCGATGCCTTGCTAGCTTGGCGATGAACACGCCTGCACGAGGACAAGGTCATGCTCATGCTCATGTTCTTCCTGATATCAGTAGCGGCACTGGCTGGAACGGCGCTGGTCAGTGCTCTTCTCGTCCGGATTGCCGCGCCACGGATCGCCGGGTTCAAACCGTCTCTTGAGGTAGCTTATGGCGCCGCCTTCTACGGTTATCTGCTAACGGCCTCGATGACCTGTGGCATCTACTTCATCATGCTACTCGGTCTTGGGGCGCTGTTGGCTGTCACCGGATTGTCGGCATCTCCCGCCTTCACAGTCACCGCCGCCGCCGAGACGGATTTCTTTGCAAGCGCTGCGGCTCTCGTTATGGCGGTTACGCTTGTCATTGCTGTCCCGCTTAGCTTTGCAGCAATGGCACGCAGTACTGCCAAGCATTTTTACGGGGCTGATGGGGCGCCTTCGAGCCCGGCCGTCGCCCGGAAGCTGTGTCTGGTGCAGCTCGTGCCCGGCCTGGCGGCGATTCTGGTTGGCCTCGCTGGTTCCGCCGTGGTGGCATCGCCGCTGTGGGAAAGCGGTCTGCGACTGGCCGGATGAATCCACGCGCGTAGCCTTCTCTATACGGGGCATTCGTCCTGGTCTTTCCTTTTGCTCACAGGCTCAGTGTTACTGAGATAGGTTTCCGGCGTCTCGGTCGCCTGACCGGGCTGTCCGAAGCGTCGCCTTTCCAGCCGTTCTTGCCGCGCAGGTAACGGGCGGCACGGATTTTGTGGCCTGCTCCAGCAATCCACCGGAACACAGACCATCACCCGTCATTCCAGGGGAGCCGCGATACAGAATAGCGAGACTAAAGCTGTGGATAAATCCGGCTTAAAGCGTATTGCGCGATGGTCATCCAAGGTTGCATGCACTAAAAGATCAAATCATCTCCGACTTTTGAGGAGAGAACAAGATTGAATGCGGTAACGCCATGGAAATTGAAAAGCAACTGGAATCGGCGAATGCCAGCCTTGGAGAAATTATCAACTAAGCACAGGATAGTAAACCTCTGCGTGCTCATTTGTGCGGTGATTCTCGTGCTGTGCGGTTCGCACAAGGCGCACGGTAACGGAGCGGCCGGCGCTTTCGAGCAACTGGAGCCGGTTCAGGTTTTAAACGGCGACAGCAGTTTATCGTTGTTCGGATTCGTTGATGCGACTCGTGGGGAACAGTTCATTGTTGTGCATATACGATCATCGATGAACTGTGGAACACGAGGATGCGCAACCGCTGTATACCGATTCTCTGATGAAGACTTCCTTGTGCAGTTATCACCCGTGCTGTCTGTAAACATGCCCGTCTACAAGAAAAAATGCAGAGACGCGCTCTTCTTGGTTTTTAGCTCCGGCGCCGGTCATGAGGCCGGGCTCTCTGAATGGGAGTACACAGGGAGTGCTATGGAGTACAGGCGAACGTATCAAGAGATGACGGCCGCGTCAAAGTGTAGGGACTAATGGAAAGGTATCTTTTATGAGCGTTCTCGAAGAGGATTTTTATGCAGCATTGCGGCAGAAAGAATCAAGTAACAACTACTCGGCACAGAATCAAGCGAACTATCTGGGAGCCTATCAGTTGGGCGAGGCGGCCTTGATAGATACAGGCTATGTAGTTACGGATGATAATGCGTTTGACAACAACTACAGTGGCGGATGGACTGGAAAGCATGGTGTCTACTCGCTATCAGACTTTCTGGAATCCCCTATAGCGCAGGATCTCGCTGTTAGGGAACTGCACCACCGTAACTGGGTAGAGCTCAAGCGCTGGGGGCTCCATGAATACATTGGGGCAACGGTGGGCGGGATAGAGATAACAGAGTCTGGACTAATAGGAGGCGCGCACCTGCTAGGTGTGGGTGGAGTGCGGGCGTATCTGGAATCAGGTGGAACGGATGTTCGTACGGATGGCAATGGCACGCCTATAACAGAGTATCTTGAGCACTTTGCGGATTATGAGCGCCTTCCTCCACTGCCTCAGAGCAAGCCTGCTAGTGGTGCTTTCGAGTCAGATCTGAATAGCATGGAGCCACAAGCAGGTAGCGCATATGAGGATTCGGATAATCTCGATACCGAATACATGCAGGAGATTCGTGAGAAATTTGATGATGCAGAAAACGAAGCAAGTCCCTTGGTTCTTGACCTTGCCGGAACCGGGATCGACCTTGTCAGTCTTGACAGCGCCGATGCCGTTTACTGGAACCACAAGCTTGACGGCTTTGCGCAGGCGTCGGGCTGGGTCGGCGAGGGTATGGGGCTTTTGGCCATTGATTTGAACGGTGACGGGATAATCAACGATTCATCGGAACTGTTCGGTGATGCTACCGGCTTTGCGAACGGGTTTGACGCTCTGGCATTTTATGATTCCAACGGTGACGGCAAGATCACCGCCGAAGATGCGATCTGGAGCCAGCTTCTGGTTTGGGTCGATGCCAATGGCAATGGCTATTCCGAAGCCGATGAACTTTATACGATGAATGATCTGCTGATCACTGAGATTAATCTTGGCTACAGCGATGTCGATTACAGCATCGCCGGCAACCGGATCTTGCAGGAAAGCACGTTCGTGATCGACGGTCAGACGCATGACATTGTTGATGCGTATTTTGCATACAGCACCTTGAAGACGGTGTACAACTCCGAGTTCATCATGGACTATCGCTCTATCGGCGTGGCAGAGCTGCGCGGGTATGGAATCTTGCCGTCTGCTCGGATAGGAATGTCGATCGATAATGCCGTGAACGATCCGGACAGCATGATGTCGTTGATGCTGGGCTTTGGGGATCTGGATATCGAAGACCTCTTCGATGACAGTCATACGGCACTGGATGCGGTGCGTGATGTGATGTTCCGGTGGGCGGGGGTCGATGATGTTGACCCGGCCGGCCGCGGCCCGAATATTGATGCGCGCGAGCTGGCGTTTTTGGAAGCGCTGATGGGGCAGGGATTCCTGCAACGCGGCATTCACACTAATCCCGGGCCGAATGCGGCGCAGGATTTGAAGGAAGCGTTTGATATTGCGCTGAATAACATCTATGCGCGGCTGACGGCGCAGGGCGCGGGCGGGGCGCTGTTTGAAGGGGACTGGTTCTATAACATCGCCACGGATTCGCTTGAGGGCATTACCGGGCTGGATATGGACGTGCTGGATGATCTGGAAGCGGCGGCAACGGCGCTGGCGAGCACAGAAGATCGGGAAGTGTTCTGGGGCAATGTGGTGCGGATGGTGCATTTCGGGGCGGATGTGACTGACCTGCCGTCGGCGGATCAGGTTGCCCTGAACGATGCGATCATCGCCAGTGATGCGGGGTTGTCGCTGTCCGCAATTCTGGGCGGGTTGATATATCTTAGCCCGGAAGGCGATACGATTAACGGCACAAGCGGCGATGATGTGCTGATCGGAGGTATTGGGAATGACACGCTCAATGGCGGTGACGGCAATGACACCCTGATTGGCGGATATGGAAACGATACGCTCAATGGCGGACATGGCGATGATATTTTGATTGGCGGGCCGGGGAGCGATTATCTGCTCGGTGGTCATGGCAATGACACTTATATCTATAACATTGGTGACGGGTACGACACGATCCGCGAAAGTGGTTCGGGAGCCGGTAATGATGATGACCGTATCTTGTTCGGTGCGGGCATTACGCTGAATGACCTGAGCTTTGCGCGTGTCGGGAATACGGATCTGGTGATTGATATCGACACGGGAAGCTATGTCGGCCAGATCTTGATCGAGAACCAGTTTAATTATTCCACGGGCGGCGGCCACGTGGAGTGGCTGGAGTTTGATGATGCCAGCACGTTCCGGCTGGATGAGCAAGCCTATATGATGGTGGGAACCGAAGGGAACGACACGCTGTGGGGCTCGCGATATGGCAGTAACGGTGAAGACACGATCTATGGTGTGGCCGGGAACAACATTATTCGCGGCTATGCGCCGAACCAGCAATCAAATACCGCGCCAAATTGGCTGTATGGCGGGAGCGGTCATGACAAGATTTATGGCGCAGCCGGTGTTGATGTTATCGAGACGGGTGGCGGGAATAATGAGGTCTGGGCCGGTGGCGGGGATGATGTTGTCTTCAGCGGTGCGGGAAACAACTATGTGAACGTCTCAAGCGGTAACGACACGGTGCATTATGTCGGCGGCCACGATACGTATCGTGGCAGCGCCGGTAACGACACAATCATATTGGATGAGGTCTGGAACGATTCTGAGCCGCATTACATCCGGAACGATTTGGATTTATGGATATGGTTTGATGACAATAATAGCATCACATTGCAGAGTTTCTTCGGTGGCGGAACGGTCAAGTTCGAGACGATGCAATATGAAGACAGCACGGTTGTTGACCTTATCAGCGGCATTAGTTACACGCTGACCGGCACAGATGGGGATGATGTTCTGCACGGGACGTCGGGTAATGATGTAATTTTTGGCCTTGAAGGCGATGACATTTTGCACGGCGGAAACGGCGATGACCGGCTATATGGCGGGCCGGGCGATGACATTCTCAACGGCGATGGCGGCGATGACTTTCTGAGCGGCGGGCCGGGCAATGATTATATGCGCGGCGGGTCGGGTAATGACCATTATTATTACACGAGCGGACACGACCGCATTCTTGATTTGAGCGGTGAAGCAGATCTGCTGGAGCTGGCGCCGGGCTGGACGTTCGAGGATCTGACCTTTGTGCGTTATGGCGGCAGCTCGATCAATGTATTGCGGGACTTTCATATCCTGATTGACGATCACAACAGCATCATCATCGAAGACATGTTTTATGGCGGACGCCAGGTTGAGACGTTGCGCCTGAATGATGGCACGCCGGATATCGACCTCACCAACATGCCTTATTACGTGACCTACGGCGATGAGAATGACAACACCCTTAGAGGTGTTAACAATAGCAACATAGCCGGCGGTGCCGCTAATGACATTATTTATGGAGTGGGCGGTAATAATGTGCTTCGTGGCTATGATGGAGACGACATTCTCTATGCCGGCACAGGAAATGACGAGCTTCATGGAGGAGAGGGTAACGATATTTTACATGGCGGGCTCGGAAACAACCTCATGTACGGCGGTCCGGGCGATGATCTTTATGTTTATCGTGGCGGACTGGACTACATTTATGATGTGGGCGGCGGCGAAGATACAATCTGGATCACTGACGGACGCACGGTCAACGATATCACCATGGTGCAGGATGGAAACTCCGCCGAGATCATTGTTGATAGCGGGGTGAACGAGATATACGTGAATCGCCTGACCCATACCAACACTTCTTATCACATCGAATGGTTGACGTTTGATAACGGCTTTACGGCCGATTTGCAGAGCTATCAGGACTGGGTCTGGGGCACGAGCGGCGATGACACGATTACGGCCGTGCACAACCCGCATACCATTATCGGCGTCGGCGGGAATAATGTTCTGACCGGCGGTGCCTGGGACGATCGCATCCATGGCGGTGACGGCAACGATGTGATTTACGGCGGGGACGGCGATGACTGGCTCTGGGGCGGTGCGGGCGATGATATCCTGCATGGCGGCAACGGCAATGATTTGCTGCATGGCGGCGAAGGGGCGGATACGTTCTTGTTCCTGAGTGGTGTTACTGGCGTTGATACGGTGCTGGATTTTACGCTCAGCGATCAGGATGTTCTGGATGTCAGTGACCTTCTCGGCCTTTACGACCCGTTGCAAGATGCCATTGCCGATTTTGTCCGCTTTACGGCGGATGGCGGCGATACGCTGCTTGAAGTCGATGAAAGCGGCAGCGGATCATCTTTCAGCACCATTGCCGTGCTTAAGGACGTGACCGGCCTTGATGAGCAGGCACTGCTTACAAGCGGCCATTTGCTCGCGGCCTGACATGTACCCGGCGCCCCGGGATAGGACGCGATCACTCGGATGGCATCTGGGGAGTGAGCGAAAGACCGCAGAGAAAACGCGGTAAATCAGTGCCTTATGGGTGCGGGCCTCAGTGTAGCGGTGTGCAGGGAATAAAGCGTGTATCGAGCCCCCGCTACCAACCGACTGAACGGAAAACCCGTGTTTGGCTCAGACGCGGGTTTTTTTGTTTCCGTAGCCCCTGCCGGAATCGTCTGGATCCGGCATCGTGGCCCCGGCCCCTGCCCCGGCCCCGGCCCCTGCCCCGGCGGCGTTGGTGAAGGCAATCAGCCGGCTCGTGGCCATGTCCGTCCGCTGCCCTGAGCGCGATGATGTCGTCTGCATGACGGGATCCGTCACCGCGCAGGTCATGCCCGTCCTCCCAGCCGAAGAGGGGGTTCTTAGCCACCTGCGGTTTCCTCCCTCACCTGGGCTCCGGGGTGGCTCGCCAGCCGCCGTTCCAGCGACGCGGCGATCGCGTTCAGCTGCACCAGATCGCGCCCGGGCCCGGTCACGTTGCTAACGGTTACCTGCCACCGTTACTGAGTTACCTGCCACCGTTACTGACTTCCGAAGGGGTGGATCCTTGCAACGTCTGTGGGGACCTGGGGCGCGGATCAAAACCGCTGCGTCGCAAGCACAGGAGGTATCGCCAAAGTGGATTCTCAGGATGCGCTTCTGCGGAAACACGACTTGAGGGGTTGCGTGAGCTTCGTTCATGAACATATGACTGCGGCAGCATACGATCGGGAGAGCACTGCTCAGCCAGAGAAATGCAGGGGCATGCTCGCCCCGGAGCGCTTCCCGTGCGTGTCGTGCATCAGGCAGCGTGTTGTTATATTCGGGACATTTCAGAGCCTCGAGGGTCTCTCAAGTTCACCCCGGTTCCACGCATGGCATTCTGCTTCACCAGCACGTACAGACTGGACGATTTCAATAATGTCGTCGACTACCATGGGCGACATCTGCAAATCACAGAGTTTCTGGTGACTCACAGCGTCGAAAGCATTCCGACGCTCAATCGCCTCGTGGGCGAAGCTGACAAATGCCCGCGCGCCGTTCATCGAGAGCGCATACTGGGATGTCACTCGAGCGATCGAGTCCTCCAGCGGTTCGCGTTCGCCTGCTGACACGATCAACGACAACTGGGAGTACAGCGTCTTCGCAGTCAGGCTACGGTCTTCTTCGTCGACGTGCGGGTGCGGTGCCTGCTGTTCGGCTGCGGGATTCTGTGCATCAAGGCTGGCGGAAAACAGCTATGCGGATAGCAGCAAGGCCCAGAGGATCACTTTCTGGATTGGTTGCATGTTCGCATCGTTATGTCCTTGTCGATACCTCACGAGAACGCCGCTCACAGCACGCCCACTGGCTGGTCGCCGTCCTGAAGAGGCGGTGTCCAACCGCGACAGGTCTCGATCGGAAGGCACTCGGGGCCATCCATTCTCTGGCGGAGAAGTCTCGTACCGACCGAGGATTGGCGGCCCTCCCGCATGATGTAGACCGTGGTCACCGGTGCGCCCTGGTCAGCATCCGTTTCCACCTCGATATGAACCGACTGCACATCCGGCCCGCCTGCCTCAATCAGACGAGTGGTCATTGATCTGACCTGTTCCAGACGAGGCTGCATTTCGTCCCACGTTCCCAGGGCGGTCATGTGTCGCAGAACCAGTTTGCAGGTACTCGCCCGGCACTCGGCCTCCATACCCGCCGCCAACTCGATCTGACTGTCAGTCACATGCTGGTAGATCAATGACTCGATCTTCGGCGCCCATTCTCCGTCGATAGACTCAGCCAGAAAAGCGGCTTCACGCCTGGAAGGCGTGAGTATCAATTCCCGTGACTCCCGTGACTCCCGTGACTCCCGTGGAACCTGTTGAATCCGACTTGCGGAAGGCTGGGGATCGGGGCTCGATTCAGTGAACTGCTCGTTCGGGTGAGCCGGGACGTCTGGTATCCCAAGGGAAGCGGAAGGGTCTGTATCGGTCGCAGTCGGCGGGGCACCAGAGAGCGAGGGTGCCAGGCCCTGATCCTCCGCCCCCATTCTTCCGTCGAGCACAACCAGGTAATACAGGCCAAGAATCGAACCAGCCAACACTATGCTGGTAGTCAAGATATTTCCGCTTTTTGACTTCATGAACACCAGCGAACCGAGAGTGGTTTCGTAAGAACCCCGAGGCCAGCCGCTTTTCGCGTTAGCAGGCTGGTGAGGGCAGTACGGAGGTCCCCCGTGACAGCCGCCGCGATGACGCCGCGATGACGCGACCATCCCGTTTCCCGCGCGAAAATCCGCGCTTCCAGCCACGGAACCGGGTAAGCTGCCGCCCCGATGGCAGTGAACTCCGACAAATCCGCGCAACCGGCTATGCGGTGCGAGCAGGGTCCGGGATCGCCCGGCGGCACGCTGTTTCACGTCATCGATTCCCGCGGCTTCGACCGCGCGCTGCTGGACGAGCTGTGCGCGCTGGCCACCCGCGTCCGCGCCGTGGCGCGTACCGATGCCGGCGCCCGCGCGCTTCAGGCGCTGCTGCCCACGCACCGCGCGATGCTGTATTTCACGCAGCCGTCCACGCGTACCTTCCTGTCGTTCAACAACGCCTGCCATATTCTCGGCATACGCACCAGCGAGATTCGTGATCCGGCGGTGTCGTCGGAAGTGAAGGGCGAAAGCTTCAACGACGCGATCCGCACCTTCAGTTCCTATGTCGATGTGATCATCATGCGTACCCGCGAGCCGGGGCGTGCGGCGCAGGCAGCGGGGCTGATGGACACGATCGGCCGGCCGGTGCCGGTGTTGAATGCCGGCAGTGGGGCCGACCAGCACCCGACCCAGGCGCTGCTGGACATCTACACCCTGGCGCGCAGCTTTGAGGAGCGGGGCGGTATCGACGGCAAGGTGATCGGCATGATGGGGGACCTCAAGCGCGGCCGCACGGTGCGCTCGCTGTGCCTGCTCATGCGGCACTACGCGGACGTTCGCGTCGTATTCATCGCGCCCGAACCCTTTTCGATGCAGGATGACGTCAAGGCCTACCTCGGCCAGCACGGTATTGCTTACACGGAAACCCGTGATCTGGCGAAGGCACTGCCGGAGCTGGACGCCCTGTACGTGACCCGGATGCAGTCCGAGTGGGATCAGGCCGGTGAATCGCGGGCGATTGATCTCACACCATTCAGCATCGGCCCCGGTGAGTTGCGCCTGATGAACCCCGATTGCGTGATCATGCACCCTCTGCCGCGAGGACCGGAAATCGATCCCGTCGTGGACGAAGACCCCCGCGCCATGTACTGGCGCCAGGAGCGCAACGGCATGTGGATTCGCGTTGCGCTGTTGATGAAGATTTTCGGCGTCGAGGGCAGGATCTGACCCCGTCCGCGGCTGCGGATTGCTGCGCGGCGCACTGGCCGGGCGGAACCAGCCGGCGGCCGCAGCGGTCTATCGATCAACGCAACTTCGGTATCATCGCCGGTCGGAACCTGTTGGCGACCTGACTGCCGCGTGACGAATCCACGACACGCATCCGGAATGCGGCGAACCGCAGGTTCGGGAGACACTGGACGGGTGGCAACCACGAACACATGCATCAGTCGACTCCTGCCGGCACTCCTGCTGGCCGCGATATGGTCTGCCGCTGCCGTGGCACAGGAACTCGCCGGCCGCTGGGAAGGGCAGTTGCAGGCGGGTGACAGCAGCCTGCGCATCGTGGTCGACGTAGTAACCACGGAGGACGGCGTTCACCTGGCCCGGTTGATCAGTCCTGATCAGGGCGGTGCCGGGCTGACGGTGGACATCATGAAACTCGAAGGTGATAGTGTCACGTTCGAGATCCGCTCCATCGGCGCTACGTACGCAGGCACGCTGGATCCGGCGAACGACCGGATCCTGGGTGCCTGGGACCAGGGCATGCCGCTGCCGCTGGATTTCGCACGGACCGGTGGTGCGGCCGCGGCGACAGCCGGCAGGCAGCGTGAACCGCGCCAGCTTCAGTTACTGCCCGATCCCCTGGGACCACAGCTGCATGTCGATGTCCCGTATGCGCCGACGCCGGTGGCGGCCGAGGGTGCCAGCCATCTTGTGTGGGAACTGCACCTGACCAACTTCGGCAACAGCGCCATCCCGCTTCGTGTTATCGAGATCCTCGATGCGAGGGATGACGCTGATCGTTCGGCGCTGGCGCGCTTCGAGCGCTCCGAGCTGAATGCCATGCTGCGACCCATCGCCACCGCGGCCGATGTGGATCGCGCGCGGGAGGGTGCCGCCGATCTGCGCGTCGTCGGGCCGGGGCAGCGTTCAATTGCGTTTCTGTGGCTGCGGCTGGATCAGGGCGTTGATCCGCCAGAACGTCTGCGCCACCGCATTCTGATTCGCGACCAGTGGATCAATGTGCCGGCAGTGACGGTGCTCACCGCGGACTTCGCACCACTGGCCGCACCGCTGAGGGGTCGGAACTGGCTGGCCGTCAACGGTCCCGGCAATTCATCCGTTCATCGGCGTGGCGTGTTCGCGGTGGAAGGAAGGGCGCGCATAGCGCAGCGGTTCGCGGCCGACTGGGTGATGGTCGACAACCAGGGCAGGACGCTCGTCGGTGATCCTGATGACAACAGCTCGTATCTTGCCTATGGTGAGGCGGTGTACGCGGTTGCCGATGCAACGGTCGTCGCCGTTCGCGACGATATCCCCGAAAATGTGCCAGGTCTGACATCGCGTGCCGTACCGGTGACCCTGGACACGCTGGCCGGCAACTACGTGGTGCTGGATGTGCACGACGGACGCTTTGTGTTCTACGCGCACCTCCAGCCCGGCAGCATACCGGTACTTGCCGGCGATACGGTTGCCGCAGGGCAGCTGATCGGCAGGGTGGGCAATTCCGGCAACAGCACCGAGCCGCATCTGCATTTCCACGTCGCCGACGGCCCGACGCTGGCCAGTGAAGGCCTGCCGTACACCTTCCAGCGCTTCGAACTGATCCGACGCGATACCTCGGTGGAGACCCGGCGCGACGAGCTGCCGCTGCACAACGCACTGGTCAATTTTCCTGCGCGGCACTGAGGCCTCACTTGCCCGCCTGCGACGCAACGGCGGCGCTCGTCGGGCCGGGGTGCGCTACAATCGACGCTTCACTGGCGTAACGGATCTTGGGGGCATCATGAACCTGTTCAGTCGCAGCATCTGGCTGTCGGTAGCGGCCATCGGCCTGATCGCGGGGGCCGGCTCGGCGCATGCCGAAAGTGTCGTGCAGCACATCAAGGTGCACAGTGCCGCCATCGCCGGCAACCTGCAGGGCAACTCGGCCGATCGCGATGTGCTGGTCTATCTGCCGCCGAGTTATGCCGAGAACCCGGATCGCCGCTATCCTGTTCTGTACCACCTGCATGGCTGGTTTCCGAATGCCCGGCAATGGGCCGGCATGATCAACCTCCAGGAAGGAGCGGATCGCGCCATCGCGTCCGGAGAATCACGCGAAATGATCGTGGTGATTCCGGATGCCAATGTACTGCACGAAGGTGCAATGTACTCAAGCTCGGTTACGACGGGCGATTTCGAGAAATTCGTCACCGAAGAGCTGATCGCCTACATCGATGCGAACTATCGGACGATTCCCGAGCGCGCAAGTCGCGGGATGTCGGGTCACTCGATGGGCGGCTACGGCGCGATTCGTGTCGCGATGAAGTTTCCGCATCTGTATTCGAGTTTGTACGCAATGAGTTCGTGCTGTCTGTCACCGCAGCCGGTGGACGACTTGGTCCGGCAGGCGGCGGAGATTCAGACGGTGGAAGAGGCGGCAAGCGCACCGGTCGGGCCGCGCATCACGCTGTCGCAGGCGGCGGCATGGTCTCCGAATCCGCATCGTCCTCCGTTCTATTTTGATTTCGCGGTGGAAGATGGTGAAGTGCGGCCGGACATCGTTGCGAAGTGGGCCGCGAACGCGCCGTTGATCATGGTCGATCAGTACATCGGTAATCTGCGCAGCTACCGGGCGATAGCGATGGATATCGGCCTTCAGGACGGGCTGATCGCCGACAACGAGAAATTCAGCGAGGTGCTCACCAGCTACGACATCGACCACATCTACGAGACCTACGAAGGCGAGCACGTCAACAAGGCGGCGGAGCGCTTCGAGACCCGTGTGCTGCCATTCTTTTCCAGGGAACTGGAATTCCCGTAAGCCAGGCTCAGTGCCCTGGTCGATAGCCTCCGAGTCGGGTGTCCGGCCATCCGGTGGCTTCGAGGATGTGGTCGCGTGACTCATTCGCCAGCCGCGCCACGCGATCCATGTCCACATCCTGCAGGCGGCCGGCAAACTTCACAGGCCGGCCGGCGATGAACACGCTGTCGACATTGCTGGTATCCATGCCCAACACGATTGCGGCGTAGGCATTGTTGGCTGGCAGGACGTTGATCGCGTCCATCCGCAGCAGAATCAGATCGGCCTGTTTGCCCGGTGTCAGGGTGCCGATGCGATGATCGAGCTGATTGGCCGCGGCGCCCCGTACTGTTGCGAACTCGACGACATCACGTACCGACAACAGCGCCGGCGCATCGCTGTCACCGCGCAGGTGACGCTCGTTGGCGAACATGCGCTGCAGCGTAAACACGGAATGCATCTGCGTGAAGAAATCGGCCGGTTGCTGGGTTTCCACGTCGACGCTGAGGCTGGGTCGGATGCCGACATCCAGCGCTTCCTGGATCGGCGGATTGCCGTGCCGCATCTGCATTTCGATCGGCCCGGCTATGGATACGTGGCCGCCGGAAGAAGCGATCCGGCGCCAGGCCTCGTCCGGCAGGTTCGTGCAATGGATGTAGGTGACGTCAGGACCCATGACCTCGGCGGTGATTGTGCCGAGACTGCCGACCACATGCACGGTGATGAACGCGCCGACCTCCCGGGCGACTGCCCAGTCGGCGGTGTTGAAGCCGCCGGCCATGGCCAGCGTCAGCAGCTGGTCGTCCGTTGCGAAATGCTCACGGCGCAGTCGCCGGATATCGTCCGGAAAGCGGTTGGCGGGTCCTGGCGTGCCACTGCCGAATGCATACACGCCACGAATGCCGGATTCCCTCAGCCCGGCGATGGCGGCATCGGTGTGTTCGGGGCTGTTGCCGATGTGTGACCAGTCGAGGATCGTCGTGATACCGGCATTCAATGCACCCAGCGCGCTGATCAGATCGCCGGCATAGGCATCCCGGGGCCGATAGATCGCGCGTGCGGCGCCCGTGATATCGCGTGTGTAGTCGCTGAGCAGGCCGTCCGGCAGCACGCCGCGCAATGGTCCCTGCCACATGTGTCGGTGGGTGTCGACAAACCCGGGCATGACGATCATGCCGGTTGCGTCGATGGTGTCCAGATCATCGCCGCTGGCGTCGAGGTTGGTGCCGACCGCGCGGATCAGGCCGTCTTCGATCAGCACATCGGCGCGATCGAAGTCGCCCAGCTGCGCATCCATCGTCAGTACGCAGCCATTGCGCAGCAGAATGCGGCTGGAAGAGGGGAGCGCTCGTGGCGTGGCGCTCTGGGCTCCCGCGAACATGCCGGTGGTGGTGGCCGCCAGTCCCATCGTGCCCGCGGCCAGCAGTGAGCGCCGGGTGAATGTGACGTCAGGCCGATGATCCTGTGCGGTGCCGGGTTCCGGACGTCGACGTCTCGCTGTTCGGTCCTGTTCAGACATTCTTTGTTCGCAACCCCGCTTCCCCCTGCCGAATGCCGACACTGCCGATTATACGGATATCTGTGCTGCCGTGGACGCCAGGGGGCGTTCGCCGTGAAGTCGACACCGGTGAGTCCGCTGCGCTGACACGGGCAACCGGGTGGTCGGCTATACTGCGCGGCAATGCCGCGGACCAACGCCCGCGGCCTGTTCGGGGGGACAGACGATATGCATCTACCTGCACGATTTCGCGTATTCGGCTGTGTGGCGCTGACTTTGCTGGTGGCCGCGTGCGCTGACGACAGGAGCGCGGTCAGGAGCACCGATACACAGCCGGCTGCGCCGTCGGTTGCCGGTGAATGGCTGGCTCACGGTGCCGATGCCGCCGAGACGCGCTTCAGTGCGCTCGAGCAGATCACCGACGCCAATGTCGACAGGCTGGGTCTGGCCTGGCACTACGATACCGGCACGTTCCGCGGTCTGCAGGCCACACCGCTGGTGGCCGGCCGCACCCTCTATGCAACGGCGTCCTGGAGTGTCGTATTCGCACTGGATGCGGTGACCGGTGATCTGCTCTGGGAATGGGATCCGCGCGTGGACAGAAGCCACGGTGGCCGTGTGTGCTGTGACGTCGTCAATCGCGGTGTGGCGCTTCGCGACGACCGGGTCTATGTCGGCGTACTGGATGGTCGGCTGGCGGCACTGGATGCTGCAACCGGCAGGCTGCTGTGGGAAGTGCAGACCACTGATCCGGATCAGCCCTATGCCATTACCGGTGCGCCCAGAGTCGTGAAAGACATGGTCGTGATCGGCAACGGCGGTGCGGAGTATGGCGTTCGCGGCTACGTGTCCGCGTACGACGCGGTCACGGGCGAGCTGCGCTGGCGTTTCTACACCGTGCCCGGCAACCCGGATGAGCCGTTCGAGCATCCCGAGCTGGAACTTGCGGCCGAGACCTGGACAGGCGAGTGGTGGACCATGGGTGGGGGCGGTACCGTGTGGGATGCGATGGCCTTCGATCCCGAAGCCGACCTGCTGTATGTCGGTACCGGCAACGGGTCGCCATGGTCGCGCGATGTCCGCAGTCCGGAGGGCGGCGACAATCTGTTTCTGGCCTCGATTCTCGCCCTGCGCCCGGATACCGGTGAGATGGTCTGGCACTACCAGACGGTCCCCGGAGAGAACTGGGATTACACCGCCACGCAACACATGATTCTGGCCGACCTGATGCTGGACGGCACGCAGCGCAAGGTGCTGATGCAGGCGCCAAAGAACGGCTTCTTCTATGTGCTCGACCGACTGACGGGCGAGCTGCTGTCGGCCGAGCCGTTTGCGCCGATCACCTGGGCCACGCATGTTGATATGGACACCGGGCGTCCGGTGGAAACGCCCGGCGCGCGCTATGGCGACGAAGTGCCGGTGCTCATTACGCCAGGGCCGGGCGGAGCGCACAACTGGAACCCGATGTCGTGGAATCCGCGGACCGGGCTGGTGTACATCCCGGCATCAGGCGGTGGATTTGCCTACGTGCGCAGAGCCGACTTCGAGTTCCGGCCCGGTATCTGGAACCTCGGTATCGATCTGGGCGCGAGGTCACTGCCGGACCTGTATCCGCCGCCGGTACTGCCGGAAGGTGCGCCGGCCATCCAGCCGGCGCCGCCCGGTACGCTGCTGGCCTGGGATCCGCTGCAACAGCGTGCCCGCTGGAGTGTGACGCACCCGTCCGGCTCCAATGGCGGGACGCTGTCCACGGCGGGCAATCTGGTGTTCCAGGGCACATCGGATGGGCGGTTTCTCGCGTTCAGCGCCGATCGCGGAGAATTGCAGTGGGAAGTGCAGGTGGGCAACTCGGTGATCGCAGCGCCGATGAGCTACCAGGTCGACGGTGTGCAGTACGTGACCGTACTGGCAGGCTGGGGTGGCGCCGTGGCCGGGTATGGCCTGAATCCTTCAGGCATGTACAAGGCGGAGGGACGTGTCTGGACGTTTCGGCTCGATGGCGATCCGGATATCGTCCCGGTGGCCAGTCAGCCGCGGCCGCCGCTGTCGCGAATCGATACCACGGCCGGTGCCGAGGCCGTTGACGAGGGACGCAGGCTGTACACGCAGTGGTGTTATGTCTGTCACGGCGGCGACGCGGCCAGCGGAGGCTTCATCGCCGACCTGCGTTACTCGCTGCCGACGGTGTTCGACGCCTATCAACAGATCGTTGGCGAAGGCGCGCTGACGAGTCTTGGCATGCCTGATTTCGGTGAATGGCTGGATGAATCGCAGATCGATGCGATACGCAGCTTCGTACTGTCTCGCCGCCACGCGCTGCTTGAATCTGACTGACCGGTCACGTGGAAACGCTCAAGGACTACGCCAGACATCCGCGACAGGAAGTGCTGGAAGTCGGACTCACCGGGGTGGACCTGATTCGCCATCCGCTGTTGAACAAGGGCACCGCGTTCACGCGCGAAGAGCGGCGTGAGTTCGGTCTGGAGGGGTTGCTGCCGTATCAGTACAACACCATGGAACAGCAGGTGGCGCGCGCTCATGCCGCGTTCAGGACAGCCGGTTCGCCACTGGATCAGTACATCAACCTCGCCACACTGCAGGAACGCAACGAGCACCTGTTCTACAAACTGCTGGCCTCGCACCTGGAGGAGTTGATGCCGGTGGTTTACACCCCGACGGTGGGGTTGGCGACGAGGCGGTTCAGCCACTACTTTCGTCGAACGCACGGCCTGTGGATCACCCCGGACATGCGCGGCCGCATCCGCGATGTGCTCGAACGTATCGCGATGGATCGCGACGTGCGGCTGCTGGTCGTTACCGACAACGAGTCGATTCTCGGTATCGGTGATCAGGGTTGTGGCGGGTTTGCCATTGCGGTGGGCAAGCTCGCGCTGTATTGCGCAGGCGCCGGGATTCACCCGGCGCTGACGCTTCCGATCAGCCTGGACGTGGGCACCGACAACGGCCTGCTGCTGGAAGATGAGCTGTACCGGGGCTGGCCGCATCCGCGACTGCGCGGCGACGAGTACTACACGCTGGTGGACGAGTTCGTCGACGCCGTGGCGGAAGTCTTTCCCGGCGCACTGGTGCAGTGGGAGGACTTTCGCAAGGACAATGCGTTGTACATACTCGATCGCTACCGCGATCGCGTGCCGTCGTTCAACGACGATATCCAGGGCACGGGTGCGGTGGCTGCCGCGGGCGTACTGTCGGCGCTGCGGGTTACCGGAAGTGATCCCGCGCAGACCCGTGTGGTGATCCATGGTGCGGGCGCGGCAGGACTGGGAATCGCTCGGCAGATCAGGGTCATGCTCGCCTCACTCGGCGTGCCGGACGATCTGGTGCGCACGGCAGTGGCCGTGCTGGACAGTCGCGGATTGTTGACGGGCGGCAAGGAATTCCGTGAGCAGTACAAGCGTGAACTGGCGTGGCCCGTCGAGGCGGCTGTCGCGCTGGGACTCGAGGAGCCTGCCAGGCAGGACCTGCGCGGCGTGGTCGCGGCGATCAAGCCATCGGTGCTGATCGGCACCAGCGGCCAGGCGGGTGCGTTTACGGCCGATATCGTGACCGAGATGGCGCGGCACGTGGAGCGGCCGCTGATCATGCCGTTCTCCAATCCCACCGATCAGGCCGAGGCAACGCCTCGCAAGTTGCTGGAATGGACGCAGGGCCGTGCGTTGATCGCCACCGGCAGTCCGTTTGCCGACATCGAGCACGAAGGGCGGCACATTCGCATCGGGCAGGGCAACAACGTGTTCGTGTTTCCGGGACTGGGACTTGGCACCCTGGTGGCCGGCGCGGCACGGGTGAGCGACGACATGCTCAATGCAGCCGTTGATGCGCTTTCGTCGGCTGTGACGGATGAGGAGCTGAGCGCCGGTCTGCTCTATCCGGCCATGAACCGACTTCGCGAGGTGTCCCTGCGTGTGGCCGCCGCGGTTCAGGCGCGAGCCGTGGACGACAGGCAATGCCCGTTCCGGGATGCACGTGAACAGGCGGCGGCACTGGCGGGCGCTGTCTGGGAGCCGGATTATCGCCAGTACCGCTTCCGTGCGTCCGACGCCACGCCGTAGCAGGCAGTCTGAGCCGCGAGAAGGCAGTTCGACGCATGCTATGCTGGTTCGGCCGGTTGCAGCGTGGTCATGGAGGCCTGTCGTGAAAAAACCGATCATGTTCCGTGCGGCACTTGCGGCGATGATGGCCACAGGCCTTGGCGCCTGCGGCGGTGAGTCGGCGCAGGTCGTCACACACGATTCGGCGTACGAAGTGTGGTTGATCGACCAGTCGGACAGCCCGGGCAGAAACCACGGCGGCACGTTGCACATCTTCAGCGGCGCACGGTTCGATGCCTCGTCGGTCCCGCCCGGCCCTGTCGAATCGATCGATCTGGGCAATGATGCGGCTGCGTTGTGTCGTGATCGTACCGGCGCCGACCCGGTACGGCCGCACATGGCGCTGTTCAACCGGGAGCATACGCATGCATCCATCGCGTTCGTTGCCAGTGGCCATGTTCTCCTGATGGATGCGGTCACGCGCGCGCCGCTGGACTGCATCCGCACCACCCGGGCGGATACCGGTCAACAGGCTCATGCGGCGTATCCGTCTCCCGATGGCAGCTACATTCTGGTCGCCAATCAGAATGGCAAGCGTCTGGAGCGGATCGATACGGATTTCCCGACCAACCACTTCGTTCACAATATCGAGGCGACACTGGATCTTGCCACCTGTTCAACGCCCAGCGGTGCGCAATGCGAGGCGCCGGACATTCGTCCCGACAATGCGCCGATCTGTCCGGTACTCAGTAGTTCAGGTGACCTCGCCTTTGTCACATTGCGTGGTGGCGGGCTGCTGGTGGTGGACCCCAGGCCAACGCCGATGCGCATCGTGGCCGAGTACGACCTGCATACCGTCAAGGGCAACGGCTGTGGAGGCGAGCAGGTCGGTGATCAGATCTACGTGAACTCGGGCGGCCGCCCGGGGCCGATGGATCACCTGCACCTGTACGGGTTCGAGGTTTACCGTTTCGCGCTGACCGACTTCGACCCGTCCGGTGCTGGTCGCATGCCGAATACGCCTGAACCCACTGTCGTGTTCAGTCGCGATGGCGAACATGACTCGCACGGCATGGTGGCCACCGGCAACGGCCGCTACCTGTGGGTCATGGATCGGCACGGCGATGTCGTGGAAGTGCTCAGCACCACGGACGACAGCCACATCGGCACGATCCCGTTGAACGGCGTCCATACCGACAATGCCGCGCCCGATCTGGCAGATCGCTCACCCGACGGCAGCCTGGTCTTCGTGGCGTTTCGTGGACCAACGCCGCTGAGTGGCGACCCGCATATCGCGACCGGTAGCACACCAGGGCTTGGCGTACTGGCGGTGACTGAGGACGGCCGCACTGGCGCCGTGATGGGTATCGTCCCGATCAGCAATGTCGGAGACGATGGCATCGAGCGCGCCGATCCTCACGCGCTGCGCGTACGCCATGTCGCGCACTGAGCAGCGGGCCATCGCGCCCTGACCGGGCTGTTGGACGAGGTCCGGCGCGTGGAACTCAGCGTTCCGCGGCGGCTCTTTCACGGTCGGCGCGCGTGCCACCCAGAGCGGTGATCAGCAGCTCGTTGCCTTCGTGGCAGGCATACTCGAAGAAAGCGTAATCCGGCTGGCGATACCACGGAAACGACGCGGTCCAGGGGCGTGTGAGCATTTCCGGATCGTCCACGGTGATCTCGTACTGGATGGTGTCGTCGTCGAGACGGGTGATGCGTTCCACCAGCCGCAGCGATTCACTCGTCGGGTACGGATTACGCGGCGAACCGAGATTACCGAAGTTGGTCATGTGCGCCTTGCCATTGAAATTGGTGGTTTCGATGACCAGCGTATTGCCTTCCCAGCGTCCACGCGACGAACCGGTCCAGTTGCGGATGTTTTCGGACAGCCGCGCACGTCCGTCCACCGGTATGATCCTCGTTTCGTGAATCATCTCCAGGCGGATCACCACGTAGCCCGGCGCCTGCATGACCTCGATGCCATTGTTGTAGTGGAATGGAAACATCGACGGCGGCAGGCCGCGGGTGATGCAGCGATCCCAGTTGTCGAAGTGGCCGAAATGCTCAAACTCCGATCTGGACCAGGTGCTGCCGAGTGTCGCCGCCTTGGCCTGGCCGGCCGCGGTGAGCGGCGGCAGCTGGCCGTTCGGCGGATCGACGATCAGTGACGTCTGCTCCTCGACCTGGGCGGTGGCACGGCTTTCCGCCCAATGGCCCATGCCAATACGATCACTCTCGATTTCCTGCTCGTAGCTGGTGCGTTGTGCTTCCAGCTGGGCAGCGCGCTGCGCCAGTTCTTCTTCGTTGCGATACAGGCGATCACCGAATTCTGCCGGTCGCTGCAGCGGCACGTTGCCCGCCAGGTGGCCGATCGGCCAGCTGCCCTGGATGTCCGGGTCGCCCCAGGCTGTTACCGGGTGCCGCCATTCGCCGCTTGCAGCCACCTCGCTGTCGGAGGATTCGACGTTGGAGCAGGCTGCCAGCGCCAGTGCGGCTGCCGGTACGCTCAGCGGATACAGTAGTCTGATCGTGGCTCGGTTCATTGGACTCCCCCAGGTGATGCGAACGGCTTGACTGCCCGATTGTACCTGCCGGGGCGGGAAATTCGAGTTCCGGCGGCCGCGTGTTAGGCTGCGGCCATGAAAGCAACGCGACTGCTGGCGCTGGTGCTGGCATGGACATTCGGTGGCGTCGGGCTGGTGCTCGGAGGTCTGTACGCCGGGTTGCTGCTGTTCAACTGGGGTGACGCGTCCGAATCGGACGCGGCCCGCTGGATGTCGTCCAACATCCACCAGCCGGATGCGCTGGCCGCGGCGGACAACGCCTATGTTTTCGCGCTTGGCTTTGCCGCACCGCCGCCGGTCGACCCCGCATCGGCGGGCCGCGCTCGCCTCGACTGGCTGCTGCGACTCGACAGCGATCCGCAGCGACTGCTCTCCGAACGCGATCCACTGACCGGGGCGCTCTGGGACTCGCAGCTGATCAGCGCTTCGGCCGGACCGGTCGTGCAGGTGTTCGATTCGTTCTGCTGGAGCGAGCGCAGGTCCGACCAGGACTGTCTGGACGCATTGACGGGGCGTGACGGGGAGATTTTCGCCTGGCTGATGGAGTCGGAGTGGCTGATCGACCGCTATGATGAACTCCTGGCACACCCGCAGTGGCTGGAACCGCATGGCACCATGCAGCTGTCGACATGGACGGTGCTTGGCCCGCTTGCCGCCGGCCAGCGCATGTGGATGGTGCAGACGTACGCGCTGGCCGCTGCCGGCGAGGCGGATCGGGTACGGCATCTGCTTCAGCGCGATCTCGCCTTCTGGCGCCTGGTGCACGAGCAGACCACGACGATGAACGGTCGCCGTCTCGCGGCAGAACGCTTGCTGGATCACTTTCGTTGGGGCGCCATCGCACTGAAGCGCCTGCCGCGGGGGACACCCGAAGCCATTCCCGATGCTTGGCGAAGACCCTTCACGTCGCGGGACCTGTCGATGGCAAACGCCATGGCCAGTGAATGGCTTGAGGCGGTCACATGGGTGGAAGCGCTGGCGCAGGGACGCGAGCCGATTCGGTCGCCACACTCCGCGCAGTCCCGGCCCGTGCATGAACGCATGGTGGCAACGCTGGTGCGACCGTTCTTCAAGCCCCAGGATTTCGCCAATCGCTATGCGCGGGAACTGCACAGCGTGGCGGCAATGCTGGACGTGCCGTTGGGGGATTATCCGCAGGCGCTGGCCATGGCCCGCGGACACCCGATTGCCGCCTGGGAGGGCGGATTCGCCACACGGCTCTACAACCCGGGCGGGTCGTCCGTGCTTGCCATGCTGACGCCGGTCGTTGAAGCACTGGCTGTCAACGCTGCGTTCGCGGCGGATCTGGAAGGACTGCGGCGCGCCAGACTGCTGGCGACGGAAATGCGTCTGGCGGGCGTCGGCGATGCGGCGTCGGCCGTGCTGCTCGCGCCGGTTGAGCTTCACGATCCTTACACCGAACGCCCGTTTCAGATCGACGAAGCCAGCGGCGCCATCATTTTCCAGGGGCTGAGCAGATCAGGACGTCGAGGCCTGCGGGTCTGGTACTGAACTGGCCGGGGGCGAGTGCGGTTGCGCGGGGTCGGTGTGCAGCCAGCAGGCCACGGTCTGATCCGCCCCCTGCAGAATGTCCGGCGGTTCCCGTGTGTCACAGATGCCGGCCATGACGGCCGGGCAGCGGGGATGAAACCGGCAGCCGGCTGGTGGATTGAGCAGACTCGGCGGCTCGCCGCCGGGGACGTCGCGAATGCGCCGGGCATTACCCGGTTCCGGATCCGGCACCGCCTCGAGTAGGGCGCGCGTGTAGGGATGCGCCGGGCTGCTGAGCAGTGTATCGACGTTCGCCTGTTCCACGATTCTGCCGGCATACATGACGAAGATGCGCGACGCGAAATAGCGCACCGTCGACAGGTCGTGGGTGATGAATGCCAGCGTGAGGTTGTGTTCTTCCTGAACCCGCCTGAGCAGCTGCAATATTTCGATCCGTACCGATGCATCGAGCATGGATACCGGTTCGTCAGCCACGATCATGGCCGGTTGCAGGATCAGCGATCGGGCAATGGCCACTCGCTGTTGCTGGCCGCCGCTGAGCATGTGAGGAAACTTCGCCAGGAAGTCGCCGGGCGGCGTCAGCCTTACTTCCTCCAGTACTCTCGCGGTCCGACGATTGCGTTCCGCGCGGGACTTGACGCCATGGATGCGCAGAGGTTCCTCGAGCAGGCGACCGATGGTCATGAATGGCGGCAGGGCCGCATAGGGATCCTGCTGCACGTAGCCGACGCGGCCACGATGACGTGTCATCGCCGCACCGCGCAGGCTGGCCAGATCGCTGCCATCGAAATGGATGCTGCCGGCGGTGGGTTTGTCGAGACCGAGCAGCGTGCGTGCCAGCGAACTCTTGCCGCAGCCGCTTTCGCCGACAAAGGCGACGGCCTCACCACGGCGAAGGTCGAAACTCACGCCGTCCACGGCGCGAACATCGCCCAGTCTCAGCAGGCCCCAGCGGCGCAGCTCGTACCAGGTGCGCAGATCGCGGGCCCGCAGCAGGATGTCGCCTTCTGGCGCCGCGTCGGTACGGGGCGGTGTGGCCTTTGCGGTGTCGTGGGTACTCACAGCCGGCTCGAGACGTCCTGACGAGGGGGCTGACCTGCACCGTGTGCGCCGTGATGGCGGTTGAGCCTCTGCCGGCTGCTGTCGGGGGCGTGCAGCCAGCAGCGCGACAGGCTGCCGTTCGGGGTACTGAACAACGGCGGTGGCTGTTCGCAGCGCTGGAAGCGGTGCGGACAGCGATCGGCAAAACGGCACCCTGCTGGCAGCTCGAACACGTTGGGCGGCTGTCCCGGAATGTGGGTGGGCGGAGTGCCACCGCGCAGCCGCGGTACACTGTCCATCAGCAGCTGCGCATACGGATGCATGGGTCGGGTATAGAAACTTTCCGCTGCACTGATCTCGACGATCTGACCGGCATACATCAGCGCGACGCGATCGGCGATTTCACTGGAAGTGGCCACGTCGTGAGTGATCAGTATGAAGCTTGTGCCGGTGTCGCGTTTGATGCGTTTGAGCAGGTTCGTGATGGTGGCCTGGGTCAATACGTCCAGCGCCGACGTCGGTTCATCGAGAATGACCAGTGGCGGTTCGGTAATCAGTGCCATGGCAATCACCGCACGCTGACGCATGCCGCCGGACAGCTCGAACGGATAGCGGAGCAGGAAGTCGCGGGGCAGGCCGACCATTGAAAACACCTCCGCGGCGCGTTGCATGGCGTCGACACGGTTGTAACCGAGATGCATCCGCAGGGGTTCCGCGACCTGCTCGCCAACCCGAATTACCGGGTTCATCGCGTTCATGGCCGCCTGCATCACAACGGATATCTGGCGCCACGGAACGCTGCGTCGAAACCGCGACTCGTCGAGTGCCATGATGTCGGTATCGCCGAGGATGACGCTGCCGCTGTACCGTGCAACGTTGCGTGGCAGCAGCCGTAGCAGCGCGCGGGTCAGCGAAGTCTTGCCGCAACCGGATTCACCGAGCACCACCAGCGCCTCGTTGCGTTCGACGCTCAGGCTCAGGCCGTCCACCGCACGGGCAGTACCCTTTGTTGTGCGGTAGTGCAGATGCAGTTCGCGGATGTCCAGCAATGGCATCAGTGCCCCCTGAGTCGGGGATTGAAGATCCGGTCGAGCGCGAAGCCCAGCATCGCAAAGCCGAGTCCGGTGACCATCAGCATCGCGGCCGGTGCGAGTACCCAGTAGTAGTACCCATGGTAGAGCGCGCTGTTGCTCTGCGCGTCATGCAGCAGCTTGCCCCAGGTCGGCAGTACCGGGTCGCCCAGTCCCAGCACGGCGAGAGAGGCCTCAAGAAATACGAATGTGGGAATCAGAATGACAAACCCGGGAATCAATACCGGCATGATGCGCGGCATCATGTAGCGTGTGATGATTCTGGCATTGCCGGCACCGTATGCACGTGCGGCCTCGATATAGGACGCGGAACGGATCGGCAGCAGCATGGAACGGTAGATCTTGATGTTGGCGCTGAATACGCCCAGCGCGACCACGATGCCCAGCATCAGCCAGATGCTGGTCGAGTACAGTGTGCCCACCATTACAAGCACCGGCAGCAGCGGCAGAATCATCGTGACTTCGGTCAGTCGCTGTATCGTGGCGTCGACCCAGCCGCGATACCAGACTCCCGCGGCCGCGATGAGCAGTGTTGCCAGCGTAGTACCCACGGCTGCCGCCAGACCGAATGCCAGAGCCACCGGAGTGCCCCACAGCAGGGCGACCATGATGTCGCGCCGCTGGTGATCGGTGCCCGCCCAGCCGTGCACGCGGCCGTAGCTGAGCAGGCTGACATCGAGGTTGGCTTCGGATTCGAACAGGATCGCGTCGACCTCCAGAACGTAGCGGCCGGTCAATACCACCGGCGCCTCATCGTGTTCCGGGTCGGCGAACAGCTGCACGTTGACCAGGCCGTCGAGTCGTCGTTCCAGGCCCCAGTCCCGGGATATCGCGATCCATTCGCTGCCACGGATGCGATGGCTGCCAAGGGGAATCTCACGTCCGTCGGGAGTGTGCCAGATCAGGCGAATGAACGGCTCGTTGCCAGCGTGACGGGAATCGACGAAGAGATTGAGTTCGGAAGGAAAATCGTTCCAGGGGTAGTCGATCACCAGCGGCATGGTGAGGCGTCGCCCGCCTTCGAACACTTCTTCCGTCACCGCGGTGGCATCGGGCGTGATCAGTTTCGTTGGCGGCAGCTTGCCGGCGCGGAACCAGTTCACCCAGGCGGGCCGTGCGTTGACCGGCAGTGCCTGCCATTGAACGCCACCTCGCCAGAGAGCAATCGCATCCTGATGCGGCATGGTCACGAGCGTATACACCGAGACACACAGCAAGGCGAAAATGATCGCGGCGCCGGCCACGGCCGACGGGTAGCGGGTGACGGCGGAGACGGTTCGCTGCCAGCGCATCATCGGCCGCCCAGTCGTACGCGCGGATCGAGGATGGCATAGACCATATCGAGAAGCAGCACGGTCAATGCAAGCAGATACGCGAATATGACCACCGAGCCGATGATCACGGGTGTGTCACGATGGCCGATGGCAGCGAACAGCAGGCTCCCGAGGCCAGGCCAGTTGAATACCCGCTCGAGGATGATGGCGCCGCTCCAGAGACCGATCAGCATCAAAGCGAAACTGGTGACGATGGGGGGCAGGGCAGGGCGCAGGATGTAGCGCTGTTCTATGGTGCGGTTGTCCAGACCCTTGGCCCGCGCCATCTCGACATGATCGTCACTGGAGTGGATGAGAAAGAACGTCCGCCATGAGTAGATGGAGACGAAGATCGAAGACAGAAAAATCGCCGCAACCGGCAGCAGCATGTGTCGCGCGACACTATGAGCGTAGGCGAGACCGCTTTCCGGTGGGGGTGTGCTGACCATGCCGCCCGGCGGCAGTGCGGGAATCAGGAACGCGAATACCAGTATCAGGAAGATGCCATAGAACCATCCGGGCGCGGCGGAGGTCGGCGCCAGCGCGATCATGCTTCGATCCAGCGCACTGCCGTAGTGACGCGACAGCGACAGCGCCACGAAAATCGAGACGACGAACACCAGGACATTGGCTGTGCCGAACAGCAGCAGTGTGGCCGGCAGGCGTTCGATGATGATGGCGCGCACCTCGCGCGAGCCGGAGTCGCTGTGCATCTGCTCGGCGCGTCCAAGGTCGAGTCGGATTGCCTGCCACAGGTAATCGATGCTGCGCCGCAGAAACGGCTGGTCGAGTCGCAGGCGATCGACTTCCAGTGCCACACCGGATTCGATCAGGGTGTTGCGCTGCTCGGCAGCCATTTCGATGAAAGACGGATCGGCACGAATCAGCTCGGCGACGCTGTTGCGGATCTGCGCCAGCCGGAGCTCGTCCACCTGCCCACCCATGTTGGCGACAAAGATGGTCAGATACACGCCAACAACCACGGTGAGAAACAGCGTCACCATGCGCACGGTGGTGTACAGCAGGATGCGCCGCAGGTCCGCGAACGTGGCGGCTGTTCGTGTCCTCCCGGTTGCACTGCTGCCTGAGTCGATCATTGCAGCTCCGCCTCGGTGATACGCGCGTCCTGCCGGGTCGGCACTGTCGCGAACGCATGGGTGGTGAACACCGGCATCGCGACTTCCAGGGAGCTGACCGCGACCTCAAGGCTGTTCGCACCTCTGCCAAGCGAGGCGATCTGTTCGGCATCGAGGTGGATCTCCCACAGTCCGTCCGCCACGAAGTGCGCATCACCCTCCAGTACCAGTTGCGCACGGCTGTCGAACATCAGGAACTGTACGGACCCGATTGATTCGACCGGGTAGGGGGCGGCAGCCAGCCGGATGTCGAGATGGAATGTGGCGCTGTCGCCCAGCTGCACAATCAGTGGGCCATCGAGGTCGACTATGGGGATCGGCGCGCGAGTGAAACGCAGCCACTTGTCGGCGGCATCCGGAAACTGCTCGAAACGTCGCAGCACGACACTGCGTTCCACTGGGTGTACCGAGTGCAGGTAGAATGGCCCGCTGCCGATCCAGAAGTGCCCACGCTGCTGGTACCAGTCCTGCAGTGCCTCATAGCGATCCCGCACCTCGTCTGCCGCCAGGTAGGGGCTCAGAGCCTCGGCGAATGGCACGAACCCGGACGTCATCGCGTTGCCCAGATGTCGATCCAGTATCGCCAGGCTCGGGCCTGCAACGAAGCTCATCCAGTCGATTCGACTACGGTCCGCCTTGCTGGATGAAAAGGCCAGTTCTCCCTGCCGTTCAGCAAGAATGCCCAGAGCCAGCGTGTGCCATGGCGCCGTCCAGGGCGTCATCTCCATCCACAGTTCCATGGATGGTGTGCGTGCCGCGGCGATCCATTCGGCATCGGGAAAGATCTGATCGCTGTACGCCTCGACCACCAGCGGCTCGG
Organism: Gammaproteobacteria bacterium; assembly: GCA_050485645.1. Classification (GTDB taxonomy): domain Bacteria; phylum Pseudomonadota; class Gammaproteobacteria; order Steroidobacterales; family Rariloculaceae; genus JBJHBP01. The sequence continues at coordinate 27,178 of JBJHBT010000022.1, read as the reverse complement.
TGGAAACGATTCGCCAGCCTCTGAAGTGCTGGCGAAACACCTCGAAGGGTGCGGCGTGCGCGGGATCGTAAAGCGGTGACGTCTGCTGCGCACGTTCAAACGACAGGATAAAGGGCAGTACGACGTCGGCGGCGGAGTAGCGCGTGCCGTCATGCCAGGTGCGCTGGAAGTAGTCCTCTTCATAGTGCAGTCGCACGCGGGTGCGCGCCTGAACGCCGTCAGGGTGAGCCTCGTCGACCGTCACGAAACGTGACTCGATACTGTTCCATCCGAACCATGCATCTCCGGGTACATCGATGCGTTCCTGGCGATCGAGTACGACCCAGTCCAGCGTGCTGTTCACGGGCGCGTCCTGCCGCACCGTCACTTCAGCGCGGGTGATGCGCTGCGGCTGATACAGTCCGGTAAACGGATCCGGCAGCAGCTCGGAGTTGCGCAGCGCGCGCAGCACCATGAGATCGAAGACCCAGTTGCTGCCGGCCACGGGGTTCCACGGCTCGGTCAGCAGGCTCGGCAGACCCACCACGACCCGCCCACCGACCCGGTCACGATAGCGCAGTGTATACGGCCAGATCGCGGCGGCGGCGATGCCGCCGGCCAGGTCCGCGCTGACCTCCACGTCGCTGGCCCTGGGCAGCACGTTCAACCGGTCGACCAGCCAGACGCGCGCCGAATCCTGCAGCGCAAGTTCGGTGGCTTCGGCCATCATTGCCATGCGTTCGTCCCAGTCGGCGTAGTCGCGCCGCTGCAGGCGATCGGCGAGGTCGTCGAAGCGCGGCAGTGGCTCATAGGCTTGCCACAATGGTTCCTGACGTCCGCGTGGCGTGTAGTAGTAGGTGAACTGGTCGGCCAGATCGCGATTGATGTAGGGTGACACCCATCCGCCGGTATAGATGTGCCAGCGCCCGACGGCCGGGTCGGTTGTGATCCAGATGCGAGACGCTTCATCGGCCGTGCGGTAGAGCCGCTCAACGGAAAAGCCGATGTCCTCCAGCGCGTTGGCGACATAGTCGCCGATCCGCAGCCGTTCGTCGTCGGTGCGTATCAGTACCGTCAGTCGAATCGGCCTGCCTTCGTGTATCCAGCGGTCGCTCACCAGCGTTGCGCCCAGTGCGTGCATTTCGCGGTGAATGACTTCGCGGGCGCGTTCAGGATCGTGACGGTAGTGGATCTCCAGGCTGCGCGCGGTGCGGGCGAGTCTCGCGTAATCGGGGAAGGCGGTGTTCAGCGGCAGAAACCGGGCTACCGCCAGCCCTCCATAGATCTCGTTGACGATGTGATCGCGATCCACCAGCCAGTTCATGGCTTCGCGGATCGCCGGCACATGAAACGGATTGAGGCGCCCGTCGTCGAAACGCGGCCCGACGGGGTTGAACGTCAGCTCGGACGACGATCCGTACGCCAGCTCGTAATCGATACGCGGGGATTCGCGGAGTGTACGGAATACCGTGGCGTTGGTGATGCCCTGCGCGAACAGCTGCAGACTGCCGGCCGCAATCATCTCGGTGACGCGCCCGAGGTCGGTTTCCTGTGTAAACACCACCTCGTCGACCAGCGCGCCGGTGCGGGCTGACAGATCGCTGTGAGACTCGCCGGTCGCGGTGGAGCGTCTGGTGCCTTCGTGAACGTCGGGCGGGACAGCGATGATGACGACTACGACGATCAGAATGCCGATCGTGGCGAACAGCCCGTATCGCCGACGTCCGGGCCGCCTCACCACGAAAGTCGCTCCAGCCGGTGGCATCTGCGATACGGGGGAGTCACACGCTCCTCCCGGTCAGGTGCCGATCTTGCCGCCGTCGTCGCGTGTGATCACGATCGTAGCCGACCGTGGTATGGCGTTGCCTCCGTCGGGCCAGTGACTTGCATGCCGTCCGGCGGCGAAATCGTCGGCGGAGGTGATACCCGCGCCAGGATGCTGCACGTTGACGAACATCGTGCGCTGGTCGGGCGTTGTGATCACGCCGGTGATTTCCTGACCGATCGGACCGGTCAGGAAACGGCGTATCTCTCCGGTGTCCGGATCGGCGGCCAACATCATGTTGTTGCCCAGGAATTCGTAGGCGCCGCGGCCGATGCTGCTCTCGGCGACGTCTGTCTGTATCCACACGCGTCGATCGGCGTCGACCCACAAGCCGTCCGGAGAGCCGAACATGTTGTCTTCCGTGAGCGGGTTTCCGCTTAGATCCCGGCCGTGTTCGGTGTCGCCACCAAGCGCGAAAAACTCCCAGGTGAAACGGGCCGAAGCGGGATTGTCGCCGGCTTCACTCCAACGGACGATATGGCCGTAGACGTTGTTCGTGCGCGGGTTGGCGGCATTGGTCTGGGAACGCCGCGAGTTGTTCGTCAGTGTGAAATACACGGTGCCGTCCGTGGGATCGACCGCGCCCCACTCGGGACGGTCCATGGGCGTGGCACCGGCCACATCGGCCGCGCCTCGCGCATTGAGCAGAATCGATGCAAGGTCGGGGAATCCGTTTTCGGCGGTGAGACCGTTACGCTCGGGAGCGAGTGCCAGCCATTCACCGGTACCGTCTTCGTGGAAGCGGGCCGCATACAGCGTACCGTCGTCCAGCAGCGAGCCGTTTGCCGTGGCACGCTGATAGGGTCGTGCCGACACGAACTTGTAGATATAGGAGTTCGTGGCGTCGTCGCCGCTGTAGACGACAACCGGCTCACCTTCGCGGGCCGGCGAAAACACGGCGCCTTCGTGCGAGAAGCGGCCGAGATGCGTCCGTTTGACGGGCACGCTGTCGGGGTCGAACGGATCGATCTCCACAACCCAGCCGAAGCAGTGAGGTTCGTTCCGATAGTCTTCGGTGGGTGATTCACCCGTTGGGGTGGCGTCGAAGCGGCGAAACTCATCGGCGTTGTTCGATACCAGATGCCAGTTCCACATATTGATGCGGCCGACGCTGTAGCGCGACTGACTCGGGGGCGCCGAATCCGGTTCGTTGTTGGTAAAGTAGAACCACCAGTTCTCCTCGCAGGCCAGGTAGGTGTTCCAGGGGGTGACGCCGTGAGCGCAGTTGTTCAGCGTGCCTCGCGTCATTTCTCCGCTCGGACTGAAAGGCGTGACCATGTCCGGATGCGCCCTGAGCGGACCACTGATCCGCATCGGCGTCAGACCGGTTATGCGTCGGTTGCGCGGGTCACGTACTTTTTCCCATTGGCCGTCTTCGTTGCGACGGACGCGGACAACGCTCACACCATGGGCATTGATTTCTTTCAGTGCATGGTTCGGATCCCGTGTGCCATCGTCGTGTACGATCACCTGCATCGAATGCAGGGCCCGTCCGGCCGCTTCGGTATGCAGCAGCCGCGGTTCGATGTACTCGTGGTTCATGACCAGCAGGCCGTCGCTGGAGTTGCCGAGGAACGGGTCGGTGCCTTCGATCGGGAAGAAGTGCATGCCATCGTGATGCATGCCCATCTGCATGGCCTGTTCGGCGCCGGTGTTGTCCGGCCGGAACTCGGGATAGGTGCCGGTAATGGGCTCACCCCAGGGCACCAGCACCTGATAGCGGTAGCCTGGCGGTACGACTACCGTGTCGGCTTCGCTCACCGGCACCGGCCGGAAGCCGATCAGCTGACCGGCCGTGGATTCCGCCCATGCATGGTCTGCCCTGCCGATCACGCCACCGGCGACAAAGCCCGTCAGGGCAACGGCCAGCCCGCCCTTCAGTACGTCACGGCGATCGGTTCGCAGGGCGGCAACGGCAGAGAAATGCGGGCTTCGGGAGTGACTGACATTAGGCTCGTTTTCCGCCAGCTCCACCGCATCCTGTGACTTGTCGTTGCCCATGGCCGTCTCCTGCTCCCATCGTGAATTTCGCTGGTAATCACGTTAAGTTATACCAATGTGCCGGAGTATAGCGTCTAAAAGGTGTGGGCCGCCTTGCCCGGAACCGCAGCCGTGAGCGCTTCGCTGCTCAGGGGGTGGCGGATCATCCGCGACGTGGTCCTGAATCCGTCGAAGGATGTCGGGGCGGATGAGGCCATCGCGGAGCTGGCGCTGCAGCAGGCGCCAGTGGTCTGGATGATGGGCAAGGTGCAGTCGGGCAAGAGTTCGATCGTGCATGCCGTTACCGGACATCCCGCCGCCGAGATCGGGTCGGGATTCCGGTCCTGCACGCGCACGTCACGGATTTTTGATTTTCCCGAGAACGCGCCTGTGATCCGCTTTCTGGATACCGTCGGTTTCGACGCGGTGGGCTACGATCCGACTGACGACCTGGCCATGCTGGAAGGGCATGGCCATGTGCTGCTGGCCGTGGTGCGCGCGATGGATCCTGCCCAGGATGCGTTGCTGGCGTCTTTGAAGACCATCCGTGCCCGCCGGCCGCGCATCAGCATCATTGTCGCGCAGACGACGCTGCACGAGGGATACCCGACCGGTGCCGACCACCCCCCCTACAACACGTTGATGACCGATGCGGCATTGCAGGACCTGCAGCGCAGCCTCGCGCATCAGGCGCGGCAGTTCGAGGCGCTGCCCGGATCCGGCCGGGTGGTCGCGGTGCCGCTGGATTTCACGCGTGAGGAAGAAGGCTATGCCGAGCATCGCTATGGGCTGGACGCGCTGCTCGATGCGCTGACATCCGCCGGTGCGGAAGGCATGAAGATCGTCGTGGAGGAGCTGTCCCGCGCGGAGTCCGACGGCAGGCCCCGACGTGCTCGTGGACACATCATCGGATACGCGACGGTGGCCGGTATCAGCGACACACTGCCGCTGGTCGGTGCGATTTCCGTACCCACCGTTCAGGGCAAACTGCTGCACAGCATCGGACGCATCTATGGTGTGAAGTGGGATGCACGCACGATACGGGAATTCGCCGGATCGCTGGGTGCAGGCACAGTCCTGGGAATCGGGCTGAGCATGGGAGCCCGGCAGCTGGGCAAACTGATTCCCGGCTATGGACAGACTATCGGCGCCGCTGCGGCCGGCGTGGCCGGGTTCGCAGTGACCTACGCGCTGGGCACCGCCGCCTGCCACTATCTTGGCATGAAGCACGGCGCACGAAGCGCCACCTTCCGCAGTGTCCACACGGTCTATGAGGAGTCATTGAAGGAAGCGCTGCTGCTGGTGCGCGACCGATTGCCACGGCGAACCCGCGACGGGTCGGGCGGGGAGGGCCGATGAGGGCCTTCGCCGTTCCCTGGTGGCGCGTGCTGCTGGTCATCGGCGCCTTGCTGCTGCTGTTGCTGCCGTTCGTCTTTCTGCTCGTTGCGGGTGTGGTGTGGCTGTACGGCCAGGGCTGGCTGCTGTGGTGGCTGTTCAGTGCAGCGTGTGCGGCGGGTCTGGTGTTCGTCGTGACCAGGTGGCGAAGGCACGGCAACGCGGCGCGGCTGCTCGCGGAATCGGAGCAAGAGGGCACCACGATCACCGAGGCCGACCCGCTCTGGTCGCCCCGTGAACAGGAAGCATGGTGCGCGGTGGGCCGGATCAGTGCGCGGGCGGATGCAGCCACACTGACGGAACGGGAGCGCATGCTGGATGTTGCGCGGGCCACGCTCGACGCCGTGGCCCGCTGCTATCACCCGGAACGTGAGGATCCGCTGCTCGAGTTCACGATGCCCGAGCTGCTGCTGCTGACCGAGAACGTCAGCAGACGGATGCGGCGCCTGCTGATTGATCATGTGCCGTTTTCCGATCGCATCAGTGCGCGCCATCTTGCCGTGGCCTGGGGCTACAGGCCGGCGGTGCAGAGCGCCGTGAGCCACGGTCGAAAGGCGTATGCACTGTTGCGGGTGATCAGAGCCGTCAATCCGCTCAACGCGTTGCTGGCGGAACTTCGTGACAGGGTGATCGATGAGCTTTACACGGATTTCAACAGCAAGGTACGTAGACGGATCGTCCGCTTGTGGATAGAAGACGTCGGCCGTGCCGCCATCGACCTGTATTCAGGCCGCCTGCGCGTTGATACCGCGGAACTCGCCGGACACGCTGCCGCGCAAGCACAGCGCGACGAGTCGCAGCAGCATGCCCTGCCAGGTTCGCTGCGGCTGCTGGTCGTGGGACGCACGAAGGCCGGCAAGTCGACGGCGATCAATGCGCTGCTGGGCGATCTGGCGGCCGGTGTGGATGTGCTGCCGCTCACTGCCGGCTATGCCGGCTATGAGCTGCGCGAGAACGGCGCTCCGGCCGTGGCTCTGATCGACAGCCCCGGGCTGGACGACGAGGCGCAGCTGGCGGAACTGGTCTCGCAGGCGAGACAATCGGACCTGATCGTGTGGGTCGTGGCCGCCCACCGTGCGGACCGGCGTCTGGACAGGCTGGCACTGGACGCTTTGCGCGAGGCCTGGCAGCAGGACCCGTCCCTGCGCATGCCGCCGATAGTCGTGGTGGCCAGTCACATCGACCGGCTCTCACCGGTGCGCGAGTGGGAACCGCCTTACAATGTCGAGGCGCCGGATGGCGGCAAGGCGGGTTCGATCAGGGCGGCGCTGGGCGCGATCGCGGAGGACCTGGCCGTGCCGCTGCATGCAATCGTGCCGGTTCGTCTGGATGGTGCGCAGCCGTACAATCTGGATCTGCTGCAGTTGCGGCTGGCCGATGCGTTCGATGATGCGCAGCGCACCCGATGGGTACGCATGCACGGCGATGCGGTTCGGCGGCGTGACTGGCGCAGGCTGATGCGCCAGCTGGCGGGCAGCGGGCGCATGGTTGGCGCGCTGGTCAGGCGTCAACAAGATCCATGAACAGCCACTTCTTGCCGGCAGCGAAGCCGCCCAGTTCTCGGCCAACTGTCTGAATCATCGAGGGTCCGCACACGATATGCTGTGTGCCGGCATGGATGTCGCGGAACAGGCGCTGCAGCGTGCCGCTGCGCAATGCCTTCGTGCCTGCTGCTGCATAGGCGATCTGCGCGACTTCCTGGGCTGTCCAGGTCACGTGCGCCATTGAGCCACGAATCATGGAATGCTGACGCACCGTCAGTGACTGGCCACGAAGCAGCGAAGCTGACACGTCAGCCCAGGTCTCGAACACGAGTGAGTGCGCGGCGCGAAAGGCCAGTTCAGCGTGGGCGAACTTTTCCAGAAAGCTGTCACTTGACGACTGTGACCTGGCCCGACCGAAGGACTCCCGTGCCGTCTTCGACAGCTCGTCCAGCAGCCGTCGGCCGATACCGCATGCCCAGCCGGCATGGCACATCATCGAGAAGCCGATCACGCCGAGGCGGTACATGCCGCCGCCGCGTCGCGGGGTCTCTGTCGTGGAGAGGTGGCTGTAGCTTTCCGGGACGAACACTGAATCGATGGTGTAGTCGATACTGCCGGTGCCCCTCAGGCCAAGGACGTCCCAGTTGTCGATCAGTCGCACCTGCTCTACCGGCAGGACGAATATGCGCGTTTCGCCGCTGTCTTCGACGGTGGCGAGCGTATGAACATGAGTGCCATGTCGGATACCGGAGGCGAAACCCCATCGGCCGGTGACCAGAAAGCCGCCGTCACAAGGGAGCGCGATACCCGGTCGGGTGCCCTGGCCGACAATGAAGGGCATCCGCTCTCCGCCGAACAGTTCGTCGACCGCCTCCTGGCCAAGATAGGCGGCACCGGTACCGTTGGCCAGTGCGGCTGCCATCATGACCCAGGCCGCCGACGGATCGCCGTAGGCCACGTTCTCGATCACCTGCAGTGAGGATGCCGGATCCAGCTCGGCGCCGCCGCGTACGCAGCGCGGCACCCAGATCCCGTAAAGGCCCGCCTCGTGCATCGCCTCCACCACGGTGTCGGCCAGGCGGTCGTTCTGATCGCCGAATTCCGCATGCTGGTCGGCGATCACCGCGATTTCACGGGCACGCGCCGGATAATCAGCGACCGCCAAGGCATGGTTCGCAGCGTTCATAATCCCTCCTATTCGCGGTCCGCGTGATGGCGACGATGAGCCCGCAGGCCAATCGTACCGGAAAGACGGCCCGATCGGGGCATCCGCGACGCAGCGGTTTCCGGGGCCGTGCCCCGGGCCGGACGCGGTCCGGGCACAAAAGCGATTAACTCGTTAATGGTATACGTTTCGAGGCCGGCTGGCACGTCGTATGCGAACCGGGGCGGGTGAGTCATTCGCAGGAGCCAGATGTCCGGCGCGGACACACGGCGCCTGGTCCGCGCGCCAACGGCCACGCGTTGACGGCTGGCGAGCGCGGCGACCCGCGCGCCGGATCAGGGGACCGGGTTAACTGCCCCGGCAGGGGAGAGGCCGCTCGAGCGGCACCAACGCGAACACCACTGAGCGCGGTCAGCGAGGTTCGGTCTCCGGATTCTGCCGCACCCAGGTAACGTCCTCGAAGTTTTCCAGATACGCCTGAAGATGCGCCAGCCGCCGCCGCAGCTCCACGTTCTTTTCGATCAGCTGTTCCAGTTCCTTCTGAGTGTGCCTGGCGAGCACCGTAAAGGCGGTCACGGCTTTTTCCACCTCCTCGCGTGAGCAGTGCGCCAGAGACTTTTCGTTGAGTTGGGAATCCACCGGCACATCGGTGGGCAGTTCAAGGCGATCGAGTTCCACCTCGACCACGTCCGGTACTTCGTAGGTCGGCATCCTGAAATCTTTCCGTCGCTGGGACAGGGCAATTAAACACCGGCGGCGGGTGTGCCGTCCACGGCTGGCGGCTGGGTTACAATTCGTGCGGTTCGCCGGTCAGCGCCATTCGGCCTGCGGCGCCCGCACCGACAATGGTGTTGCGCGGATGGGAGGCAGGCAGCAATGACTCGTAAAGCAAGGCTCGGCACGATGGCCGGAATGATTGTCGCGGCGACCGGGATCGCGCTGCTCCCCGTCGGGGCGGGGTTTGGTCAGCTGTTCGGCCTGGCGGACTATTCCGGCGAGGAACTCTATCTGCGCTTCTGTGCCTCCTGTCACGGCCAGGAAGGGCGCGGTGACGGCCCGGTGGCTGCCACGCTGAATGTGCTCGTGCCCGATCTGACGATGCTGGAGATCCGTCGTGGCGGCCAGTTTCCGGCCGCCGACGTCCGTGAGATGATCGACGGTCGCGCCGTGGTCACGGCTCACGGTCCGCGCAACATGCCGGTGTGGGGCTACGAATTCTGGGTCGAGGAGGGTGCCGACAGGGTCGCCGAGGCGCAGGCCCGGACGGCCATCAACCGCCTCGTAGCCTATCTGGCCGAACTCCAGGCAGACCCACCAGATCCCGCCATGCCCCGCTGACGCTGTTTGCCGTTTTCCCGCCACCTGCTTTTTGGTACGATACCGCCCGATTTCCGGACATTGTCCGGCCCGGGAGCTGATTCGTGGTTTCCTTGGGGGGCATGCGGTCGCTGTATGCAGACGGCCGCATGATTTGAACGCGGCCCCGGATGGGGCTTTTTATTTGGTGCCGTTCGCGTAGCACGCGGCCGGGTTATGGAGGACGGAGCGAGCAGAGAATGGGCCTTGGGCCCTTTTTTTGTTTCCGCGCCCGGTGAAGTCAGTTGAGACAGTCGGCGGAAGTGCACAGGTTGATAGAGCTCTTGGAACCGCCGGTCAGGGCGCTCGGTTACGAGCTGGTGGATGTCGAGGCGTTTTTCGGCCGCCGTGGGCTACTGAGACTGTTCATCGACCGCGAGCCGGCGGTGACGCTGGCTGACTGTGAGCTTGTGAGCGGACAGATCAGTGCGTTTCTGGACGTTGAGGATCCGCTGCCGGGTGCCTACACGCTTGAGGTGTCATCGCCTGGTCTGGACCGTCGGTTGCGGACCCCGGAGCACTTCCGACGCTTTGTCGGGCATGAGGTGAAGGTGCAGTTGCTGGACTTGATGGATGGGCGCAGACGCATCAGTGGCGTTCTGCGGTCATTCGAAAACGATACGGTAGTAGTGGATGTCGACGGCGAGGAATGGCGATTGCAGCTCGACGACATCGATGTGGCGCGGTTGGTCCCGCGGATATGAGCATGGCAGGGTGATTCGGCATGAATAAAGAGATCCTGATGGTCGTTGACGCGGTCTCGAATGAGAAGGGTGTCGAGAAGGAAGTCATCTTCGAAGCGATCGAGGCGGCACTGGCATCCGCCACGCGCAAGCGTTATGGCGACGACATCGACGTGCGTGTGTCCATCGACCGCGACACCGGCGAGTACGAGACGTTTCGCCGCTGGATGGTGTTTGCCGACGACTCTACCGAGCTGGAAGAGCCGGCACGGGAGCTGCGACTCGAGGACGCGCTCGATGTCGATGAAGGCGCCGTGCCCGGTGCCTATGTCGAGGAGCCGATGGAATCGGTGGAGTTCGGCCGTATCGCCGCGCAGACCGCCAAGCAGGTCATCGTACAGAAAGTGCGCGAGGCCGAACGCGAGCAGGTGGTTGAAGAGTACAAGCCGCGCGAGGGCGAGCTGCTCAGCGGTATCGTCAAGCGCGTCGATCGCCATGGCGCGTACATCGATCTTGGCGCCAACGCCGAAGGCTTCATTCCGCGTGAGGATCTGATTCCGCGCGAACCGATCAAGCCGCAGGACCGCATCAAGTCGCTGTTGCGCGAAGTTCGTCCGGAGCCTCGCGGGCCGCAGCTTTTCCTCAGCCGCACGGCACCACAGTTTCTGATCGAGCTGTTCAAGATCGAAGTGCCCGAAGTCGGGCAGGGTCTGATCGAGATCCTGGGTGCGGCGCGCGACGCGGGTCTGCGCGCCAAGATCGCGGTGCGCAGCAACGACCAGCGCATCGATCCGGTTGGCGCCTGTGTCGGCATGCGAGGTTCGCGCGTGCAGGCGGTGTCCAATGAGCTGGCCGGCGAGCGGGTGGACATCATTCTCTACGACGAAAATCCGGCGCAGTTCGTCATCAATGCGATGTCTCCGGCGGAAGTGCAGTCCATTGTCGTCGATGAGGATTCGCACAGCATGGATGTGGCTGTGGCTGAGGACAAGCTGTCGCAGGCGATCGGCCGCGGCGGTCAGAACATCCGCCTGGCCAGTGAACTCAGCGGTTGGGACCTCAACGTCATGACCGAATCCGATGCCGAGGAAAAGAGCGACAAGGAAGCCAAGGAACTGGTCCAGAAGTTCATGAAGGAACTGGATGTTGATGAGGACGTTGCAAGCATCCTTGTACAGGAAGGGTTCTCCTCGCTGGAGGAGATTGCGTACGTTCCAACCAGCGAACTGCTGGCGATCGAGGAATTCGATCAGAACGTGGTTACTGAACTGCGCGCGCGCGCGCGGGATGTGTTGATTACGCAGGCCATTGTCAGTGAGGAAGTGATCGACCAGGCGGAACCGGCCGAGGATCTGCTGGGTGTGGACGGTATGGATCGTGAACTGGCATTCGTACTGGCCAGCCGGGGTATCGTGACGCGGGAAGATCTCGCAGAACAGGCCGTCGATGACCTCGACGATATTGACGAGCTGGATTCCGAACGCGCTGCAAAGTTGATCATGGCAGCTCGCGCGCACTGGTTCGAGAACGAGCAGCAAGCGTGAGGCCAGGGGAGAAACCACTATGGCGGAAGTAACGGTCTCGGAGTTTGCCCAGGTACTGAAGGTGCCGGTGGAGCGGCTGCTCGTGCAGCTGGATGAAGCGGGCATCAAGGTTGCCGGTGCCGACGATAAGATCAGCGAGGATGCGAAGCTCGAACTGCTGACCCACCTGCGCAAGTCGCACGGACGCAAGGATCCCGGAGACTCGGCGCCTCGACGCATCACGCTGCGCCGCAAGTCCCAGACCGAACTCAAGCTGGCTGGTGGTCAAGGGCGTGCCCGTACCGTCAACGTGGAAGTGCGCCAGAAGCGCACGTATATCAAGCGCGACGTACTGGAGGAACAGGCCCGCAAGCGCCAGGAAGAAATCGACTCGCAGAAGCAGGCGGAGGAAAACAAGCGCCTGGAGGCGGAACGCAAGGAACGCGAACGCCTGGAAGCCGAGCAGCGAGCGCGTGAGGAGGCGGAACGCAAGCTGATCGAGGAACGTGAGCGTGAAGAGCGCGAGCGCGCCGAAGAAGAGAAGAAGCAGCAGCAGGATGCGCGCACCGCGGAAGACGGCGACGAGCGCAAGGCAGAGGTCGAGCAGCCGCAGTCGGATCTCGCTGCCACCGCGGATCAGGCGCGCAAGGACAAGGAAGCTCGTGAAGCGCGGGAGCGTTTCGAGGCCGAACGCAACAGACAGCAGGCAAAGCGCGGCAAGGCGCCGGTCGCCGGTGCCGGCCGCGACAATACATTGCATGTGGCCGACGGCATGGCCGGCCGGCGACGCAAGAAGCGTCCGTCACGCCGCCGCTCCGTACAGGTCAACGTCGACAGTCAGCATGGCTTTGAACGCCCCACGGCACCCGTTGTTCGGGAAGTGGAGATTCCGGAGACCATCTCGGTAGGTGAGCTCGCCCAGCGAATGGCCATCAAGGTGAACGACGTGATCAAGTCGTTGATGAAGATGGGCATGATGGTCACGATCAATCAGGTGGTGGACCAGGATACGGCGGTACTGATTGTCGAGGAGCTTGGCCACTCTGCCGTGCCGTTGAAGGAAACCGCGCTGGAAGACCAGCTGCTGGAGTCCCTGCAGGAAAAGACCACCGATATCGACGAGGTGTCCCGTCCTCCGGTTGTCACCGTGATGGGTCATGTCGATCACGGCAAGACGTCGCTACTCGACCATATTCGTCGCACGAGAGTGGCTGCCGGGGAGGCGGGAGGAATCACCCAGCATATCGGCGCCTATCACGTGACCACCTCGCGGGGGCAGGTCACGTTTCTTGATACGCCGGGCCACGCTGCCTTCACCGCCATGCGGGCACGCGGCGCTCAGGTGACCGACATCGTTGTTCTGGTGGTGGCCGCCGACGATGGTGTGATGCCACAGACCGTCGAAGCGGTGAAACATGCCAAGGCGGCCGGCGTGCCGATTGTCGTGGCCGTCAATAAGATGGACAGGGAAGAAGCCGATCCGGATCGTGTCCGCAACGAACTGTCCCAGCATGATGTCCTGCCGGACGCGTGGGGTGGCGATACGCTGTTCGTGAACGTGTCGGCACACACCGGCGAGGGTATCGACGATCTGCTTGAGTCGATTTCCCTGCAGGCCGAAATGCTCGATCTGAAGTCGGTCGCCGCCGGCCCCGCCACCGGTGTTGTGCTGGAGGCGAGCCTTGAGCGCGGGCGCGGTGCGGTGGCTACCGTGCTGGTCAACAAGGGCGAGTTGAAGGTTGGCGATATTCTGCTGGCCGGTCAGGAATACGGCCGCATTCGGGCACTGTTCGATGAGACCGGTGCGCCGATCAAGAGCGCCGGCCCTTCGATGCCGGCCGTGGTGCTCGGCCTGTCCGGCACACCTGTCGCCGGTGACGACGTGCTGGTGGTGCCGAACGAACGCAAGGCCAGGGAAGTGGCGCAATTGCGTCAGGGCAAGGAGCGTGATGTCAAGCTGGCCCAGCAGCAGGCCGCCAAGATGGAAGACGTGTTCACCCAGATGGGTGAAAGCGGCGTCACGACCGTGCAGGTTCTCGTCAAGGCCGACGTGCAGGGCAGTTCGGAAGCGCTGAAAGATGCGCTGGCCCGCATCGGCACCGATGACGTGAAGGTCTCCGTGATCAGTTCCGGCGTAGGCGGAATCACCGAGTCGGATGTGCAGCTCGCTGCGGCTTCCCGGGCCATCGTCATCGGCTTCAACGTGCGCGCGGACGCGGCAGCCCGCAACGTGATCAAGGAAAGCGGCGTCGACATCCGTTACTACAGCGTCATCTATGAAGCGATCGATGACATCAAGGCGGCGGTCACCGGATTGCTGGCGCCGGAGATCACGGAAAACATCGTCGGCCTTGCTCAGGTGCGTGATGTGTTCCGTTCACCCAAATTCGGCAGTGTTGCCGGGTGCCTGGTGGTAGAAGGCTATGTGCGGCGCGCCAACCCGATCCGGGTGCTGCGGGACAACGTCGTCATTTTCGAAGGCCAGCTGGAATCGCTGCGACGATTCAAAGACGACGTGAACGAGGTTCGGGCGGGTACCGAGTGCGGCATTGCCGTCAAGAACTACAACGATGTGAAGGTGGGCGATCAGATCGAATGCTATGAGCGCGTGGAGACGGCGCGTACGATCGAATAAATGCCACGGGAATTCACACGGGACATGCGGCTGGGCGCCGAACTGGTGCGCCTGCTCAATCAGTTGCTGCTCTCGGAACTGAAAGATCCGGGGCTGAACGGCGTGAGCGTGACGGAGGTCGAGGTCACGCGCGATCTGGGCACGGCACGAATCTACTTCAGCTCGCTGGACCCGGATGCGGAAGATGCACCGGCGCTGGAGGCGTTTCGCAGGGCATCGGGATTCATACGCGGGCGCATCGGCCGCGCCGTGAGACTCCGACGCGTGCCCGAACTGCGATTCATCCGTGACGACAGCACTCGCCGCGGCTTCGAGCTCATGCAGCTGATAGCCGACGTGGCGCCCGCTGTCGATGAGACGGCCTCCAGCCAGGGTCTGGATCACAACGTGGAACCGGATCGCCAGGGCGTGCGTGAACACCGGGAGGATGCTCCCGGACAGCCTGATCCGGACAGCCCGGACAGTCCGGACCGAAACCCGTCCTGAAGGGGCCGTTCGCGCCTGCTGCGTGGTCACACTGATCCAATGGGGAGAGTTCGAGCCAAAGGCCGTGACGTATGCGGCATTCTGCTTCTGGACAAGCCATCCGGCATGACGTCCAATCGCGCCCTGCAAACCGTGAGGCGGCTGTTTGACGCTCGCAAGGCCGGGCATACGGGCAGTCTCGACCCGCTTGCCACCGGCCTGCTGCCGTTGTGTTTCGGTGCCGCCACAAAGCTGTCGGGCTATCTTCTCGATGCGGGCAAGACGTACCAGGTTACCGGACTCATGGGCGTGGCCACCGATACCGGCGATGCCGACGGTGCGGTAATCGCCACGCGTGACGACCCGAGGCCGACGATCGCCGATATCGGGGCGGCAATCGGCCGCTTTACGGGCGAGATCGACCAGGTGCCGCCGATGTATTCGGCCCTGAAACAGAGTGGCCGCCGACTCTACGAACTGGCCAGGCAGGGAGTCGAGGTGGAACGTGCGGCCCGGCGCGTGCGCATCGGACGAATCGACCTCGAGCACTACGAATGGCCGGAGATCCGTTTCTCGGTGAGCTGCTCCAAAGGCACCTACGTGCGTTCGCTGCTGTGCGACATCGCCGCGGCCGTGGGTACGATCGCTCATGTGACGGCCTTGCGGCGCGTGGCACTGGGCCCGTTCCAGCAGCAGGATATGGTGACCGTGCCGGCGCTGAGGCAGAAGGAAGCCGAAGGCGGATTCGCGGCACTGGACAGCTGCCTGCTGTCGCCGATTCTGGCGCTGGAGGGGTGGCTGCGGGTAACGCTCAGCGACGAGCAGGCGGCCCGGATGCGCCAGGGCGCGCGGCTGACGGCGAATCCGGGCTGGCCGGTCGGGGACGTTGCCATCGTGGATAGCAATGGCGCCCTGGTGGGGATCGGGGAGGTCACCGCTGGCGGGGAACTGATTTCGCGGCGGCTGATGTAGCGATTTTCAGGGTCTGGAGTCTTGGTCTGTGGTTGTAATAGCAGTTACAATATGCGGCTGATTCCGGGGGTAAACAACATTTGGGCCGGTGAGGCCGGTCTGGAGTAATCAAGCATGTCTCTGAATTCGGAACGCAAGTCCGAGATCATCGCGAAGCACGCCCGCCAGGAGGGCGACACCGGTTCGCCGGAAGTACAGGTGGCGCTGCTGTCGGCGCGTATCGAACAGTTGACCGGCCACTTCAGCGATCACGCCAAGGATCATCATTCGCGCCGCGGTCTGCTGCGTATGGTCAATCAGCGACGCAAATTGCTCGATTACCTGAAGAGTATCGATCAGGCCCGCTATCAGGAACTGATAGGCAGCCTTGGGCTGCGACGTTGAGTCCAGCGTTTTTCCAGACAGAGCCGGGTTACCGGCTCTGTTCGTTTTGGCTTATTGACATTGTCGCATCGACAGTGACGCCATCGGGCAACGCCGGGGAGTGATTCCCCGGGGCCATGCCAGTGAAGTCACCGTTGCGGCGGCGTGCGTGTGTGTAACGGTAGTTTGCCGAAGCAGTACAGTAAGGTAAGGGTAGGAATAGTGAAAGTCAGTAGAACGTTCCAGTACGGTGCTCACAAGGTCAGCATTGAAACTGGCGTAGTCGCGCGTCAGGCGCATGGCGCGGTCATGGTCAACATGGCCGATACGGTAATTCTCGTAACCGCAGTGGGTGGATCGGTTGACACGCAGCGGGACTTTTTCCCGCTCACGGTCAACTATCAGGAAAAGACTTACGCTGCTGGCCGAATTCCCGGCGGGTTCTTCAAGCGTGAAGGCCGTCCGAGCGAGAAGGAAACCCTGACGTCGCGCCTGATTGATCGTCCGGTCAGGCCGCTTTTCCCCAAGGGCTACGGTCGTGAAGTTCAGGTCATCGCCACTGTTCTGTCCGTCAATCCGGAAGTCGATCCGGATATTCCGTCACTGATCGGCGCCTCGGCCGCACTGGCACTGTCCGGTCTGCCGTTCCAGGGTCCGATCGGCGCGGCTCGAGTCGGCTATCGCAACGGCGAGTACCTGCTCAATCCCACCTACAGCGAACTCAACGAATCGCAGCTCGACCTGGTTGTCGCGGGCACCGCGAATGCCGTGCTGATGGTCGAATCAAGCGCGAAAGTGCTGCCTGAAGACGTGATGCTCGGCGCGGTGGTGTTCGGCCACGATCACATGAAGCCGGTGATTGCAGAAATCGTATCGCTGGCCGAAGAAGCCGGGCGCGCCGCGGTTGAGTGGCAGGCGGCACCCGTGGACGAAGCACTGGTCAACGCCGTTGCGACACGGGCATCCGATGCATTGACGGCCGCTTACGGCATTGCCGAGAAGCAGGAGCGCTATGCGAAAGTCGCCGAAGTGCGTCAGGAACTGCTGGCGTCACTGGCCATCGAGGCGGCCGACGGCGAAGCCATCGAAGGCCGCTTCCCGGCTACGGCCATCGAGGCGCAGTTCCAGAAGCTTGAAAAGTCGATCGTTCGCAGCCGCATTCTTCAGGGCAAGCCACGTATCGACGGTCGTGACAATCGCACCGTCCGGCCGATCGACATCAGCATCGGCCTGCTCCCCCGAACCCATGGCTCAGCCGTTTTCACGCGTGGTGAGACGCAGGCGCTGGTGGTGACCACGCTGGGTACCGGACGCGATGCCCAGATCATCGACGCGCTGGAAGGCGAACGTCGCGAACCCTTCATGCTGCACTACAATTTCCCGCCGTACTGTGTGGGCGAAACCGGCTTCGTCGGCAGCCCCAAGCGTCGCGAAATCGGTCACGGGCGTCTCGCACGGCGTGGCGTGGAAGCTGTGATGCCGGACATGGAGAAATTCCCCTACGTGCTCCGTGTCGTGTCCGAGGTGACCGAGTCCAACGGTTCCAGCTCGATGGCGAGCGTGTGCGGAACCAGCCTGTCGCTGATGGACGCCGGTGTGCCGATCAGTGCGCCGGTGGCCGGTGTGGCGATGGGGTTGATCAAGGAAGGCGATCAGTATGTCGTACTGACCGACATCCTCGGCGACGAAGATCACCTTGGCGACATGGATTTCAAGGTTGCCGGCACGACAGACGGCATTACCGCGTTGCAGATGGACATCAAGATCGACGGCATTACGCGCGAGATCATGGAAGTTGCCCTGGAGCAGGCCAAGGAAGGGCGTCTGCACATTCTCGGCGAGATGGGCAAGGTGATCAGTGCGCCGCGTGACAGAATGTCTGAGTGGGCGCCGACGATCATCACCATGAAGATCGATCCCGAGAAAATCCGCGACGTGATCGGCAAGGGTGGTGCAGTGATCCGTGCCATGACGGAAGAAACCGGCGCCACGATCGACATCGACAATGATGGCACGGTGCGTATCGCATCGGTAGACGCGGCTTCCGGACGTGCGGCACAGCAGCGTATCGAAATGATCACGGCGGATGTCGAGGTCGGCAAGGTGTACGAAGGCAAGGTCGTTCGCCTGATGGACTTCGGTGCATTCGTCACGATTCTTCCCGGCCGCGATGGTCTGGTTCATATTTCCCAGATCTCTCATGAGCGTGTAGAGAAAGTCAGCGACAAGCTCAACGAGGGTGATGTGGTGAAGGTGAAGGTGCTCGAGATCGACCGTCAGGGTCGTATCCGGCTGAGCATGCGCGACGTCGCTGAAGACTGACGTCTGACGCGAAGTGTGTGCGAAAAAAAAGCCCCCGAATCATCGGGGGCTTTTTTAATGGCCGCCGGCACTGAGCCGGCGCCGGTGAAGCGTCGGGGGAGCAACACTTCACCGGCGCGCATGGTAACGGCCGTTCATCCGTGCGTCAACCGTGAGAATCAGGGATTTTCCGCACCTGCAATCGCGGTTCCGGGTAGTCGTCGAAGCTGCTGGTCAGGGAGCGGGAAGCCGCTCGGAACCGGCCAGTAGCGACGGGTACCAGTGATCGCTGGCCCAGCGCCAGAGATCGGCGGGCGGGGCGCCACGACTCTCCGGTGGCACCGCCACTCCGAGCAGTTCGAGCAGTTGTACCGTCATGCTGCTCATGCCCTGGGGGGACGAGGGGACGGCTGTCGCGCCGGTTTGCTTCGACAGCTTCTGGCCGGCTGCATTGACCAGTACAGGCAGATGCATGTAACGCGGTGTGGCGTACCCCAACAGCCTCTGCAGCTGAATATGCACACCCGTCTGTGCCAGCAGATCAACGCCTCTGACGACGTCAGTGACGCCCTGTTCAGCGTCATCGGCCACAACCGCCAGATGATAGGCGGGCAGGCCGTCTCGACGCATGATGACGTAGTCTCCATGGTCGGCGCCAAGGTCGACGTCAATGACGCCCTGAAAGCCGTCGCTGAATCGAACGAAGGATGAGGCGGCTCCCTGGTCCACGAGGATTCTCAAGGTGCGATCATCGGTCCTGGCCGGCGATGTGCCTGAACATCGGCCCGAATGGATGCCGCCTGCCGCCTGCAGCTGGCGACGCGTACAGCGGCAGGGGAACGCCAGGCCGGCGGTGAGCAGTTTCCCGGCTATCTCCTGATAGCGGGAGAGGTGTCGGCTCTGGTAACGTACGGCGCCGTCCCAATGCAGCCCATAGGCTTCCAGGGTCCGCAGTATGTCGTCGGCAGCGCCACGGACCTCTCTGGGCGGGTCGATGTCTTCAATACGAACCAGCCATTCGCCTTTCGCCCTGCGCGCATGAAGATAGCTTGTCGCTGCCGCGAACAGCGATCCTGGGTGGAGTGGGCCGGTGGGCGAGGGCGCGAACCGGCCCGTGTAGCCGGTCGCGCCAGAATCGCGGTTGCGTTCCGTCGCGGAACGAATCAGCGGTAGTAGTCCTCGCGATCCCTGAACTGTCGCTCGGCAAGCTCGCGCCGCTCCTGAGCTTCGACGCATAGCGTGGCGACGGGGCGTGCTTCAAGGCGTCGCAGACCGATTTCATCGCCGGTTTCTTCGCAATAGCCGTAGCTGCCATCGTCGATGCGCTGCAAAGCGGAGTCGATCTTCTTCAGGAGCTTGCGTTCGCGGTCACGGGTACGCAGCTCGAGGCCGAACTCGGATTCCTGGGTGGCCCTGTCGTTCGGGTCCGGAAAGTTGGCGGCATCATCCTTCATGTGAAGCACGGTGCGATCCACCTCTTCCATGAGTTCGCGTTTCCAGGCCATCAGCAGTGACCGGAAATGCTCGAGCTGTTCCTTGCTCATGTACTGTTCGCCGCGTTTCGGCTCGTACGGCTTGAAGCCGCGTACCGGGCCGGACAGTACGCCTGTGCGCCTGGGCGTGGGCGTGGGCGACACTGCAGACTTGCTGCGGGATGCGCTGTCGGCGGATGCCTGGGAAGCGCTCTTGCTGCTGCTGACAGCAGACCTGGGTTTGGTAGCCGGTTGTTTCTTCGTCACTGCCGCTTTCTTCGGAGTCTTTGATCGGGATACCTTCGAGGCGGCGACTTTCTTCTTCGAAACCTTCTTTGCCGGAGACTTCCTGGTGGAGGTCTTCCTGGCGGAAGTCTTTTTCGCTGAAGTTTTCTTCACGGAAGTCTTCCTGGTGGAAGTCTTCTTTGTCGACGCTGCCTTCCTGGCCGTTGTCTTCTTGCTTGAAGTCGCCTTTCTGCCTGATGTCCGGGCCGCAGTCTTCCGGGCCGCCTTCTTCTTGCTGGAAGGGGCCTTGCGACTTGTCGTCGACACGGACCGTTTCGCGGAAACCGTCTTTTTCACGGATTTCCGCACGCTGGCAGTTTTCGCTTTCTTCTTGGTGGCTGCCTTTTTAGCCGGCATGATCCTGGCCTCCAAGACCGACTCAATCAAACCGGCGATTATACATATGGATTGCGCTTGCGGAAGTACTCTGTGTGCCTGTGGCCCGAAACTAGAGTTCCACCCGCTGGGGAAGCTCCCAGCCCGGCTGCCTGTAGTCTGAAACGACGGTCGTATAAATGCCGCCTCGGACGTTGAATTCCGCCGTCAGGCGCAGGTAACGCGGCCTCAAAACGGCGACCAGGTCATCGACGATGCGATTGGTGACTGCTTCGTGAAAAGCGCCCTGATCCCGGTAAGCCCATATGTACAGCTTCAGTGCCTTGAGTTCGATGCAGAGGTCGGCAGCCACATATTCCAGCTGCAGTTCCGCAAAATCCGGCTGTCCGGTCTTCGGGCACAGACACGTGAACTCCGGAATTCGAATCCGAATCGTGTAATCGCGCTCCGGGGCGGGGTTTGGAAAGGTCTCCAGACAGCTGGTGTCGGGTTTTTCTGGGCGTGTCGTTGTCACCTGGAGGGAACGTCGTGCTGAGCGACTTTTTACTTTACACTACCGCAGTCGAGGCAGCTATCGTGCCCCGAAAAACAGCCTCTATTACACTGAATTCGCCCCAACTTTCCGCGGAGCTGACGCGCGTCCGTATATGCGCCTGACCAAGATCAAACTTTCGGGCTTCAAGTCCTTTGTCGACCCGACCACGATCCGTTTTCCCGGCAATCTGATGGGAATCGTCGGCCCGAACGGGTGCGGCAAATCCAACATCATCGATGCTATTCGCTGGGTGCTTGGCGAGAGTTCGGCCAAGACACTGCGCGGCGACTCCATGGTCGACGTGATCTTCAATGGTTCCAGTACCCGCAAGCCTGTGGGGCAGGCCAGCATAGAGCTGACCTTCGACAACTCCGACGGCAAGCTCGGTGGTGCCTATGCCGAGTACGCGGAGCTGGCCGTACGGCGGGTGGTGACGCGCGACGGGTTGTCCCAGTACTTCCTGAACAATTCCCGCTGCCGGCGCAAGGACATCACGCAGATTCTGCTTGGCACGGGGGTGGGGTCTCACGGCTATTCAATCATCGAGCAGGGCATGATCTCGCGCCTGGTCGAGGCCAAACCCGAGGAAATGCGCGGCTTTCTGGAAGAAGCCGCCGGCATTTCCAAGTACAAGGAACGACGGCGGGAAACCGAGAACCGGATCCGTCATACGCGCGACAACCTTGAGCGGCTGACCGACCTCCGGGATGAGGTGGAGAAACAGCTGGTTCATCTCCAGCGGCAGGCCAAGGCCGCCACGCGTTACAAGGAGCTCAAGGCGGAGCAGCGGCGTGTGCACGCCGAGCTGCTGGCGCTGCGCATGAAGTCTCTGCGCAACGAAGTCGATGAGCACGAAAGCCGGTTTCGTGAGCGGCAGACGGTGCTGGAAGGCGCGATTGCGCAGCAGCGAGCCGTCGAAGCGGAAATCGAACGCCTGCGTGCCGAACTGGGGGAGCGCAACGATCAGTTCAACGAGGTGCAGGGCAGCTACTATCGTGTTGGCGCCGAGATCGCTCGCCTTGAACAGTCCATACAGCACCGTCGCGAACTCGCACAGCGACACGGAGAGGATCTCAAGACCACCGACGAGCAGCTTGCGGAACTGCAGCAGCACATCGAGAACGATCAGGTAAAGCTGCAGCAGCTGGAGCTGGTGCTGAGCGAACTGAGCCCCGAACTCGATCAGGCGCAGTCGAACCGTGAAGCCTCGGAACAGGCGCTCGCGGAAGCCGAGGAAGCCATGGAAGGGTGGCGTGAGCGCTGGGAGGGCACGGCGAAAAAAATCGCTGAAGCCGACAGTGCGATCGGTGTCGAACAGGCCCGCCTCGAACAGATCAACGCGCAGCGAGAGCGTTTGCAGCGCGAACAGCAGAAGCTTGCGGCAGAACGCGAGCAGCTGGGCACGGCCGAGCTGGAGCAGCGCCTGGAAACGCTGATCTCGCAGGAGGAAACCCTGGCGGCGGCGTGCCGTGATGCGGTGCAGGCGGTGGAGTCGGCGTCAAGGCAGATTCAGCAGCTGCGCGAAGAAGAAAAGAAGATGTCGCATCATCTGGATCAGCTGCGCGGCAATCTTCAGACAGACCGCGGCCGCCTGACCTCCCTTGACGCCTTGCAGGAAGCGGCGTTGGGCAATGCGTCCGGCAAGTCCGCGCGCGATGTGACGCAGTGGCTGGAGCGGCACGGCCTCGGCAGCAGTCCGCGTCTGGCGCAGATCCTGAAAGTGGCGCATGGCTGGGAGCGGGCGGTTGAAACCGTACTG
This sequence comes from Gammaproteobacteria bacterium, assembly GCA_050485645.1. Classification (GTDB taxonomy): domain Bacteria; phylum Pseudomonadota; class Gammaproteobacteria; order Steroidobacterales; family Rariloculaceae; genus JBJHBP01. The sequence continues at coordinate 4,665 of JBJHBT010000022.1, read as the reverse complement.
GGATCGAATCTTCAGGCGGTGCAGGTGCAGGATCTGGGCGCGCTGGCGGAGCCGGTGGCCGGCCTGGGTGAAGGCGGCCTGACGTTACTGGAGTCGGCCGGTACAGCTGGCGAGTTGGTGAACGACCCGCAGCCCGATGACTCGACATCCTCGGTGGAGCCAAGGCCTTTGCTGGACTTCATCACCGCGCCGGCTGAGGTGGCCCCCCTGTTGCACGGTGTGCTGGCGGTGGAAAGCCTGTCGCAGGCATTCGCTGCACGAGGCGAACTTCTGAACGGGCAGTCGATCATCACGCGGGATGGCTATTGGCTGGGAGCGGGCTGGTTGCGCGTTCGTCGCAGCGACGATCCGCAGGCCGGCGTTATCGCGCGAGCCGAGGAAATCAAACAGCTGCGCGTTCGGACTGCTGAAACGGCTAAACGGGTGGAAGAAGTCGGCCACGCCCTGACGTCCACGCGCAATCGACTGGAGCAGCTGGAAGAAAGCAGATCCCAGGCTCAGTCCGAGTCCGCTCGCCGTCAGCAGCTCTATGCGGAGACGAAAACGTCTCTGCAGTCGGGCAGGGATCAGCTCGAACAGATACGCCAGCGCGCCTCGACCGTGGACCGGGCGCTCAGTGAACTCACGGGTGAAGCCGAAGCCCTGGTTACGGCATTGTCCGAGGCGCAACAGCGCCTTGAACGGGCCAGAAACGACAACAGTCGTCTTGCGGAGGAACGGACCCAGCTGGAGTCGGAACGCCAGGAGCATCAGACGCGTCTTTCCGAGGCCCGGACACGCGCGGAAAGCGATCGCCAGCAGGCGCAGGACATCGCAATTCAGGTTGAGTCCAGGCGCAGTTCGAAAGAATCCGCCGATGCCGCACTTGAGCGCGTGCAGGCTCAGCAGCAGCAGTTGACGCGGCGGCGCCAGGAGCTGGAGCGGCAGATCGAGGTCGCACGCGCACCTCTTGACGAGGAAGAAGCCACGCTGGCGACGCGGCTGGATGAGCGTCTTGGCGTGGAGGAGCGGCTATCGGCGGCTCGTGCCGAGATGGAGGCATCCGACGCCAAGCTCCGCGAGGTGCAGACCACTCGTACCGAGACCGAGCAGGCTGTGAATGAAGCGCGGGAGGGGCTTGATACCGAGCGCCTTGCGGTTCGCGAGGCGCAGGTGCGCGCCGAGTCTGTCGCCGAGCAGCTGGGAGAAACCGGCTTCGCGCTTGAGACGTTGCTTGCGGAACTGGCCGAAGACGCGACGGAAGAGGCTTGGCACGAGTCATACGAACGAACGGAACGGAGGATCCAGCGGCTGGGTCCCATCAACCTGGCGGCCATCGACGAATTCGAAGAACAGTCCAAGCGCAAGGAGTATCTGGATGCGCAGTTCAAGGATCTGAACGACGCACTGGAAACCCTCGAAAATGCCATCCGCAAGATCGACCGGGAAACCCGCACGCGATTCAAGGAGACCTTCGACAAGGCGAACCAGGGCCTGGGAAGGCTGTTCCCGCGTCTGTTCGGAGGTGGCCATGCCTACCTCGAGCTGGATGGCGAGGACCTGCTCAGTTCCGGCGTATCCGTTATGGCGCGCCCCCCTGGCAAGCGAATCAGCACGATTCATCTCATGTCGGGTGGGGAGAAAGCGCTGACGGCCGTGGCGCTGGTGTTTTCCATATTCGAGCTGAATCCGGCTCCGTTCTGCCTCCTCGACGAGGTGGATGCGCCGTTGGACGACGCGAACGTGGGAAGGTTCTCCGAGATTGTGAAGGAAATGTCGCAGCAGGTGCAGTTCATCCTCATCACTCACAACAAGGTGACCATGGAGGCCATGCAGCAGCTCACCGGCGTGACCATGAATGAGCCGGGGGTATCACGCCTGGTGGCTGTCGATATCGATGAGGCTGTTCAGATGGCCGCCATGTAAGGCGGATTTGGCGCTCCGATGTGGGAACTACGCTGGGTTTTACTGGGCCTGGGTTGCCTGCTGATCGCAGGGATCTATGTCTGGGACCGATTGCGCATTCAGCGCAGGGCAGCCGAGGGCGACTCGGGTTCCGAGGGAGCTGTCGTCGAGCGCAGGCGGACAGAGCCCACCATCACGCTGCCCGATGCCAAAGCGGAACCGCCCGCCCACCACAAACCCGCTATTGCCGACGACATCTCTGTTTCCGTTCAACCTGTCTCCGCTCGCCCCGATGCGAGAAGTCCCGAACACCAGCCGACGGCTGCGGCGCCCAAATCCACTACAGCGGTTGAACCGGAGCCGGGAGTGGAGCTCGCGGCCCGCGAGTCGCTGTCGCCTGATGCACCTGATCGGGTTATCGCCCTGAGGTTTGTTGCTCGCGATCAGGAGCTGAATTGTCAGCAGGCGATTCTGGCCCTGCGTGAGGCAGGCCTCAAGCATGGCCGATACGGAATTTTTCACCGAATTCGCGACGGACAGGCGGAGCACCCCGGTTTCAGCGTCGCCAATCTGACTGAGCCGGGTGCCTTCGATCTAGCCAGTGCCGCCGACAGCACGCTTCCCGGCATGACGTTCTTCCTTATTCTCCCGGGCATCGGTGACCCCGTCGCACGGTTCGACGACATGCTCCAGACAGCACGTACCCTGGCCCGCAAGCTGGACGCCGAACTATTCGATGATCGTGGAAGCTCCTGGAGTATTCAGCGCGAACGATACATCCGCGAAGAGATCATCCTCTATCGCCATCAGCACGGGTTTGGGGTGGTTCGGGAGTGAGTATTGTTCGCGTCACAGTTGACTATAGAACCTAACAACATGGGCATTTGAACCGATACGCGCACGTATGTATCGTCGAATAATTGAGCAGTTTGTACAAGAATTGAAGTTTCAGTCCGAATCAATTCCATATACCTTGATTCGCAGCAGAAATTGCCTCAGCCAGATTTTACTGTGTGGTTGTCATGGCAATCGCTAAGGGCTAAAGAGTGGTTTCTACGTGGCTCTTGTGTGGCTGGAGCAACTCACGGCTTCTATTCATGGTCTTGTATATATGCACCAACTGATCCTAAGAGCATGTTTCGCGGTTCTTGTTCCGATTGCTAAAGCAATGTTAAAGCGGGGGATTGGCTGTAGGCAGTTCTTGCAAGTTACGAAGGCTGCCTTTATTAGCGCAGCGATTGAGGACTATGGCGTGCGTGGGCGACCGACAAATACCTCAAGGCTGTCCATCGTCACCGGACTATCAAAACGAGATGTGCATGTGATTCGTAAGGAAATCGACGACTTGAAATACGATCGACGAGCTGATTTAAGCTCCCTCTCTGACGTCCTTCATGGATGGTACACTGACTCGCGATTCGCCGATGAGTCAGGTCAACCGAAACAGCTGAATCCTGCAGGTGAGAATTCATTCGATAGCTTGGTCTCAGAGTATGCTCCTCGTTCTGCCATCGAAACGGTACGAATAGAATTGCTCGAATCTGGCGCACTCGTAGCCACGCCCGAAGGTAAGCTTGCAGCCACTCGCAGATATGTGGTTCCTGATGATAGTGATAAGAAGTTGATTACCGCATTGTCTTTCGGGATGTATGCGCTTGCTTCAACTGTGGCATTCAATACTGATCCAAGCAGGAGGGGAGAAGGTCGTATTGAGCGTTTTGTGGAAAGTAATCCAGCTCCGCTGGAAAAGCGTGAGCAATTGCGTGGGAGATTGCGAGATCGGATTTCCGGGTTCACAGAGTCTATAGACAATCTCTTCGCAGTCGAGACAGCACCGAACAACGACGGCCGTATACGGCTAGGTGTAGGGGTGTTCTACTTCGAAGACAATGAGTAACCATCCCCCGGCAAAGCCGGGAGCTTTCGCGTCGCGGGGCCCCTCAAAGGGGCCTTTCCCGCGACGTTAAGACAGAAGAGGCAGCACGCTCAAATGCCATCGCTTGCCTCACGCCTCGGTAGCGATCGGCGTTCTCAGCGCCGCCTCGATCCTTTGCGCATCCGCGCATACTGCTGGAACTGTCAAACCTCTACTGCCTTCCCGGCAGAGCCGGGATGTCTCCCATGTGTACTAGACCGGAAAAGCTGTCGCCCAATTGGTGCCAGTCGCTTGGTGCGTTGATCACGCCAATCCAGCTGGCAGCTAGTTTGCGTGAGATCTCCTTTCAAGCCACGAAACTAGTGCCTGGCGATTGGTTTCGTCAGTTTGCCCAGAATACATGACGGACCATCACTAACCGGTTACTAGAAAGGTCAGGTGTCGTCGATGCGTTCAAAGTGAACTCAGGTTATTTCGGGGCAGAACATTCGCTGGTCGTTCCAGTTCATCATCGCCAGACTCCACTCACCTACCACTGACTACGGCGTATTAGTCCACGAGACTCCGGTCACGCGAAGAAGCGGCGGCGCAGGACGTGGACATTGCCCCTGACGGCTCGCGCTGGGTCAAATTAACGGCCTTGTCCTGCATGGACTCTCCCTCCAGCGATAGGCGGTGTATACGATGTGGTTCATGCTGGCGTCATCACGGGTCGGATAGCCGCGTTTTTCGACCGGCAGTTGACCTGTGACCAGCGTTGACCCGTGGCCCGTGGCAATCCACACCTGGATAACGAGGGGTTTTGCACCGGCCACCGGCCGCGGAATTAGGGGCCACGGCCCCCGGGAGGCCACCCAGGGTTGATCGAACATTTATGTTACGCGCCGCCCCGTGGCGGGGGGGGG
>JBJHBT010000021.1:0-65034 GCA_050485645.1 Gammaproteobacteria bacterium | reverse complement strand
CGCCTCCCGCCTGGAGAAAGCGAGGCTACGCGACGGCGACCGTTGCGGAACTGAGTCGCCAGCTTTTAGCGAAAGGCTACGCTATGTGTGTGCTGTACACAGACTTGAACAACCCTATATCGAACAGGCGCGCGGCGCAACGCCGCACGCGGGGCAGCGTATCAGCGAACGTCCAGACTTCGCCGTTTTCGAACAGGATGAACTCGCGCCGCGGCTGTTCGGCGGCGCGACGAATCAGCAACTGTCGAATGACACACTCATCGCGGGTGGGAAGAGGCACGAAATCGACCGTGCCTCATGATTGCGGGAGAACGTGCGCGACCCTCATCCGGTCATGGCGCAGTCTGATCGGCTGACGTGTCCCCTGAAGTAAGCAACCAGCGCCACGATATCGTCGTCGGAAATTGAGGCGCAATCGAGATAGCTAATATGCGTGCAGTAAGTACCCAGACTTTTCGGCTACCTCTCCTCCCTCCTGATCGGGTCCGGCGGCCGCTTACAGCCGGCTGAGCTTAAGCGTGCCGGCCGTACCGGCTTGGCCATCGCGGACGAGAATACTCAACTCCGGAATAATCAACAGCAAGATCAACGGCCAGAACATGAAGTTCCGTCGGACGCGGGAAGAGTTCGACCTGTCCCGCATAATAATGACGATGATGCACTTCACGGCGGGTCGCCACTGCTGATCCGGCAGAGAAGTCGGGTGCAGCCGGATTGGCTGGCGCATCCGAATAGTCAAAAGAAAAAAGCCCGCCTCCTATCTGGACGCGGGCCCATTCTGCTTGCGGAATCCAAGCGCCTATTTCCTAGTTTCGGAATCCAAGCGCGTTTGGATACTCAGCTCCACACGTTCAGCATTCCATGCGAGTAGTAGTACGCTTGCTGGTATGCGTCACGCTCCTCCATCGCCTGCTGGCACTCACTGGGGTTGTTGGTGCACCAAAATACAAAATTAGGGTGATTGATCATGCCATTCATTTGCTGATACAGGCCCCAATAATAGTTCATGGCGGTAGTCCAGAATCCGACTGCGCATTGCTGTGTTGGGTTAGGCCCGCACTCTACCTCGAACATGCCATCCAGATCCCCGACATACGCCTGCGATGATGCAGACCACGCCAACAAGATGGCAACAACAAGAAATGAACTGAACCGCTTGTACATTACTAGATTCTCCACGTAGCTCATAACACTTAAAGTGCTGGATCTGAGCGAAAAAACTCACACTGTCTATGTTCGCCGTTTCGTCAAAACATCCCGCCCCTACCTCTAATCTCATTCCGGATAGTATTCTATTGGGTATATAAAAACCACTCCGTCTGTGCCAATTTCGCGATCCTTTTATATTACTCAGCTTGCGCCTCCAGGATGAGATGGATACGTCTGATCGTCTATTCCTCAGAGATCTCCATCACGATAGTCGTGTTAAGGCCTTCGCGTTAGACTCTATTCTGGAACAGCGTTGCGACCCGGGTTATGACACACTCATCGCGGGTGGGAAGAGGCACGGAATCGACCATGCCTCATGATTGCGGGAGAACGTGCGCGACCCTCATCCGGTCATGGCACAGTCTGATCGGCTGACGTGTCCCTGAAGTAAGCCACCAGCGCCTCGATATCGTCGTCGGAAATTTCGGTGCGGCGAAAAGGCGGCATGGAACCCACGCCATCGCGCAGGAATGTCTGCAACACGGCGGCGTTGGCCAGGTCCGGACGCTGCGTGATGTACGGCGACAGCGAGCCGTCGTACTTCAGCTGCAGCTGTTGAACGCCGGCCCGCGACGCCAGCGCCGAACCTTCCGGCACCGGTGCGTGGCAGGCCACACACCAGGTCTCGTAAACGGCAGCGCCGCGTTGCGCGCTATCGATATCCGTCTGTGCCCGCGGGGGAACGACATCTGGTAGCAGTCGCACCCGATCGACCGCACTGTGACAATGGCTGCTGTGGAAACATCCTGCCTGTCACGCTTTGGTTTTGTGGTATTAGTGTTCCCGTCTCAAGATCCGCCTGCCAGCTGAGACGAACCCGGGAGGCCCCGTGAGAGGACTGCTCGCAGACTGGCGCCACGCGTTGCGACTGTACATGCGCACGCCAGGCAGCAGTCTTTTTGCGCTTGCCGTGCTGGCGATCGGCATGGCCTGTGTGACCGCACTGGTGTCGCTGTATGCGGATCTCGCCTTAAAGCCCTATCCCGGCCTTGAAGGCAGCCGTCATGTCGTCACTTTCGGCCAGGGTAGTGATGCCCGCGTCAACCCCGGACTGATCGAACGGGTGGCCACCGAGTCGGTGACGCTGGCGGCCGCGGCCGGAACGCTGGCACTTGAATTTCGCGCCGGTCGCGACGCCCAACCTGCCGTCGGCGAAGTCGTTACAGGCCAGTACTTCGACGGCTTGAGGCCCAGGCTCGCGCTGGGCAGGGGATTGCAGGCAGAGGACCACAGCGCCGATGCCGAACCCGTCGTCGTGATCTCCTGGCGATACTGGCGACGGATGCTTGGCGGGCGTGACGATGTGATCGGCACCATGCTCTCGATACAGGACCAGCGCGTCGATGGCGGCACCGAATGGCCCGAGTTTCGGATTGTCGGCGTGGCTGCCCGCGAGTTTCGGGGCATTGTGCCGCTGTCGCTGGGCGAGGAAGTCGACGTCTGGCTGCCTCTGGAACAGTGGCTTGCACTGCCGGGCTCCGAATTCGGGGTGTTTAGCCGAACACTCGCTTCGCTTTCTTCAATGCTCGGCGTTGCGCGCAGGGCGCCCGGCGCAAGCAATGCGGCCATTGTGCGCGAGCTCAACGGCCGCTTCCCGGATTACTTCGAGCTTCCCGATTTCATAAGTCCAAGCGTTGTGTGGCCCGGTGCCACAGACCCTGCAAACTTGCGGTTCATGGTCATGGACGGCATCGTCAGCAGCCCGAGCGTGCATCGCAGCATGCAGCGCCAGCTGCGCATAATGCTTGCGGCGAGCGTGCTGCTGGCGACAGTCGCCGCCGCGAACGTGAGCCTGTTCCTGCTGGCTCGAGCACCAGGCCGTCAACGTGAACTCGGCATCCGTATGGCCGTCGGTGCGCCACTGCGCAGGCTTGCCCGCCAGCTCGCCAGCGAAGCCGCGGTGCTGGTGGTGCTTGCGGCGCTGATCGGCCTGGGGCTCAGTGTCTGGCTGGCCGGCTATCTGGGCGGGCTGGAATTTCTCGGGCGCGCGCAATGGATTAACGTCACGCCGCTGGACTGGCGGGTGCTGATGATCGTCGGCGCTTTCCTCGCGGCACTGACGCTGCTGGTTTCGCTGGCGCCGATACTGGGCCTGCGACGGCTGGGCATAGCGGGCAGCAGCCGGCAGGTTTCGGCGCGCGCGGGCATTGCGCAACGCATCGCCGGCAATCTGCAGATTGCGATCGCAGGCACGCTGGGCGGCGCGGCGCTGGCATTCGCGCTGTATCTGGGCTCGGTGATTTTCGGTCACCCGGGCTATGAGACCCGTGATCTTCATGTAGTCAGCCTAGTCATCGACCGTGACCAGTACTTTGTGCAGTCAGACACCGGGGGACGGACGCTGGACCGTGAGTTGGTGTTGGTAGACCAGGCACGTCGACGGGAAGCGATCGAATCCTTGCCCGGCGTCACCGGGGTCTCGTTCGCCGGTGCGGTACCCGGCATGCCACGTGGCATCTTCACCGACAACATGCCGGCGCCCGACGGCGCCAACGATCCGACCGCGGTGGTCAGCGTGGAAATGATGATTATCGACCACAACTACGTGGATCTGCTCGGGCTCACGCTGCTGCACGGACGCACGCCCGAGCCCAACGAACCCGCCATCCTGGTCAATCAGGCGCTGGCACGACTGGCCTGGGGTCGCGAGGATGTGGTCGGTGAGCACCTGCCAGTGTCGCAGGTCCCCGACGCCGGCAGAGTAGTCGCAGGCGTACTGGCCGACCTGCCGTATGCGCACCCGGCCGCCGAGGCGTCACCGCGGGGATTTGTGACAACTACCGCTATGCGATCGACGTTTGGCCCGAGCACTGCACTGGTCCGCACTGCCCACTCCTCCTCCCGATTGCGCAGCCTGCTGCAGGGGCTGGTCGATTCCGGTGTGCTGGAGCTGGAAATCGCCGATGTGAGGCCGCTGGCAGCGCTGCGCCACGACGCCATCGCCGAGGACAGGGCACGCGGCCTGCTGACGATCGCGGCAGCCACACTGGTGGTGCTGCTGGCGGCTTTCGGGTTCTATGGCACGCAGCGTTATCTCGTGGAAGCCGGGCGCCGCGAGATGGCGATTCGCGCGTCGCTGGGCGCAGGGCCTTCTGCCCTGGGACGACTGGTGATTCGCCGCGGACTGCTGCTGGGACTGCCAGGCGTTTTGCTTGGCGGACTGCTGGCCTTCTTGGTCGTTGCCTGGCTGCGGGACGACTACGTGCCGCGTGACGTGTCCCCGAGCACGGTGACCGTGCTCGTGGTCGGCGGACTCGCGGCTCTGCTGCTGCTGGCCAGTCTCGCACCCGCCCGCAGCGCGCGACGCGTGCAGCCGGCCGCACTGTTGCGCGAAGACTAGGCGTAGTTCCCGGAGAGGGTAGAGCCGCAGCAGGTGAGAGGGGGCTATGGACGTCAGGCGACCGGACATACAAAGACGCCGGTATCGGCGCTTCGTGACCGCAGGGGTGGCCGTGCTGGCACTGGCCGCTCTGGTGTGGGTGGCGTTCGGCCTTGCGGCGCGACCGCCGGCCGTTGCGTCCGACGGGCTGTGGAGCGCGCGCCTCACCCACGGCGAATTCGTTCACGAGATCACCGGCGCCGGCACCCTGGTCGCGCCGGAACTGCGTGCGGTAACCACCCGCAGCGACGGTGTGGTCGAACGGGTAAAGGTGCTGCCGGGCGTGGTCGTCGGGCCTGACGACGTGCTGATCACGATGAGCAGCCCGCAGCTGGAAGAAGACCTTGCCGATGCGATCTGGGATCTGGAGTCGGCGAAGGCAGACGAGGTGCAGCAGCGAGTCGATCTGAACAACCGCTTTCTGGAACTTGTCTCGGTATTCACCGCATCAGAAGCGGAATACACCAGCGCGCGACTGGAACGCGGATGGGCAGTTTAAGGCACCCCCCATTATCGCGGCAATGCGCGGAATGGGCCTTGTGTGAGCAGCGGAATCCGTCGGGGCGGGATGAAACCGGGCGGATGACGGCGGTGTGGCTCGATCGAGGTCGCCATCCGGGTTGAGCGGTCCGACCCGTCGTCGTTCGGGCGCGTGAATCTTCCCTTTCGAGCCCGAAATGCATGGACCCCTCTGACAGCGCGTGAATCTCAAGACAGGACCGCCCGTCGCGGCGTAGCGGCTGTATCGGTCGGCATCCTGATCGTGCTATCGACGGCGCAGATCCTGCTGGCACGTGCTGATGCCGAGCCGGTTGGAGCTGTGCCGTGGGTGATTCTTGCCTGCGCGCTGGCGCTGCTGGCTATCGCGGTTGGCGGGATGATCCGCAGGCGCTGAAAAATCGGGCGTGCTTCACGGCACGCGCACCGCCACATTCGTCACCGTCTGTCGTGCCAGATTGAGCTCGCACGAATAGGTAAAGGCGCGCTGGCCGGTCGTGCGACCAGAGGCCGACGCGCGACTGCTGGAGAATACGCCCGCACCGACGAGCACCGTCGTCTCGGCGCGCTGCTCCGCCGCCGGTTCGCCCTGCAGGGTGGGCGCAACGCGATGGTCCCGTTGAATCTGCGCGCGTACCGCGTCCGTGCACGCGGTAATCAGCGCCGTCGAAATCGGTCGGCCGCTGCCGCCGCCGCTGGCGCCGCGGCCGGGGTCCGCGATCGGCGGTCGGTCGGGCAGATCCAGTGCGGCAATGCGATTGCCCGCACGCTGCCACAGGCACGCGAACGAGTCATCGGCCCGCGCGTCGGTACGCCAGGTCACTGTGCCTGATACGAGGATGTAGCCATCCTGTTCGCTGCCCGCCCGGGTGGCTGTCAACACGCCGCCGCTGGCTTGCAACTGGGCGTTAATCGCAGTCGAACAGGCATCGATCGCCCGCTCGGCGAACACGCCGGGTGCGGCTGACACGTCTGGAACCGCGCCGCGCTGTGCGGCGACAGGCAAGGTGTGCAGCAGAACAAAGCATGCGGATACCAGGGCGAGTCCGAGGCGTGTGGAAGCGGCCATGATCGAATCCCCTTGCCGTGCATTGATCACCGCCAATCTACGCGGCGAGAGCCGGCGAATCCATACGCCCGTCACAGATTGCTGCCTGCGCGGCCCGGTGCCGGATCCGTGGCAACCTTTTTCGGCGCAGCGAACGGCCGTGGGCGATGCGCGCGGTCGCCTGCTCGGCGCGGGGTTGTACAACGCTGCTTCCCGCATCGCGATCCGCCTGCTGTCGCAGCACCTGGAACCGTTTGACGAGGCGTTCTTCGAGCGCCGCTTGCGCGTCGCGCTGCGCTGGCGGCAGCGCTACGTGGCCGGCGCATCCTGTTATCGGCTCGTGAACTCCGAAGCGGACTCGCTGAGCGGCTTGATCGCCGACTGCTACGAGGACATGGACGTGCTGCGCGGCCAGAAGACCGGCCTGTATCTGGATCAGCAGTCCAACTAGCAGCTGGTGGCTTCGCTGCTGAGTCAGCGACCCGGTGCAAGGGTGCTGGACTGTTTCTCGTTTGCCGGTGGTTTCGGTCTGCATTGCGCGCAGGCCGGTGCGGCCCGGGTGCACATGCTCGACCAGAGCGAAGGCGCGATCACGGCGGCACGCCGCAACGCCGAGCTGAACGGACTCACCCATCTCTGCAGTTTCGAAGTCGACAATGTGTCCGACTGGCTGAAGCACAAGTCCGGACAGGTCGGCAGCGTCGGCGACTACGACGTGGTGGTGCTCGACCCACCGCCGTTCGCGCCGAACCGTGGTGCGGTGAAGGGTGCGCTGCGCGGCTACAAGGAAATCCATCTGCGCGCGATGAAACTGATGGCCGCCGACGGCTTGCTGGCCACATTCTGCTGCTCACACCACGTGCACGCGCAGCTGTTCGAGGAGGTGATCGCCGCGGCCGCGCGCGACGCCCACAGAACCCTGCGTCGCGTCGCGGTCTGCGGCCAGTCAGCCGATCATCCGGTGGTCGTCGCCATTCCCGAGACCGAGTATCTGAAGGGTTTCGTTTATGAGGTGAGCGCGCGCGTAGGTGGGGCGCGCGACGCCGTCAGGCTACTCAGGAACGGACGATGGTGGACAGATCTTCCCGTAGCCTGGTCGCATCCAAACGAACTGCCCTTCGAGCTGCATCGGCGATCACGGCGCGCGGTACGAATCGGCGCGGTGGCACCGGCCGAAGCTCGGCGACAGGTACGCCGTTCCGGGTCACGATGACTGTCTGACCGGCCTGAACTTCCCTCAGTATTGCGGCAGACTCGGTGCGAAGCTGTCTTTGGGTGACTGTCTTTTGCATGGCGCAGAGCGTAGCACTTGTCTCGCAACGTCAGGAAATGAGGGTGCCAGAGCTGCGTGTCACAGGCGGTCCCTCCAGCCCTGCGCCCTCGGGGGGCAGGCAGGCGCGAGTACCCAAGTCGGCATTGGTATTCACCGAGGCGACGCTTCAGCTGAAGCGCTCAGCGAACCATTCCATCCTTGAGCATCCGTGAGCGAGGAGAACCCTATTTCAGTCTCGCAGCGGATCCGGCCAGCAGTGCGAGGCGGTGTCGCGCAGAAACCCGGCCGCAAATATATTCAGTTGCTGCATGTGATCCACAAGCCAGCACACGTCGGCGCCACCTCTGATCAGTTCGTGTAGCACAAAGTCCCCTGCGGCACCCCAGTCCATACGCTGGTTCCGTTCCCACCAGTGGCCGATCGCTGTCAAGCCATCCACGAGTTCATTCGGATCCGCGCCGCGCGCCAGCATCTCACGCACCAGACCCGGCGAGTTGCCGCGCGTGGCGGCATGCAGCGGTCCGCCATCCAGCGGTGCGCCGGCGTGGATCAACAGGAACGCGATATCGTTGTGCCGCATGTGCAGCGCTGCGGCGGTGGCCTCCCGCATCGCACCGGGATCCGCCCACTGGTTGCGAATCGCCTCGTCAACGATCTCATAAAACCCAAGTCTTGCGGCTTCAACCAGACGCTCACCGGTATCGGCGATTTCTGCCAGCAGCGCCGAGCCGTCCAGGGGCACATCCTCGGGCCGGCCGTTAATCGGCTGCGCACCAGCGCGCAGCAGCTCGTGCAACACCAGCCGCGCCTGTTCGCGCTCAGCTCCTTCGGTGTGATCGTAGCGGAACCAGGCGACATCCATGGGCGTCCGCAACCCGAGCCCCGTGACACTTTGCTCAGGACGCACGACGTTCGGATCGGCACCGAGACTCAGCACGTACCGCAAAATGCCCGGTGAGCTATCGCGTGCAGCTGTGAATGCCGTGGTAGGTTTCAGCGGCGCGCCCGCCTCGTAGTACAAACGGGCGATGTCTGCCTGTCTGTCGGCAATCGCCAATGCTGCGGATTCGGCAAACCAGCCATCATCCCATTGCAGTCCCATGCGTTGCGCCTCGGACAACGCGACCTCAGCAACCTGAAAGTATCCTTTTTCCGCCGCGCTCTGCAATACACCAGCCTGATCCAGCGGCGATGCGTCCCGCAGTCGCGAGGGATTCTGCTGAATCAGATATCGCAGCGTCTCGGCCATGCCCTGACTCGCCACCCGGCCCAGTGACTCGCCCGTTACCTCGAAGTCCGCCCCGGCCCTGAGCAGGGTCAGTGCTATGTCCTCCTCGCGGCCAATCACAGCGATCCTCAGCAGTGGCCAGGGTTCATGTTCGATCCGCCTGCCATCTTCCAGGATGGTGGCCGGTGCTCGCGCGCCAACGTTCGGATCGCCGTCCTCTTCCAGATACGCCTCGATCACCGCGAGCTCACTGCGCTGGATCGCAGCCCACAGATCCTGGGGCTGCGCAAGGGCGGCTTGCGAAGCAAGGCTCAAGGCAGCAATAAGGAAAAGTCGGTTTGGAGCATTCATTATCGGTTCTCACTGATGGTAGTGGACCAGGATCATTGCATGATGCACCTGCACTGTTTTTGGCCCAGCGTGCTCAATTGTCATGATATCCGTGGTGTACTGACTGAGGTGATGGCCAAAACCAAGAAAGTGGCCGAGCTCGTGCGCAAGGATCTCCGTCTGTGTGCCATGCTGCGTGGTATGGCAGCCGCCGGTCTGGTCCCATGGCCTGATCCGTATTCGCGAAAGGATCACGCCACCGCCTTGGTTAAAATCGACGCTTTCGATTCCGCAGGCCGGCACACCCTGCGAATTGGTCAGAAATGGAACCTGCTGATAAACGAGCGTCCGGTCGTTCTCGTCACCCCAGTGAGAGATGGTCGCCTGTATACCGAATACACCGCAGTTGTGGTTCTCGGAGATGTCCCGCATTGAAAAGCTGCTTGTGATGTTCGCTTGTAGGGAGAGGCACACCGCTTGGTGTGCGCAGTGAAGCCTCAACACGAACTTCGCTAGTCAGCTGCCAGTAGTGTTCCACTTCGTAAATTTCCCAGTCGATCTCCTCGTAGTACGTCAAGCAATCGCCCTCAGACACTGACCCCCACGTCTCCGAAAGCCAATTCAGATATGCACCGCTGGCATCAAGGTCGGTGGATTTCGAGTACTGGGCGAAGGCCCCGAACGGCACGAAAAAGACAAACGACAGCAGACAACAAGCCACGAGTAGCGCGCTGCTTCGAGCATGGGCAATACGACTCCTGGTCTGATCGAGAAAGACGCTACCGGGCTGCGAAACGACAAGCTTGGAACCGTCGGATACTGCTCCCGGCAGTTTCCGGAAAGCACGGCGACTGACTATCCAATGCATTGACAACCCTCCCAAGACACACAAAACCATCGCCTCGGATCGATTTTGTAGCATGGCGTCTATTTCGTGTTATGCATTAGACGCCATGTCGAATGTTTTATAACATACCAATAAATGCCGATGAAGCCTTATCACTGATACTGGTGTCATACGGCATGTTTCGCAGGCCGTCCCCCATACTTCGAGGGCAGCATGTGCCGCTCGACTCGACTCGACTCGACTCGACTCGACTCGACTACAAGCGTGACGGCAAGCGCGGGACACTCCAAGTCAACCGAGCTCGACTCAGGATTCGTGCGTGCATATGGCCTGGAACCGGAAGAACAAAACATAATCCGAAACTGCGTTCTACAGGCAGCACGACGCGATCCGCGAAAGGCTCAGCCGCTGGTAGATGAGTGGATCACGGATCCGCAAATTCAGCGTCAGACAGCGGAGGCGATCGAGTCCCTGCTGGACAGGTATTCGCTGACTCCCGCTGATTGAAAAGTCGATTGAGCAAGGGGTCGACGCGTGCCCGGCGTGCGCGTTAGGGTAAATGCAAATCATGATCCTCGTGGACCCCGGCGCGCCCGGGAGGGCCGTGCGCGGTACCTGAGGAACCAGGAGGAGAAAATGCAGAAACTCAGCCCGAACTGTCGGCAACTGGGCGCGTTCAGCCTCGTACTCGCCCTGACCTGGAATCCCGCTGCCGTCGCTGACGATGACCTGCTCGGGCAGGTCGATATGGCAGTGTCGTGCGCGCCAGCCGTGCAATCGGAGTTCGAAGACGGTGTCATCGCCCTGCATAACATGATGTACGAGCAGGCGCGGTCGACTTTCGAGCGCGCCGCCAGCGCCGATCCCGACTGTGCGATGGCGTACTGGGGCATTGCGATGACGCGTTTCACGCCGTTCTGGGGCGCGGCCGACAGCCAGTCGCTGGAGCGCGGCCAGGCAGCGATCGAGGCGGCCCGAGCTGCCGGCCCGCCCACAGCGCGCGAGCGCGCCTACATCGACGCAGCCGCGGCGTATCTTGATCCGCCGACAGCCGATCGTGACCACGGCGCTCGCCTGCGCGCCTGGCAACAGGCCCAGCGCGACCTGCACCAGCAGTTTCCCGACGATGTCGATGCCGCCGCATTCTATGGGCTGGCGCGGCTCAGCTACGCCTACCAGTTCGAGGCGGATCCCGCCTACACAGTCGAGCGTGAGGTCGGCGCGATGCTGGAACAGCGCCTCGAACACCATCCACGGCATCCGGGATTGCACCACTATCTGATCCATGCCTACGACAATCCGGAACTCGCGTCGCGCGGCGAGCAGGTCGCGCGCGCCTACGACAGCCTGGCACCGGATTCCGCGCACCCGCTGCACATGCCCAGCCACATCCTGTCCCGTCTCGGTGAGTGGGAAGACGTGGCGCAGTTGAACGAGCGTTCCGCCGAGGCGGCGGCCAGTCAGCCGCTGAACGGCATGCAGTCGATGCACTATCCACATGCGCTCGACTATCAGATGTTCGCGTATCTGCAGCTTGGCGATGAGGACAAGGCCAGGGCAACGCTGGAGCGCGTGGAGGGCATTCAGTCCGTGCAGCCGCTATTGGCGTCGGCCTGGGGTATCGCTGCCGCGCGCGCACGCTTTCACGTGGAGCGTGAGGACTGGGCAGGGGCTGCCGCGCTGGAACCGAACAGCCCGAACGCACTGCCGTGGGAGCGGTTTCCCGCTGCTCGCGCGCTGTTCCATTATGCGCGTGGTCTCGGAGCGGCGCGCCTGGGCGATCTCGATCAGGCCCGTGGCGAACTCGAACGGCTGGAGGCCGCAGTACACGCGACCGGGGAAGCCGGAGATACCTACTATGTCGATCGCGTACGCGTGTTGGCCATGACCGTGGAATCGTGGATTGCCCATGCGCAGGGTGATGTCGATTCGGCGCTGGCCCGCATGGGCGAGGCGGCGGATCTGGAAGACTCGATGGAGGTCAATCCGGTCCACGCCGGCCCGGTGCGTGACGCGCGCGAGCTCTACGGTCAGATGCTGCTCCTGGAGGAACGACCGGCAGCGGCGCTGGATGCGTTTCAGGCCAGCCTGGAGCGTGTGCCGGGCCGCACGCTCGCTGAACGCGGCATCGAGCAGGCGCAGCAGGCCATGCGCTAGAAGCCCAAGGCAACACGCTCGATCCGGCAGCCTGACTCCGACTCGCTGCTAGCGAACGAAACGCTCCCGGCCATCGCCGCGCAGCGCCGCGCAGCGCCGCGGCAATGAGTTATGTCCATTGCCGCTGTGCTTCGCGGTCCATGCTGTGGCGGGTTTCGCGGTCGTAGTCGACCTGCACGCGTTGATGATTGCGCCGGATGTCTTCGGCAACTTCTCCGAGTGTCGAAGTCAGCTCGCGTTCGACGTCCGTGGCAATGGCTTGTTCGTTTCGCCCTTCGCATTCGCCGGTGAGGCCGACATACTCCGCGAGCGCTTCCTCAAGTAAAACAGATTGGCGCGCCCGACAGGATTCGAACCTGTGACCTTCGGCTCCGGAGGCCGACACTCTATCCAGCTGAGCTACGGGCGCGTATCTGGTCTCCCGGCCGAATTCCCGGGCTGGCCACCTGCATTGGACAGCCACATCGGAGATCCCGTGCGGATTCCCGATGCGCATCCGGCAGCGTTGCCCCGGTAACATCCTGTGTCGCCGTAGCGACTCAGCACCGGGCTGGCGCCGCGATTCTACCCCAGTCCGAACCGAATCGGCCCGCTGACGTGTGCCAGCCGGTGGCGTCTGGCGTCTGTCAGCTAGCTGCTAGCGACGTTCGCGTGGCCGCGCTTCATTGATTCGCAGCGACCTGCCGCCCAGCTCCTTGCCATTGAGCTGCGCGATGGCTTCCTCGGCTTCGCGCTGATTGGGCATCTCAACGAATCCGAACCCCCGGGATCGACCGGTTTCGCGGTCGCTGAGGATCTTGACCGAATCGACCTCTCCGTAGGCCGCGAATGCATCGCGGAGTTCGGATTCGGTCATGCCATAAGAAAGGTTTCCGACGTAGATATTCATCAAGGGCGCTCTCACGCCGTTTGGAACAGCCAGCAGCTCGACCAACGGCGTTAAATCGAGCGCTGGAGGACAACAACCGGACTCTACGGCCGGTCGTGGTAGCGGTCAATCCCGGGTTATTGCTCAGACTGGCGACTTTCCCGGGCGCTCGGAAACCGCCTGGTGGACAGCACCCACGCTGCGCCCGACGCATAGGCGGCCGCCAGCACCATGGCCGCCAGCCACAGATAAAAGCCCGGGCGGAACCGCAGCCCGCTCACTGGAAGTCCACCGGCACGGGCCAATTCGCCGGCATTGAAGCTGGTCAGTGCGAGCAGCAGGGCCAGTATCGACAGCATGGCTGCGGTGCGCAGCCAGCCGGCCGCAATGCCGATGCAGGCGAGCACGAACAACGGATTGGCATACCAGGCGTAGATACCGTGTTCGCCTGCCTCCCAGCCGCGACGCAGCAGCGTGAATCCGGACACCTGCGTTGCACTGCCCACGGCGACCGCCGGCAGCGTGAGCACAACGGCATACAGCAACAGCAGCGATGCGGCAGCAAACATGCGCCAGCGCATCGCCACGCAGGCCGAGAGATTCAACTCCGCTCCGCGAACGCTGCCCTGGCGATCCCGCCGACGTTCACATCAGCCGCGGTCTGCTTCAAGCCGCGTAAGCCGAAGGTCCAGCGGATCGCGAAAGCTGTCCGGGCCATAGTCGATGAAGATCTGCACGGGATAACCGAGCGTTTCGTGGTAGCTCACCCGCACCGTTGCGCCACGCGCATACCCGGAGGAAACCAGGCCGAACAGTTCCTCAACCGTGTAGTACAGGTCGAAATTCTTTTCTTCGGCGAGCACGTCGAAATCCGCGCCATGCGGGCGATGACGGACGTCGGTCACGACACCCGAGTTCACCGTCACCTGTGTTTCCGGCGGGGTTTCGGGATTGCACTCGCAGAACTTGCGGTAGCCGTAGCTGTAGCTGCTGATGCCCGCGCCGCTCCAGCGCTCGCGGTTCTCATTCAGCTGCTGATCGGCCGCGGCGCCAGTGGCCGGGCATAGCAGCATGGCGATGACCGCCATGGCGGCGCCACGTGCCAGGTTGGCGGGGCTGTATCGATAGCGATTCAAGTCCATCCTCCTCTGTCTGGCCGGAATCCCGTGCGGATCAGTCGAGCACGCAGTTGCGCGCGTACTCCAGCGCGTCGTTGGCGCTCCAGTCACCGCTCGGCCTGTCCTCCATGCGCTGGCACCAGCGGTCGCTGCCAACCTCCGGCTCGCAGCCGGCCATGCCGGCGGACAGGGCCAGCACCAGTAAAACGGGAACGATCCGGTTCAGGTTCATGTATGGCACTCCGTTGTCCTGCGTTACGCGTTGTTTCGAGGTCCACCGTATCGACATAAGAGATCCCGGCCACTACCGCGTCAGCCCGGCGTCCAGAAACAGCTGCACCTCGGCGAACAGCTGCAGCCGGTGGGGCTCCAGAAGCAAAGTATGCGTGCCGCCACCGATCAGTACCAGACGCTTTTCCGCTGCGTTGACCAGCCGCGCAAACAACGCGGTGGCCATGGCGTGCGGCGTATCCACGTCGAGGTCGCCGACAGTGAGCAGTACCGGCACGTGAATATCGGCAGGCTCGTAATACGGCGTACCACGAGACCAGTAGCTGGCGCTGTCCTGAAGCACGCCGTTGGGTGCGCGCACCACCGGCTCGGACCGGGCGGCACCGACCGGGTCGGCGGCGAGATTCGCCTCCCACCAGGCATCGAACCAGCCTGCAGGCAGGAAGTCCTCGCGCAGCGCCTCGGGTACACCAGCCAGCCAGCGGCTGCGTGCGGCTTCGCGGGTGACGGTGCGATAGGCATCGAAACCCGCGCCACTGCCAGCCGCCAGCGGCGACGCACCTTCCCGCAGCCAGATCGGTGCAAACAGCACCAGCCGCTCCACCTTGTCCGGATTGTCCGCCGTATAGGTGGACGTGATCACCGTGCCCCACGACCACCCCATGACGTTCAGCGCATCGATGCCGCGTCGTTCCAGAACATGCTCGACGACAGTGCCGAAATCCCGAACCGCGACGTCGGTGGTGACGATGGGTTCGTTGTCGCCCGGCGGCTGATCCATCTGTGGCGGCCGTGTCGAACGCCCGTAGCCGCGCAGGTCCATCATGTAGACGTCGTAGCCATGCGCGGCGATATAGTCCATCCAGGAAAGATCATCCAGGCGCAGATCGAACGTCACTTCGGCCGGGTACGTGGCGCCGTGAACGAACAGCACGGTGCGTTCCGCGCTGAAGCGGGTCATGTCGGCGGGACGGCGATTGCGGACATACAGCGAGATGTCCGGATCCGCGCCGCGCACGTGATAGGCCTCGCCGACGAGATCCACCGCCGGCGGCTGCGCGGCGACAGGCGTGAACACCCACGCAACGACGGCGAGCGCGGCGATACGCGGCGCGGCGAGCTTCATTGGTGAGCGGTGATCCGTCATGTGTCGTCCCCTCGTGTCGTTTCCCTCGTGTCGTATTGGTGGCCCCGACAGGGCATGTCGCCGTGCGCAAGGACTGTTGCGACACGGCCGCCCGGCGTCCCGCTACTCTTCGGCCAGACCCACTCATCGTCGATGTATCACCAGCTTGCCCTTGGGCGGCCTGTGACCTTCCTTGTCCTTGTACATCGCCCGGTCGGCGGCATTCAGAATCTGCTCCAGCGTTCTGCCGTCGGCGGGATACACCGCCACGCCGGCGCTCACCTGCACACGCACAATGGTGGCGTTGAGCTCCAGCGTGGTGGCGAACACCACATTGCGTATCCGCTGTGCGACCTCCTCGGCAACGCTCCGATCGGCGTTCTTCAGCAACAGCACGAATTCATCACCGGCGAAACGCGCACAGATGTCGGCGCTGCGCGTCAGCCGCGACAGGCAGCCGGCAACCAGCTTCAGGGCGCGATTGCCCGCTTCGTGACCGAACCGGTCGTTGATGGCCTTGAGCTTGTCCACGTCGATCATCAAGGCGGCATACGGCAGCCCGGCATGGGCTGCCAGATCGTGCTCACGCCCGGCCAGGCGGGTGAATGCGCGCAGGTTGTACAGCGACGTGAGCTCGTCACGCTCGGCCAGTTCACGAATCCGCTCCCGGGCGGTATGCATGTTGTCAGCCAGCAGCGTAGCCAGGAAGGCTACCAGCACGAAGGGCGCCATGACACCCACCGCCTGACTGCGCAGCAGCGCCGGGAAGCCGTCCGGTCCCGCCATCATCCACAGCAGCGCAACATGGCAGGCGAACACCAGCACGATCACCGCAACGGTGGCGCGCTTCCCCAGCGCCAGCGCGGCCGTGATGATGGGCAGCAGATACAGATTGACCATGGCGCTGGTCTGGGCGCCGGCCACACCGAGCACGCCGGTGAGAAAGGCAACCATGACCACGATCTCGGCGCCTATTTTCAGTCGCGGCCGACGCGTCAGCAGCCTGCCGTAGCGAAAGGCGAATACGAACGCGGCGAAGGCCAGGATCATGCCGATCAGCAGCGGCGTCTGTGCAAGCACCGGCTGGGTCGTGAACAGATAGAGCATCACGAGCAGCAGCAGCAGCCACTCGACCTCAGCGAAACTGCGCGCGAAGCCGCGCAGCTGCGCCTGCTCGATATCCATTTCGCGCCGCGCCGGATCGGCGCTCATCAGTGCGCGTGTGCCAGGGCTTCGTTACCCAGCAGGTGCAATGCCTGCAGCAGCTGCGGATCCTGCTCCACGGTAATGCCAGCGGCTGATCCGCGGTACTGAAGGCGCGGGTCGCTGTTGCGCACCGTGATATCAGGCTCAATGCCTGTCTCGTTGATGTATCGACCCGAAGGCGTCAGATAGCGCGACGTGGTGAGTTTCACCGCGCCACCGCTGGCCAGGGGCGTCACGGTCTGTATCGATGCCTTGCCGTAAGTGCGCTCGCCGACGAGGCGAGCACGGCCGTTGTCCTGCAATGCGCCGGCCACGATCTCCGACGCGGAGGCCGAACCGCGGTTGATCAGTACAGTGATCGGCACGCCGGCAACCACATCACCGGCCCGCGCGCGACGTTCGAAGTAGCGATCGTCGAAGCGGCCGTTGCCGGTGACGATGACGCCCTGATCGAGGAACAGATCGGCCACCTCCAGTGCAGCGTCCAGCACACCGCCGGGATTGTTGCGAAGGTCGAGGATCAGGCCACGAAGTTCTTTCTGTCGCGTGAGATCACGCAGGCTGTTGCGCAGATCGCGCGATGTGGTCTCGGTGAAGCCGGTGAGCCGCACGTAGGCATAGTCATCCAGCAGGCGTTCGCCGTGCACGGTGCGCAGCTGGATATCCGCCCGCACCAGCGCGAAGCGCAGCGGTTCGTCCGAACCCTCGCGCTGCACGCCAAGCGTGACCCGCGTACCGGCCCGTCCGCGCATCATGCCGACGGTCTGCTGCAGGTTCTCGCCGTTGAGCACCACGTCATCGATGGACAGCAGCACATCGCCGGGCCGGATGCCCGCGTGGGCTGCCGGCGTACCGTCGATCGGTGTGATCACCTTGATCCTGCCGTCCTCCATGCGCACGTCGAGACCCACTCCGGAATAGTTGCCGGTGGTGTTGATGCGGATGTCTTCGAGTTCGCCGGGGCTGAGGTAGCGGGAATGGGCATCCAGTTCGGAAATCACGCCGCGGATCGCGCTCTCGATCAGAATGCGTTCGTCGACCGGATCCACGTACTCGCTGCGCACGCGCTCGATCACTTCGGCGATCAGGCGCATCGTGTCTTCGTCACGACGCGGGGATTCGGGGTGCCCATGCACCGCCAGCTGCCGGTCCGACAACAGCGTGGCACCGACCGACACGGTCAGTGCCAGAACGGTACCTATGACCAGTACCAGAATGCTTCTTGTCTTCAGTGAAGTCACACTGATCCCACCCCGGGACGGACTGTCGAAGATATCACAGCACCCGCGTCATCGGGCAGTGGGGCGACCGGCAAACCAGGGATTGGGGTCGACCGGCGTGCCGTTGCGGCGGATCTCGAAATACAGCGACGGCGTGGCCATGCCGCCGGTATCGCCGGCCTGCGCGATGACCTCCCCGGGGGTGGCCCAGTCGCCGGACTCCTTGAGGAGGGCCTCGTTGTGGCCGTACAGGCTCATGTAGCCGTCACCGTGATCAAGGATCACCAGCAGGCCCAGTCCCGGCAGCCAGTCCGCGAATACGACCCGCCCATGGTAGACGGCGCGGACCGACCCGCCCTGGGCGGTTTCCAGCAGCACGCCGTTCCAGCGCATGGGGCCGCCGTTGCGGGGCCGGCCGAAGTCGCCGACCACCTGTCCGCTCACCGGCCAGGCCAGCCGGCCGCGTACGCCACTGAACGGCTCGTCGGCATTGACCGGAAACTCCGCCGCCAGCTCGCTGAGCTCGGTGACCAGCCGCACGAGCCGTTCCTCCTCGGCGCGCAGACGCTCCACTTCCGCGTCCCCTTCCGCAATCGAGGCGTCGACCCGCGCCAGCAGCGCCTGCCGCTCCGCCCGCGCCGAGGTCAGCGTCGCCACCTCGCGTGCCTGCGTCGCCTCCAGTTCCTCCAGGGATCGCCGCACCCGCGCGGTTTCGGCCGCCAGCGTCACCAGCGTCCCGAGCTCGCCACGGGCGTGCTCCAGCCGGTCTGCGCGCGCGCGCAGCAGGTACTCGTAGTAGACCACCATGCGGCCCAGATCGGCCGGATCCTCCTGACTGAGCAGCAGACGGAACACCTCGGCGTCGCCGGTCATATAGCTGGCGCGCATCTGCCGCGCCAGCGCATCGCGCTCGGCGCCAAGCCGCGAGCGCGCCGCGAGGGTATCGGATTCGAGCGTTGAAGCCCGCTGCTGCTGCTCGCGGATGCGCGCGCGCACCTCGTCCAGCTCACGGCTGGCGGCGGCAACCCGCTGTTCCGCGGCGCGCAGCGCCTCGCCGTGACGGTCGCGCTCGGCGTGCGAGGCCGCGAGCCGGCGCTCCAGCGCGGCGATCTGGCCACGCACCGCTTCCAGATCGCGCTCGGAAGGCTGCTGCGCACCGGCGGATATCGCCCACAGAGCGGCGATCAGGGCCACGGCGCTCACGGCCGTTCGGAAGTACCTCGGTGGGACGTTTTCCATCGGGGCTGGAAGTCTAGCTATAATGCCGCGCCCCGGATACTGCGCCACGCGGAGTTCACTTTCACCATGGGTCAACTGGCCGAATTCGCCAGCACTCACCCGTTCCTGGTTCTCGGCCTGATAGGCACCTGGAGCGCGGTGATGTTCTATGAGCTCCGGCTGAAGAGCCTGGGGTTACAGCAGGTATCCGTGCCCGACGCGGTGAAACTGATCAACCGCGGCGCCATGGTCGTCGACGTGCGCGAACCCGACGCCTTCCGCACTGGCCACATCGTCAGCGCAAAAAACGTGCCTCTGGCTCAGGTGACCGACGAGAAGGGTCCGCTGAAGAAGCAGAAGGCCAAGGTCGTGCTGACGGTCTGCGAGACCGGCAATGTCTCACGCAAGGCGGTTGCGACCATGCGCAGCGCCGGCTTCGAGAAGGCCTTCAGCATCAAGGGCGGACTGGCAGGCTGGCGGGCCGAAAACCAGCCCCTGGTCAAATGAGCACGACCGAAAGGGGCGTCGTCGTATACGCTTCACCGCTGTGCGGCTACTGCTCCGCCGCGAAACGGCTGCTGCGCGACAAGGGCGTCGGGTTCCTGGAAATCGACGTGCTCGCAGAACCCCACCGGCGTGCGGAGATGGTCGAGCGCAGCGGCGGGCGGCGGACGGTGCCGCAGATTTTCATCAACGGGGCTCACATCGGCGGTTACGACGACCTGACGCAGCTGGACAGGGACGGTCAACTGGACCCCCTGCTGGCGGGTCTCGCCGACGAGACCTCATCATTCACCTGAAGACACGAAGAGTATTTGACGATGGCAGACGAACAAGCCCCGCAGCAGAAGCAGCTGGTCATGCAGAAGGTCTATATCAAGGACCTGTCATTCGAATCACCGCGGACACCGGCGGTGTTCTCGAGCAACGCCTCGCCGCAAACACAGCTGAATCTGAAGACCAAGTCGACGGAAGTGGCACCGAACACCCAGGAAGTGGTCCTCACGGTCACCGTGGAGACGAAGGACCAGGAGCAGACGCTGTTCCTGATCGAAGTGGTGCAGGCCGGCGTGTTCCGGCTCGAGGGCTATACGCCGGAAGAGTCGGACATGATTCTCGGCGGTTACTGCCCCGGTGCGCTGTATCCGTTCGCACGCGAAGCGATCGCCGACATCGTCACCAAGGGCGGTTTTCCGCAGCTGCTGTTACAGCCCATCAATTTCGATGCGCTGTATGCACAGAGCCAGGCCGAGGCGAAGGCGCGCGGCGAACAGGGCGGACCGGCCATTTCCGCCGACGGATCCGTCACGGCGACGCCGCCCGGCAGCGGCGAAACGCATTGATCGGCCCCGCCTCGTACAGACGAGGCGCATGTGACGGTCGATAGCAGCGACGCGTCCCCGGGTCGGCCGCTGAATGGCCCGGTGGCGGTGCTCGGGGCCGGGTCCTGGGGCACCGCCCTCGCCGTACAGCTGGCGAGGGCGAGTGGACAGGCGATACTGTGGGCACGCGATGCCGCGCAGGCGCGGGCCATGACGGTGGCCCGCGAGAACGCCCGGTATCTGCCCGATGTGCCTTTTCCGGCTTCCCTCGACGTCACCGCCGACCTGCATGAGGCGGTGCAGGCGGCCGGGGTGGTGCTGATCGTGGTGCCCAGCACGGCGTTCCGCCCGACACTGGAGGCACTGCGTGAGCTTGCCGTACCGCTGAAGCCTCTGGCGTGGGCCACCAAGGGCTTCGAGCTCGACAGCGGCCTGCTGCCGCATCAGGTGGCACGCACCGTGCTCGGCGCGCAGCCCGATGTGGCGGTGCTCTCCGGGCCGACATTCGCACGCGAGGTGGGCCAGGGACTGCCCTCCGCGATGACGGTGGCTTCGTCCAGCGCGTCCTACGCAACCGCCTTCGCCGCGGCGATCTCCACCGACCTGTTCCGCGCCTACACCTCCACCGACATGCTGGGCGTGGAAGTCGGAGGCGCAACGAAGAATGTCTACGCCATTGGCGCGGGCATCTCCGACGGACTGGGCTTCGGTGCCAATTCACGCATCGCACTGGTCACGCGCGCCCTGTCGGAAATGACCCGGCTGGGCCATGCCCTGGGCGCGCGCACCGAAACCTTCATGGGTCTTTCCGGCATCGGCGACCTGATGCTCACGTGCACCGACGATCAGTCGCGCAACCGGCGCTTCGGCCTGGCGGTCGGCCGCGGCCGGCCCGTCGACTCGGCCCTGCGCGACATCGGCCAGGTGGTTGAGGGCTATGTGGCGGCCCGCGCCGTCGTACAGGTGGCGCGGCGGCTGGGCGTGGAAATGCCTATCGTCGAGCAGATTCACGGCGTGATCTACGATCAGGTGAGTCCACTGGATGCCGTGAATGCATTGATGCGCCGCCCGCTGGCAGCGGAGCAGCGCTGACCCGCCGCCGGGGCCCGGCCACGGCTGGCGTCAGCAGCGCTGCTGCGCGGCGGCGACGGCCCGTCAGACGCCGCCCGCCGGACCGCTCCACCGGACGGTCCGCGGGTAGCACCCTATTGCGAATCAAACTAGTATCGGGGGAGGTGGGGGCCGCGCACAGTCCGTGACGCGACCGCAATAGAACCAGAACAGCGGGGAAGTATATGAAGCACGGGGCACTTCGTGCGGCGACGTTGGCGGCGGTTCACCTGGCCGCCTCGATGGCGGCGGCACAGCAGACCGCCGATATCGACTTCGTCAGCGTAGGCCGGGGCGCACTGCTGATTTCGGATCAGAACGAGTATCCGATCGTCGGCGCTGCGTTCCGGCGGCCAGGCAGCATGACCGGCAATCCCGGCGATGAGACCGGATTCATCGGCTCGGCACGCGGCGGCGAATCACCGCCCGGCATCGAGCCGCTGCCGGTGGACCTGTTCACGAGCAGCGATTTCTACCAGGACGAAGCGCTGTGGACGGATCCGCGCTATTTCCGGTGCAACAGTCCCGTGGCGCTGGAGGAACAGTGGGGCGGCAATCGCAACAGCCTGATCGGCGAGAATCCGCCGTACTCCGGCGCGTGGGGGCACTGCGACCGCGACTATCCGCGCGACGCCATCGTCAGCCCCTATGCGTTTGACACTGCCCGGCAACACTACGAGGCATTGCTTCTGGAAACCACGCTGCGCGGCGGCCCCACGGAACACAGCTACGCCACGGTGCCCGGTGAGTGGACAGGCCGCTACCGTCATCCGGGTTTCACGCCGAACAACCAGTACTGGTTCCGCATGCGTCGCATCCAGGTGCCCACCGTGCTGTCGCTGCTGACGCCCGAGTATCGGATGCGCATGGTGCAGGAGGCCTACCACCACGCACATACCAACAAGCCGCAGTGGCCGTCGCAGTACTGCTGGCCGGAAGGCTTCATGCGCCGCTGGCACGAGGCGGCCACCTGGGAACATCACATCATGGTAACGCCGTCGCTGGTCCAGATCCTGGCCGGCGTGGCGCGCAACTTCATCACCAATATTCACGTCGGCCGCGAATTCATACTGGATGGCGGCACGCCGAGACTGGGTGCCGACGTACCGCGCTGGTACGGTGAAACCGTCGGCTTCTGGGACGAAGACGTGCTGATCACGTGGACCTCCAACGTGCAGGGCTGGACGACGCACGCGGCGTTCGAGCATTCGGACCAAATGCAGACCATCGAAATCTACACGCCCAATCGCGACGCCGATGGCAACTTCCTCGGTCTCAATCACGAAGCGATTCTGTACGACCCAGAGGCGCTGGTGGAGCCGGTGCGCATCGTGCGCAATCTGGAGAAGGTCAGCGGCTTCGAGGAAGGCGATCCATACGTGTTCATCGAGTGCGTACAGACCATTTTCCCGATCGAAGGCACCTCGTCGCCGGTGACGCCCGGCGCGACGTTCCAATTCGAAGTGCCGGACATGTATGGCCGTCCGTGGGCGCAGATCTGGGAGCGCTACTGGGAAGAAGGCATGCAGCGCCCGGACGACGACGATGACATTTTCAGTTTCGATTGATCGGTATTGGATGGACAGGGGACTCGCATGCTTATCACAACGACACTGACGAACGGCATGACCGGACTGCTGCTGACGCTCACCGGCGCATCGCTGGCGATGGCCCAGTCGGGCAGCTATGCCGAGGATCGTGCGAAAATCGAGGATCTCCAGGCACGCTACCTGTTCGCGCTGGACTTCCAGGATCCGCAAGCCTATGCGGCAACGTTCGCCGAAGACGGCATCCTCGACTACGGCGCGGGCGAAATCCGCGGCCGCGAAGCCATCGCCGCGATGGTGGCCAACTCGCGGCGCAACAGTGAGGCGCAGCGTGCGGCGGACACCTCAGGCATCCGTCCGGCGGCAGGCCGCCACAACATCACGAACATCGTGATCGAGATCAACGGTGACCGCGCGGTGAGTACCTCGTACTGGTTCCACATGGGCAATTCCAATCCCGACCGCAGCGCGCAGCTGAACTCCTTCGGTCACTACGAGGATGAACTCGTCAAGGTGAACGGCGAGTGGCTGTTCAGCAGGCGCAAGATCTACAACGAGCAGGTCGCGGAATGGGCCGCGGGTTTCGATAATCCGGTGGTCAATCCGGGCGACGGGCCTCGACAGCGCGGCAACTGAACCGCGGCCGCGGCTGCACGGGCGCGCCGCGGCTCGAGGCCGGGGTTGGGCGCTGACCAACGGCGCGTTGATCGCACGTTGCGCCGCCTGATCCGTGGCCCGCGCCGCATACGCATCGGAATTGGCGAAGTACGTATAATGCCGATAAGGCGCAATGGAGACCTCAGAAGTCGAGGCCTCCGCAGGGGGTGCTGATGCACGCAACCCACTACAAACGGGGTGTCCTTCATGGCGGACCGGCAGTGATGCTGCTGGCGTTCGCATTGTTCGGCACAACGGCGGCTGCCGAGCTCACGGCCGAGCCTTTGAGTCCCAACGTCACCCTGATTCAGGGCGCTGGCACCAATGTCGTGGTGCTCAGAACCGACGAAGGCCTGGTGCTGGCCGGTGGCGGCGCAGCCGGACACGGCGAGGCGCTGGCCGGGTTTCTGCACCGGGAATTCGACAACCAGCCGGTGGTCGCGCTGTTCACGCTGCACTGGCGTCCGTCGCACACCGGAGCCAACGCGCTGCTCGCGGAAGGCGGCGCAGACATCTACGCCCACGAAAACACACGGCTTTGGATGGGCACCGAGTACTACGTGGAGTGGGAGCGGAAAAACCACCGCCCGCAGCCGGTGGGCGCCCTGCCCACCAGCACCTTCCGCTCATCGGATCCGCAGCCGCTCATCCTGACAGTCGGCGACCAGCGCATCCGCTACGGTCACCTGGCCGAGGCCTACACCGATGGCGACATCTACGTCCATTTCGTCGATGAGGGTGTGATCGCCGTTGGCGAAGTGCTGGGTGTCGACGCTTGGCCGGTACCGGACTATGCCTCAGGCGGCTGGATAGGCGGCCTTCAGGACGCCACGCAGCTGCTCATCGAGCTGGTCGACGACCGCACGCATGTGGTCGCGGCACACGGATCTGTACAGACGCGCGCCGCACTGATCGCGCAGGCCGCCATGCTTGATGAGATGCATGAGCGCATTCGCGTAGGCATGAACGCCGCGCGCAGCGTCGAGGAACTTCTTGCCGATGACGTCGCGGCCGGCTACGAGACCTACGGCGATCCGGCGCGTTTCGTCGCCAACATCTATGGCGGCCTGTGGTGGGGTGGACGCCTGCGCGGCGCCTATTGACCCGCGACGCTGCGAACAGGAACAGATGCCCATCATGCCATTCGCCCGCACACAGACCGTTGTCAGTCACGCCCGCATGCGACGGCTGCGTATCGCCGCCGCCATGACGATGGCGGTGGGTGCCGCATGGCTGGCCGGCTGTGACCGCGCCCCGGCCGAATCACTGGACTCCGAGATCAGCGCGCTCGTCGGCCGCTACTGCATGGACTGTCACAACGCAACGGAACGGGTTGCCGACCTGTCACTGGAGGAAGCGTCCGCCGCACATCTGGCGGAGCACCCGCGGATCTGGGAGGAAGTGGTCCGCAAGCTGCGCGGCAACATCATGCCGCCGCCGGGCGGCCCGCGGCCGGATATGGAACAGACGCGCCACTATGTGCGCGTGTTCGAAGCCGCACTGGACCGCCACGCCGCCGACCACGGCCCGGCGCCCGGACGCGTGGGTCTGCATCGGCTGAACCGCACCGAGTACGCACGCGTCATTCACGACATGCTGGGTCTGCACATCGACGCCCGGGCCATGCTGCCGGCGGATACCACCAGCGACGGCTTCGACAACATCGCCAGCGTACTGGGCATGTCGCCGACGCATCTGGATCGCTACATCGCCGCGGCGCGCGACATCAGTCTGCTGGCCGTGGGCAATCCGCATGCCGACACCGTACGTTCGGATTACCGGTCCTCACTCAGAAACGGCACCCTGCATGTGGAAGGCCTGCCGCTGGGTACGCGCGACGGCATGCTGATCGAACATCACTTTCCGGCCGATGGCGAGTACGTGTTCAACATCAACGTGAACTCCGATTCCGGCACGCCGCTGCGCGCCTATCCGCAGGGCTGGATCGAACACCGTCATCGGCTGATCATAACCATCGACGGCGAGGTGGTGTTCACCGCGGAGCTGGGTGGGGAGGAGGATTCGCGAGCCATCGACCAGCATCAGATGCCGGCGGTGCAGCAGATCCGCAATCGCTTCCGTGACATTCGCCTGCACGTGCCGGCCGGGCGGCGCGAAGTCGGCGTGACGTTCATCGCGCGCAACATGGCGCAGGATCACTACCTGCTGCAGTCATTCGTGCCGGGGCGCGGTGTGCCCGACGTGCCGCGCATCTTCGGCACCGAGATCGTCGGCCCCTATCAGCCCAGCGGCATCAGCGGCCGGCTCGAAAGCCGCGAACGGATTTTCGTCTGCTATCCGCAGGTGGCCGAAGACGAGCTGCCCTGCGCTCGACGCATAGTCACCAACCTCGCCACGCAGGCCTTTCGTCGACCGGTGGACGAATCCGACCTCGCCCCGCTGCTCGAATTCCACCACCAGGGTGCCGAAGCCGGCGGCTTCGAGGCCGGTATCCAGAACGCCCTGTTCGCCATCCTGTCCAGCGTCGATTTCCTGTATCGGGCGGAGCCGGGTTCTCCACCCGCGCAGGCGCAGCCGGGCAGTGCCTATGCGATTACGGATCTTGAACTGGCGTGGCGCCTGGCCTTCTTCCTGTGGAGTCAGGGCCCGGATCAGGAACTGCTGGCGGTGGCCGACGCCGGCCGCCTGAGCAACGACGCAGTGCTGGAAGAACAGATCACGCGCATGCTCGCCGATCCGCGCTCGGAATCACTGATCACCAATTTCGCATTCCAATGGCTCGAGGTACGCAGACTGCGTCAGCTCGACCCCGATCCGCGTCTGTATCCGAACTTCGACGAAGACCTGCGCAACGCCTTCGAGCGCGAGATGCACCTGTTCCTGGACAGCATCCTGCGTGCCGACGTCAGCGTCATCGAACTGCTCACCGCCGATCACACCTTCGTCAACGACCGACTCGCCCGTCACTACGGCATTCCCGACGTGCGCACCGGGCGTTTCCGACGCGTGCAGCTCGCCGACAGCCGCCGTCACGGGCTGCTCGGCAAGGGCAGCGTGCTGATGGTGACATCGTATCCGGACCGCACCTCACCGGTGCTGCGCGGCGCGTGGATCATGGAACACCTGCTGGCGACGCCGTCGGCTTCACCGCCCCCGGGCGTGGAAACCAACCTCACCGATGTGGAAGGCGAGCGACCGCGCTCGGTGAGGCAGCGGCTGGAACAGCATCGCACCGATCCGTCGTGCAATCACTGCCACGGCGTCATCGATCCGCTGGGGCAGCCGCTGGAAACCTTCGACGTGATCGGCGAACTGCGCTGGCGGGAACGGGACAGCGGCGTGGCGGTGGATCCGGGCGGCGTGCTGGCCGGCAGCGGTCAGGTCGTCAATGGGCCGGACGACCTGCGGCGGGCGCTGGCGGCCGATCCGGAGCAGTTCGTGCTGGCGCTGACCGAGAAGCTGATGACCTTCGCACTGGGTCGTTCGGTGCAGTACCACGACATGCCCACCGTGCGCGCGATCGTGGCCGACGCGCAGCGTTCGGGATATCGATTCGAGTCCCTCATCCGCGGAATCGTGCATAGTGCGCCGTTCAGGATGCGCACCGTTCCGCAGACCACGGCGCCGGACGGCGCCACCACCGCGATGACCGGCGGCGGCGCACCACCCGCCGCGGTCAATTAGCGAGCGATTCGGAGGAACCGCGATGTTCATCACGAAGAAGCACCTGTCCCGACGCACCTTTCTTGCCGCCGGCGGCTATGCCATCGGTCTGCCGTTCCTGAGCGCGATGGTGCCGGCAGCCACCGCGCTCGCCAACACGGCAGCGGCACCCAAACCGCGCATGGGGTTCTTCTACCTGCCGCACGGCGCGATCATGGACAACACGCGCTACGGTGCGGAAGTCAACGCCTGGACGCCGGACACCATCGGCAGGGATTTCGATTTCAAGCGCATCCTCGAACCGCTGGAGCGGTTCCGCAGTCGTCTCACCGTGGTCAGCGGTCTGGAGAACGCGCATGCCTACGGCCCGGTGCACGCGATCACACCGGCCACCTGGCTGAGCTGCGTGAAGCCGCGCCAGACGCATGCGCCATTCATGGCCGAGACCATCGATCAGATGGCTGCGCGCCATCTGGGTCAGGACACGCCACTGCCGTCGGTGGAACTGTCCACTGAGGAAAGTGGCGGCAGCGCGGCCTGCGAGGGCACCTACGGCTGCGCCTACGGCAACACGATTTCATTCCGCACGCCGACCACGCCGCTGCCGATGGAATACGACCCGCGACGGGCCTTCGAGACCATCTTCGGCCGTGGCCGCAGCGCCGAGGAACGCGCCGGGATTTCGCACGCGTATCGCAGTGCACTGGATCTGGTGTCCGGCCAGGCCGCCACGCTGCGCCGCAGGCTGGGTCCGGAAGACAGGGCCACGCTGGACGACTATCTGAACAGTGTGCGCGAGATCGAGCGGCGCGTGGAACTGATGGAACAGAGCGACGTGTCACGGCTCGACCTGCCGGATATTCCGGTGGAGATGCCGAGCTTCGACGAGCACCTGCGGCTCAAGTTCGACCTCATCGCAGCCGCGTTCCAGGGCAACATGACGCGTGTGGTGTCGTTCATGATGGCCGCCGAGGTCTCGAACATGCCGTACACCCACATCGGCATACCGGACGCTTTCCATCCGCTGTCGCACCACGCCGAGAACCGTGCCGACATCGAGAAACTCACCGTACTGCAGCGCTACCACAGCGAGGTGTTTGCCGACTTCCTCGCCAAACTCGCCGACATACCCGATGGCGATGCCGGTTCGGTGCTCGACAACTCGGTGTTCCTGTACGGCAGCAACATGAGCAACAGCAACAGCCATGACCATTCGCCGCTGCCAACGCTGATCGTCGGCAACAACGGCGGACGCATCAGGGGCAACCAGCATGTGCGGTATCCCGATCGCACGCGCATGGCCAACCTGCTGGTGACGCTGATGGACCGCGTCGACATTCCGATTGAACAGGTGGGTGACAGCACCGGCCTGCTGTCGGAGGTCTGACGCGGTGATCCGGCGTCATCCCGGGCACGGTTTCGCGGCACTGACCGCGAACACGCTGGCCCTGATCGCGCCGGCCCTGATTGCGCCCGCCCTGATTGCACTGTGTGCCACGGCACCGACCGATGCCTCCGCTCAACCCGTTGCGGTCACGATGTCGGCGGGTTCGCTGGTCGACGCCGCCAGACAGGGTGACCGTGAGACGGCGCTGGGCGCGCTGCGGGATGGCGCCGACGTCAACTCCACCAGTGTGGACGGCACCACCGCACTGCACTGGGCGGCCTATCGCGAGGACCTGGATCTGGTGCGGCAGCTGCTTGCGGCCGGTGCCGACCCGAACATCGCCAACGACTACGGCTCGCTGCCGCTGGCCGAAGCGGCGATGAGCGGCAACACGGCGCTGCTCGGGCTGCTGCTCGATGCCGGCGCCGACGTGGACGCTGCCAACGACGATGGACAGACGGCGCTGATGATCGTCGCGCGCAGCCATCGCGTGGAGGCCGCGCGGCTTTTGATCAGGCACGGCGCCGACGTAAACCACACGGAGTCCTGGCATGGCCAGACGCCACTGATGTGGGCGGCCGCCAGCGGCCAGCCGCAGATGATCCGCGAGCTGATCGAGCACGGCGCGCAGACCGACGTGCGGTCGCTGGCGCACGAGTGGCCGCGGCAGGTGTCGGCGGAATCACGGCGCATGTATCGCCCGGCCGGCGGCCTGACGCCGCTGATATTCGCCGCGCGGCAGGGCTGCGCGGACTGCGCACGGGCGCTGGTCGAAGGCGGTGCCGACCCCGACTTCTCCGATCCCCAGGGGGTGACACCGCTGTATGTGGCGCTGGACAACCTGCACTTCGATACCGCCGCATACCTGATCGAGGCCGGCGCGAACGTGAACAAATGGGACTGGTGGGGACGATCGCCGCTGTTCGGCGCCGCCGACATGGTCACCATTCCGGCCGGCGGACGGGCCGACAGGCGCAGCATGGATCGCACGTCCGCCACGGACATCATCGACATGCTGCTGGCACGCGGCGCCAACCCCGATCTTCAACTGAAACTGCCGGTGCCGTATCGCTCCATCGTTGACGACCGCGGCTGTGACAACATGCTGATCGCCGGCATGACGCCGCTGTTGCGACTGGCCAAGACCTTCGACGCCGAGGCCATGAAGCAGCTGCTGGATGCCGGCGCCGATTTCAATCTTCCCAATCAGGACGGCATCCTGCCGATCATGGCGGCGGCCGGGCTGGGTTCGTCGTCTTGCGATCCACGCGGCTATGGTCCTGGCATCCCGCACTACGAAACACCGGATGTGCAGCAGGCGTCGATCGCCGCACTCCAGGTACTGCTGGATGCCGGTGCCGATGTGAATGCGCAGGGACCGATGGTCACCGGCCAGGGCAGCCGCTTTGGTGGACGCCGCACCGGACAGACGGCGCTGCAGGGCGCCGCCGGCTGGGGCTGGAATGAGGTGGTGAAGTTCCTGGTCGACAGCGGTGCGCGCATCGATCTGCGCGACGCGCAGGGCCGCACCGCATACGACATCGCCCAGGGTGCCGGCGGCCGCGGTGGCAGCGCACGCACGGCCACGGCCGAACTGCTGCTGGCGTTGTGCACCGCGCAGGATGGCTGCGACGTTGCGGTGCTCACCGGCGCCGCTGAACGGCCATAGAGACGGTGAACGCCACACACGCGAATCGTCTGCCGATTCGCCTACCGATCGTCGGCGGCCGCAACGCCGCTTCGTTCAATCGGCCAGCGCCAGCGTCGCCAGGAGGCTCAGCAGCAGACCGATGGCGCGCAACGCGACTTCTCCAGGTTCAGCATGGCGATTCCCCGTTCTCGACGTCCTCAGCGGATACGCACGTGCCGGGCCTGGCGGGGTGTCACTGCGGATGCGGCCCGCTGCGACCGGCGCTGCCGTAGATGCCGGTATCCAGATCGGCATACTCTTCGGCGCCGAGCACGACGACCCTGTTGCGCCCTGATTCCTTGGCGCGGTAAAGCGCTTCGTCGGCCAGCTGCAGCGCGCCGGCGGGTGACCGATGCGTCAGCGGCTGCACCACCGCGGCACCAATGCTCACGGTAACCGAACCGGAACCAGCCGGGTCATCGTTGTCATCTTCATCACTTCCCAGGCGCGTGTGCTCGATATCGGCGCGCAGAAGCTCCGCCTGCTCCTCGACACCCGCTGGACTGGCGTCGTACAGCAGCACGCAGAATTCCTCGCCGCCATAGCGAGCGACCATGTCCAGCGGTCGCTTGGCATGCTGTTTCATCACCTGCGCCACCCGCCGCAACGCGGTATCACCGGCCTGATGACCGTACTGATCGTTGTATGGCTTGAAATGGTCGATGTCCACGAACAGCAGGCCCAATGCGCTGCCTTCACGCGCACACTGCTGCCATAGCGTCGCCAGATGCGAGTCCAGTGCACGACGATTCTTCAGTCCGGTGAGCGGGTCGCGCTCCAGCAGTTCTCCTATCAGCGCTTCCTCCAGGAAGCTGCGCCGCAGCAACAGCTCGATGTCGTAGCTGATCAGCGCGGCCAGCGTGCCAGCCGAAGCAAGCAGTATCACCCCTTTGAGCAGCACGGTATCGGGCAACGGATACAGGGCCGACGCCACCAGGAACGCACCCAGCGCAACCACCGCGGTAACCAGAGCCGTGCGGAATACCAGGCCCATGAACAGAAACACGGCCGGCATCATCAGCACCGGCAGCGCCAGATCCTCCGGGGAGCCGCTGGAAATGGATTCGGCCGCGAGAATGGCCACCAGCCCGGCCAGTACCGGCGCGATGATCCCCATGGCCTGAAAGTAGACGTGGCGGTACAGCCGGCTCGTGACAATGATGACAATCATCGCGGTGAGCGGCAGCACCAGCCCGAAGTGCACCGCCACCGTGGCGGAGAATCCGCCGTCGCGCACCAGCTTTTCGAAACTGAAGGCCAGACCGAGCAGAAACGTAAGCATGGCGAACGTGCGCACCCGCAGATGCACCTCTTCGAGTCGGCGCGACAGATACTCCTGCTCCAGCGCAGGCTCGAACCGCAACCGAACCTGCCCGCGCCTGAGTTCGCGGGCGTGCGCGGAATCGGGCAGGTTGGTCATGTCGATGCGCGGCAGCGGGTTCATCGCCACCCAGCCTGCGATGCCACGCCGCTCGTCCCAAGGGCATGGTTCGCAGATTTCCCGTTGCCATCGTCGCCAGCGGTGCGGGTAGTCGCTTCGGAGGCGCCGCTCATCGTGACGGCAGCGCACGCCGGCGACGGAATTGGAAGAACCGCTCGATGAACTCGCCGAATACGCCGGCGGCAAGGCGGGCGGAGCGTTGCATGTGACGGTGCGTTGCCAGCAGCGCCGCCTCGGCATCGAAGGCAACGGCGCCGTTCACCAGCTCCGGCACCTGGTCCCGGGAAGCGATCCAGCGCCGAATCAGAGCCGCGTCGGCTTCCAGGTGAAACTGCACGCCGTAGGCACACTCACCGATGCGAAACCCCTGAAACGCGCAGGTTTTCGACTGCGCCAGATGCACCGCGCCGTCGGGCAGCGTGAACGTGTCGGAGTGCCATTGGAATATCGGTTCGCTGGCGGTGAAGTGGGCGAACAGCGGATCGTCGACACCTTCCACGGTAGGCTCCACTCTGGTCCAGCCGAACTCCGGCGCCGCGCCACGCCGTGTCTGACCGCCCATGCAGGCCGCCATCAGCTGTGCGCCCAGACAGATGCCGAGCAACGGCAGGTCGGCATCGATGGCTGCGCGAATGACATTCTTCTCATAGTCCAGATGCGGATAGCGATCCGTATCATCCGCCGCCATCGGGCCGCCAAGCACGACCAGGCCGTGATATCGGTTGAGCGATACCCGCGCCGCTTCACTGCGGTGAAAATTCACGTAGCGGATGCGAAATCCGGCGTCGCGGAACATCGGGTCGAGCACGCCCAGCGGTTCCGCTGCCACGTGCTGAAATACAAGCAGTTTGCGCATACCCGCCTCACCCCAGCGTGTTCGCGAACGGACGCCAGAAGATCGACAGCAGGATCGCTCCGAGCACCACGCGATACACGACGAACGGCTGCATGCCGATGCGGCGTATGAACGCGAGGAAGTAGTGAATGCACAGATAAGCGCTGATGCCGGAGACGATGGTTGCGACGATCATGGTCGCCCAGTCCACATCCGGAGCGGCGCGGGCAAGCTCGCCCACTTCCAGCGCACCGGCAAGAAAGATCACCGGGATGGACAACAGAAACGAGAACCGCGATGCGCCCTCGCGACTCATACCCATGAACAGCGCGGCGGTCATCGTGATGCCCGAGCGCGATGTGCCCGGAATCAGCGCCAGCGCCTGAGCGAATGCGATCACCGTGATTTCCCGCCAGCCGATCTGGTATTCGTTCTTCTCACCACGCCACTTCCAGTCGGCCCAGCCCAGCAGCAGCCCGAAGCCGATCAGGGCAGAGGCCAGCACCACCGGATCGCGCAGCAGCGCGGTGACCTCGCTGCGGAACATCAGCCCGGCCAGGCCCACGGGAATCGTTCCAAGGCCCACCGCCCAGGCCAGGCGCGCTTCCGGTGTCAGCCGTCGGCTGCGCAGCGAAGCCAGCCACTCGATGGCCATCGCGCGCAGTTCACTGCGAAAGTACCAGACCACTGCCGCCAGACTGCCCAGATGCAGCGCCACATCGAACGCCAGCCCCTGGTCCGGCCATGGCGTGAGCACCGGTACCAGTATCAGGTGAGCGGCACTCGAGATCGGGAGAAATTCGGTAATGCCCTGAACGAGCGCGAGTACGGTTGCCTGAATCCAGTCCATAGGGCGCGCATGTTAGACAGATTGTGCGGACAGGGACAGCGCACGAACCGCACATTGCATTCGGGATCCTCGATCCAGGGGTCGCACGCTTCATGGTTGGGGCTGTTCGCGGTGGTGACCGCGTCTGCCGCTGTGCATTCCCCTTACCCGGGGACGGCGGAAGAGCATCCATGCGCCTTGGCCGCGGCCATCCATGGCCGCGGACACCCCGGGTAAGGGGAATGCACAGCGGCAGACGCGACTTCGACGGCCTTGTGGTTCATGAAGCGTCCGGCGCTGTTCACCGGTATCGGGAACGTCCGCGGTGTCGCGATGCGCTCAGCGGGGCCGGGGCGACATGCGGTCGGCGCAGGTTTGTCCGGCCCATACGGCCAGCAGCCAGGTGATGATGGACACCACGATCGTGAGGACGGCCAGATCGGCGCGGCCGGCCTGCATGAGCTGCAGGTTCTCGAGACTGAAGATGGAGAAGGTCGTGTAGCCACCGAGGACGCCGTGGATCACGAAGTGTCGTTGCCGCTCGCCGGCGGGCCAGCGACCGCCGGTGGCGGTCAGCGTGGCATACAGTCCGATCAGGAACGAACCGCTGACATTGACGAACAGCGTCGACCAGGGGATCGCGATCACAACCAGCTCCGGGTGCGTGGCCGTGAGCAGCCAGCGA
The DNA here is from genome assembly GCA_050485645.1 of Gammaproteobacteria bacterium. Classification (GTDB taxonomy): domain Bacteria; phylum Pseudomonadota; class Gammaproteobacteria; order Steroidobacterales; family Rariloculaceae; genus JBJHBP01. Next base: position 30,951 of record JBJHBT010000021.1, on the reverse strand, counting down.
CACGCGGCGCCGATGGCGCTGCCCAGGCCGATGACCGTATACAGCCTCAGACTGTTTGTGCCCCGACCGGTCATGGCTGCTCGCCGCGGCTGATCGCCCAGGCTGCGTCAACGGCGAAGTAGCCCGATGCCACCGCGAGCAGGCACAGCCCCACCGAGCTCACCAGATAGGCCAACGCCATGCCCCGGCGCTGCTGTTGCAGCAGGATCAGCCATTGCAGGCTGAAAGACGAGACGGTGGTGTACGAACCCAGGAAGCCGATGGCCAGAAGCGGCCAGACCGCGCCCGATGACGTGTGGCCGGTTACCACCGCGGATGCCATACCGGAGGCGACCAGGTGCGCGGCCAGCGCACCGATGGCCAGCGACCCGCTGACGTTCACCACCAGTGTCCCCCACGGCAGACGCTGCTCCGCGTGCAGCGCGAACCAGTGCGCGACGCCAAAGCGTGCCGGTCCGCCCAGTGCGCCGCCCAGCATCACCCACAGCACAGCCGTCACCGGTTAGCCCGCGAAACCGTTCTGTCGCCATGCCTCGTACAGCGTGACAGCGGCGGCGTTGGACAGATTGAGACTGCGGTTGCCCGGACGCAGCGGGATGCGCAGTTGATGCGCCGGTTGGAACCGGGCCAGTACGTCGTCGGGCAGACCACGCGTCTCGGGACCGAACAGGAATGCATCGCCAGCAGCCAGGCGCATGTCGTACAGCGATCGGGTGGCACGCGTCGTGAGCGCGTAAACCCGGGCGTCACCCAGCGTGCCCAGACAGTCGGCCAGCGAGTCGTGCTCGCTGATGCGCGCCAGCTCATGATAATCCAGCCCGGCGCGCCGCAGACGCCGCTCTTCCAGCGTGAATCCCAACGGATGAATCAGGTGCAGCGTCGCGCCCACGTTCGCGCACAGACGGATCACGTTGCCGGTGTTCGGCGGAATCTCCGGCTGATAAAGAATCAGGTGAAACATCGATGCGATCGGGTTGGCGGTCTGGCCGTGTCGGGTTGCCGTAGCGGTCTGCCATGGTAAGTTGTTGTCGACACTGCGGCTGCATGATAATACCGCGTTCACTGATCAGAGGATGATTGCCGGTAATGAGCCGCCTCGCACTGGAATTCTGCGGCCTCGAGCTCAAGTCGCCGGTGGTGTTGCTGTCGGGATGTGTGGGCTTTGGTGAGGAATACACGCGCATCGAGGGCTTCTCGAACCGCGACGCCGGCGCCATCGTACTCAAGGGCACAACGCTCAGGCCACGTCTGGGCAATCCGCCGCACCGGGTGTGGGAAACCTCCTCCGGGATGCTGAATGCGATCGGGCTTCAGAATCCGGGTGTGGACCATGTGGTGAAGAACATTCTCCCCAAGCTGGATTTCACCGAGACGCGATTCATTGCCAATGTCTGCGGCTCGACCATCGAGGAATACGCCGAGGTGGCGCGACGTTTCGACGACTCGCCCATCGACGCCATGGAGATCAACATCTCCTGCCCGAACGTCAAGGAAGGCGGTGTGGCTTTCGGCAACTACCCGGAGATGTCGGCGCGTGTCGTCGAGGCCTGCCGCAGGGTCACCGGCAAGCCGCTGATCACCAAGCTGTCTCCCAACCAGACCGACATCGCCGCGAACGCGATCGCGTGCATGGAGGCGGGCAGCGACGGACTTGCCGTGATCAACACGCTGATGGGCATGGCGGTGGATACGCGTACGCGCAAACCGGTCATCGGCAATGTGCAGGGCGGCCTGTCCGGGCCGGCGATCAAGCCGATGGCGCTGCTCAAGCTGCATCAGGTGTATGAGCACGCGCGCAGCCGCGGCGTACCGATCATCGGGCAGGGAGGCGTGGAAAGCTCGAACGATGCGCTCGAATTTCTGTTTACCGGCGCCAGCGCCGTCGGTGTGGGCACCGCGCTGTTCTACGACCCCATGGCGGTACGGACGATCAACGCCGGCCTCGAGGAGTATCTTCAGACACACGACATTGCTTCGGTCGGCGCGCTCACCGGCTTGCTGGACACCGGCCACCGCGCCGAACTGCCGGCCAGCGGATGATCGGCTTCACGGCCGCGGTGCTTGCCCTGAAGGTGCACTTTGGTATATCAGGGTGCGGCGGAGCCGCGGACGCGGCTACAGGGAAGGCGCTGGTGAGGGAACCATATTGAGTATTCATCCGACTGCCGTGGTATCAGACCAGGCGCAGATCTCCGCGGACGCGGAGATCGGGCCGTTCTGCGTTCTGGAAGGTAGCGTAACGGTTGGCGCACATACCGTGATTGAATCGCATGTGCGCCTCGGCAGCCGGTATGGCCGCGTGGTGATCGGCGAACACAATCACATCCAGCACGGCGCGGCACTTGGCGGGCCGCCTCAGGATCTCTCCTACGAAGAAGCCGACACCGCACTGGTCATCGGCGATCACAATCGCATTGGCGAATACGCCAATATCAACCTGGGCACGCAGAAGGGCGGCGGTGTCACGCGGGTAGGCGATCACACTTTCATCATGGCCTACGTGCATATCGGCCACGACTGCGACATCGGCGATCACGTGATCATCACCAACGGCACGCAGCTTGCCGGTCACGTGGTGTGCGAACACCATGCGCTGCTCAGCGGGCTGGCCGGCGTCACGCAGTTCGTGCGGCTTGGCGCGTTCTCGTTTCTGGTGGCCGGTTCGTTCGCCAACAAGGACATCGTGCCTTACGCGATCGCCGAGGGTCACTGGGCGACGCCGCGCGCCACCAACCGTGTTGGTCTGCGCCGTGCCGGCTATTCAGCCGAGGGACGGCGCAATATTGACCATGCCATGCGGCTGGTCATGGATCGGACACTGACCATCGATCAGCTGGTGCAGCGAATCGAGTCGGAGTGCGACCTGACGCCGTCCATCGAGCACCTGGTGACATTCATCACATCGTCGACGCGGGGGCTGGCGCGTGGTGAGTAACGTGCGCGCGGCGGTGGTCGGTACCGGCTACCTCGGCAGGTTTCATGCCGAAAAATACGTGGCGTTGCCGGACGCCGACCTGATCGGCGTTTCGGATCTGCGAGCGGAAGTCGGACAAACCGTGGCGGCGGCCTGCGGCACCACGTTCTTCGCCGACTATCGAGACCTGGCCGGCAAGATCGACGCGGTGACGATCGCGTCGGACACATCCACGCACTTCGAGATTGCGAAGTATTTCCTCGAGCACGACGTGCATGTGCTGGTGGAAAAGCCGATGACGGTGACCAGCGGGGAAGGGGCGATACTCAACGAAATCGCCGCGCGGCGCGGACTGAAACTGCAGGTGGGCCACATAGAGCGCTTCAATCCGGCGCTGCTTTCGGCACGCGACGAACTGACCGCGGTGCGGTTCATGGAATGCCATCGGCTGGCGCCGTTCAAGTCGCGCGGTACCGACGTGCATGTGGTGCTCGATCTGATGATTCACGACCTCGATGTGATCCTGTCGCTGGTGAACGCGCGGCCACGGAATGTGTCGGCCGTCGGTATCGCCGTGCTGACAGCCAGCCCCGACATCGCCAATGCGCGCATCGAATTCGACAACGGCGCGATCGCGAATGTCACAGCGTCACGGGTATCGACGAACGCGCAGCGCAAATTTCGGGTTTTCCAGCATCAGCAGTATCTATCGATCGACTTCGGCAAGGGCGAGGTGCAGCGGGTCATCGCTGACGGCGATGCCGAAGGGGACGGGCCGCCGTTAAGCGTGAAAAGCTGGAGCCTGGAGAAAGGCGATGCGCTGCTGGCGGAAACCGCCGCTTTCGTACGATCGATTCAGCAGGATCTGCCTTGCGAGGTGACCGGCGAGGACGGCGTGGTGGCGCTGAAGCTCGCCGAGACCATCATCGCCGACATCGAGAAGCGTGCCCTGTTCTGATTCACGATCGGACTGATCCACCACCAGACGGCCGGGCGGCGGCGGCCGGGGCGGCTGGCCATTCGGGCGCGGCCTGCCTGCCGGTTTCAGACGCGGCCTTCCAGCCCCAGCTCCCTGATCTTGCGGGTCAGCGTATTGCGGCCCCAGCCCAGCAGTTTAGCCGCTTCCAGGCGTTTGCCGCGGGCGCGTCGCAGTGCGGCCACGATCAGCGTGCGCTCGAAAGCCGGCAGGGCATCGTCCAGCAGCGGCTGCTCGACGCTGCCGGACAGGCGCGACTCGGCCCACTGCGCCAATCCCGACGTCCAATCGGTGCTGCCCTGTTCCGTGGGCCCGCCCAGTTCGCGTGGCAGGTCCTGGGCGACGATCTCGCGCCCGGCGGCAACGACGGTGAGGCGGCGACAGCAGTTGACCAGCTCGCGTACATTGCCCGGCCAGTCGTATTCGAGCATCAGCTTTTCAGCTTCCGGACTCAGCGTCTTGGGCGCCACGCTGAGTTCGCGCGCGGCCTGATCCAGATAGAACCGTGTAAGCTCGCCGATGTCTTCCCTGCGATGACGCAGGGGTGGCACCTGAATCCGCATCACGTTCAGGCGGTGAAACAGGTCCTCGCGAAAGCGCGCCGCCTGCACGGCCTGACCGAGGTCCTGGTGGGTGGCGGCGATGACGCGCACGTCCACATGGATCGGTGTCTGACCACCGACGCGGAAGAATTCATTCTCAGCCAGCACGCGCAGCAGGCGCGTCTGCAAGGCCGGTGACATGTCGCCGATCTCATCGAGAAACAGCGTGCCGCCGTCGGCCTGTTCGAAGCGGCCGGTGCGTCGCTCCGAGGCGCCGGTGAACGCACCCTTCTCATGGCCGAACAGCTCCGACTCCAGCAGTTCGGCAGCAATCGCCGAGGTGTTGAGTGCGATGAACGGCTCGTTGGCGCGAGGCGAATTGTCGTGCAACGCACGCGCGACCAGCTCCTTGCCGGTGCCGGATTCGCCCGTGATCAGCACCGTCATGCTGGAGCGCGACAGGCGACCGATGGCACGGAACACTTCCTGCATTGCCGGCGCCTGGCCGATGATACGCTTGGGTTCGCGTTTTTCCTCGGCGCCGTTGGTGGCTTTCACGGTGTGGCGGGCCGCGCGGGAAACCAGCTCCACCGCCTCGTCGATGTCGAACGGCTTGGGCAGGTATTCGAACGCGCCACCCTGGTAAGCGGATACGGCGCTCTCGAGGTCCGAGTGCGCGGTGATGACGATCACCGGAATGTCGGGGTCGCTGTGCGCCAGCCGATCCATCAGCTCCAGGCCGGTCATGTCGGGCATGCGGATGTCGGTCACGATGACATCGGGTTTCTCGCGTTCCAGGGCACGAAAGAAGTCATGACCGGACTCGAAACAGCGCGGCATCATCTGCGCCTGTTTCAGTGCCTGCTCCAGCACCCAGCGCACGGATTCATCGTCGTCAATGACCCAGACACTCAAACCCGGTGTCGCCATCAGGGCTTACCTCCTGCGTTGCCGTGCCCGCGGCTGTTGCTGTTGCCGCTGCCGCCGTTGCCGCTTTCGTGCTGCACCGGCAGGCGCATGTGAAATACCGTGCGACCCGGCTGGCTGGTGAACTCGATCAGCCCACCGTTGCGGCTGACCAGATCCTGGGCGATGGTCAGGCCCAGGCCGGTGCCTGTCGTGCGGCCGGTCACCAGTGGATAGAAGATCGTTTCCCGAAGGTCGTCGGGAATGCCTGGACCTGAGTCTTCCACTTCCGCGGACAGCACCAGGCGGTGCTGTTCACCGCCGAGGTTGTAGTTCGACAGGGCTCGGGTGCGGAAAATGATGCGGCCGCGCTGCCCCACGGCCTCCAGCGCGTTGCGCGCCAGGTTGAGGAACGCCTGGATCATCTGGCCGCGATCGACCGTCAACGGCGGCAGGCTGGGATCGTAGTCGCGCACCAGTTCGACATCGGCCGGTTTTTCAGCACCGACCAGCTTTGCCACGTGTTCGGTGATCTGGTGCAGGTTGATCAGCTCCGGCCTGGGCGCACCGCCGGCCTTGAGAATGTTGTCTACCAGAGCGTTGAGTCGATCGGCTTCCTCGATGATGACGCGCGTGTACGCTTTCAGTTCCGCACCGGGAAGCTGGCGCTCCAGCAGCTGCGCCGCGCCGCGCAGCCCGCCCAGCGGGTTGCGTATTTCGTGGGCGAGCTGGCGAATGATGCGCCGACTCAGGCGCTGCTGAGCGACCAGTTCGGCGTCGCGGCGCAGCAGGCGATCACGCTCAGTGTCCGCCAGCTCCAGCAGCACACCGCCATCGCTGTCCAGCGGCGTGGCATGACAATCCAGCGTCAGTTCCTTTTCGCCGGCGCGCAACTGCAGCTCGCGCAGGCGATAGGTGCTGTGATTGGCAAGCACGCGGTGACACAGTTCGACGAGTTCATCGGCCCCGATCAGAAACGCCGTCACGGGCTTGCCCAGGATCTGGCGTTCGCTGAGGCCAAGCAGGTTTTCGCCCGCGGGGTTCAGGTAGCAGGCGTTGAGATCCGGATCGAGCTGCAGCAGTGCGGTTGTGAGGCTGCCCAGCAGCTGTCCGCTGTCGGGCCGGCGTGCCGCGCCATGCGGGCTGCGCGCGCTCCGCGGGCGGCTTAACGGGCCGGAAGATTCTGCCGCGGAGCCTGTCGCGGCACATTCGGGTTGTTCGGGTTCTGGATGCTGGTCTGCTGAATGACGACGGTGATCGCATCCGAGCTGATCAGCGCGCGGCCATCCTCGTCGAGCACCAGCGCCTGGAGCGTGTGCGTGCCGCGCCACACTTCGCTGAGTTCGAAGCGCGTGGCGCGCTGGTGAACATTCTGCCGTTCCCCGTCCAGAGAGATTTCGATCTGATGTCCGGGGAGCAGCGAGGGCGGATCGAGCTCGACCTCGACGCTCAGCGTGCCGCCGGTGTTCCAGAGCGTCTCCTCGTGATCCGGGCGCGTAATGACCAGAGCACGATACGGCTGTGTCTGCTGTGTGGCGGACGCGTCCGCTGTCGGCGCACTGGGCTGCGCGCCGGGCATCGGCGCCGACTGCGCGGATCCCAGTTCCACCTGCCGGGCACCTGGTACCGGTCGATCGGAGTAGTGAACCTGACCATTCTCGTCGGTCCACGTCCACGCCTGTGCCGCGGCGGAGCCGCTGACGCAGAACAGTAACGACAGGAGTACCCACGTTCGCATGCCTCAAAGCTTAAGCCTATCCATAGCCGCCGCCAACCGGTGCGGCGGGATTGTGTGAACCCCGCCGCACCCTGGTTTTACAGAATCCGGGCTGAACCGGGCCCGGCCTGCCGCGGATCAGAGGCTGTAGTACATGTCGAATTCGACGGGATGCGTGGTCTTCTGCAGGCGCAGGATCTCACCCTGCTTCAGAGCGATATAGGCGTCGATCAGATCGTCGCTGAACACATCGCCAGCCTTGAGAAAATCACGGTCCTTGTCGAGGGCTTCCAGAGCCTGCTGCAGGCTGAATGCCACGGTCGGGATGGCCTTCTCCTCTTCGGGCGGCAGATCGTACAGATCCTTGTCGATCGCCTCACCCGGATGGATCTTGTTGCGGATGCCATCCAGGCCCGCGAGCAGCAGCACACTGAACGCGAAGTACGGATTCGCGGTGCTGTCCGGGAAGCGGACTTCGACACGACGTGCTTTCGGGCTTGGCACATACGGCACGCGGATCGCGGCTGAACGGTTGCGCGCCGAGTAGGCCAGCAGCGTTGGCGCCTCAAAACCCTTCACCAGACGCTTGTAGCTGTTGGTGCTCGCGTTGGTGAACGCGTTGATGGCGTGGGCATGCTTGAGAATACCGCCAATGTAGTACAGCGCGGTTTCCGACAGGCCACCGTAGCCGTCACCGCTGAACAGGTTCTTGCCGTCCTTGGCCAGCGACTGATGCACGTGCATACCGCTGCCATTGTCATCGACCAGCGGTTTGGGCATGAACGTGGCGGTCTTGCCGTAGCTGTGCGCCATGTTCAGCACCACGTACTTCAATACCTGGACTTCGTCGGCCTTCTTCGTGAGCGTGGCGAATCGCACGCCGATCTCACTCTGGCCGGCCGTGGCCACTTCATGGTGGTGCACTTCGGTTACCAAACCCATCTCTTCCAGCGCCAGACACATGGCCGAACGCATGTCATGCAGCGAATCGACCGGGGGCACGGGGAAGTAGCCGCCCTTGATCGTCGGGCGATGGCCTATGTTGCCGGTTTCGATGGACTTGCCGGACTGCCAGTGCGCTTCAGTGGAGTCGATGGCGTAGAACGCGCCCTGCATGGCGACCGACCAGCGGACGTCGTCGAACACGAAGAACTCGTTTTCCGGTCCGAAGAACGCTTCGTCGGCGATGCCGGTGGAGCGCATATAGGCTTCAGCGCGCTTGGCCAGCGAGCGCGGGTCACGCATGTAACCCTGCATGGTCGAAGGCTCATAGACGTCGCAGCGCAGATTCAGCGTCGGCTCCTCGCTGAACACGTCGAGGACGGCCGAGGACGGATCCGGCATCAGGACCATGTCCGAGTCCTGGATGCCTTTCCAGCCGGCGATGGACGAGCCGTCAAACATCTTGCCGTCTTCGAAGAAGGCGTCATCGATGGCGTGCGCGGGCATGGTCACATGCTGCTCCTTGCCGCGGGTGTCCGTCAGGCGCAGATCGACAAATTTGACGCCCTTCTCCTTGATCATTTTCAAAACGTCCGCTGGCGACATGTTCTTCCTCCGTATGGTGTCGTTGAACGGTTGCGTACCGCTTCGGGGTTCGAGCCGGGTCGTCCGGCGCTGCCCAGTTTCAGAGCTTTTGTCTGTGCACTTCTTGTGCCAGCGTTGTGACAACCGCAAGCTGTTGATTTAAAAGGATTGGCTTCACGCGCCGCAACCGATTTGCACCATTACAGGGCGGGCGATCTGTCATTGTGCGCTATCGTAGTGCATCCGATGCGGTAAAGCACCAGCGTCGTGCGCCTGCCACGGCCTTGAACATCACGCCGCCATCGACGTTTGGCATCGGTATACTTGCCGGCCTTGCAGGCCGGTTCAGGTCTGTATCAGGCCAGGGAATGTTATGGAACTGATGGAAAAGCTCGTCGCGCTCTGCAAGAGACGCGGATTCATCTTCCCGTCCAGCGACATCTACGGCGGGCTCAACGGCTGCTGGGACTACGGCCCGCTGGGCGTGGAGCTCAAGCGCAACATCAAGCAGGCCTGGTGGGACGACATGATCGGCCACCACGACGAGACCGCGATGCCGGACGGTGCGCCATCGGGGTTTTCGATGGTCGGTCTTGATGCGTCGCTGCTGATGAACCCCAAGGTGTGGGAGGCCAGTGGCCATGTCGGCGGGTTCAGCGATCCGATGGTCGATTGCCGGGAAACCCGCGTGCGTTACCGTGCCGATCAGCTGGCGGTATTCGAGGTGCTGGTGGAAGGCGGCGCGGCCGGCGCAGGTGCGCTGGAGCTGGCGGCCGGGCAGACGGCGCTGTTCGCCACACAGGGTGAAATCGGCAGCACGGACCAGGACACGCTGCTGGCTCCGCACCGCAAGCGCATCGGCTCGCTGATGCGGGCGCAGGGCGGCAGGGCCGATATCACAGGGGTCCGTGCCGTGCCGGGAGCACTGGAAGACGATGCCACGCGCGCACGCGTATTCGCACCGGGTGCCACCGAACCGGGCACCTTGACCACGCCGCGTGGGTTCAACCTGATGTTCAAGACCCATGTTGGCGCGCTCGAGGATCATTCCAGTGTCGCGTATCTGCGCCCGGAAACCGCGCAGGGCATCTTCGTGAACTTCAAGCATGTCTGCGACACGGCGAGAGTGCGTCTGCCGTTCGGCATCGGTCAGGTGGGCAAGGCCTTCCGCAACGAGATCAATCCGCGCAATTTCACGTTCCGCAGCCGTGAATTCGAGCAGATGGAAATTGAGTTCTTCTGTCGCGCCGACGACGCACCGGCCTGGTATGCGTACTGGCGCGACCGGCGCTACCACTGGTATCTGGATCTGGGTATCAGCCGCGAGCGGCTGCATCTGCGCGAACACGGCGCGGATGAACTTGCGCACTATGCCGCCGCCTGCGCCGACGTGGAATACGACTTTCCTTTCGGGCAGAGCGAGTTGGAAGGCATCGCGAATCGCACCGATTTCGATCTCGGCAGGCACATGGAGTTCAGCGGCAAGGACCTGCGTTACTTCGACGACGCGGAGGCCGATCCCGACAAACGCCGCTATCTGCCCTATGTCATCGAGCCATCGGCGGGGGCGGATCGTGCCACGCTCGCGTTCCTGTGTGATGCGTACTGCGAGGATGAGGTCGGCGGCGAGACCCGAACGGTGCTGAAGCTGCACCCACGCATCGCACCGATCAAGGCGGCCGTGCTGCCGCTGGTGAAGAAGGAACAGATGCCCGAGCGCGCACTCGCCATCTACCGCTCACTGCGGCGGCGCTGGAATGTCTACTACGACGACAAGGGTGCCATCGGCCGGCGTTATCGCCGCCAGGATGAGGCCGGCACGCCGTTCTGCATCACCATCGACGGCCAGACGCTGGAAGACGATACGGTGACTGTTCGTGAACGCGACACCTGCACCCAGCAGCGCGTGCCGATAGCGGAGCTTGCGGCGCTGCTGGCCGAAAGACTCGATCCGGCCGCGCTCTGACGGTTGGTCTGCGATGGGTCAGCGACTCGCGGGTACGGACCGCCCGATCATCCGCTCCGGCGGTGATGCCGACGTTCACGTCGCGCAACACCCGTGCGCGGATACGCTGCCGTCATGCGGCAACCTGGTCGTGCTCGATCGGGACGGCGTGATCAACAGGGAATCGCCGGACTACGTTCGCGATGCCGATCAGTGGCACCCGCTTCCCGGCAGTCTGGAAGCCATTGCGCGACTGCATGCGGCCGGCAGGCGCATCGTGGTCGTAACCAACCAGTCCGGTATCGGACGCGGCCTGATGCCGGAGGCCGCCGTGGGCCGGGTGCACGACAAGATGATCGATGCAGTGGCGCGCGCCGGCGGTCGCATTGCCGGAATCTATTACTGCCCGCACCGGCCCGACGAACACTGTGACTGCCGCAAGCCGGGTCCGGGGCTGCTGCGACGGATCGAGCGGGACTTCGGCTGCTCGCTGCGCGGCGTCACGTTCGCGGGCGACAAACGCAGCGACCTGAACGCGGCGCGCGCGGTCGGCGCGCGACCGGTGCTGGTACTGACCGGCTACGGAAGCAGGACGCATTCAGACATGCTCGCGGCCGGTGAATCACTGCACGATGTGACGGTGCATGCGGATCTCGCCAGCCTGGCGGAAGAACTGCTGGGCGATGCTTCGTCGACAGGGCAGCGGCAATGAGCGGCCAATGAGTCGGGCCACGCAGCCGGCGCGCAGGGTCGCATCCATTGTGTTCACGGCCTACATGTTCCTGTCGGTCCCGTTCTATGCGCTGGCCGTACTGGTCAGTGGCGTGTTTCCTCACCCGGTGCGTTACCGCGCCGCGGCGGGTTGGGTCGACTCGGTGCTGTTCATGCTGCGAAAGCTGTGCCGGCTGGATTATCAGGTGGTCGGCCTGGAAAATCTGCCCGATCGACCCTGCGTGGTGTTGATGAAGCATTCCTCGGCATGGGAAACCATTGCGCAGATTCGTATATTTCCCCGCCAGACCTGGGTGCTGAAGCAGGAGCTGCTGTGGCTGCCCTTCTTCGGCTGGGCGCTGAAGGTACTCAGGCCGATTGCGATCGACCGGCGCGGCGGACGCTTCGCTGTGCAGCAGGTGGTGCGCGAAGGCAGTGAACGCCTCGGGGAAGGCCTGTGGGTGGTGATATTTCCGGAAGGTACGCGGATGCCGGCGGGGCAGACCCGACGCTATGGACTCGGTGGCGCATTGCTGGCCGTGGAGAACGGCGTGCCGGTGATTCCCGTTGCGCATGACGCGGGTGATTTCTGGCCGCGAAGGGGATGGTGGAAGAAGCCCGGAACGGTGCGCCTGGTGATCGGTCCTGCGATCCACACGCAGGGACGTGACCCGCGCGAGATCAATGAACTCGCGCAGGCCTGGATTGAAGGCAAGGTGGCCGAACTGCGCGGCGTCGCCGATGCGGCGAAAGCCGCCGACACTGTGCCCGGCTGATCAGCAGCACAGGATGGCGGCGGTCGGCGGTCGGCCGGTTTGGATGTCCCGTTGCTTCTGGTGTCCGGCGCTTCAGACATCGAGATTGGACACCGCCAGCGCGTTGCGCTCGATGAAATCCCGGCGCGGTTCCACGTGGTCGCCCATCAGCGTCGTGAAGATTTCGTCGGCGGCCACGGCATCGTCGATACGTACCTGCATCAGGCGCCGCGTCTCGGGATTCACGGTGGTCTCCCACAACTGGTCGGGGTTCATCTCGCCCAGGCCCTTGTAGCGCTGAATGGTCTGTCCCTGTTTGGCCTGATGCATCAGCCAGTCCACCGCGTCGGGAAAGCTGGCGACGTCGTGCCGATCCTTGCCGCGCAGCACATAGGCGCCTTCGGCCAGCAGGTCCGTCAGTTCCGTTCCGGTGGAAATGATGCGGCGGTATTCCGGCGATCGGAAGAAGGCGGCCTGGATGACGCGGGGCGTAGCGACGCCATGGTGTTCATGCACGACGACGAGGCTGCCTTCCGCGGCGTCGCTGGCCGCTTCGTAGTGAACGCGATAGCGGGGCCCGGCATCGCTGAGCAGACGCAGTCGATCCTCTAGCCTGGTGGCCCAGGCCGCGAGGAATTGCGCATCGTCCAGATGTTCGGCCGTCACTTCAGGCAACCACAGCATTTCGCGCAGCACGTTGGCATCGTAGCGCCGACCCCAGCGGTCAATGATGGCGCGTGTCTCCATGTAGCGTCGCGCGAGGTTCTCCAGCGACTGGCCTTCAAGCAGCGGGAAGTCCGGTCGGTTGGTATGCAGCACCGCGCCGTCGATCGCACTGGACAGCAACATCGCATTGAGCTCGGCGTCATCCTTGACGTAGTACTCCTGCTTGCCGCGCTTGAGTTTGTAGAGCGGCGGCTGTGCGATATACACGTGGCCGCGCTCGATCAGTTCCGGCATCTGCCGGTAGAAGAATGTGAGCAGCAGCGTGCGGATATGCGAGCCGTCGACGTCGGCGTCAGTCATGATGATGATGCGGTGGTAACGCAGCGCGGAGATGTTGAACTCCTCGCGACCGATACCGCAGCCCAGCGCCGTGATGAGCGTGCCGACCTCCGCGGACTGGAGCATCTTGTCGAACCGGGCTTTTTCTACATTGAGAATCTTACCCTTAAGAGGAAGTATCGCCTGAGTGCGACGATCACGGCCCTGCTTGGCAGAGCCGCCGGCTGAGTCACCCTCAACGAGAAACAGTTCGGACAGCGCAGGATCTTTTTCCTGGCAGTCAGCCAGCTTGCCGGGCAAGCCGGCCACGTCCAGCGCACCCTTGCGGCGTGTCATCTCCCTGGCCTTGCGCGCCGCCTCGCGGGCTCGTGCCGCCTCGATGATCTTGCCGACAATGACCTTGGCTTCAACCGGTGTTTCGAGCAGGAAGCTGTCCAGACGTTCGGCAACCACCGCTTCCACCGCCCCCTTGGCCTCGGATGAAACCAGTTTCTCCTTGGTCTGGGACGAGAATTTCGGATCCGGCAGTTTCACGGACAGCACGGCGGTGAGGCCTTCTCGCGAATCGTCACCGGACGTGGCAACCTTTTCGCGTCGACTGATCCCTTCGCGCTCGATGTAGCCGTTCAGGGTGCGTGTCAGCGCAGCGCGGAAGCCCGCCAGATGGGTACCGCCATCGCGCTGCGGAATGGTGTTCGTGTAGCAGAACATGCTTTCCTGATAGCCGTCATTCCATTGCAGCGCGACTTCCACATGCACATCACCCCGGGTTTCCTCGAAGTACAGCACGGTCGGATGGATGGGCGTCTTGTTGCGATTGAGGTGCTCGACGAATGCGCGGATGCCTCCCTCGAACTCAAACACATCGCTGCGGCCGTCGCGCTCGTCGGAAAGCGCGATGCGCACGCCGGAATTGAGGAATGACAGCTCTCTCAGACGTTTGGCCAGAATGTCGTAGTCGAACTCGATGTTCGTGAAGATGGCCTGGCTGGGTTTGAAATGGATGGTGGTGCCGCTGCGGTCGGTTTCGCCGGTGATGCTCAGCGCTCCCTGGGGCACACCGACCTTGTAGAGCTGCTTGTGCACATGGCCGCCGCGACGAATGGTCAGCTTCAGCGTTTCGGACAACGCGTTGACGACGGAAACGCCCACACCATGCAGTCCGCCCGATACCTTGTAGGAGTTATCGTCGAACTTGCCACCCGCGTGGAGCACCGTCATGATGACTTCGGCGGCGGACCGGCCTTCCTCCGGATGAATATCCACCGGAATACCACGGCCATCATCCGATACGGACACGGATTCATCGGGATGGATCGTGACGGAAATTTCGCGGCAGTGGCCAGCGAGGGCTTCGTCGATGGAGTTGTCGACGACTTCGAACACCATGTGATGCAGACCGGTACCGTCATCGGTGTCACCGATGTACATACCTGGCCGTTTGCGCACGGCTTCAAGGCCTTTCAAGACCTTGATATTCTTCGAGGTATATTCGTTCTGGCTCATTCGACACCGGCCGTCAGGTAAACCGGCGCATTATACCACTTGTGTGATCCGACCCTGTTCCACGTGGAACACCGGGAATCCCGGCGCAGGATCCAGCTGTTCGCGCGACAGCCCGGTAATCAGAAGCTGCGCGCCGGTGCCGACCAGCTCTTCGTTCAGCCGCGCTCGCGCACCCGCATCCAGCTCCGCGGCCGGATCATCCACCAACAACACCTCGCCGGCCCCGGATGCGGCACCAACCCTCGCCTGGGCCAGCAGCAATGTCGCGGCCACCAGTTTTTGTTGTCCACGCGATGCGCTGTCCCGAACCGACCCGGCAGCCGTGCCGATGGCAAGATCCGCCCGATGAGGCCCAACCTGCGTTACGCCCATGCGGACCTCAGTCTCGGCAGATTCCCGCAGCGCGCCGCCCAGATCCAGCCCTTCCCTCCACCCGGAGCGATACTTAACCGCGACCGGTTCCCCCAGCAACGCTGTCCCGATCCGCGACACCTGTTCCGACAGCTGCGCCACGTACGCAGCCCGAGCCCGGTCAACCGCTTCCCCGGCTTCTACCAGCGCCACCGACCACGGATCCAATGCCCCCGACGCGCCACCCGATCGTTTCAGTACCGCATTACGCTGACTGAGCACCCGCCTGTAGTTCCGCCAGGCCGACAGGTAACCATGTTCCACGTGGAACACGCCCCAATCGAGAAACCGCCGCCTTTCTCCGGGACCGCCCTCCACCAACTGGTGCAGACCCGGCCCGATCGCCTGGACGCCCAGGGTGGCCGACAGATCCAGCAGCCCTCTGCCGCCCGCGCCATCGACACGGATGTCCAAACCATTGCCGTCGTATCCAACGCCCAGGCGATGAGACACCGCCTGGGTAACACCGTCCGCACCCTGCGAACACTCTCCGAATACCGCCAGCCCCGACTGGCCACGCTTCACCAGCTGGCGAAGCTGTCGGGTGCGAAAGGATCGCCCACGGCCCAGCAGAAAGACGGCTTCCAGCAGGCTCGTCTTCCCCGCGCCGTTCGGACCAAAGAAATAATTGCGCTGCGGATGCAGTGCCAGTTCGGCCTGCGCTATGCAGCGCACGCCTTCGATGCGGATCCTTGTGAGGGCCACGTGAACTCGTCAGCCCGACTCACATGACGCGGCGATCAAAGCCGCATCGGCATCACAACGAACTTGCCGTCGTCCTTGCCGATCTCGGTAATCAGGCAGCTCGAGTTGGAGTCCGTTACGCCCAGGCTCACCTGTTCACCTTCCACCGCCGCCAGGGCGTCCAGCAGGTACGTGACATTGAACCCGATCTCCATCGGCTCGCCCCGATACTCCACCTCCAGCGCCTCCTCGGCTTCTTCCTGTTCGGGGTTATTAGCCTGAATCAGTACGCTGTTCGGCTCCAGTGTCAGACGCACACCGCGGTACTTCTCATTGGAGAGAATCGCCGCGCGCTGCAGCGACTGTCGCAGCAGCCCCCTGTCCGCCACCAGCACATTACCCGGATCCACGGGAATCACCCGCGTATAGTCCGGGAACCGACCGTCGATCAGTTTCGACGTCATTTGGATGTCACCCAGTCCGAAACGCACATGGTTGGCCCCCAGCGTGACTTCCACATCACCCTTGTCGCCGAGCAGCCGATTGAGTTCGAGCACGCCCTTGCGCGGGATGATCAGCTGTTCGGCTTTCTCCGCCTTCTTCGCGAGATCCAGCTCCGCCAGCGCCAGACGATGCCCGTCCGTGGCGACGGCGCGCAGTTTCGTATCACCGGTTTCGAACAGCAGACCATTCAGGTAGTAGCGCACATCCTGCTGCGCCATCGAGAAATGCGTCTTGCCGATCAGGCGCGACAGCCCCTCCTGCGGCACCGACAGTACCTGTCGGGCGTTGATGTCCTCGACGACCGGAAAATCGCCGGCGCCCAGACTCGACAGCATGAACCGGCTCCTGCCCGCCTTCACCGTGACGCGCTCGCCGCTCAGCGCCACCTCCACCTTCGCGCTATCGCCCAGCGCCCGGACGATGTCGTGCAGTTTGCGTCCGGGCACGGTGATTTCCCCGTCGCCCTGGCCTTCCACGTCGGCCCCGGCGATCAGCTCCACTTCCAGGTCAGTGGCCGTCACACTCAACCGATCCCCCTTCAGCGCCAGCAACACATTGCTCAATATCGGCATTGTCTGGCGACGTTCGACCACACCGATCACAGCCTGCAAGGGTCCCAGAACAGTTTCTCGAGCTGCGCTGAACTTCATTAGTATTTACCTTATATATATCTGAACAATTGTTGCTATTAGAGAGGCCGGAAACGCTGGATAATCGATAATTTTATATTTAAATCAATTACTTAAATAAACACCCAACACCGCCGCAAGCACTGTCGTTCCTGTTGACAACCTGTACGCCGAATCCTGCCCTGAAGTTATCCACACCTTCTCCCTGCCTAAGTTGTCAGGGTTCTCATCAGGTTGTTGTAGTCCTCGGACACCCGCGTCTCGGTTTCGCGCAGCGCCTTGACCCGCCGGCATGCGTGCAGCACCGTGGTGTGATCCCGGCCGCCGAACGCATCGCCGATCTCCGGCAGACTGTGCGTCGTCAGCTCCTTCGCCAGCCCCATTGCAATCTGCCTGGGACGGGCCACCGAGCGGTTGCGGCGCTTCGACAGCAGATCGGCGACGCGGATCTTGAAGTAGGCCGCCACCGTCTTCTGAATGTTGTCGATCGTGACCAGCTTTTCCTGCAGTGCCAGCAGATCACGCAGCGCATCCTTGGTCAGCTCCAGCGTGATCGGCTGACCGGTGAATCGCGAATTGGCAATCACCCGCCGCAGCGCACCTTCCAGCTCCCGCACATTGGAGCGGATCCGCTGCGCAATGAAGAACGCCACCTCTTCGGGCAGCACCTCACCCTCATTCAGCGACTTGCTCATCAGAATGGCGACGCTGGTTTCCAGCTCCGGTGGCTCGATGGCCACGGTGAGACCCCAGCCGAACCGCGACTTGAGACGTTCCTCGAGGCCCGACACTTCCTTCGGATAACGGTCGCAGGTCAGCACGATCTGCCGCTGACCTTCCAGCAACGCATTGAAAGTATGAAAGAATTCCTCCTGGGAACGCTCCTTGCCGGCAAAAAACTGAATGTCGTCGATGAGCAGCGCGTCGAGGCTGCGATAGGAGCGTTTGAAATCCGCGATGGTGTTGTGCTGCAGCCCGCGCACCATGTCGCCGACGAAACGCTCCGAGTGAATGTAGGCCACGCGCGCATGGCCTTCGCGCTGCAGGATGGCGTTGCCGACGGCATGCATCAGGTGGGTCTTGCCAAGACCCACACCGCCATAGATGAATAGCGGGTTGTAGGCGTGCCCGGGGTTGCTGCCAACCTGCACCGCGGCCGCCCTCGCCAGCTGATTGCTCTTGCCTTCGACGAAGCTGTCGAACGTGAAGGCCGGGTTGAGTCGATTGCCCAGCACCGCATCGGGCACCGCGGGCTTCTCGGGCGGTGGCGGCGCGGCCACGGGCCGGGCCACCGCGGCCGTACGCCGGCTGCCGACTTCCAGCAGCACTTCCGTGCCCTGCTGGGCGGTCCACCAGAGGCGAATTTTCTCCAGGCAGTTGCTCCGCACCCAGTCCACCACGAACCGGTTGGGCGCCAGCAGTCGCAATACCGGCCCGTCCTCTACCGGCTGCAAGGGCCTGATCCAGGTATTGAACTGCTGCTCCGACAGCTCAGCAGCCAGAGTCGACAGACATTGATTCCACAGTGACGGATAGACCGCCGGATTTTCTGACACGGTAATACGGAACCGTAAGTAATTGCCTGGGGCGAGCCCGGAAGAACGGGCAGTCTAATACGAGGCCGGGCACTTATCCACAGGCAGCCCCGACCCGTCGGCTATTGACACCGAAGCCCCGCGCGAGTAGAGTGCCGCGTTCCCCGATACGGCCTCATGTTCTTGTTTTTTCACGCAGTTTCACTCAGTTCACAGAGCCACCGGCTTTGCGTGCTGTCTGATGGTTGAGTCCATAATGAAACGTACATACCAGCCCAGCAAACTACGACGCAAGCGCACGCATGGTTTTCGCGCCCGCATGGCAACCCGAGGTGGCCGCAAGGTGCTGAATCAGCGCCGCGCCAAGGGTCGCGCCCGCCTCTGCCCGTAAACGATGCAGCGCCAGCAGCGGAGCTTTGTCGACTCGCCCCGCAGCGTTTTCGGCCACCAGCCGGCTGCTTCGATCGTCGCAATTTGGTCGTGTATTCGCTGATCCGCTACGATCATCCGACCGGTTTTTTACGGTGCTGGCCCGCTCGAACGGTCTTGAAACCGCCCGCCTCGGGCTTGCGATCTCAAAACGTGCCGCACGAAGAGCAGTGGATCGAAACAAGCTCAAACGCCTTGCCCGCGAATCCTTCCGCCACCAGGCCGAACTGCCTGCCTGTGACTTCGTGGTCCTTGCACGCCCTGGTGCGGCCGCGAACGACGCAGTCGAATTGCGCGCGAGTCTGGATCGACATTTTCTGCGCCTGACACGCCGCCACGGAGCCTGACGTCGATGCCGAATCTGCGTGTGTTTCTCTGGCTCACTCTGGTGGCAATGCTGTGGCTGAACTACCTGGCCTGGGACCGCTATTTCTCCGAACCCGCGCAGCAGCAGCAGGCCGTGCAAACCAACGGCGAGGCCGTGCCGCCGCTGCCGCCCGGCACCGACGAGCTGCCTGATATCACACTCCCCGATCAGCCGGGTGCCGCCGCCGCTGGCGCACCGACCTTGCCTGCCGCGCCGCAGGCAAGCGTTACGGTGCGCACCGACGTGCTGGACCTGGTCATCGATCTGCGCGGCGGCGACCTGGTGCGCGCCGATCTGCCGCGCTATCCGGTGGACAAGGATCGCCCCGACATACCCGTGCGCCTGCTGGACTACAACCCCGGCAGCCGCTGGGTATTCCAGTCGGGTCTGCGCGATGCCGCCGGTGGTGACGAACCCAATCACATCGCCACGTTTCGTGCCGACAGCACCGAATTCCGGCTTGCCGACGGCCAGGACGAGCTGCAGGTGGTGCTGTACTGGGACAACGACGGCGACATCGCGGCAAGAAAGGTCTACACCTTTCGCCGTGGTGAGTATCGCGTCGGTCTGACACTGGAGCTTGAGAATCGCGCCGAACAGCCCTGGCGTGGCGCGGCCTATATCCAGATGCTGCGTCAGCATCGCCCGCCTTCCCGTTCGCTGATGCGCGTCGATTCCTATTCGTTCACCGGCCCGGTGCTGTACGACGGCAGCGGCTACGACAAGATCAATTTCAGCGATCTGCAACGCAACCCGGTCACGCAGTCACTCCCCGGCGGCTGGCTGGCCAGCATCCAGCATCACTTCCTCGCCGCGGCCGTACCGCCGCCGGACGAGGAAATCAGCTATCGCGTGGCCGCGCGCGGCGCCGACGAATATGTGGCCACCGCACTGAGCGGTGTGCGCGAAGTGCCTGCCGGCGGCACGCTCCAGTACCCGCTGCAGCTGTTCGTTGGCCCGAAACTGCAGGATCAGCTCGCCGCCACCGCGGACCGGCTCGAACTTACCGTCGACTATGGCTTCCTCACCATCCTCGCGCAGCCGCTGTTCTGGGTGCTGGCCTGGGTGCACGGCTTCGTCGGCAACTGGGGCTGGTCGATCATCATCGTCACCTTTCTGATCAAACTGGTGTTCTACAAGCTCACGCAGACCAGCGGGCGTTCGATGGCGAAAATGCGTCTGCTCGCGCCGCGCCTGAAAGCACTCCAGGACCGCTACAAGGACGATCGCCAGAAGCTCAGTCAGGCGATGATGGACCTTTACAAGAAAGAGAAAGTGAACCCGGCTGCCGGCTGTCTGCCCATCCTCGTGCAGATGCCGTTCTTTTTCGCGTTCTACTGGGTACTGATCGAAAGCGTGGAAATGCGGCAGGCGCCGTTCATGCTGTGGATCAACGACCTTTCCTCGCGCGATCCGTTCTTCGTACTGCCGCTGCTGATGGGTGCGGCGATGTTTCTCCAGATGCGCCTCAACCCGCTGCCGCCCGATCCGATGCAGGCGCGCATCATGCAGATCATGCCGATCGTATTCACGGCGTTCTTTGCTTTCTTCCCTTCGGGCCTCGTGCTGTACTGGCTGACCAACACGGTGCTGTCGATGGCGCAGCAATGGCAGATCAACAAATCCATCGCGGCGCAGCCGAAGTCCACCTGACGCAAGGCGCGGCGCGTTCCCGCGGCGCCCACCTTCGCGGCCGCCCGGCGTCGGACTGCAACCGTGTCTCCGCACCGTAGCGATACAATCTCCGCGATCGCCACCGCACCCGGCGCCGCCGCCGTGGCCATCGTGCGCCTGTCCGGTCCACAGGCCCATGCCATTGCGGTACAGCTGTGTGGCCGCGAACTGCGGCCGCGCCGCGCCGAACTGTGCGCCTTCCGCGATCAGCACGGTCAGCCGATTGATCGGGGACTCGCGCTCTACTTCCCGGAGCCGCACTCTTACACCGGTGAACCGGTGGTTGAGCTGCACGGTCATGGTGGCATGGTTGTCAGCGACTGGCTCTTTACCAGCGCACTGGCGCTGGGCGCGCGCGCCGCCGAACCGGGCGAATTCACGCTGCGGGCCTTCCTCAATGACAAGCTCGACCTGGCCCAGGCCGAGGCGGTTGCGGACCTGGTCGCCAGCGGATCGCGCACCGCCGCACGCGCCGCGCTGCGCTCCCTGAGCGGTCGGTTCTCATCGCTGGTAAATGACCTGCAACAGGCGATGACGGCGCTGCGCGTGCAGGTGGAGGCGTGGCTGGATTTTCCCGACGAAGAACTGGCGCTGGACGATCTCGCGCCACTGCGCGCGCGCGCCGACGAGCTACTGCAGCAACTGACCGCACTTGCCACGCAGGCCAGGCAGGGCGCAGTGCTGCGCGATGGCATCACCATCGTGATCGCCGGCGAACCCAACGCCGGCAAGTCCAGCCTGTTGAACCAGCTCGCCGGCCATGATGCCGCCATCGTCACGCAGATCCCCGGCACGACGCGGGATACGCTGCGTGAACATCTGTCGGTGGACGGCCTGCCGGTGACGGTGATCGATACCGCCGGGCTGCGTGACACCGATGATCCGGTAGAACTGGAAGGCGTGCGTCGAGCACACGGCGCCATCGGCCTCGCCGATCGCGTGCTGTGGGTGGCCGATATTCGCGACGGGCTGACTGCCGCGCTCGCCGCTGCGCGTCGAACGCTGAGTGAAGAGACCGCGTTCACACTGGTGGCAAACAAGACCGATCTGCTGACCGAGCCCCTGTCTCGGACCGCCATCGACGACGTGCCGATCGTGGCGATCTCGGCGCTCACCGGTACGGGCCTGCAGACATTGCGCGAACATCTGAAGCAGCTGGCCGGCTGGGCAGGCGATGTGCCCGGCGCGTTCAGCGCCCGCGCCCGCCACGTCGATGCGCTGATGCGCGCCCGGCGTCGTGTCGAGGACGCCCGCGTGCAGCTGGAGCAGGGTGCCCTGGAACTGACTGCGGAGGAACTGCGTGCGGCGCAGACCGTATTGAGTGAACTCACCGGCGACGTGGACAGTGATCAGCTCTTGGGGGAGATTTTTTCGACGTTCTGCATCGGGAAATGAATCGCGTTACGCAACAAATAGTGACACATTGCGCGAATCAATCGAGGCTCGTGTCTGGCTGCACCCAGGCCCTCACCGTTGCTCGATGCCGCTGAACGCGCAGGCTGAACCTGCGCACGGACGATATCCGCATAGTATTGCCCGGAGGTTCGATGGTGATGCAGCGGTGGCCATGGTGCACGAAGCCTGCTTCAAGCACATGAAGCCATAGGAATCTTTCACTCTTGAGCGGTAGGACAGCAGGCTCGTCCCGACCGCTCGGCGTTTCCGTTAGCGTGTTGAATGCGCTCGTAGATCAGCACCCCGCCACGATGGAATCCATTTGCAATCCATTTAGAATCCTATAAGAATACAAGACCCTCCCAAGACCCATGGATTTCCAATGGCCAAACGAAATGGCGTGGAGTCCGAAAAGCTCCAGGTAACCGTCGATAAGACAACGGAACGGATAGTTTCCGAAATGGTCGCTTTGGGTATCCACGGGCAGAATAAATCGCAAGTGGCGGCCTGGATTCTCCGGACGTGGATCTGGGACAACCAGGACCGTCTGAGGCAAAACGGGATTGCACTGGTCGGTCAACGTTCAACCCCAACGCCATGAAACCGCGCCATCTTCCCAACGCGCCGATCCTCGAAGCAGTGATCGATATCAGGGTAGCCGGAGCCAAGGTAACCGACGAGGCGGAGTTCCGTGCCGTGCATGACCGGGTCCGACAGGAGTATCCTGGCATCGACGAGATACGGACTTTCCAGGCGACCTTCCCCGTGGACCAGGCCGGCGCACACAACGTCGCCGCCGGCGCGAAGGATTTGGGTTCCGCGGGCATTCGATTCCTATCGGCCGACAAAAAACAGATCGTTCAGTTTCGGCGCGACGGTTACACGTTCAGCCGCCTGGCTCCCTACACATCCTGGAAACAGATCAGGAAGGAATCGTCGACTCTGTGGAAAGAGTATCTGAGGATCGCCCAACCGGCAGCGGCGACTCGTGTCGCGCTCCGCTATATCAACAAGCTGGATCTCCCTCCCCCCTCTCAGGATCTTTCCGATTTTCTGACGACGCCGCCACAGCTGCCCAAGGGTATCCCCGCTACCATTTCCGGTTTCTTTCACCGCACAAGCGTGGACTGCGTCAACGGCAAGTTCAAAGGCTGGATCACACAGGCGGTTGAGCCGAGCTCGCAGGCCGGCGGCGTGACGGTGTACCTGGACTTCGATGTGGCCAGGGAAGGCACTGTCCCGATAGGGGACGAGATCGAGGCAACGCTGAACGAGATTCGCGACATCAAGAACGCGATGTTTTTTAGCAGTGTCACCAAGAAGACGGTGGAGATGTACGAATGAGCGCGGTCCTCTCAAGCCATGGGACGAGCATGTTTGCCCAGCCGCCCAGCCGCGCCGTGAGCGCCGCGGCGGAGAAGATTCACGACTGCTTCACGTCGGCGCGCGATGCGTATCTGCGCGATTCCGCCGCGTTCGCGACCCGCTACGGCGAGCTGATTTCGACCTTCGAGGAAGCAGTGCAGGAAGCTTTGGTCGAGAACTGGGATGGACATGGTGCCCGTCCGGTGAATCCGGTGGCCGCGCAAGTGGCTTCGGCCTTCATTAAGCTATTGCCCACTGCGTTCCCCCTGCCGGAGTTCAGCGTGGATCCAGACGGAGAAGTGTCCCTGGACTGGATTCGCGAGCGCGACTGGCTGCTTTCGGTAAGCATCGGCGCCGACGGAACGATAGCCTACGCCGGCAGGTTTGGAGTAGCCCGCCAGAGCGGCAGCGAGGCGTTCATCGACGAGCTGCCCCCGAACCTGTTGAGCAGTCTTCGCAGACTGTACGCGCCGTGACGTCCCGAGTCGGGCGGCGACTTTCGCGAGTACTCTTCAGCTCACGCGACTATTCGTCCGCGAAGAACCTGGTCAAACCTCGAGCCTTCCTTCCCGTGCGTGATCCGGGTAGCGGAGTGCTGGAAACATCCGCGACGGATACGGAGGGATTGGATGATGCACGGACCTGGACTCACCTCGAGGTTCATGTCGCGGATACGAGACCACCTCCGGCCCGAATGCATGGGCGCGCGGATTTCAGCCATGATGCCGCGGTCGCTGCGGGCATACACCTGCGGTACGACGAGGGTGAGGCGCGACACGTCGGAATCGTGGGCTGGCCCAACGAAAAAGAGAGTCAGAAGGCGATCGCTGTCGAGCTCGCAGGCGCTGCTCGCCTTGTGTTGAGATAATTGCAGAAGCCCGGCCACTTCACCTTCATCGCCGGTGAAGCAATTGCACGAGCTTGCGCGGTCGGCGCCGAAGATCCGGTCGGAACGCCGAGCACAGCCATAACCCTCCAGAGCCCTACTGACTTGCTGATAAGTCGCCATACAGGCAGATTTCCTGCTTATATGGGCACCATACGGCAAGTCACCCGGTCTTCGGCGGAGGTGCACTGATGCTGCACTTTTCCCGCGGCAATCTGCTGCAGGCCGAGCAGGAGCTTGCGATTCGTTCGATTGCGCTGCCGCCGCTCGGCTGCGGACAGCGTGGCCTCGCTTGGCAGGACGTGCGCGCGCTGATCGAGACGACTCTGGGCGATTTGTCCGATGTCGAGGTCGCCGTATACGAACCTGTGTCGCGGCCCGAGCGATGACGGCTTGCGGCGCGCCACATCGGCACGGCGGACGGCGAGCGGGCGCAGCCTCGTGACTGACGGCACGCCCTGAATTACCATTATCGACCACTACCCCAGTGGCTTCGGCTGCCGGGCGCGGGGCCTCTTCGGAGGCCCTTGCTTTTTCAGGCACCGAGATGACGATCGACGAACAGAACGAGCAATCAACCGACGCAGACATCGCCATCGGCAGCCCCACTGAGCTTATTGTCCTCGTTTGCAAGTCGAGCGCGCTGCGCTGCCGCGTACCCGGCACGGCCAGCGAGCTCACGCTTCGAACTGCTATCCGGGACGAAGTTCCGGGCGATATCGTAACGGTCGTTCCCACGAAGGAATGGATCCACAAGCAGCACAGATATCTGGCGGGCGCCGTGACTTCGATCCGCCAGGACGTTTCAGCCCTCGGCCTGACGCCGTTGGCCCTTCGCGACATGGGCGAGTGGGACCCCGCGGAGGAGTATTGGGGCGACGAAGACGAGCCCCTGGACGATTGGGCGCAAGCCATCGTCGCGCACGGCAAACGGCGGCGCTTCGAGATGGAGCAGGTGATTCCCGGCGCCGATCCCGAGGACTTCGATTCCGATCCGATCATAGAGGCTGCCGAACGAAAAGATGCCGGCGACTACGCCGGTGCCCGGGCGATTCTGATGGATCTGCTTGCTGAAGACCTGCGGTGCCTCGATGCGCACGCCCATCTCGGCAACATCGAATTCGACCACCGTCCTGACCACGCGCTGCGCCACTACGAAGTCGGCGCCGCCATCGGCGAGCTCTCGCTCGGCCCGGCGTTTCGCGACGCGCTGCCGTGGGGTCTCATCGACAATCGCCCCTATCTCCGCTGCCTGCACGGCAAAGGCCTGTGTCTCTGGCGGCTGAGCAGCGTGCAGAAGGCCGCCGCCGTCTTCCAAAAGCAGCTATGGTTGAACCCGAGCGACAATCAGGGCGCTCGCTTCAACCTCGCCGCCGTCGAGGACGGCAAGACCTGGGACGAGATGGAGACGGCAGCTTGGTGAGCCAGTGCTTCGACAGTTTTCAGAGTCGTGTCCTGGCACGCTGCGCTCCAGTTTCATGGCAGAGCTTACTCGGTGTGGAGCCGCTTCCACTACCTCACCCGCGCACGGCAGCGGCGTTTCGTGTTTCGCGATCTCGAGTTCGTGCCGGTCCAGGCTCCCGTTTCGCTACGAGACCGTGCCGACCTCGGCGGTGGGCTGGCCGAACATCGCCATGCCGGCGGCGTCGCACGGGTCACGACACTGGAGCGCACACTCGTCGACGTGCTCGACGCGCCTGACCGCTGCGGCGGCTGGGAGGAGGCCTGGCGCTCCCTCGAGATGATCGAATACTTCTGGAGATGGATCAGGCTTCTGGGACCAATATGACTCGGCCAGCATCGGACAACGCCTCCAAAGACACGGCAACGCTCGTCTGCCGGTTGACGCCCAGCGGTCGCATCGACGTCCAGCGGGGGTCGTACGAGGACGGACCCCGGCTTTCGCCCAAAGCCGCCGGACAAATCGTCGCCGCCTTCGGCAAGGGCCGTGGCGAGGGCGTCCTGCATCTCGCCGCGGCCCAGCTGTCGACCGATCTTCCCCCGTCGCTGTCCTATTGGCGCGACGTCGGGAGGGCATTCGTCGCGCGAGTCTGCGGCGCGCTCGACCCGACCGACCCTCAGTGCCTCACCATTCCCGATCCGGACCCCGAAGAGCTCTCGGCTCTGAGTCAGGCCGTGCCTCCGATGGCCGGCGCCGAGTTCGTGCAGGCTGATCTCCTGCACGACATCTGGTCCGACGCAGGGGCGGCTCTCTCTTCGAAGGCCAGGGATTACCAGGACGGCGTCCAGGGATACCTGAAAGTACACAGCTCAGTCTGGCACGTCGTCGGCCGCGTCTGCTTTCACCTGGCCGAGAACAAGCGTGATCCGGCGTATCCGTTCGCCTTCATCGCTACCTACGTCCACAAGGTCTCCAAACACGCCAGGCCCCAGCACCTGCCGTTGGGCAGAGCGCTGAAGGATTACGCAGGGACGAAAAACCGGCAGAAGCTTCTTGCCCTGCTGGCACCACTTTCGCGCGTCGCCGAACACAGCGAGTTCATACGCGAGCTGGTCGACGCCGGCGACATCTATCATCCGCTCTCCTGGACGCCGAAGGAGGCCCACCGGTTTCTCTGCGAGACTGCGCTGTACGAGGAGTCCGGCGTCATCGTGCGCATGCCCGACTGGTGGAACGCCAGGAGCAAACCCCGTCCCACAGTCTCCGTGTCGATCGGCGCGAAGGCACCATCCGCCCTGGGGATGGAGGCCCTTCTGGACTTCGATGTCAATCTCACCCTGAACGGCAGGAAGCTCACGGAGCGGGAGATCGAGGCGCTGCTCGGTGCCGGCCACGGCCTCGTACTGATCAAGGGCAAATGGGTTGAAGTCGACCGTGCCAAGCTGTCGCGGGTGCTCGACCAGTGGCGAGATGTTCAGAAGCAGGCGCAGGCGGGTGGGGTCAGCTTCGGCGACGCCATGCGCATGCTGACCGGCGTCCGGCTCGATGGTGATGTCGAGCCGATGGAGGACGCGCGCCCGGAGTGGTCGGAGGTTATCGCCGGCAAGTGGCTGTCGTCCAGACTCGATGCGCTGCGGTCGCAGGAGCTGCGCGCGGACATCGAATCGGGCGCTGGCCTCAACGCCGAACTGAGACCCTATCAGAAGCGGGGTATCCAGTGGCTTTCGACGTTGCGCGGCCTGGGGCTTGGCGGCTGTCTGGCCGACGACATGGGCCTGGGCAAGACGATTCAGGTGCTCGGGATCCTCAACATGAGCCGGCATGATCGGGACAAGGGCACGGATCTGCTGGTGGTGCCGGCTTCGCTCGTGGACAACTGGCGGCTCGAGATCGAGCGTTTCGCGCCGCGGCTCAGGGTGCTCATCGCTCACCCTTCGCGCATCCCGTCAGCCGAGCTGACCAGCCTGTCGACAACACGGGTATCGGCTCATGATGCGGTGATCACGACCTACGGCACGGTCATGCGCACCGCGTGGATGAAGGATGTCGTGTGGCGCAACGTGATTCTCGACGAAGCCCAGGCCATCAAGAACCCGAGTGCGAAACAGACCAGGGCGGTCAAGGCGATGCAATCGACCTGGCGTCTGGCGTTGACAGGCACGCCGGTGGAAAACCACCTTGGAGATCTGTGGTCGATTTTTGACTTCCTGAACCCCGGCCTTCTGGGCTCGGCCCAGGCTTTCAATCGCCTGTGCAAGTCGATGGCGTCGAGCAAGCCGGGAGCCTACGCGCCGCTGCGCCGGCTCGTTCAGCCTTACATTCTGCGCCGACTCAAAACCGACCGGAACGTCATTGCCGATCTGCCTGACAAAACCGAGCTCACTGCCCACTGTCTGCTGAGCAGACGCCAGGTCGCGCTGTACAGGCAGTCCGTCGACGAGATGAAAAAAGCCATCAGGGAGCTCGATGGCATTGAGAGACGGGGTGTGATCCTGGCGTTTCTGATGCGCTTCAAGCAGATCTGCAACCACCCCTCCCAGTGGCTCGGTGACGGCGCCTACGAACCGGCGGATAGCGGCAAGTTTGCGCGACTGCGCGAGCTTTGCGAATCGATCTGCGCCCGCCAGGACAAGGTGCTGGTGTTTACCCAGTTCCGCGAGATGACCGAGCCGCTGTCTGGTTTTCTGGCCGAGATCTTTGGTAACACGGGGCTCGTGCTGCACGGCGGAACACCGGTCAAGCAGCGCCAAGGGCTGGTCAAGCGCTTTCAAGAAGACGATCGTGTGCCGTTCATGGTGCTCTCGCTCAAAGCTGGCGGCACCGGGCTGAATCTGACAGCGGCGTCCCATGTGATCCACTTCGACCGATGGTGGAACCCGGCGGTGGAGAACCAGGCGACGGATCGCGCGTTTCGCATCGGGCAACAGAAGAACGTGCTGGTTCACAAGTTCGTCTGTCGTGGCACGGTGGAGGAGCGCATCGACGAGCTTATCGCGGGCAAGCAGGCGCTTTCCGATGAAGTGCTCGAAGGAGGCGCCGAGTCATCCCTGACGGAGATGAGCAACGAGGCGTTGATGGCGATGGTGTCGCTCGACCTGAGCAGCGCCGTCGATGGATACACTGACCAGTGAGCCGCACCTGGTCCCGGAAGGACACTGCCAGAGGGAACCGTGAGATGGACCGTGAGATGAATCATGGGTAGGTACTACGATAGCGACTGGCCATCCTACGTGCCGGTGGCCGAGCGCCGTCGGCGAGCCGCGAAGAAAATCGCTTCGATGAAAAAGACCGGCCGCGAGGTTGCGCCCGTTGAGGTTTCGGGACGCAAGATCGCCACGACTTTCTGGGGCGAGGCCTGGTGCAAGAACCTTGAAGCGTACAGCGACTACGCCAATCGTCTCCCCCGCGGACGGACCTATGTGCGCAACGGCTCTGTGCTCGACCTGCAGATCGCGGCCGGCCATGTTCGCGCGCTGGTCAGCGGTACCGAGCTCTACACGGTGGATATCGGGATCAAGGCGCTTGCCAGGAAGCGGTGGACGGAGATCAGGGGGCGGTGCGCGGGGCGGATCGACTCGCTGGTCGAGCTGCTCCGGGGCTCCATCTCCAGGAGTGTCATGGAAATCGTCACGCGCAAGGGTGAGGGTCTGTTTCCGTCACCCCGCGAGATCACCCTGGACTGCTCGTGTCCGGACTGGGCCGCCATGTGCAAGCATGTGGCCGCGACGCTCTATGGTGTTGGCGCGCGGCTCGACCACGAGCCCGGATTGCTGTTCACGCTGCGCGGTGTGGATCCTGCCGAACTGGTCGAGGCCGCTGTCGATCAGCCGGCAGCTAACGGTCGGGTACGCAAAGGTCGTGTACTGCAGACCGGGGCGCTGTCGTCGGTGTTCGGAGTCGATATCGACATGGAAGGCGTTTCGATGGAAGGCGTGTCGTCGGCTGCCGCGGCAACGCCGACCAGCCAGACCGGAACGAGACGTGCCGTGAAGACGCCGAAGGCGGCTGGCACCCGAGCGGGCAAGAAGAGCGCCGCCAAGGCCACCAAGGCCACCAAGGCCACCAAGGTCGCCAAGGTCGCCAA
This sequence comes from Gammaproteobacteria bacterium, assembly GCA_050485645.1. Lineage (GTDB taxonomy): Bacteria > Pseudomonadota > Gammaproteobacteria > Steroidobacterales > Rariloculaceae > JBJHBP01. Next base: position 1,082 of record JBJHBT010000021.1, on the reverse strand, counting down.
GGTTACCAAGGCCGCCAAGGTTACCAAGGTCGCGAAGGCCGCGAAGGTCGCCAAGGCCAAAAGGCGCGACGTCAGGTGAAACGCCGGCCCGCAGCGTAGCGCGAGTGGGTTCTCACATCCGAGGCGGCCGAGCGATGAATGACCGGTCCGCGAAACGGATACGAATCCGCCGGCGGCCTTCGGCCTGCCCTTTGTGTATCGGCAGGTATGTCAGATGCCGGTACGCATCCTCGGGCGCAGCGGCACCACGTTGGAGCACGCCGACTGGGCCCTGGTCAGCGGCGCCGCCTCGACGCGATCCGGGCCGAACTGTTTCGCCAGATGCAGGGCGCGCTCGATACGGGCAATGAGCTCGTCGATGGACTCACCCGGCTGATACTGCGCGACACCGGCCGACGTCGTCATCATGCAGTGCTCGGCCATCGCGGTGGTGGCGATGCGCCGACGATAGGCTTCGGCCAGTCGATGGCCGACATCCAGATCACATTCGCGCGCCATCAGTGCGAAGCTGTCGCCGTCGAAGCGTGCGAAACAGGCATCGAGGTCGTGCCATGGATGACGCGCCAGCAGTTCACGCAGGCCCTCGCTCGCTGACACCAGCACAGCGTCTCCGGTGCGCTGGCCGAGACGCTCATTCACGGAGCGCAGTCCGTCGAGGTCCGCCACCATGATGACGAACGGCAGACCGGACTCGTTGGCGTGCTGGCGCTCTTCGTACACCAGGTCCATGAAATGCTGTCGCGTCAGCGCGCCGGTCAGCGAATCATGCCAGGGTGCGTTAAGCCAGGGCGTCGATCCGAAGAGGTCTCGAGTGGTGTTGGGCATACGTAAATTCGCAGGTGGCGCGGGCCATCGTTGAAGGTGTGCGTACTTTGGCGGATGACAGATTCGCGCGCCGTGACGGCGCTCGCAATTGCCCTATCAGTTGATTGACATAACGACCGAAAAATCTGTTTAGCCTGAAGTTCCCGCCCGATTTTTAGCCATTGGTGATCAGTATTCCCTGCTTCAACAAGGGGGTAGGCGACGTGCGGCTGCGTTTCTGGCGTGTATGTGTAGCCATGTATACGCCGATATAGGGT
>JBJHBT010000020.1:0-65423 GCA_050485645.1 Gammaproteobacteria bacterium | reverse complement strand
GAAACTCCCGGCAGGCTGCCGAACCGGCCATCTGCAGTTCAAATCGTTAACACCTTGACAAGCCATGAAAGTCGCGCCAAATCTAGCCTTCAGCCAAATGACCTCGAAATCTGTCGGACACCAGTGGCCTTCTGAGTTTCATCTTCGAACTGTCCCGGTCAGGAGTGACGCTGCTCCGCGCCTTGAACCCAGCGACTCCACCAGAGCCTTGACCACCAGCGTGAATACCGCAATCAGCATCAGCAGCGACGCGACTGCGAACGCCCCGGCCAGATCATACTCGTTGTACAGGATCTCCACATGCAGCGGCATGGTCGTCGTCAGCCCGCGAATGTGCCCGGATACGACCGCGACCGCGCCAAACTCACCCATGGCACGCGCGTTACAGAGAATGACCCCGTACAGCAGCGCCCAGCGGATCTGCGGCAGCGTGACGCGAAAGAACACCATCCAGCCTTTGGCACCCAGACTCACCGCCGCTTCTTCCGCATCACGACCGTGCATCTGCATCACCGGTATCAGCTCACGCGCGACATACGGAAAAGTCACGAACAGCGTGGCGAGCACGATACCCGGGAAAGCGAACACAATTGAAATGCCCTGGTCGCGCAGTGCCGGTCCGAACCAGCCCTGCGCGCCGAACAGCAGCACGAACACCAGTCCGGCCACGACGGGTGAGATCGAGAACGGCAGATCGATCAGCGTGATCAGAAACTGCTTGCCGCGAAAGTCAAACTTGGCGATTGCCCAGGCTGCGGCAATGCCGAACACGGCGTTCAGCGGCACGACGATCGCCGCCGTGGCCAGCGTCAATCGTATCGCAGCCAGTGCGTCGGGCGTGCCCAGCGCGCTGAAGTAGTAACCCAGGCCACGAGAGAACGCATAGCCGAGAATGGAGACGACGGGAATGATCAGTATGAAAGTGAGGAACGCCAGCGACACCGTGATCATCAGTGCTTTCACCAGCCGGTCCATGGCATTCGCGCCGGCAATCGTACCGGCAGCACCGTGGTGGCCCTGCGCCGGGTCAGGACCGACAGGCGAACGGGTGACGGTGCTCATCGACGTCGCCCTGTAAGACGCCGCAGGCGCCAGCCGCTGATCAGGTTGATCATCAGAAGCATGAAGAATGAGATCAGGAGCATCACAAGGCCAAGTGCTGCCGCGCCCAGATAGTCGAACTGCTCCAGCTTGATGACGATCAGCAGCGGCGTGATCTCGGTACGCATCGGCAGGTTGCCGGCGATGAAAATCACCGAGCCGTACTCACCGATCGCGCGCGCCAGTGCGAGCGTAAATCCTGTGGCCAGCGCCGGCGTGATGGTGGGCAGGATCACACGACGAAAGATCATCCAGCGTCCCGCACCCAGTGATTCAGCGGCCTGCTCGAGATTGGCATCCACTTCCTCAAGCGCAGGCTGAACTGAGCGAACCACGAACGGCAGGCCGATCAGCGTCAACGCGACAACCACACCGATCCATGTATACGCGACCTGTATCCCCAGTGGGTCCAGCCATTGGCCTATCCAACCGCTAGGCGCAAACACGGTGGCCAGTGCAATACCGGAGACTGCCGTTGGTAACGCGAATGGCAGGTCGATGATGGCATCCACCAGTCGCCGCCCGGGAAAGTCGTAGCGCACCAGTGTCCAGGCGATGATGAGCCCGAATATCGCGTTCAAAATTGCAGCCAGCAATGATGCGCCCAGGCTGAGTCGATAGCTGGCCAGTGCGCGCGGTTCGGTGGCAATGTGCCACAGCTCACTCAGCGGCAGGCTGGCGGCCTTCAGCACCAGCGCGGCCAGTGGTATCAGCACAATGGCGGCGAGGAACGCACCGGCAAAGCCTACGGTCAGGCCAAAGCCCGGCAGCACGCTGCGGCTGACCCAGGGCGGGGCGGCGGTGGTGGTGGTCATGATCGGCTGCGCGGGCCCACCCGGCTCAGCGTTCCGCCGGAAGATAGATCCGGTCGAACAGGCCGCCGTCATCGAAATGCAGCGCCTGCGCTACGCGCCAGCCGCCGAACACATCATCTATCGTGAACAGACGGATGTCGGGAAACATCTGCGCATGCCGTGCCAGCACATCCGGGTCTCGCGGGCGGAAGTAGTGACTGGCGACGATTTCCTGTCCCTGCGGCGCATACAGAAAGTTCAGATAGGCCTCTGCGACGTCGCGCGTGCCCTTGCGGTCCACGACGGTGTCGACCACTGCGACGGTGGGCTCAGCGAGAATGCTGACGCTGGGGATGACAATCTCGAACGCGTCATGGCCGGCTTCGTCCAGCGCCAGCAATGCTTCATTTTCCCAGGAGAGAAACACATCGCCAATGCCGCGTTGCACAAAGGTATTCGTGGCTGCGCGCGCCGCGCGGTCGAGTACCGGAACATGGCGGAACAGTTCGGTGACGAACGCGCGTGCCTGTTCCTGGGCTCCTTCGACTTCCTCCACAGATGCGCTGTGAAGTCGCGACAGATCCCCGTCCAGTGCCTGCTCCAGAGCATATCCCCAGGCGGCCAGGTAGTTCCAGCGCGCACCACCCGACGTCTTGGGGTTGGGGGTGATGACCTGCACATCGGGCTTGAGCAGGTCTGCCCAGTCACGAACTCCCTTCGGATTCCCGCTGCGAACCAGGAATACGATCGTCGAGGTGTAAGGTGCGCTGTTGTCGGGCAGCCTCGATTGCCAGTTTGCGTTCAGGCGCCGGCTGTGCATCTGAATCGCGTCGATGTCGTATGCAAGCGCGAGTGTCACCACGTCGGCATCCAGGCCATCGATCACGGAACGTGCCTGACTGCCTGAACCGCCGTGCGACATCTGGATCGTAAGATTCTGGCCCGTCTGCGTGCGCCAGTGTTCACGAAACTGTCGATTGACGTCGCGATACAGCTCGCGCGTCGGGTCGTAGGAGACATTCATCAGTGTGATGGCATCGGGATCGGCGCTGCCGCTGCAGGACGATACAGACACAGACAACGATAACGACAGCGCGAAAGAAACCAGAATCACTCGAGCGTTCATAGCGCCACCCTGTTGGTGCGGTTGTCAGTCAATGGGGTGCCCACTGCTGTGGGAGTCTCGGAGCGTCCGCCTGCGAGCAGTACGGCGGTTGCGTTGGGACAGTTGGCAACGAGTGCGGTCAGCTCATCGATCAGCACGGTGCCCGTTGCGGCCGACGTCAGGCCGATCAGCAACAAGGTGCTGGCGTCGGAAGTGGTGAGGCGTGTGCGCAGGGCATCGGCAATGGGTTCACGAAACGATTCGGTGCGCACATCCACGCCATACTGGCGCAATGCCGCGCTGCGTACGTCCAGCAGCCCACGATAGACGCCGCCGTAGCGTTCGCCGGCCGGCACCAGCAGGGCCGCGTCTACGGAAAGCTGCCGCAGCAGACTGCCGGCGACGCCAAGGCCCGCGTCGCGAGCTGCTCGTGATGGCTGAATGTAGATCAGTACCCGCTCTATCTGCCTGGCAGGGTCTGACAACGCGATGACTTGCGCCGCGCCGCGCTCCAGCAGGTTGGCGGCAGGCGCGAGTCCCGCGGCCCTGTTGAAGGGTGTGACCAGTGTGCCCTGGACGGGCAGGTGCCTGCTATCGGTGTCATCTCGATGTCTGGTCGGTTCGATGTGAGTGTGTTCGCTCAGTTCCCTGACCAGGCTGGAGCCAGCCAGCTCGGCGATCTCAGTCGCGGTCTGCGCAAACAGACGCAGACTGTTGAAGGGCGTTGGCAGCACGTGCAGTTGCCGCGCACCGAAGTCGACCCGGTCACCCACCTGCAGGGGCAGCAGGTGACTCTCCCGGGCGCTGCGCAAAGCCTCCATCAGAAAGCTGTCGATACCAGGTTGCCGCGCGCTGACCAGATCGTGATCCGTTGTCACAGAGAACCGCAAGCGCTCCAGTGCGCCGATGAATCCGAGTTCGGTGATGATGCCAGTGCCGATCGGGTTCGGCTCCGGATAGCGTCCCTGTCGTCGCAGCACGATGTCTTCAGGACGGATCACGGTGGTGGCTTCCGCGCCTGGTGTGGTTCTTTGCGGCCATTGCTCGAGTTCAAACAGCGTGCGCCCGATCCGAACACCATCGCTTTCATATCTGCCCAGCAGCAGATTGGCCGAGCCCAGAAACGTTGCGACGAATCGCGTACGCGGGCTTTCGTAAAGGGCGCGAGGTTCACCGCATTCGTGCAGACGTCCACGATCCATCACGCCGATGCGGTCGGCCATGGCGAAAGCTTCCTCCTGGTCGTGGGTTACCAGAATTGTGGTAATGCCGACAGTGCGCTGTATCTCGCGGATCGCCCTGCGCAGATCCTCGCGAATTCGGGCATCCAGCGCGCCGAAAGGTTCATCCAGCAGCAACACGCGCGGCTGATGCGCCAGCGCGCGTGCAACCGCAACGCGTTGCTGCTGTCCTCCGGATAGTTCCGATGGCAGCCGATCATCCAAGCCTTCGAGCGACACCAGCTTGAGCAGCTCCTTGCGGCGCCGGCGTCGCTCGCCGGTGCGCACCTTGCGCGCGCGCAACGCGAACTCAACGTTGTCGCCCACCGTCATGTGGCGGAACAGCGCATAGTTCTGGAAAACGAAGCCCACCTCGCGATCGCGTGGCCGAATGTGGGTAACATCGCGGCCGAACAGCATGACGCGGCCATGATCGATGGACGTCAGCCCGGCGATAGCGCGCAGCAATGTGCTCTTGCCGCTGCCAGACGGCCCGAGCAGCACGAAAAACTCGCCCTCCGCGATCTCGACAGATACGTCGTTGACCGCGGCAGCGGAGCCGTAATGTTTGGAGACCTGTTCGAGCGAGATCGACAAGACTGCACCTGCGCAGCGAAGTAGTTCGCTGTAAAGCGGCGCAAGCGTAGCGGTGACAGGTTATAGCGTCGGTGTTCGGGCGGTTATATATCGGTTACGGGGGGCGACACAGCGCGGTCGCGCCCTGTGACCGGGGGCGACCAGGGGACTGAGACGCTGACTGCTTTCGCCGTTTGCTGCGGTGCCGACCGATGCCCGTTAGCGCTTCAGTCGGGTTCGACCGCGGCCGGTTCATCGGGCGCAATCTGTGGGACCGCCGTCATGCCGTGGTGGACGAGGAGCGCGGCATCGTGCTGACCATCCTGCGCTTCGGTCGAATCGACGGACCCATCGAGAACGCCGCCTCCGTCACCGCCATCGACCGCCTGGTGGCCGAATTCTTCACGGTGAAGGCCGGGAAGATTCAGGAGATCCAGGCCGTCCTGTTCAATCTGGACGACGACGAGCCAACCGGATGGGACAATCCCTGGTACGGCCCCGGCAAAGGCGGCTGGGGCGCCATGCCGACGGGGCAATAGACGAGCGCAAACGCGAAAATAGTCACTGTTCGTTCTACAACTTTCGGGGGCGTGAGTCTTCCCTTTCGAGCCGGAAATGCAGGTTCGCTGCGGCAGCGCGTGACCTCAAGCCAAGACCCGTCCGTCGCGGCATGGTAGTCCGGGCGGCTGAGAGGGTGCGGCGCGGTTCAGATCGGCAGATTGCCCCGCGGCGGCCCGCGAGGTCGTCTGGGCATTGACCAGTACGGAGATCCGTGCTCACCGTTCCTACCGGGGTGAAAATACAAGTGAATTCCTGAGCAATCGTGATAGTCTCGCCAGATCCGATGCAGGAAACACTAGAGCCAAAATGTCGGGGGACAGCTTCATGCGTTTACACTATCGTTTGTTTAATCTTTCACTGCTCGCTGCAGCCTTTTTCACCGTCAGCGCCCAGGCACAGGAAGCGGTCAGGGATGGACTGTGGTCGGATGCGTCCACCTGGTCCGGCGGGAATGTTCCGCAGGAAGGCGGCATCGTCTCCATTGGCGAAGGCCTGGACGTCGTCCTCGACGTCAGTACGCCGGCGCTGAACGGGCTGTCCATCGACGGCAGGCTCCGCTTCTCCAACAGTGCCGACCTGGAACTGACCACCGAGTGGATCATGTTGCACGGGGAGCTGCAGATCGGCACCGAGGCGAGCCCCCACACGCGCGAGGCGACGATCACCTTTACGGACAACGTCCAGGGTGAAGACATCATGGGTGGCATGGGAGACCGCGGGATCATGATCTCGGGCGGGACCCTGAACCTGCACGGTGATCGGACCCACACCTGGACCAGGCTGGCGAGGACTGCCGAAGCTGGCAGTCGCTCGATCGAGGTTCTGAATGCCGCCGAATGGCGGGTGGGCGATGAGATCGTCCTGGCGTCGACGGATTTCGATCCGCGGCAGGCGGAGAAGCGGACGATTACCGCGATCAGCGGCAATTCGATCACGCTGGATCAGCCGCTTGAATACATGCATTTCGGCGAGATCACCTATGAGGTGGATCAGCGCGGCGAGGTCGGTCTGCTGAGCCGCAATATCAGGATTCAGGCATCCGAAGATGCGCTTGAGTCGTACTTCGGTGGCCACATCATGGCGATGCCGGGTAGCCGAATGTACATAGCAGGCGTCGAGCTCCATCGCATGGGGCAGCACATGGAGCTGGCCCGCTATCCGATTCACTGGCACCTGGTCGGTAACGGCGGAGAGGGTCAGTACATCCGGAATTCGTCCATCCATGACACCTTCAACCGCTGCGTGACCGTGCACGGCACGCACAACCTGCGGATCGAGAACAACGTGACCTACAACACCGTGGGCCACTGCTTCTTCCTGGAAGACGGCATTGAGACCGGTAACGCATTCGTCAGGAACCTGGCGATCCAGACCAAGTGTCATCCGACGATGGACTGTGTGCCGACCAACATTACCCCCAACGGAGAGCTGGACTTTACGTACGAGAATCGAATGGCCGTCAGGGCAATCAGTTTTTCCGGCGAGCATACCCTGCTGCCTTCTGACAACACGGTGGCGTCGTTCTGGATCACCAATCCGGATAACACCTACATAGACAACGTAGCCGCCGGTTCCGACCAGGCCGGATTCTGGATGTCCCTGCCGGAGCACCCGAATGGCGAGTTCCTGGGCACAGAAATCAGCCGCAACACCTGGCCGCGCCGAACGCCGTTCCGAGAATTCAGGGGCAACGTTGCCCATTCCAACTTCGACGGGTTCATGTTCGACCGCAACATCAATGAGGACAACACCTTCGGATTGGCCGGCAACGCGCACCTGCCGAGGGAAAATCCTGCCGACCCGGACAGCCCGATGGTGGAAACGTACTTCGAGGATTTGACCGCCTACAAGAACCGCAACAACGGCCTCTGGGGCCGGGGTGAGCTTCACGTACTCCGCAACCTGAGGTTCGCCGACAATGCCATCGGGTTAACGCATTCATCCGGTTCCTTCGGCAGTGAGCGGTTTACCTCACTGGTGGTTGATTCGCTGTTTGTGGGCGAAACCGACAATATCGGCAACCCCGTAACGCCAGAGGAAATTGCCTATGGCCGCAGCCTGCCGAAGCGCCTGATTCCGGATTACCCGATCCGCGGCTACGAATACTACGATTACCGTGATGAGGTGGTTAACACAACATTCGTGAATTACGAGGACAACGACCTGCGTGAAGCAGGGGCGCTTTCCTGGCTGTTGTACACGAGCTCCGGCGTCACGACCGCAAGCACCATCGAGGGTGCGAAATTCGTCAATGCCAAGCCCGTGCATTTTCCGAAGTACGATGAAAGATTCGACAATGACAACAGGGGTGGTATTGCCTATCAGACCCTGGCGATCCACGATCTGGACGGCTCGGTGACCGGCATCCCTCAGTCCTATATTCTCCTCCACGACGGCGAGTACAACAGCATCGCCACTGACGACACCTGTGAGATCCATCCCACCTGGAACGCCTCCGTGTGTGCAGGTGATGTCGGACGCCTGTATTTTCGTGGCGCCGGCGGTGGCCCCGGAGGCGGAGGCTTCGGCGGCGGCGGTGGCGGCTTCGGCGGTGGCGGCCCTGGCGCGGGTGGCGCGGCTGGTGGTCCGGGTGCAGCGCCTGCAGGCGCAGGAGCCGGCGGTCCTGGCGGTGGTGCCGCGCAGGCGCCCATCACCCTTGTTCGCAATGGCCAGGAATTTAACAGCAGAGGCCAGAACACGGTGCGCGCCGGCACTGAGATCCAGGTCGTAACCGAAAGACCGACATTTGCTATCAGCCTGAGTGAAATGAACAAGGACTCATGGGTCATATTCGAACTGCCGGGTTTCTCCAGCGCAACCACCGGGACTCAGCAGCACAGCCTGGACGCATTGCGCAACGCGAACGAGACTTCCTATTTCAGGGACGAGAACGCCCTCTGGGTCAAACTGGTGGTCTCCGAGGCTCCGGTCCCGCCGATTCGTCCGTTGGATATGCAAGCCAGCATAACGGTCAGCCGGTAAGTACCTTTTTCGCGAACTGAACAAAGCCCTCGGCGCAAGCCGGGGGCTTTGCAGGCCTGGATGGCGAACACGCGCTTGAGCCGTTGTGCCAAGGTCAGCGACAGCCCCTCGGTGGCCACCGGCGCATCTGCTGCCACCGGGGGCGCTGGCTGCGCCACTGCACCGGCATTCGCGTGAGGACGAGACAGCTTTGTGCTGGAAGGCCGCTTGGGTGCGCTCCAATCACGACATGGAACGGGGGTCGGGCCCGCGCCGCCTGGGATCGGTACGCTCGAAATGTGGATGTCGATTTCGCCTCACGATGGTCGACTATGTGTTGGAAGTCGCCGCGAGTCGGCGGCGTTGCGACCGTCGAACCCATCGAATGCAAAGGTGAACTATGCGAACCAGTCCACAACCATCGACCGCCCGTGATTGTCGGCCAGGCGTGATGACGATTGCCATTCTGGCGGTGCTCATCGCGCTAGGTTTTTCCGATACGCGTGCCCAAGACCAGACAATCATGACCACGCAAGAACACGTTCGGGATACGTCCGGCCACATCGAGGCCAATGGCGTCTCGTACTACTATGAAATCCACGGCCAGGGTGAGCCTCTTCTACTCCTTCACGGTGGCCTCGGAACGATTGACATGTTTGGTCCTGTTCTCCAGATTTTGTCGGAGGCACGGACCGTCATCGGCGTTGATCTTCACGGCCACGGTCGGACGCAGCTGGGTGACCGGAAGATCGACCTGGTCGACATCGGGAATGACCTGGCGATTGTCCTCCAGGATCTCGGGTATCCCCTCGTTGACGTGATGGGGTACTCGTTCGGCGGAGGAGCGGCATTGCGTCTGGCTATTCAACACCCCGAGCGGGTACGGCGCCTGGCCGTTGTTTCGGCAGGATTCGCACAGGACGGCTACTTCCCCGAAATGATCGAGCAGCAGATGCAGGTCGGGTCGCACATGGCCGAGATGATGCAGGGCACGCCGATGCACCAATCCTACGTCGCCGTCGCCCCCAACCCCGACGAGTTTCCGCAACTGCTGGACCGGATGGGCGAGTTGATGCGGACGCCCTACGACTGGGCCGACGAGGCAAGAAGTATCGAGATACCCGTCATGCTCGTCTACGGCGACAGCGACATGTTTCGGCCCGAGCACATCGTGGAGTTCTACCAACTCCTTGGCGGCGGCCTGAGAGACGCCGGATGGATGCGCGAAAACATGTCGACCAACCGACTCGCTATTCTGCCAGACCTCACCCATTACGAGACCTTCATGGCGCCGGAAGTTGCCGAAACGGTGCTTCCCTTCCTGAACGGGCAACGCCGCGCTATCAGTTGGGCCGACCAGGCGACACCCTAGCCCGGACTATTCATGAGTGACGCTTCAGCTGAAGCGTCGTCGCACCACGATGGTGCGCATAATCGGGCATTCGGGCCAGATTCAGAGGCTGGATCCCGGGCAGCAGAATCTGGTATCCGTCTGGCCTCATGTGTGGCTATGGGCGTCACCGTGAGTCGCCGGCCGGCACAGCCGAATCCGCCGGTCTGCGGAAGTTGTTGATTTAACTGGTGGGCCGTGTTGGATTCGAACCAACGACCATCGGATTAAAAGGCAAAAGTAACGGCCCCCGTTGTGACGTGAGATAAGGAATGACGCAGGTTTCAGGGCCGATGCGGCACGTAGAATCGACTCGAATCGCGTGGGACTGGTCACGTTTTGGGAAACTTCCAGCGGGCTACGCGGCCTGAAACTGTCAAGCAACGTTGCCCACGACAATGTGCTTTGTCGCCCCTCCCCTCAATCCGAGTGGAACCCCGCCCTTGCATTCAACGACCAGCTGAAATAGGTTATATCATTACAGTTTTCGCCACGGAGAAGTCGTGCGGACATCTCAGACCGGGCGATCCTGGTGGTTGGCGCTGCTGGCGCTGCTCATCGGATCGATTTCTGCCAGCAATGCCGAAGTCGTTGAGGGCCGCGACTATACTCGCCTTTCCCAGCCCCAACCCACGCAGTCATCCGGACAGACGCAGTCATCCGGACAGACCGAGGTGCTTGCGTTTTTCTCGTACGGCTGCGCCGCGTGCAACCAGTTTCACCCAACACTCGCCCGGTGGGCTGCCACGCTGCCCTCCACCACGAGAGTCATACCTGTCCCAGTCTCCATGGGGCGCCCGAACTGGGAAGTCCTGGTCCGCGCCTACTATGCCCTGCAGACGATCGATGCCCTGGAACCACTGGGCAGCGCCCTGTTTCGCGCCATACATGACGAGGAACGGGCACTTTTCGACGAGTACAGCCTCATCGCATGGGTATCGGAGCAAGGCGTGGATCCGACCACGTTCGGTCGCGCGCTACGGTCTGCCGATATATCGGCGAAGGCGATCCGTGCGGAGCAAATGGCGCGCGACTTCGGCATTGATAGAACACCGATGCTGGTCGTGGAAGGCCGATACGCGATCCGCGCACAGAGACGTCTGGAGGACCTCATCGACGTGACGGACAGGCTGATTCAGCGAATGGAGGTCGGCGCTCCGTGACGGGTTCCGCTGACCGGGACGATAAACCTGCGCCAGCGTATCGACCGGCGATCGATGACTACCTGCTTCTGGTCGGTCATCCACCCGCCGACGATTTCTTTCGCTTCTTCCGAACCAGGGTAGTCGGCGGCGAAACCGCTGACACCGATGACCTCATTCGTGCCTGGCGCAAGGCCAATGCGCGCGTGCGTGAACTGCGCGATTCGGAGGCGACGCTCGCGGACGGAACGGAGTTGCGACAGCTACCCACCGAGATGAGAGATGCGGCCGCGGCGGCCCTCCGGGAGGCTGAGCAACGTGGGTATAGACTGACGCCATGTCGATGGATGCATGTCGAACTCGACCGGATGACGGTCTTCCAGAAGCGCATCAACCTCCGCTGGGTCTCCCAGCTTCAAGCTCTCATCGGTAAAACGCCGACCGCTCGAGACCTCGTCGAGGTGGCCTCAGGCGCCAGGATTCCAAAACCACACATCAAGGTCGTACGATCGGACGAAGGCACCTACACGCTGTCCTGCAGCTCCGGAGAGCTTCGCTTCCTCGGCCCGCGCACACTTGATCCCGGTGAAATGCCCGACCTCGGCATCCCGGGCGAGATGACGAACGTCATCGGACTGTTCATCGGGTTCGGATTCAGCTTCCTGTCTGCGCTGAACTACCGCGATCGACTCATCCTGAAGAATGGAACCCATCGCGCATATGCGCTCCGCGCGCTGGGGTTCGAGCGCGTTCCCTGCCTGGTGACCGAGATCGACCACGAGGACGATCTCGACCTTGCCGGCATCCGCGGGGTACGGCCGCAGATTGAGCGTTCTCTGCGGCTCCCTCGCCCGCCGCTGTTCAAGGACTACTTCGATCCGGCTCTCGGCAAAGTGGTTCCGGTGTCGCGAAGCGACCACGCACTGCACCTGGAGGTCGTGGCGAGGTCCATCAGGGTCCCTGCAGCGCAGTAACTACCACTGCTTCCTGGCCAGCAGACTCACCACTCGCCCGTACGGATTGGCGTTGGTAATGTCGTAGCCGAACATAGTATTGACAAACGGCGGATCCCTGTCGAGGACGTTCTGCACGTTAAGAGAGAGCGACGTGCCGGACAGCCAACCGCGAACGCTCTCCGGAAAATACGCCACGTCGAAGTCCATGGTGGTCCAGGAGCCAACACGGCGTGTACCGGAGTCACTGACATCCTCATAATCGGCCACGTAGTTCACGAATACGTTCGTCACCCAGTCACCCCGACCCCATGAACCGTTGACACGCATACGCGTATCGACAGGCCGGTACTTCCGATTCAGCAAACTGACGGGCGGTATGGACTCCGTCGTGGCCTGCTCGTAGTTCAGAATACGTGTCGCGAGGAGCCCGAGGCCGAAGGTGCCGAAGCTCGTATCGCCACGATACCGAACCTCCAGATCGATACCATCGGTGTTCAGCTTCGCAGTGTTCGCGATGCGTGAATCGATGATCGCCGCGATCGACTCTGTGAGGCATGCCTCCTGATTCGCAGCCGTGGGTGAACCGCTGCTGCAAACCTGTTCACGATAGGCCTGACTGGGATCCCGATCAACAAAGCGGCTGTAATGCGGATTGCCCAACTGGTCGGCAAGGGTGGCCCCCGTGAAGGGCGACTGAATGCGGTTGACGTACTTGATGTCGAAGTAGCTCACGCCCACCTCAAGCCCGGCAACACGAGGCAACCGGAAATCCAGTCCCACGGTCAGACTGTCGGCGGTTTCCGGCAGGAGTGCGGCGTTACCGCCGGACCAGACCAATACCCGCGAGCTGCCAGTGGGAGACTGCGGATCCGGCCGATTGACCAGCGTGAAACCATTATTGGTCTCGTTAAGGCTCGCAAGATCAGGCGCCCTGAAAGACTCCGACCAGGTCGCTCTGAGCGTCACACTCTCGACAGGTGACCAGCTGAGGCCATATTTCGGGACGGTGGAACGTCCGAAGTCACTGTACTGCTCGCGTCTCAAAGACGCCGAGAACGTCAGACTGTGAATGCCCGGCAACCGATTCCCGTCGCCGACCACCGGAACACGCAGCTCGGTGAAAAATGCGTTGAGCCTCCGGCTGTCACTCGACGTGGTGACGGTGGGGGTAGCGCCGTAGCTGCGACTTTCCGTGTCATAGCTGTAGGCTCTGTCCTCCGCACCCACTGCGAGCCGGATGTCGCCGGCCGCCCAGGTCAGAACCGGTCCTTCGGCCAGGACGTTGATCGCTTGCAGATCCGACACGGCGTCGGTGAGACTGCCGGCCCTGATCGTATCGATGGTGGCGGGATTGGTGTATGCACCGTCACCGAACGGATTGAACGCCGTTTCCGGATCGGGATCCGCCAGAGCCGCCGCCAGAGCCGTACGGTCGACGCCTCCACCCTGACGACTCGACCGCTCTTCGCCGTAAGCGACGTCCGTGGTGAGTCTCCAGTCTCGACCGATACGAGTGTCCGCGCCGACTATCACGTTGAAAATATCGACCCTGGCCCGCGACGACACGCCGCCAAGGTCTTCAGTCATGTCGTAGCGCACACGGATATCGTCCGTGCCCCCGGTCGGGTTAACGTAGAATGGGTTAGACGCCGGCACCGTCAGCGTTTCGTACCATGGGATCTGCGCTTCGTTGTCTCGCCTGCCTGCCACCCCCTGCGCCCAGAAGGTCACCCGCTCTCCGATGTCCTGAGACACGCCGACCGTGAGGCCGTGCCGCTTCTGAGCGGGCAGCAGCCACAGGAAATCCGACTCATTGCGATAATTGACTGTGCCTTCGACAAAGCTGTCCGGGGTCAATCCCTGTCCATTCTGATTGGCCGGGATCGCCCACATCTGGTCACCAATGACAATGACACCGGGATTGCCGCCTGGCGTGCGAAAATCGTCCCCCCCTCTGCCGCGCTGATCGATGTTGGCCGAAAACGGCCTCGATCTGGCCAGCAGGCCATCCCTGTTCATGAACTCATATGAAACGTTCACGCTACCAGCATTCCACGCGGCACCCACCGCCTGACTCAGATGGTAGTCGAAGGTGTTTCCAGCCCCGGCGACTGCCCTCACCGAAGTCTGAGCTCCCCGATAGTCCCTGCGCGTGATCACGTTGATCACACCGCCGATCGCATCCGACCCGTATAAAGCCGAGGCTCCATCGGTCAGCACTTCGATCCGCTCAATCGCTGCCAGGGGCAGGTTGGAAACATCGGTGAACAGGCCGGTCGTTCCACCGGGCGACAGACGTCGCCCATTGACCAGTATCAGCGTTGTTCCCGCACCGAGTCCGCGCAGATTGATCGCCGCTCCCTTGTTCGCATTGGTGCCAGTCGCCCGATCAGCGAAGCCCTGCTGAACATAGGTATCCTCGCGCGGACCGCCGCCAAAGTTCTGCGGCAAGCTGCGCAACACTTCTTCGATACGCGTGAAACCCGCGGCCTGAATCTCTTCCTGTGTGAGCGTAACGAGACGAGTGCCGACGGGCGCTGTTCCTCGAATATGGGTGCCGGTAACCACGATCTGCTCGATCGCCGCATCGTCCGCCTGCTCTGCGGCAGCTGTATTCGAAACAGACACCAGCACCGCCAGAGCGGTAGCACAGGCATAAGGATAGGAGCCAGCGTACCTGGCCGCGTGTCGAACCATCATAGTGTTGCCCCAACTGAACGCCGCGAGTATGATCGCGATTGGAATGTAAGAATATAACATTCCTGTAGTGCTGCACAAGCCGCATCTCAACCGATCTCGAGGAGCAACACGATGGATGAACTAATCGAATTCGGCCTGGTATCGAAAGAGACACAGCACAATGGTAAGCCCGGAATCTACATCGACCCGGAAACCGGCCAGTGCACGGACCACAGCGAAGACGAGTTGGGTTGTCCCTACTTCGAAGAATAAAGCGTAGCGGTCCGCGGCGGTGCGTTGCGACAAACGCTACGCACCGCCGCCAGTCATGAACCAACAGCACTTTCTGTCGCCCGATGTCCACGTCTGCGTGACGGCGGATCAAGTGGTGTTTTTGGACATAGCCGACGGGCGATATCTGGGATTGCCCATCGAACGTGCTTGCACGTTGCGGCCGCTGATCCATGGCTGGCCGGTCGGCGACGATTGTTCACCAGACGGGCCAGGAATAGATAACACGCTGATCAGAAGCCTGGCGAAGCGAGGGCTGATCACACGTGATGCCGCGCGAGGAAAAGCTGCAACGCCTGTCGTCGTTGATCTTCAGAACGCGTGGCACAGCGACCGATGGTTACGACATGCCCCCATCGTCCGTACACGTCACGTGCTTCAGTTCGTGACTGCGGTCACCTACGCATCCTGCGCCCTGCGTTGGATGAAACTGTCTCGAATCGTCAACCGAATCCGGCAGCGCAAGCTGAAAAGCGCAGGCACACCCGTCGACGAGGATCAGCTCACACAGTTGATGGGCATCTATGGGCGCCTGCGCCCGCTCCTCTACACACGCAAGGATGCGTGCCTTCTGCACGCTCTTTCCGTTCTGGAGTTTCTGGCCCACTACCGAATTTTCCCAGACCTCGTGATCGGAGTACGCACACGGCCGTTTCGAGCACACTGCTGGCTTCAGCACAACGGACTCGCTCTGACCGATACGCCGCTTCACCTCTCCCGATTGACGCCAATTGTCCTTATCTAAGCCTGCGGTTCGTCATGTTCAGATATCTCGCAGTGACATGGAATCACAACGATCAAGCGCAACTCAACCACGCCAGGAGAGTTGCCAACGAACTGAGGCACCACTCACCAGATCTCGATCTGGCCTTTGAGATCGACGGCCTCATGGTGTTCTTCAGCAACGAAGGCCACGACACGTTCAGTGTATACCGCGCTCCGGACGGAGCCGGTATTGTGCTGGGTCGACTGTTTCATCGAGATCACGACGGCGGGAGCGGCTTCGAGGAAGTCGTGCTCGATAGTACGTTCTCAAAAACATTGTGGCAAAGCACGGGCCAGTCACTGCTGGACCGATACTGGGGGCGCTATATCGCTTTCAGCCGCGACTCCGCTCGCCAGGCGTTGCTCGCGATGCCGGATCCAACCGGAGAATGCCCCTGCTTTCTGCATCAACATCACGGCCTGACGCTCCTGTTCAGCGAGGTCTCGGACGTGGTTTCACTGAAACAATCCGGCTTCTCGGTCAACTGGCACTACGTCGTCTCCCGGCTCTTCGATCCGACACGGCAACTCGGCGAGACCGGTCTCACCGATGTGGAGCAGTTGCGCGCTGGCGAGGCAGTCAGGATAGACGCGGGCGGTACCGTGACACGGCATCTCTGCTGGGATCTTTTCCGGATCGCTGCAGAACAGCCCATTGATGACTTCGCTCTGGCCACCAGGCACGCCCGCCATGCGGTACTCACCTGCGTGAGCGCCTGGGGCAACTGCTATCCGAATATCGTTCACATGCTGTCCGGCGGAATCGACTCGACCATCGTCCTGGCCTGCCTGCTGCGGGCACGTACACTCCCCGCCATCACGTGTCTGAACGTCCATGATCCGATGGTCGGGGGTGATGAACGCTCTTTCGCTCGCCTCGCTGCAAGCGCCGTGCACTCACCGGAAGGTCGGCGCAGTGCGCTTCTGGAGTGCTCGCGGGACATCGACGCCGTTCGCCTTGATTCCCTGACACAGGTCCGTCCCTCCGCCTGTCCATCGAACTATCTGCCCAACGCCGTGTACAGAAATCTCCATCGACAGGCGGCCGAGCCTCGGTGCGCGGCCCTGTTCACCGGCCTTGGCGGAGACTACATCTTCTATCGCACGTCCAGCGCCAGACCCGCGGTGGACTATGTTCATGACCACGGGCTCGGACGAGATCTGTTGCGTATCGTGCGGGACAGCACGCGATCGCGCACCTACTGGTCCGTACTCCGCGAGTCCATTGCGGGCGGAATCTTCAAGCGGCCGCTACCGGCTACGCCCACCCCGCCCGACCGCGAGTTCATCAACCCGGACATCATCGAACAGTGTCGGAACAGGCGAACAGACGATTCCCTGCCACCGTGGCTGGCCGAATGTGCGCATATGCACGGCACTTGTGTCGCCCCCAACAAGCAACGTCAGATCGAATCCCTGTACCGACCGGTACGCAAGCATGACCCGTTCTGCGACCAGCCACCGCTACAGTGGTGCGCGCCGCTCCTGTCGCAACCCATCATGGAAGTGTTTGCCCGCATTCCCGTATACCTCCTCAAGGCGGGAGGAATCGACCGAGCCGTGGCACGCAAGGCTTTCGCCCCGGAATTGCCGGGACCACTGCTCGAACGACGCAGCAAGGGTGTGACCAACAACTTCATTCACGCCGTGTTTCAACGCCACCATGACTATTTTCGCGAGCTCCTTCTGGATGGCGTTCTTGCCAGGGAGGGGTTATTGAATCGTCCTCGTCTGGAAGCCTTTATGACGGACACTCGCGACGGCTTCGCCCGGGGCTTCAGCGGCCTGATGGGAAACTGGCTGGATCTGGAGATCTGGCTGCGCAGCTGGTCCGCTCATCGCAAGCCCCACAGCAAACCGATGAGCGGACCGCCGAGCAGGCCGGTGAGCAGGCCGGACGAGATCGTCGCCTTGACACACTCGATGCAGCGATCGCGGACTGCGAGCCCGGGGACATGAATCATAGTGCCCTGTTTGCTGTCGTACGGAGGCAATGCGTCATCGTCTCCCGGGACAGTCGCCTGCGGATGCTGAGCGCCATCTTCCTGCTCGCCTGTGTAGCCGCCTTCGCCAGCAGCATCGCACGCAATGCAAGCCTGAGCACAGAGGCGGATCTGGCACGAATCGATGACGCGCGAGCCTGGGCGGACCAGGGCAGCGTCAATCCTCACAGCGCGTCGCACTTCGGTCGGTATGTCTTCAAGACTCCTCCGGTGTTGTCCGCTTTCGATCCCGGGGTGTTCGACTACGCCGGCACCCTCGTGAGACTGGAGTCGCACCAGCAAAGTGTCGCCAGCGGACGTCCAGGCAACGCTGGCACCACACTGAGCGGATTCACGCCGTTGAGCGCAGCCTCGCTTCTGCAGGTGTTGGCACCACTGCTGATCATACTGCTGGGCTTCGGCGCATTCTCCGGCAGACAGGCGCGGACGTTGCTTGAACAGGAACTCGGCACCGGTGTCAGCCCGTACACCTTGCTCCTTGGTCAGCTGCTGGCCTTGGGCGCGGTGGTCGTGACCGTACTCGCGTTGTTCGCGCTGGCTGCGGTTCCTGGGTTGATCAGCGCCCGGTCCGACGGCGAACAATTTACCCGTCTGTTCCTCATGCTCGGCGGATACACTCTGTATCTGCTCACGTTTCTCGCCATCACCCTCGGCGTCTCGGCACTGTGCCATTCTGCACGCAGGTCACTGACCACACTGGTCGCGATCTGGGTGTGCTCGATCCTGCTGATACCGAGAGTCGCGCCGGCCGTTGCCGCCAACATCCACCCGGCGCCATCCGTTCAGCAGTTCCACACGGAGGTGAATGCCGCTGTCGATGCCGTCATGGACGACGGCGGCAATCGCGACGACAGGCCACAACGATTGCGCGAAATGGTGATGGAGAGGTTCGATGTCGACGACATTGACGATCTGCCCGTCAACCATACCGGCGTCGTACTCGAGTACTCCGAAGATGTTTCAACCGACGTCTATCGACGTCATTTCGCCGATCTCTACGATATCTACGATCGGCAGCTGGCCCTGCAGCGATGGTTCTCGGTTGCTTCACCGTTGATTGCGCTTAAGCCCTGGTCATCAGCACTGGCAGGCAGTGATGTCGCCGCGCATCGCGCGTTTCTGTCCGATGCGGAGGACTATCGCTATAGGTACGTGCAGGCACTGAATCGGGATATCGCGATCAACCGACCCCACACGCAGGCCGAATACGTCGCCGACGTGGCACAGATCACCAGTGTCGTCGGCGAGTTCCAGGCCAGCGCGCTGCCGCTATCCGCCGTTGCTCAGCGTCAATGGCCGGATATCCTGGTACTGGGCGGCTGGGGCACTGCAAGTCTCGCGTTTGCGCTGTGGTGCGCCGGCCGCCTCAGGCGGGCCGTATGAACGCCTGGGTGCATGTCCTGCGACTCGAGCTGCGCCGCGTGGCACGGGAACGATCTCTGCTCTGGCTGATGCTGCTGTACATGCTGATCGCCGGCTATGCCGCTTGGACCGGCGGCGCTTGGGCAGACGCACGGCGGGAAGCCCAGGCATTCATCGCTGAGGAGACGGCCGGCGCGCGCAACCGGACTGTGGCCAGAGCGACTGAAACGATGGAGCAGAATCCACAGTCCGGCTTCGCCGCTACGCTCCCTTTCGGCGTCCTGTACAGCCCCATGTTACCGGTCCAGCCTCTGGCGCCCCTCTCCCTGGGTCAGGGGGATGCGTTCCCCTATGTCGCAACGTTTCACGCACTGCGTAGCGCGCAGGGAATGTTCGATCGTCATTCTCTGGGGATCACCCTCGAGAATCCACAGGTGCTCTCGGCCGGCCGCTTCGACCTGGCGTTTGTGATCGTGTTCCTGTTCCCGCTGTTCCTGCTTGCCGGTACCTACGATATCTGGACCCAGGAGCGCGATCTCGGGACCGCAGGGTTCATCCTGTCACAACCACGGCCGCCTGTTGCGATCCTCGCAGCGAAGTTGCTGGCGCGAGGTGGATGGCTGTTGATCGCCCTGATCCTGATCCCGTTGCTGGCACTGCTTGCCGTCACCGCCGGACAGCCATTCGATGCCCGGGGATTTGCGCATGCCGTCCTCGTCATGGGGCTCTACGGAACGTTCTGGTTGCTCGTCGCGGTTGCGGTGAACGTCCGGGCACGTCACTCCGCACAGGCCGCCATCGCTTGTGGCGGAATCTGGCTTGCACTGCTGTTCTTCGTTCCCGCCATGCTTTCGGCCACCGCCAACCTGGTCCGCCCGCCTCCCTCCCAGGCAGGACTTGTCAACGACCTTCGTACGATCGAACTCGATATTCTTCACGGCAGACGACAACAGCAGACAACGGAATCATCGGACAGGACCACCTCGGCCTCGAGCAACACCCTCCTCAACACCTACCGCTCCCATCTCGCCCGGATCGAATCAGAGGACAGCATCTATGCTGAGGTGGTGGAACCGTTTCGCGGGCAACAAGTGGCCCACCTTCAGGTGGGCAACAACTTGCGCGTGCTCTCCCCCGCGGTCACCGTCCAGCATGCCCTGGAGCGCATCGCCGGAAACGAAGGGAACCGCGCGATTTCGTTTCAACGTCAGGCACAGGAATTCCTCGAGAGCCAGCGACACTTTGCGAGTACATACCGTATCGAGAATCCTGCATGGACGGCCAGCGATCACTACCGGAACATGCCGGAGTTTTCCTTTCGTGAATCGACCGGGACCGATAGACACATGCCTTTTCTGGTAGATCTCGCGACGCTGTTGTTGTTCAACCTGATTACAGCCGTGATCGCGTTTTCGACCGTGCGCCGCCAACCACTGTTCACCGATGACAGCGGAGAAAAGCACTGATGCTCGAAGGGATCGGGTTAACGAAATATTTCGGTGCGCACTGCGCGCTTGATGGCCTGGACATCACAGTGCGCTCAGGCGAGATTTTCTGTCTTCTTGGTGCCAACGGTGCCGGAAAGACGACGACCATCAAGTTGTTTCTCGGCTTCCTCCAGCCCACACGCGGCGAAGCGTTCGTGGATGGCATCAACGTCGCGGATGACCCCGTCGGCAGCAAGCGCAAGCTGCTGTATATCCCCGAGCAGATCGCGCTCTACAGCGATCTGACCGGCATGGAGAACCTGGAGTACTTCGCTGCACTGTCCGGCGTCGAGGAACGTTCGGCGAGCTTTCTGCTTGGCTGCCTGCTCGACGCCGGACTCCCCGAGGCGGCGGTGCACAAGCGTGCCAGCGCCTACTCGAAAGGCATGCGCCAGAAAGTCGGTATTGCGCTGGCTCTGGCCAGGAAAGCCCGGGCGATGCTGCTGGATGAGCCCTCGTCCGGCCTCGACCCCAAAGCCTCCGCTGAGTTCCACGAACTGCTATGCCGTCAGCGGGACAACGGCGCGGCCATTCTGATGGCAACCCACGACCTGTTCAGGGCACGAGAGGTCGGTACGCGTATTGCGCTGATGCGCGACGGCAGAGTCAGGCGCCAGGTGCGAGCGAGTGACGTCACAGCGAACGAACTGGAAGCTCTCTACCTTGAAGAGATGCGGTCTGCCGATGCAAATATCACTGACGGTGCGTCGCAACCGTAATCCGCGGAATGCTGACAGCGACAGTTCTGCGCAGCGGGGGATCCGTTGATGCGACTACTGCTGGTGCGTGGCGGAGCATCGCATGTTGAGTAACATGCGCCTCGCGCTCCAACTGGTGTGGCGCACGAGCCGCCTCCTCAGCGTTACGCTCCTGATCATCACGATCCTGGCTGGCATTCTGCCCGCAGCCGTTGCTTATGTGGCCGCGCTCATCGTCGACGCGGTAGTAGAAGGCCTGCAGTCGCCCGACGCACGCCAGGCGATCATCACCCACGTTCTTTCCCTCGTTGCCCTGGAAGGCCTCCTCGTCGCAGCACTTGCTGCGGCCCACCGGACCACGACGATATGTCAATCGCTGCTGCGCGGAAAGTTGAGCCAATGCGTCAACGAGCTGATCTTCGACAAGGCGCTGACGCTCGAGCTACAACAACTCGAGAATGCCAACTTTTACGACAAGGTGTCGCAAGTGCATCGCGGCGCCTCCAGTCGTCCCCTTTCGGTGGTGATGAGAACGGCCGCCCTGGTTCAGAACGGAATCTCGCTCGTCAGCTTCGGCACGCTGCTTTTCCAGTTCTCGCCATGGGCAGTGCTTCTGCTCCTCTTGGCCGGAGTCCCCCTGTTTATGTCAGAGGCAAAATTCTCCGGCGACGCGTTCCGAATCTTTCTCGCACGTTCGCCGGACGCGCGAATGCAGGCGTACCTGTCAACGATGCTGGTACGGGAGGATCACGCCAAGGAAATTCGTCTGTTCGGTCTGGGCAGAGTATTCGTGGAGCGGCATCGTCGGATCCACCACAAGCTCTATCGTGAGGAACGTGCCCTCACTCTGCGACGCGGCGCGTGGGCCGTGGCGCTTGGATTGATCGCAACGAGCGCGTTGTACGGCGCGTACGGTTGGATTTCCGTATCTGCGATCCTGGCCCAGATAACCCTGGGTCAGATGACGATGTACCTCGCACTGTTCCGCCAGGGCCAGGCGACCGTGTCGTCCATGCTGACGAGTGCAAACGGGATCTACGAGGATCAGCTCTATCTGACGAACCTGCAACAGTTCCTGCGAGCACCCGACCACCAGCATCGGAACAAGCGACTGCGGGGTTCCGTCCCGAACGATGGCATTCGTTTCGAACACGTCAGCTTCACCTATCCGGATCAGGCCACGCCAGCCCTGCACGATATCAATCTGCATATCCGCGCGAACGAATCTCTGGGCCTGGTGGGCCCGAACGGATCCGGCAAGACCACGCTGATCAAACTGCTTTCAGGTCTATACGCTCCCTCGGCAGGCCGCATCCTGTTGGACGGACTGGATCTGCAACATTGGGATGAGGAAGCGCTGCGGGCACGTATGGGAATCCTGTTTCAGGACTTCCGACGCTATCAATTCTCGCTCGGAGAGAACATTGGTGCAGGAGACGCAGCCCGCATTGACGACGAGCTTTGCTGGCATGCGGCCGCCGAAAAGGCTCAGCTGGGCCCCGTTCTCGAACGGCTGACGCAAGGCTACCGGTCCCAGCTCGGCACATGGTTCAGCGGTGGCACCGAGCTCTCCGGTGGACAGTGGCAGAAAGTGGCTCTGTCGAGAGCATTCATGCGCTCGCAAGCCGACATTCTGATCCTCGATGAACCGACCGCCGCTATGGATGCCGCGGCCGAAGCCGCCGTGATCGAAGGCCTCCGGACTCTGGCGAAGGGCCGCATCATGATGATCATTTCGCATCGCCTCTCCAATGTGCGACATGCCGACCGGATCGTCGTACTGAAGCATGGACGCATCGTCGAATGCGGCAGCCACGACGACCTGATGCAGACGCAAACCCAGTATCGGGAACTGTTCCGCATGCAGGCTACGCGGTACAGCTGACGCCATTCCATGACCTCATTCTCTCGCCAGGAGGCCAAGAGTACTGTCGGACCAGTATGGCTATGCCGTCACCGCTGTTCAACGTGGTCGGCCCAGGGACGGATCGCCACTTTCGCAACCCCTTCCACGCCGGACGGGAGCCGCAACATTCAGTGATGTCGACTTCAGGTGGGAAAGACAGATTTCGCAAATCACAGTTGCACTACGATGTTCTCTACAATGCGGTGCCCGCTCTGCTGGATATCCCGTTCGATTCGTGGAGCAACAGCCTCGGCCGCAAAATACGGCAGAGTCTCACTGCTGTGAACAGTGTTGCCCAGCCGCCGGGTTCCAGCTTCATCGGAAGCGCTCAGCCGACCAAAAAGAGTTCGCTGCGATCGGACTCTCCCCCGACAACCACCCGCCGCTACGCCCAGCCGACATCAATCGGCGCTCAGATTCGGACCCACCCGTGGGTGAGACATCCGACATACCCCCCATGCAACGCAGCGAGCGCCGAATTGTTTTCCCTATCCTCTTCACTACTCGACTTGGCGATCGGCGAGCAACTTGTCGAGCAGCTCATAGGACAGCTCCATGCCATCCGTCATGCCAGTGGACATGGCCGCGTCGCGCGCCTCCTTCGTGCCGAAGTCCATCGCCGTCGTCATCGTCGTCACGCCGTCATCGTCGTCACGTCGCCGCGGCGGCCTGCGGCAGCCGGCGCCCGGCGCGAACGCCCGGCATCGGGCATGGGCCCCTTTCGTGTCGGGGCTGAGGTCTTCCATCCAAAGTTCGGCGTCGGCAGGGTAACGGACGTCGCACCTGATACCCTGCGTATTCAGTTCCGAAACGACCCGCGCGTACGGACTTTCGTCACCGGCAAGGCCATCAACACGGGACTACGCTTGACTTGAGGTCGGACACTGAAATCCGTGTCGCCCACCGTCGTCCGCCAGCCACATAGAGCGCCTGCCTGAAAACGAGATCACACTCGTTGAACGACACTGATTGCGATTTGCCTCCGCGGCTCATGCCGAAGCCAACGCATGCGCCTGTCGAATGATTGGCAGGGCTCTCTCAACGTCCTCGGCGGTCCACACGGGCACATTCACGCCGCCCTCGTATTTCGCATGCACGAAGCGCCCCCCTCTTCAGCCTTTCGGAGGGAACGGATCAGCCCCGTAGGAATCCCGCTCGCGAATGCGTCCATCGCGGCCGTGGACCAAGAGCTCGCTCCGCTGGTTCCGGGCGATCGCACGGCCCGCCGAGATCGCTTCATTCTGTGTGGTGTGGATGGACGTGGCACGGCGGCTACCGGCGGCCCGGACGGCCCATCCACCGTCATGCGGGACGACGTGTTGATTGCGCGTTGACATGCTAACCTATTGAAAATGGATGCCTTTTCTCGAACACCAGACTGCACGTTTATTGACACCGCGCGCAGCGCTGGTTTACGATTCGACTATCTATTTTAAAGTCGTAAACTTCAAGACGCAAGGAGTCATATGTTCGGTGAGCGCCTGAAACTCGCTAGAAGGAAGGCTGGCTATTCGCTCCGCGATCTCGCCGGTGCACTCAGTGTGCGCGTGTCCGCGCAGGCCATCGGAAAGTATGAGCGCGGCGAAATGATGCCGAGCTCTGACGTGCTGATGGCCCTGAGCAGAGAATTGGGCGTTTCCATGGAGTACCTGCTCAGCGAGCAGGTCGAGGCCCTTGAGGCCGTCGAATTCCGCAAGCTTGCGAGAACCAGTGCTGCTGCGCGCGCCCGTGTCGAAGCCGAGGTAATCGATCGCTTGCAGCGTTATATCGCAATTGAAGAAATACTGGAGCTTGACAGCGCCCAGTGGCTGGCACCGCCATGCGAGGATCGCTTTATCGGCGAGGAGCGTGAAGGCGAGCTTCTCGCCGATGAATTGAGAAAAGACTGGGAACTCGGCGTTGACCCGATCCCCAACATGACTTCCCTGTTGGAAGACCGGGGGATCAAGGTCGTAGTTCTGCCCTTGCCGGAGGGCGTCTCGGGCTTGACTTGCCTGATTAAGCGCCCGCATCAGAAGAAGCGCCTGCCCGTAATCGTTGTCAATCAGCATGTGACCCTGGAGCGCAGACGGCTGACCCTGGCGCACGAGCTCGCGCATCGTCTCATAGACCAAAAGTCCACCGTGGACCATGAGAAGGCATCCAATGTGTTCGCGGGAGCCTTTCTGATACCGAAGGCGCATCTGGTGCGCGAGATCGGAAAGAGCCGCAAGGGGCTTGGCTACGAAGAGCTCATTCAGCTCAAGCGCATGTACCGCATAAGCGCGGCCGCGCTTCTTGTGCGTTTGCGGCAGGTCGGGATTATCGATCAATCGACCCTCGCTTATGCCTTTCAGACGTTTGCCAGGGGCTGGCGAAAGGAGGAACCCGACCCGTTGGAGCCGCAAGGCGAAGAAGGCAAGCACGAGATTCCAAGGCGCTTTGAACGGCTTTGCTATTGGGCTCTGGCAGAGCGGCTCATTTCACCAGGGAAGGCTTGCGAACTGCTTCAAAAGCCCCTGTCTGCCATCGAACAAGCGATAAAGGGGCCAGCCGAAGCTGATGCGGATCATCGTCAGTGACACAAGCTGCATGATCGACTTGATGAAGGCGGCGCTGCTCGAGGACATGCTCGCGCTGCCCTATACGTTCATCATGCCGGGTCCGCTATTCCATGACGAGTGGCTTTCTCTCGGCGATGACGAACGGGTCCGGCTGCGCGCGCTCGGTCTTGAAGTCCGTCATCTGCCCGGAGAGTCCGTTATCAGGGCGCAGACGTATTTCAACCGCAAACGGAAGCTCGGGCTCAAGCTCAACGACTGCTTTGCGCTCGTACTCGCCGAGGACACCGAGGAAAGCATACTCCTGACCGGCGACGCGCGGCTTCGCGAGCTTGCCAGCAACAACGGAGTCGAGGTACACGGCGTGCTCTGGATCACGGACGAGAATGTCGGAAGACAGGCGCTGATTCTATTTGACAATGAGGGATGCCCGCAGTCGCCGAGCAATCTGATTCACCGCTGACACTTACGGCCACTTGATGCCGGACACCATCGAAGGCGTCGGTCAACGGCTCGGCGATCGCATCTTCGGGGCAAGCGAAATGCGGGATGGGGATGGGAACTTTCTGGACACTTTTTCCGATTGCGCCGAAGAATGCTCGGAGGAATCGGCGGAAGTTGTTGATTTAACTGGTGGGCCGTGTTGGATTCGAACCAACGACCATCGGATTAAAAGTCCGGTCTGCGTAGGCCTGCAAGAGCATGAAACATGTGGCTTTCCTGTCGTTTCAGTGTGATCAAAAAGTGTCGGAACTGGCTTCGCAAGTCATTGATTGCAGTGATGCAGCCACGGAATTGATCACACTTTGCTGAGAAAATTCTCGCATGAGTGTTGACACCGCGCGGTCTACGGTGTAAGCTTGTATCCATGGTCGATGAGGTATCGACCTGCTGGCCCAGCACCAAGGGCGACCAAGGAGACCAATATGACCACGATGATTGAAGCATCCCCGACGAAACTCCGAAGCGGCGAATGGGGAGCCAAGGTAAAGGGCACCGTCACCCCGGGCGATGCAATCCACATCACCACGAAGGCCGGTAAGAGCTGGACTGCCACAGTCGGAAAGGTCGTGTGGAGCGGCGAGGGTGTCGCGATCGTGACGACTCGGAGCACCGACCGTCCAGGCAACGGTCGCCGCCGTACTCGCGGGACGTGGACTGGCTGCTACTGCGGATCGGTCGAAGAATTTGCGAAATCGAGCGACTGCGCGAGCTGTGCTCACGATCGCTATTGAGTCCCCAGCCGGTAGCGGTCTCTCACGAGACCGCCTCCGAGTGGAGACTGACTCTACTGCCGAGCCGCCGGCACACGCGGCACCATTGGAGACCATCATGAACGACGAAAAAACCCGCACGATCACGCTGACAGACCGGCCGCCGGTGAAGATCCGCGAGGACGAGTGGCCGCTGATCGCACACGGCCGATATAGCGATCACGACGGCGAGATAGAGAGCCAAGCGAACCGGACGTGGAGATGCGACATCCGGGTACGCCAGCACGAGGACGGACGCGCGATCGCGTACGGGGTCTATGACTATGACTCGAACTGGCGGGGCGAGCGCGGCGTCTGCGTGAAAGCTGGTGCCCTGCTGGAAGCCGGCGCGGATCACGTGGACGGAATCCGAACAGTCGGCGCCACCCTGATGTCTGAGACGGGCGGGCAGTACGATGGGCACATTGCCGAGGCGGTTCGCGAATGCATCGCTGACCTGCCCGCCGTCACGCTGTAAGGGGAGGGGGAAGACGATGAACAACGAAACCACGCACCGTAACGTAGACGGCCGACTCGTCCAGATTGTGAGTCCGCAACGTCTGCGCGAAATCCTTGACGCCGACGGCGACGATTACAGCCGGCCGAAAGACTTCGGGCCAGACGACGAATGGTATGTAGAGCCGACTGGCGACAATGACTGACGCAGACCGACCAACACCCAGCAACACAAGCGAGGGACACGAAATGAGCAACTTCATCGGCTACACAATCGGACTGAACTGCCGCGCTCGCGGGGTCGCAAACACGAAAGTCGAATATTCCCGCGTAGACGCGAATACGATTCAGCTACAAGCAGTCAGCGGGCTGAACCTCGGCAGCATGGGACCGAAGTACCGCGCAACGATCAGCAAGCACGCATTCCAGAACCGCCCGCACGATGCATACGACTCAAGCGTTGAAGCGATTTGGGCGCTCGCGCAAGTGGGGCTGCGACCAGCAGCGATGAACGATGACTGACGCAGACCGTCTCCGCAAACGCCTTGCCGCGCTGGGACTCTCTCAGCGCGGCAAGGCGCGGCGGCTGGCGTCGCATCTTTCGCGGATGCCCGTCAGACAATCGATAACCCAGGGATAGAGGCTGTGGACAAGCGAGATTTCATCCGCCGCATCGCGGCTATCGGCACCGAGTCGGTAGCCGTTCCGGCCTGCCGGGACGTATTGGTGAACGGCATGGGGCTGCGTCCAGCCGCGGCCAGGCATGGCGTCGACGCAGCTCAGGTCCAGCGCCTATGCCGCCGCATCAAGGGTGCGGCCATATGCGAGGCGTGTGGGCAGGAGATGAAGGGCAGCGAGACCTAGAACCTCCACCCCACCGATATCGTGTCCCGGGCGGCGTTGACCACGGTGGACCCGCCGCTGGACGCGTGCCACAGGTCCACGACCAGGCGATCACCGATCTGTCGGCGGATCAGGATCTGTGCCGACAGCTGTATTCTGTCCGCCGTCTCTCCCGGAGGCAGGTCCGGCCCGATCGCGGCGTCACCATGCTCTTGCACGCCGGCACCAAACCCAAGCGACCACCGGCCGAGCTGGGTGGTCCGCACGATACCGACGCCCAGATTCGCCCGCATCCTCACATCGCCGCATCGACCGGTGCCGTGCGTCCACAGATTCGCGACCCAGCGACGTTCGTGGAGCTCCTGCGAGATCACGACGCCCTGGAACTCGCACCACCCGCCACCGATCATGGGCAGGCCCAGGCCGATCACGAGCCCTTCTGAGGGGCGCTCAGCCAGCGCAGGCGACGCGAGCAATGCCAGCAGCACAACGACCTTCCTCATGACGAGTTCTCGTCGCGGCGCTTACCGAGCGCAGCGTTATGCTGCGCCCGGCGTTCCGCTTCTCGTTTCTTCGCTCGCCGTTTGGCCCCGACGCCAAAGATGCCAATCAGGATGCCGAGCACGCCCTGCACTTTCGGTTTGTTTCCAGTGAATCCCATGGCTGCCTCCAAGCTAGTCGACGGTCAGTTGCAGGTTCACGCGCACATTGATCGTGATGCCGGTGGGCACGTTCGGCACGCTGATGCGTATCTCGCGGAACGCCTCGTTGCTCATAGCCGAGCATAGTTCGTTGCAGGCCCGCAGCCGGAAATACAGCGTGCTGCCGTTCACGACCTCGCCTTCCCACTCGTATGTGGTTGCCGCCGGCGGCAGTTCGACGATGGGATTCGTGGCGTCGGGCGGGATTGGCGCGGTGTCACCGTACACCTGCACTTTCTGCAGAGCGCTCTCCCTCTAGGGGCTGTCCCAGCGTATCAGTGGTCGGTAACGTCCATTCCAGATCCACCTCGACGATCACGTGATCCTGCTGAGCCTCGACGATGCCAGGCGAGAAGACGGCCAGAGCCAGCATTGCGCCGATGAACGTCGGCGGTATGTCGTTGCGCTTGCGCATTTTCTCGGCGATCTCGCGACGCAGCCGGGCAACGGCGAATGCGACACCGGTCAGCGCGATCGCTACGCCGTGCCACCGGTCCGGCAGGTACTGCATGACGGCATCGATGATTGCTGGCTCCACGGCCGCGGCTGTTCCCGCAGATGCCAGCGCCGCCGCCAGCCACGCCGTTGCACTTTCTCTTGCTTTTGTCCTGATTCCCATGTTGTTCGCTCCGGGCAATGATTTGGATAATGCTTGCTCGGAGTGAGCGGGTCAGTCCCTTGCTCTTATTTACGCCGCCGGCTACCACCGGCGGTTTTTTTATTTGCGGCCTTGATGCTCGATCGAGTAGTGATTTCCGTCCGGACGCGTGAATCGGCCGCCCCACCGGCAATCGACCGACAGGCTCTCCCAGAACTCTCCCAGCGGCTCGTGCGCCTTGGTGCTGCTGAGCCAGTGGCCGTCGCGGAACAGATTTAGGTCGATCGCCAGGCGATCAACGTGCAGGCTGTTCGCGATACCCGTGCCGGCGGCCGCATTGGCGCGTGCCTGCTCCGGTGTGCGCCACGCTTCCCCGAATGTCACTTCGTAGCCGCGGGCGGCGGCGTACTGGATCAGGAGCGCCACGTATCCGGCGAATCGGCTCTGCTTCTGCCGCAGCGTCTCGCGGCTCATCGGTCGCGCTCCCGCTCGATGCGCTCTGCCCTGTCCATGCGCTGCTCGATCTGGCTGACGCGGTATCCCAGATCACGGATCGCGCTGGCCGTCTCGTTGGCCGATCGCATGTTGCCGGCCTGTTGCGACGCAATTGTAGTCAGCCGCTCCGTCATGACGGCCTGTGTCTGCGCCATCTGGAATGTCTGCGCACCAATCCACACGAGCAGTGCGCCAGTCACGATGCTGCCAACCCCCAGCACCCAGTTGATCAGCCGGACTGTGGCTTCATCCGCTACGTATCGTTCCGCCAATGCTCTGCTCCCATCCGATGTCACGCAGACGCGCGGCGCCGACGCCTGCTCGCCGGCTTCTCCTGTTCCTGTTCTGACTTCTGCGCCGGCTCCGCCAACACAACTTGTCCTACCGCGAGCTTGTTCAGAATTACCCGCAGAACCATCAGGTTGTCCAGCCCGCATTTCGTGGCATCGGTGCCGTTTATCAGAGCTACGCCTGACTGACACGCGGCGCTTATCTGTTCGTTCGTGATTTGCATTTCTACCTCTATCGTTGCGTCGTGTTGATTCGTCCGGGCATCAGATAGTCTCCTTCACCGCCTGCAATGATACCGACCGACTGCTCACGATGTTGCTGCCAACAGAGTCCGTAGCCAGCTCAAGCGTGAATGACCCTGTGAGCGTCTGCCCGCCGCTGGTCGCGGTATAACCAACTTGCCGGGTCGTCCCGTCTACCGGCAGCCATGTGTTCGCGGCCCAGTTGAATACACTGTTCAGCGCACTGCCGGACACCGCCCCGCGCCGCACCCAATGCGGGATCGTGGCATCAGTAGGCTCCCACATCGCGGGCGTGCCTGATGTGCTTGTTGATTGGTCGCCGCTGGCGCCGATGCCAATGCTGCCGTCTAGCGCTACAGCTATACCGGCAGAGGCGTCAGGGCCGCCGAGACTTGAGCTTGCCTCAGCGTTGATGGCGTCAGAGGGGTAAGTGAGAGATTGCCGTCGACGCAACATCATTCCCTGAATCAATAGCGCTGCTGAGGATGTCATATCGAGTAGGTCCCAGACTCCGCGAACAGCAGCCAGCCCTGAATGCCGTTCTGGTACAGAACGTAATTGTGGACATTGTCATCCGACGCACCGCCGGGCGCGGTCAATGTGATAGTGCCTGCGCCGCTGACACTCGCGTTTTCTCCGACGATGCGCACTATATGGCCAGCTGGTATCGACAACGTGACGTTCCCGTTCCCGGCGTTCTGCAATGACATCACCGCGGATATAGGCACGCTGCTGCTCATAGTCCATGTCGGCGAGTCCCCGTTGTTTGCTCGCGTCTGTCTGTTAGCCCACGCCGCCGTCATAGTAGTAGATGACTGCTGTCGCACAGACGGGATCAATTGATCGGATGTTGTTAACACCCGCTCCAGTCCGCCGCCAGTGACTTGGTTGTTGGCCTGGAACCCCCCGCCCGCGGGAGCGGCAGTAATGGCGACCGTGACGGCGTCATCCATTATTCGCAGTCGATGATTCGATATCGTGCCAATCCGCGCACCTAGCGAGGAATCAAACGTATCGAAGAACGCTTCCACACCATCGGACGAATTACGCAGCCCCAGCGAAGCGTTACCGGCACGCACAATTCCGACCGTAATCCCCGTGTTGGCCATAGCTGTGGTAGCGCCCACTCGTAGCGCATGCGCTGTCGCTGAATTGACCGTGCTTGCGATACGGGTAGCGGTATTGCCTTCGCCTAGCGTGATACCAGTGGTCGCAGTCGTCGACGATGTGATTTCCAGCGCCGTGGCTATAAAGGACCACGCATCACTCATGCGCTGCAATCGCATAGTGCCTGCGCTGTCCGGCGCGAGCTGCCAGTTGCCCAAGTTCGCGGCGGCGTCCGTGCGCCGCCAGCGGAGCGCGTTGCCGCTGCCCATTTGGATCGTCTGTGCGCCGGCGAACTCATTCGGCGCATTGCGCCGCGCGATGTTGCTCGACAGCGCGCCATCAGGAATTTCCGTCAGGAACTCCAGAGCCGTGCCACCGGCATTACCACGCACAAAGCCATTTGTAGTGATGCTGCCCGGTGTGTCAGACAAGTCCGTGAACGCTGATGCGCCGCCACCGCCTGGAGGTGCAGCCCACGAACCATCCGCTCTGAGAAAGTTCGTCGTGCCGCCGCCAGAGCTGGGGACGACGCCCTGCACAGACGATGTGAACAGCGACAGGTCGCCCTCATCCAGCCACGCCAGATCGCCGAAGTCGTCCACATCGAGAAACGCCGCGTCGCCGAGAAACGATACGTCCTCAAACGCCAACTCCCCCAATTGAGCGAACTCAATGGCGTCCTCAGTCGCAGCGACTCTGAGTGCAAAACCGCCCGCACCGGTGTAAGCCGGCACGTCCGTTAGATCGGAAAACGCCAGATCGTCCTCGAACGCCAGATCACCGAAATCGTCAACGTCCAGAAAGATCACGTCGCCGAGTTCAACAAATTCCAGCCCGTCCGCAGACCCAGCGACGCGGACAAACCAATCGCCAGCGCCCGTGTAATCCCCCGGCGTATCATCCAGGTCTAGGAATTCGATGTCATCCCACGCCGGCACGCCTGACGCGAGACGGAGCACCTGACCGTCCGTCGCGGCCGGGAGTGCCTCCCATCCTCCCGCAGACCGATACAGCAGATCGCCTGCGTTATCACCGACCCAGTCGAGCACATCAGACGCACCAAGGAAGCCGAGCGCGTCATCATCGCGGCCGAACAACGTTTCGTTGTCCGCCGACTCAACGGCGGAAGGTTTCCCCACGCTGTTCGCGTCCCTAGCCCACACTGACAGCGCCGGCACGTCAGAAAGATCGATCACTGGGTTGCCCGTGGCCCCGGCAGCCTGGGAAATCACAAGCCGATCAGTACTCCCCACTTCGATCTCGCGCGTAATCCAGTCGCCGTCTGCCAGCCGTGTAACGAGACCAGCGCCGTCAAGCATTTCCACCTGCCGCACGTTCGGCGGAATGTCACCGACGCGGCTCCAGATCGTGTTCGCGAGCGAGTTTAAGGGTGTCGCGGGTGGGCGCCCGGCCAGATCAGCCAGAGTCGCAACACGACCATCCGGCAGCATGAGGTCCACGCCAATGGTTGCCCCACGTGTCGCGGCAGTATCGAGCAGCGCGACTTTGTTGTGTGCTCCGTAAATTGGGACGCGGACCTTGCTCACGTGCTTACGCCCGACGACTCCGGCGGCTGCCCGCCTGCTCCAGGCCGTCCTCGAGCGCATCGACGCCGGAGGTTGGACTGCTCGACAGCGCGAGCCTGGTCACCTGCAGCGACAGATTCCGATCACGTTTGCCATCGCGCTCATGGACGCTCGCCGACTTCACGGCACACTCAGCGTGGAGGCGATATTTCTTGCCCACCTTCGGCAGCTGGTCGATGTCGAGCTTGTCGAGCTGTTCGGTGCTGAGCTCCAATGTCAGGCCATACGGGTATTCGTCCCTCGACATCGGCACCGCCATGTCATTTTTCTCGCGGTTCTGCTCTTTCTTCGAGCGCTTCATGCTGATGAGTTTCACGTGCCTCGTACTCCTGTGTGGGTCAAAGTGCCTGCACGGCCGCGGCGCCAGCGCCAACCAATGCACCGCCGGCGGCGTCTGGATTCACAACGGCAGCCCTGGGCTGCGGTAACGCACGACTCGCCCCAGCTGCGTCGGGCGTGAACAGGATTCGGCCGACCGCTTCTAGCGTTTCGTCGGACGGTTTCCCGATGCCCAGCGCTCTGAGCATCCGCGACGTCGCGCCGATGACATTGCCCTGGCGGAGTGCTGCGCCAATGCCTGCGGTCTGATCCAGCCCTGCCACCTCTTCCTGTATGCGTGCCGTTGGCGAGCCGCCGCGCACGACGTTGCGAGTCGCCGAATACGTGGACTCTGTTTCCGCCGCCTGAATCAGGCGCTGGACCGCTCCTTCGTCCTGAAACGCCAGCCGCATCACTTCGCGCTGGCGGGGCGAGGCAATGAGCTTGCGGCCGGCATCGTGAGTCGACGCCATGTTTTCCAGCGTGTCGACGAGTCCGCGGAGCGCGCCGCGCTGGAACGCCTGCCGTTCACCGTCACCCATCCGGGCAATCAACAGCTCGGCATCGTCCAGATCCAGTCGCCGGCCAAACAGATTGCGTCCCAGCTGGGCTGCATCACGCATCGAGGCTTCACCTGCGTAGGTGGCCCGGGCTTGAGCGAACGCGGGAACCTGGCGGTCGACTTCCTCCAGCAGTTCGCGGCGCAGATTGATAAGCCTGCGCGCCGTATCGCGCTCGCCCGTACGCAGCGCTGAGCCAATCCGATCGTCCAAGTGACGTTTGGCCGCATCCATCAGCCTGACATGTCCCGTTCCGCCACCCTCGTCCTTGAGGATCGTCTGCGCCTCGCGCAACGCCCGCTGCATCGATGGGCGCTGTACCAGCGCCTGCATCTGCGGAGACGACAGGTCGAGCTGCGTGGCGTACGCCTGCTCGTACAGCGGCTTGGCCGCCGAGTGGCGCTGCGTCATGAACTTCTGGAACGAGCGGCGGAACTGCGGCACATCGTCAAGACCCGCCTGACGCATCAGCCGCTGCGCCTGACCGGCTTGACGTTCTTCGAGAAAATCCCGCGCCGTCGTGCGGGCAGGTCCGGGCCTGGCTGTGACGGCGCGCGCCAGTCCACCCAGGTTCTCGCCCATGTCAGCCAGGCGCGTCTGCGGTCCCATGTCCGTGATTTGCCTGACAGCCTCTGCCGGCGTCAGTCGGTCACGTTCCAGTGCCTGCCCGACGAGTCTCTGCGCCTTTCGCTCTGGCGTATCCGTGAACGACCGGACAGCGCTGCCAGCAGCAGTCCCGGCCGCGCTCAATGTCCGCTGTAGCGGCACAGGTAGCACCGTGCCAATCGTGCCGCCGATCGCTGCCCCGGTCGCGCGCTCGCCTTCCTCGGATGCTCCCGCGCCGTATGCAGCCCCTTCTGTGCCTCCGGTCGCTGTCAGGCGCTGCCCGAAGCTCAGTCGCGGTAGATGCGCCGCAGCTTGGCGCATGAGGCCGGCGCCACTGAAGCCCGCGCCCGCAATCTCACCGCCGTAGGCCGCTACCGGGTACTGTTCCCGGCCAGCCTCCACAGCCGATCGTTCGCGGCCCAGCTCCTCGTCGTAGATCTCTCTCCACCCACGGCCCGAGAACGGCGCTTTCGCGGTGGCGATCAGGCCTGATCCGATCTCATCCCACCACCCCATCGTGGCGCCCTGGGATGCGCCGCGAACCATGGCGATCGTGGCATCACGCTCGGTCGCCAGACGGCCACGGATTGCATCACCCCATGACCGCCCGCTCCCAGCCTCGTCACCGCTCTGGGACACCGGTGCGTCTTGCCAGCCACTACCATCGGTCGGACCCGTTGTCAGGGTTTCGCCCTCCAGCGGAGCGGCCTCTGGCGCTCGGGCACCCATGATCTGCGACTGTCGATCAGCAGCGGCCGGAGGTGCCAGGCGCATACGATCACTGTGCGGGCCAGGCTGTGCCTCGGCCACAACTGGTGCATCACGCCACGGCATTACGGCTTCCTCCGACGTGTTCCGTCCGGAGCGATGAACACGGTGCCGCTGGGCAGCGCTTCATACTCAGCGTCGGAACTGATGCGCGGTGGTTGGCCGGCGCCGCCATCCTGACCGCGCCGCTCGCCAAACTGCCCGAACTCCGTCTCACGGGTGTACTGCTGCTCGATCTGCTGACGCTCCAGCTGCGCGGCATCCGCCTGCTCTTCGGTCATCCTGCCAATGCGCACCGCTTCTGCGAGTTCCTGGGGGTCGCCGTAGACGGCGTCCATCAGTGCCCGCAGGTAGTTGTTGTGCACGAAGCTGAGATTCTCGCGCAGCACTTCAGGGCGTAGCTGCGGGTTGAGAGAGCCCTGCATCTGCATCAGGAATTCCTGCTGGCGGACCGGGATCTGGCCGAGCGCGCCGCCAGTCGGCGATGCCTCTCGCATCGACTGCAACTCCTCGATCGAGATATTCGACTTGATCGACTCCAGATGCTGGTTCAGTTCGTACGCTGGCGATCTGGCAGCCGCCATGCGACGCATCATGCCGGCGCCTTCTTCTGGGGTCGCGACCACACCAGCCGTTGGCCCGGCCTTGTCGGCTTGCTCAATGGCGCGGGTCACGTCGCGCAGTACGCCAGGCACACGACGCTCAAGCATCTGCTGCGCGGAGCGTTGCCGTGCGCTGCGTGCCATCTCCGCAGCCTGCTGCTCCTGATGGGCCGCGGTGCCCGGCAACGCTTCGAAGCGAAGCGGCTCACGCTGTTGCTGCTGCGGCATCTGCGGCGCAAAGTCCTGCGGTGCCTGCGGCGGACCCACGGGCAACGCGGCGCCCTCCGGCGCGAAGCCACCACCACCGCCCATTTCTGCCGGCGCGCCAGGCAGCATCTGCTGCGGCTGCGGCTCCATCGGGGCACCCTGTGCAGTCGGCGCGAAGTCGCCAGGTAGGCGGCCACGTCCCGCCTCCCTCATGATCAGTTCTGCCTGCGCCTCGTCCTGCAGCGTGGACAGCTGCCGCGGCGGTGCAACGCCGGTGTTGTCGACCATGTAGCGCTGGCCGCCGTATTCGACGACTGAGAAGCGCTGGTGACGCTGACGCACCCAGTCCTCAAACGTGCCGGGGAATCCCTGGCTCGCGGCCAGGTTGTATTCCTGCACGGAAGCCGGCCCGGATCCCAGCACCTGATCGCCGAGTCCCTGCGGTGCCGCAAGCTGCGCCGGAGACTGCGCTTGCGCCGCGGCCTGACGCTGATCGAACGGCAGTTCGTGGTCGGCGATCGTTTCGCGGTGACCGAACTCCTGACCGCGCAATCGCGATTGCTGGAACGTGTTGTAATCCGGCGCCAAGCCAGACACTAGCAGATCGCCCAGCGGCAGATCCGGGTTGTTCGGGTCTCTGAGCTGCTCAGCAGTGTAACTGCCGACCTGCATGATCCGCCGGTTCTTTTCCTGGTCACGCAATGTCAGCGCCTCGCTGCGCAACGCGTCCTGACGGCGCTGCTCGGCCTGAGCCATGACCGTGTCGTAGTTCGCCCGATCCATCTGGCCCTGACGACGCGCACCGGCGCGATCAGTGCCTGTCAGCGCGTCGCCAAGTTTCTGCATGAAGCCGGCCATCAGCTGTACCTCACCGTGCCATCTGCCGGCGTCGTGCTCACATCCTGATACGTGCCGAACCGGTCGAACTGGTCGCGATGACGGACGCGCTGTCGGCGTCCATCACCGTCCTCGCCCGGCCAATTCGCGCCCGCCCTCGCGGCCAGATCAGCCATGAACGCCACCCACGGATTCGGGCGCATCTGACTGGCCCGCAGGCGCGTCAGAAAGTCGTCGGACTGAGCACCGCGGGCAACGCCCTGGATGTCACTGGCCGTTCTGGCCATCAATTGCTGTTCGCCCTGACGCTGCAGTATCGGGGCATCAGCTCTGGCCATGATGTCCGAGAGCCTGGCGCCGTACTGCCCGATGTCCGTACTAGCGCCGGCCGCATCAGCTGCGTACCGACTTGACGCGCCATCCAGCGTGGGAATCGCGCCGGTCTGCATACGCCGTGTGCGCATCAGCTGCTGCATGTAGGCGTCGTTCAGCGACGCACGATCATCAGCCGGGCCGGAGCCCTCCATGGCGGACATCAGGTCGCCCAGGCTCGCATCCGCCTCGCTCTGTCTCGCCTGCTGCTGCGTCAGGCCGTGGCGCAACTGCCGGCTCTGGCGCCGATGGGCTCGGTCCTGGTTGTACGCATCAACACCGTGCCCCAGCGCTTGCGTGAGCAATGCCCATTTGTTCGTTTCCGCCATCAGAACCGCCCTCCTGTCGCAGCGAACCCACCACCACCGCCATAAACGTCACTGCGGTGCGCGTCGTAACCGAAGTAGCGCCGGTGCTCCGCGGCCTCTCTCTGCCGGCGCGCGGTATCTGTCGTCGCGGCGAACATGTCGCCAAGATTGCGCTGCTTTGCATTGGCACGTGCGCCGGTGATATTCATGTCCATTCCCCGCATTGCCCGCTGGCTCGCCGTTGTCGCGTCCATGCCGCCGCGAGCGAGATCGATCAGGCTTAACCGCTGCTGCTCATCGGCTGATCGCAGATCTGACACCGACCCTTGAGCCGCCCGCTCAGCGCCCATCAGCGCGCGCAGGTACTCCTCGCCCATGGTCCTACCGGCATCCACCGACGCACTGCCGCCAGTCAGGCCAGCGCGAGCCATGCCAAAGCGCAGATTGCGATCCGCTACCTGCTTCTGCCGGTTCACGTCGCCGGTGTAGTGCTGACGCAGGGCATTCAGGTACTGGCTGTACTGGTTCTGCCGCGCGCCGGAATCGAACATCTGATCGATACGCTGAGTCGCCGCGCTTACGTCCGCTTCACGCTGCCCCTCTGCCGCCCGGGCGGCCTGGATGTCACGACGATCACGGCTGCGCTGGCTGTTCCCACTCAATGCGCTGATCCCAGCTTGCGCGGCAGGAAGAGCGATCGACACCCAGCCGCCTTGCGCGTTCCGCATCGGGACACCGCCCGACCATCGTCCCTTCATGCGCCCTTCCTCATGTCGTTGACGTACATCGTCGCCGCGGTGAACTTCCACCGCTGCTGGCCGGCAAACCGCAGCCGGACAGCGAAACTCGGACCCGAAACAGGGAACGGAATCAGTTGGCCTGTCAGCGTGTCGGCGTC
Source organism: Gammaproteobacteria bacterium (assembly GCA_050485645.1). GTDB lineage: Bacteria > Pseudomonadota > Gammaproteobacteria > Steroidobacterales > Rariloculaceae > JBJHBP01. The sequence continues at coordinate 26,838 of JBJHBT010000020.1, read as the reverse complement.
CTCTATCTCGTACTCAGACGTCCACGCGCCATTCGGGTCATAGTCCGGCTGACGCTGGTCGTAACCGATGCTGATCGCCACGGCTCCGTCGCCGATGAGATCCAGGCCGACGAGGTTCTTCTCCCCGCCCAGTTGACCCAGATCGAGGTGCGGGAACTGCACGACGCCATCGAACGCGTCGCCCAACAGCTCTTCGCCCTCTTCGCGCTCGTCGTCCATCAGCGCGTCGTCGCTCACCAGCCACACCTTGTCGCCGGACCGCAAATACAGTGCACCGCGCAGGATCGTCCAGTCGTCGATCGGTTCCGGGAATACGTACCGGCTCCAGCTGCGCGCATATTTGCCGCTGCCATTGACCGTCAGCACGAACGCCTCGTCGCCGAAAATCAGCCAATACTGGCCAGCGTCAGGCCAGTACAGGCCGCGCGGCTCGACCCCCTCGGCCTTCACCTTCTCCTTGATCGCAGCCAGCACGAGCGGATCGATGGGCTTACCGAAGTCGCCAGCCTGCAGATTCACCGACGCGCCAGCAGTGCCCATGTTCCGGACACCGCGCTCAGTGAGCAGCACCAGATCGTTCATGACCGGCGCGATGGATTTCTGGTAAGTGCAGCCGATGGGGACAGCATCGAGTAACGCCATGCCCTGCGGGTCTTCGTCGACCTGCCAGATCTGCGAGCCCTGTGCATTACAGATGACGACGTTGCCGCGATACAGCCCCATGGCTGTGATCGGATTCGCCCCGTACGTCTGCAGGCCGTACGGCAGATAGCCGGCGTCGTCACGCGCTGACCAATCGAGTGGATTGACCGTGGCGCTGAACGGCACGATGTCATCGTCCGCGGCAAACACCTTGCTCGCCGCGATCGCTACGATCGGTGAGCGCGGCGCCTTTTCGTCATCGACGCGTCGCGTAATTGCCTCCCACGAGATAGTGTTGTCGGGGACGAATGCGCCTGGCGCCTCCGGCCAATCCGGCTCCGTCGCGCCGCTGACCAGGATTCGATGCGCCTGCCAGATCAACCGATCTTCGCTGACCGCTTCCCACGTCACCGTGTTGTCGACGACCTGTTGGCCAAGAGTGGTCGGCCACGACGGCTCGCTGTTGCCAGTGAATCCGGTTTGCTCTTGCACCGCTCGGAAAAGCAGGCCCACTGGCGACGGGTTGAATGCGTAGTCGACAGTGATCTGGTCGACCGCCCAATCACCGCCGAAATTCGATACAGCCACCACTGCCAGCGCCCAGAACTCAGCCCCAGCCGGCGCCACAGCATCGACGGTCATCTGACGCCAGATATTGAAAGCGCTGTTCTGCGTTTGTAGCGGGCCATCCGACACCGCGCCGAGCGGTGCTTCGTCACCGTCCAGCCAGATGATGCGCAGCCTGCACGTCGTTGCCGGCTGTCCGCCACCTGAGCCACCGGTGCAGATCGCGTAGCCACGGCAGCTGACCGGCACGCCCGGCGCAGTCGGGACGTTGACGTCGTTGACAAGCTCGTGCTCCGCGGAGTCGTTGACATCGAAGATGCGCGCGGCAAACGTGCCCTGGAAGACAGCGCCACTGGAGTTGATGTGCCAGTTGGCGCCCTTGTCCCAGCCGGTATCGCCCGACTCGAAATTCAGGTTCGCGAGATTCGGCAGAACGATCGCAGCGCCCTGCGATGGACGCCGCAGGTCGCCGGGCTGTATCTGTTCTCCGGGCTGCCAAACAGGTACTGGCATGATCAGTTCACCTGCCTCGGGTCAGGGCCACCGTAGCGGTCAATCACTTCGGCAGACGGCTGGTTTGGTGACGGCGGTGACGGCGGCGTCGGATCACTGGCTGGATCCACCTGGTTGCGGTGTTCAATCACGGTGGCGCCGGAGCTGGTCGGCCACTGCGGCTCCACAGGACCTGATGACGGACTGCCGCCAACCGCATCGATCAGCTCGTAGAAGAACTCGTTGTATTCGGTTGGCTCGATGAAATCACCCACCGTGCGCGGAGCACCGGGGATCCATGCCGGGTACGGATCACCCAGGCGGGTCGCTCGGTACACCAGGCCTTCAAACACAGTCGGGCGCACAATCTGATTCGCTGAATACTCAGTGTCCGCGTTCCACGTGGAACCTTCCTGCAACCAATAATGCTGCACCAGTCCGTCGTCGAATTCGGCCACTACGTACAGAGCACCGAGAAATGGCTCCGCGAAGTGTATTTCCTTCAGCGCGATGTCGGCGGGCTCCTCGCCATCAGGCTCTGGATATTTGAGGATGACCAGGTCGATCAACTCGAAGCCGGACAGATCCACGAAATCTGTGGCGAATACCAGCAGCTGTCCGCGCCATGCACGCAGGCCCACGGTGCCGTCAGGCAGCTGCGCGACACGCCGTGTGCCCGGGCGCGGGACAGCGTTGCCGTCGTCGTCCAGATAGGCGTTCACTAGGTCGTACAGTGTCTCGGCCTTGGCGCCGCCGCGTGATCTCAGGCGGTTGATGCCGCCCTGCAACATAGTGAGCGGGACCGACCGCATCAGTCGTCTCCCTGAATCAGCGGCAGAAACACAGGTGGCACCGCTGGCGCCGCCGGGCGCGTGCCGGGAATGTATCGGGCCGTGTGATGCGACCCTGCGACGATGCCGCCAAGCATGCTGCTGAGCTGTGCGAACACGTCATCAGCATCTGGCTGCCGGTAGTGCTTCTTGGCTGCCGCCAGCGCGTGCAAAAAGACCAGCTCGCTGTCGATCGTCGTTTTGTGGTCGTCCTCCGTGAACGGCTGCAGCCCGAAGTGACCCTTGATGCGCAAGTAGCGCATGCCGGACGACGGCGCCGGGAAGATCTCGATGCACTGCCTGATCTCGTACCGCGACGGCCAGCCGACCCACTCCTGGCTCATCGTGTAGAACTCAGGCGGGATGCCCTGCGTCAGCGGATACCACACGCCCTGGTTGTCTTCGACTCCGACCCACGTGAGTTTGCGAGGATCGAGCTTGACGTGGCACTCGTCCTCATTGGCCTGCAGATCGTAAAAGCGCACGCCGGACTCCAAGGCCCACCGATAGAAGCGCTCTGTGCGCAGCGCATCGTAGCGGCGATACAGCTGCCGCTGCGCGCCAACCAGGAAGTCGTCGACCAGCTCGGCCATGCCTGGCGGTGGATTCTCGGCCTGCGCCGAGTAGCCGAGTCTGCGAATCACGCGCCGGCGCAGTTCGCCCAGCGTCTCGGCGTCGTGATCGTCTGCGCACTCGCAGTTGTAGCTGACCTCTCCGGACGGCTCAGGGATATGCGGACCCAGCACCGCGACCCTGCCAAAGTAGTCGGCCATGACGCCCGCTACCCCGAATGCGAACCACCCTCCCGGAAAGTCGTAATCAGACAGCGTGATAACAAGCGACCCCGTGCCAGTCTGGCCAGCGCCGACGAGCGTGATTTCGTCTACAGGGGTCAATGTGTCATCGTACACCACGAACTGAATGCTCGAGCCCGAAGACGCTGAAGCAACCTCCCACTCAAAATCAAGCGTCTCCGGGAGCGGAAGATCGCCGATATAGATGACCGGTCCTGGATTGGCCGAGAACCCACCAGAGTCGTCCCACCACCAGCGCTCATCCTCCTCGACTGCCTGCCACTGGATCGGCGGGGTTATTTCGTCCGTGTCTCGCCAAAGCAGCGGGTTTGTCATTTCCTGCGCTCCAATAGCCGTGCATGAGCGCTGCGCCAGATCCGATAGACGTACACCCAGCTCAGTTCGTCGATGGTCTCTCCGGCCGCTTCGGCGAACTGGCGCATGTGCATCGAAGTTCGCGTCGCGTAGTCGCCCATTGGCATGTCTTCCAGGAGCGTGCGGCGAAAAGCGGTCAAATGGTGCCGATGCGCGTGTGGGACGAGTCGGCCATTGGCGAGAGCAGCGATCTCTCTCGCGAACACGGCCACCGTGCGCTTGAGCGTCAAATGACGTGCCAGACAGCGGAAAGCATTGGGCAGCACGAAATCGTCATCGTCCACCCAGCACACCCACGGCGCCGACCCGAGCGGCAAGCCGCCCTGCATGGCAAGGCCGATGTTGCCAGGCACGCCGGGCGTCTCGATGATGTTCACCGCGTAGCCGGCGAGCTCCGCGGCACGTCGCACCGAGTGACGGCACTCCTGCACGTAACCTCGAGGCGTCGAGTCAGAGACTACTGTGATCACGTCAAGCACGTCCTCGCCCCCTCAAAAATAAGGGCCGGTCAATCGCCGGCCCTTCGGTGGCCGCAGTCAATGCGGCGGGTCTTCGACATTGTCTGTTCAGAGCGCCTGCGCCGCGGCGCCGGTCTCCTGCTGCGAGCCTGAGCTCTTGGCCTTGCGACTCGGCTTGCTCTCCACCGCCTCGTTGATCGCCTGCTCCAGGGCGCGCAGGCCAGCGGCGAACTTGCCGTACACTTCGCCGACCACGCTCTGCCCGGTGTAGTCGCCCTTGTCGTCGCGGAAATCACGGTATTTTCGCTCCAGGCGGTCATACTCAGCTTCCGGCAGCGGTCGTTCGCGGTCCAGAAAAGTCTCACCGGTGACGGCGACGCCGGCATACAGCGACTCAAGCAGTGGCAGTTCCCACGCCGGCACTGTGACCGGCTGGTGATGCAGCTCGTTACGCTGCACGGTGACGTTCAGATAGCGGATCATCTGTGACTCCTTTGTTGCTGACGGATCAGGTGCCGATCAGGTAAAGACCGAATGCGCCGGCGCCGTCCGTGTTTTCCGTCGTGACCGCCCCGCGCACCCATTCGCCGAGCTTGACCGGCGCCAAACGCATGACGCTGTTCGCCGACGTGAAAACGAACTCGGCCGCCTCGTCCCAGCTGTCGGAAGGCACCTCGCGGTACTGGTAGTCCGCTTCGATGGCTTCCTCGTTGTGCTCGGACGCGATCACGATGGCGCCAGTGCGATAGTCGATCGTGCCGCTGGCCGGGTCGGTCTCCGCATCGCCTGCGAGATTGCCTCGTCCGTCGTCGATGACCGTCTCGTCATCAATTGCGATCACGACGCTGCCAGGCACGATCAACGTGTTGTCGAGCGCGCCATCGAATGCGCCACCGGCCGACGTGGCTCCGACGGACTCTCCGGTTTCCTCCTCGAGAGTGGCCATGGCGTTGCTGACCTCGATCACGACCGTGCCAGCTGCGACCGCACGCGGAGCGAGCACCGCAAACACGTCGTTGCCGGGGAGGAACGGCCGGCGCAACCGCCCGGTTTCGAGCGGCGCGCCGTTGACCGTCGTGGCCGTGCCCGGCACCGAGATCGCGTCGTGTACTTCCTGGGCACGCATGGCTCAGTTCCCCAGCAGGATCAGCGTGGCGGCGGTCGACACGCGGACGAAGTCATCGTTCAGCATGACTTCGGCCACGGACCCTGCCGGTACCACCTGCAGAGCGTTCCAATCCGATCCGTTCGGACCGGACTGAAGCGTCAGCGCACCTGCGGTCGGATTCATGACGACCACCGTGTAGTTCGGCTTGAACGGGATGTTCCGATCCGTCAGGTCAATGCCCGCGTTGGTAACGTTGATACCTCTCATGGCGCCCCCCTTAATCCAGCGCCAGTACAGCGTTGGCGTTGCGCTTGCCCGTGGTCATCGCGCACTTCGCCGTCAGCGCCCAGTAGTGCACATAGCGGTCGTACACACGAGGCGGCTTGCGACGCACCATCCAGTGACCGGAGATCGGGCGCAGCTTCACGAACCGACTGGACCACATGTAGCAGCGATCGGCCCATTCAGTCGCCGGGCTATCGATGTCGTCGAGTTCGTCGAAAACCGGATCCCATATGATTTCGACGCCCTTGAAGAACAGCCCGGTCTTGACGCCCTCGCCGATCGACGGATCAAGCACCGTGGCGGCACGATTGCCGCGGCTGTCGCCGAGCTGCACCTGGCGGTTGACCGCCAGCGAGGCATCGATGCGGTACGCGTCGAGGAAGTTGCTGCCCATGTAGATGCAGTCCGGCGTTGCGCCACCTCGACGGTGACACTCGCGCCACGCCTCCTCCAGCGCCTGCACGACAGCGCCAGCGGTGACTGCGACCGACGTGTTCGAGTAGTTTCGCCACAGCGGCTGGGTCGCCGAGTCAATGCCGCCCACTACGCCAGTCGCTGGAGCCAACTGGATCAGATGGTCCAGGCCACCAATCTCGAGCGGATCCTGAGAACCGTCGCGATGGAACATCAGGTCGAGACCTTCCTGCATTCCGATTCGAAGCGTCTCGGTGTTTTCCTCCAGCAGGTTCACGAGCTGGATTTTCTCGGCGTCGCTCGCTTTCGCGTTGCGGTCGTCGGTCAGCTCGATGCCGTTCTGCGTCAGCTCGTCCTCGTTGAGCCCGAAGCCGTCGTGGAACGAACCCCACTGGAACTTCGCCTGACCAAGCGTGCGCTTGCGGTTGTAGGTGACCTGGCTGTCCCCGAAGTAGGCCTGGAAATTGCTGTCGTTGGACAGCCGCAAGTTCTCGACCACGAACTGCAGGCCGCCGCCCCAGTTGGTTTTCTTCTCCGTCAGCTTCTTGATCAGCGGCCGTTCAGTGTTGACCTGATCGACAGGGCTGTTGCGCAGGTAGTTGTCGATGACGTGATTGCCCGCGTAGGCAGTCTGTTCTTCTGTGAATGGCACCTTTTGGTCCCTCCGGCGCGGTGATGCCGCGCTTGCAAGTGACTTGACGCTGCGCTATGCGCAGATCCACTTGCCATCGGAGGTGGTGCGTCGCCTCGATTCAGCACCTGGCAGAGGTCGCCTTCTGCCGACCCGAGCAGTGATTGGCTATCCTGCTCCGGGGCGCCCGTTGCGTGGGCTTCCGGTAACGACTCCGGCTTACAGTTGAGTACGGACGCAAGTGTTACACCTGCGTCCGAAAGATGTCAACCCGCGTTCGCGCGCCCGAGTTCCTCCCGCGCCATTTCAAGTCGCCGGATTGTTTTCGCCAGCTCTGGCGTTCCCGGCTTGGCGCCCAGATCATCAATGATCATGCTGAGCAGTCGCCCGTAGTCAGGTTCCGACTCGTCTTCGGATAACTCCGGCTCCGCCTCAACGATGGCCGAATAGCCTTTCTCGAATGCGTCAGCAGGAGACCAGGATTCGTATCCGTCCTGATATCGGACCCAGTAGCCACCGGCCTGCGGCTTGTGCTTCTCCACGTACTCGCGCGACACCTCGAACGGACGATAGTATCCGAGCTCCGGCGTCACAATGAATTCTCCGTCGTGCGTTTCCTCTATGGCGTGGATCTTGAGCGCCTCCACGACCTTGTGGCTGCGGTAGCGTCGCAGCTGCGGCGCGTCAGGGTCGTCGGTAATGGCTCGCACCATGATGGCCGGCTCAGGCTGGCTGGCTTCGTCGGATTTCACTTCGGTTGTTTCGTTCATCGTGTTACCTCTTTCGGTTGCGGTTAATGCTGCGCCTCCCGCAGCTGGGATTCCTCACTCCGCATGTCGTCAGCGAATCCGTACATCAGTTCGGACAACAGCATCGGCGAAACATCTGGCGCGGCTGAGGCGGCCCAGCCTGAACCGGCCCGCCCCTCGAGCACGTAGACGAACACGCACTGAGCCTCAGTCCGGCGCACGATGAAATCAGCGTAGTCCTGATAGTTGACGTTGCCCGGATCGATGATCGCGAGCGGTGTCTCAGTGATGCCGGCCGTTGCACCGGCCTGCATCTGCTGCGCGCACTCCTCGATCAGTTCCGGCATGCCAGCCATCACTTCCGGCGGTGCCCACACGCACCAAGAATCACCATATCGGCCCTCCATCACGTACAGGAACGCCGCCCGGGCCGCTGCCTGCCTGACGATCTCCTGCGCCAGCGGCAGGTACTGTGATTCCCCGCGCGGCATGTCAGGCGCCACCCAGGTCGCTGAGTGCTATGTTCAGCGCATCGAGTCCGTCTTTCGGTTGCCGTGCCGCACCGCCGGCCGGCTGTCGTGCGCGCAGCGGCTGGTCCCCCTGAGTGGCTGTGCGGGTCGCAGGCGCTGTTGCCGGCTTGGGCAGCTTCACCTTGGCGTACTCGACCGCGAACGTGCGCGCCCACTCGCTGGGGTGTTTCTGCGCCAGCTTCTTCTGGATGCTCGGGGCCAGCGCCGCCACCCGCGCGGCATAGTCCGGATCGTCACGCAGATCATCCCCAAGCGCGTCGAGGTCCGCTTTGCCCCGCGCGTACGCCTTCTGATCGGCGCTGCTGCGCTGACTGATCTGCTCAGCCTGACTGCGCTGCTCTCGCGCAAGCGCAATCTCTCGAGCGTACTTCTCATCGAGATAGCCGGTCGCCACAGCATCCTTGAGGTCGGCGTGACGTTCCAGCAGTGCCGGGTCGCCGGAATCTTCGCCGAGCTGAATCGACAGAGACCGCACGTCATCGCGTAGCGCCTGCAAGCCCTTCTTGCGTGTCTCGATATCAGGCGCGTGCAGCATCTTGAGCGTTTCTAGCACTCGGCCGAACTGTTCCGGCGGTGCGCCCGTGTCCTGAATCATGCCGATCAGGTCATCGCGCTGCTGCAGCACTTCCGTATACGCGTCGTCCTTCTCCTTCACCATCGTGATCAGCGACTGCATGCGCTCCCGGGTCTTGCCCTTCAGGTCTTCCGGGATCGGGTCGTTAACAGGATCCGGTTCGCCTTCGTCGGCAGCGCCTTGCTCTGCGTCTGTTTCATCGCCGCCGTCAGCGTCGCCGCCTTCCGCTTCCTGCTCGCCATCTTCGCCGTCAGCAGCCGCTTCGCTCGCGCCGTCTTCTGTGCCAGCCTCACCGTCCACATCGTCGGCGCCCTCCTGGGGGTCGTCGGTGCCGGCGGCGGTGGCATCGGGCTCACCGCCGGCGTCGTCGGGCGCCAAGGCCTCGTTCAGCGCGTCGAGCCCCGATTTCGGCTCGGGGGCGTCTTCGGTTGTAGCGTCGGTAGCGGTCGTTTCAGGGTCCATCGGAGCCTCCTGCTGGCAAGCTGTAGTAGACAAGTCCATCGCGCTCCTCGGCTTCAATCTTGCGGAGCACGATCATGAGTTGGGCAAGGTGCAGCCACTTGTTGCGATCAGAGCCCGACATGCCGCCGAGAATGATCGTGTGGCCGCGCAGTGGTACGTAGCAGAAAGCGGGGCGGCGCCGCATGTTGCCGCGCATGCCGTCTGGCTTCCGGTACGGCTTCAGCCACGAAAAGATGCGATCGAAGTCGCGCTCCGACAGCTCACGCTTGCGACGAATCACTCGCAGAAGGATCTGTTGCTGCCTCGCATACGCCTCGATGCCCCGCTCGATTTTGGCGAGCTCATCGCTCGTCGCGTCACACGCCTCTTGGCTCATCAGGCTACCTCGGAAACGCCGGCATCCGGCACGCCGGCGTCGACCGGCGGCGGCGCGACGTCACCAGGCATCGGCATCGGCATCGGCGCATCACCGGCCGGAATAAATCGCTCGACATCACCACGCATGCCGAACTGCCTCATGGTCTCGTTCAGCAGTTCAATGAGCGCATCCGCCAACGCCGTGTTCCCCATCGCGCGTGCCTGCTGAATCTCGATGATGTCCTGACGGATCATCGGGTGAATCATCGTCCACGCCTGCTGCTCCGACGATCGGTTCGGGCGTCCCGTACTGCCGGCTTCGATGTCTACCTCCACCAGGTTGGTGATCTCTTCGATCGGCAGTCCCTCGGGCCAGTAAGCCTGCACGCCGGCCATCTTGACGACTTCCTCGTGCGTCAATGCCTGGAGCGACAGCTCCGCCGTGTACTGCGCCAGATCAGTCAGCATTTCGTCGATCGAGTCCTGATCCGCGCTCGCTCGCGCCGCGAATCCCGATTCCTCGATCTCGGCCTCCGTCGCCGTCATGCCAGCCGGACGGTTGCCGCGCGTCTGCTTGGCTTCCTGGACGCCAGACAGCTTCTCCATGTCCGTGACGATCGCTCGCGTGTCGTACAGTGAGGCATCCACCGCCGACACCGGCTTGGGCGCGAAGACGTCACCGAGTCGCATGTTCGGGTTGGTCAATCTGACCATCACGACTTCCTGCTCGGTGCTGGTCGCGACTTTTTTGGCGTCCTCACGACTCACCATTTCGGCATTGGCGATGGTGCCCGGCGTGGCTCGGCTGCGTGCCAGGCGGTACTTTGATCGTGTGTCCGCGTACTCGTCCTGCAGCTTGCACATCCGTCCTGACAGCGACTGCGAATGGCGGGCACCGTCGACCTCGTAAAACGCAAGGTAGAAATACGGGAAGAATCGCGTCGTGCCGTACTTTGGCTTGAACGGCTCCTTTGCCCAGCGCTTCACGCCCTCAACCATCGTCTTGATGTGATTGCTGTTGCGGTCCCATATCTCGGCCACCTTGGCGAACGACACCTGCTGTTGATCCGCAGAGCCAGAGCCAGTGAACGACTTCTCGCTGACAAACTGATCGGCGGCGTCTGCGTTGCGGCCGCTGTCGTATGACTGCTGTACGTCGACGCCCTCCTTCGGGCGAATCGCGTCGAGCGGACTGCGCATGTAGTACTTCGTCGCCTGACTGATGTCCTCAGCCGTGAGGCGCGGGAACTTGGCGGCTATCTCATCGGTACGCACGTAGATCTGATTGCCGCAGAAACCGGCGTCCAGATAGTCATCGATGTAGCGCACGTCGGTGCTGACGATCATGTCCTCGGCCGACACGTAGTCGATCGCCAGGCCTTTGCGCAGGACAACCTCGAGCGTGGGTTCCATGCCGGCGATCTGCTCCTGCAGCTCGCGCTGCTTGAGTTCCAGATCTTCCGGCGCTTGTGCGCCGTTCGTGTCGGCGTCTGGGCTCTCCCACGGATTTCCGGCAGCGACCTCACGCTGCAATGCCTGAACGCGCTCTAGGTTGTCACGCAGGTCGTTGAGCGCGGCCTGCACTTCCGGATCCGTCTTGGTGTCGGAAAGCATTGCAACCTTCAGCCATCCGGGTCCGACCGACAGGCAGGAACGCACCTGCTTGCGCGCGTGCTTCTTCAGCTTGCCGCGCTTCCACAACTTGCTGACCACGATCTCGATCGTGGACGCGAAGTCCTGCCGCTCCGCACGCTTGCGCCGGGCCGCCCGCTGTTGCTCCTGGTGTTCCTGGAATGCCTCCATCTGCCTGACAGACTCCGGCATTCCTTCCTGGTTGCGCAGCACCTCCGGAATCTGATGCCACGCAGCGATTTCTTCCTGCACCATCGGGTCGTCGAGATTGGGCGACTTAGGTGCCGGCATCGCACTGGAGACTTCTTCGGCTGGCCTGGCGCTGACATCCGGATTCTTCGCGTACAGGTAGTCGACGAGGATGTCGATGTAGTTTCCGATCAGGTTCGTGTTGACCGCCCAGTCAATGTCAGCAGTGCCCGCCGCGTATCGGCGATCAATCGCGTACTGGGCTCGCGCCGGCTTGTCGTGCTCCTGGGCGCGCTCGACTTCCTTGCGCAGATTCTCGACTTCGCGCAGCTCTACCGGCGGGTCGGCGAAGGTTGCGCCGCCGGCTGGCTCTTGCGTGTGTTCGTCCATAGATTTCGTCTCCTAGTACCTCGGTCCGCGGCGCTTGCCTTGTTCGGCCTCCAGCCACTCCCCGCTAAACGGCTTGATACCCCGTCGCGCCGGCTTCCCGGCCGGGCGGTCCATCTGATAAGCCACCGCCATCGTGCGCCATGCATCGGCGGGGTGACTTGCCCAGTTGTGCAAGTGCGTGCGCTTGAACGTCTTGCGTTCATCGTCCCACTCGCGCTGATACTGCGCGAGCGCATCAATTCCCTCGGCGCAGCGTGTTTGATCGATGTAGACGCGCGGGAACATCGTGCGCGCGGCCTGGATGCCGTCTTCGAACGACAGTCTCGGCACAACCCGCAGCGTGGTCCATCCCAGTACCGCGGCCAGCTGCTCCTCGATCGACTTGCCGCGTGCAGCCAGCGTTTTTGCCTGGGCATCGTGCGGCAGGTTGTGCAGCTCGTACCGGTACTGTGCACGGTGCGCGAGCTCTGGCACCGCGGCGCCAACACTCACCTTGACGCCGTCGCCGGTGAGTTCGAGTTCCACCGATTTGCCCAGCAGCTGCGTGGCGTAGTGATCGATGTTCTGCCCGTGCGTGGAGTAAAAGTCGATGACGTGAATCTCGCGGCCGATGATCTGATACCACCAGATGGAGGTGTCGTCAGTACGACCCAGATCCCAAGCGGTGTGCACGGTGTGTGCCGGATCATGAGGCACCAACGTGATGCGCCCGGAGTTGCGCGCTCTGGCCATCTCTTTGCCGTAGTACGCCCCGAGTATCGCGGCCTCGAACGAACAGAAATATTCCTGCAGGAAAAGCGCCTCGCCGAAGTCCTCGCCGTAATCCTCGATGTATGCCTGGCGCTCTCGCGCCAGTTGCTCGGGCGTGAACACGCCGGTGTCTTCGGCGGTCATCATCTGGGCGAAAGCGTTGGGGTCGCGCTGCGCGTTGCGGAAAGAGCGCTCGGCGTGGTTATGACCACGCGGTGTCGTGATGTACAGCTGCCAGCCGCTGTTTTCCAGCAGGATCGGGCGCAGATAGCCGCGCGACTGCGGATCGGATTGTGCCCACTCGGAATAGACGATGCCGGCAGGCGATGAGCCGATGGAGCCCTGGAAATTATCGCTGCCTAACACCTGCCACGTGCTCCCATTGACGCACTCGATCTGCATTTCCTGCTCGCGCGTGCGCCGGCGGATGGCGTGAGGGAACGCCTCATCGATGCGTCGCTGACCGGTGTGCGGGTTGACTGCGGTCCAGATGGCTTTGCGGGCTTGGTTCGCAAGGGGGAGCATGTGCCAATAGTTCGCGCGCCGCCGTAGCGCGGCCACGCATGCGAACCGCAGCGCGACATCGTCTTTGCCCCACCTGCGGTGCGCCACGATCTCCGCATGCAGCCCGCCACCCACCAGGTAGTCCCACGCCGGCAGCTGATACGGGCGCGGACGCCATCCATCAGCCGGGATCCTGATCGTTCTGGCTGCCACTGCCTACGTCCACTATCTCTACCCTGAGGTCGCCGTTGATCTCGTGTCGATCTGTCAACATGCCCATGTGGCGCATGAGGAGCTCGAGAGCCCGAACCTTGTCGTAGCGCTTGATTTTGCGCACCTGCCCCACGACAGCGCGGTCACCGCCCTGGCCCTCGTAAATCTGCTCCACGTCGATGCCTGCCAGCGCAGCCGCAGTGTCGTCGTCGAGCTCGTGTATCGGTCGCAGGTTTCCGTCAGCGTCGTAGAACTTGCGCGGATCAGACAGCGCCACACGCGCTGCCTCCTGGAGCACTATGTCCTGGCTCAGTTCGGTACGTTCGGATCGCCTGCGCTTCGCTGCAGCGATGGCCAGCGCCACAGCTGGCTTGCCCAATAGCTCGTGGCCTATGCACTTGGACGAGCGCGGCGAATAACCAGCGCGCAGAGCGGCGTTCGTTGCGCACAGGTCGACGAGGTATTCCTCGACAAACCGCGCCTGCTTGACCGTCAGCGGCCTGCTCACCACAGCGGCACTCCGATTGTTGCCCCCAGTATCCAGCCGACGCCGAACCAGAATAGGCTCGCAATCGCGGCGAGCACAATTGCGCTTGCCAAGGCTTCCCCGCGGCCAACGACGTCATCGTCAGGCTGTTGCGTGCTCATCGTCTCGTCTCCACCCACGTGCATATAGCACGCGCTGAGAGTAGTTAACCGCAGTTCGGTCGCGCACCTGGCTCTGCTCGAAGCGCAGGACGGTCCAGCCGAGCACTGCTGCTTCTGCGTACTTCAGGGCATCGGCCTTGAAGCCCGTAATGCTCGCGTGCCGACCCTTCACCTGCAGCGCTCCATCTTTGCCGCGGAAGACCACGAGCCCCTCTACCTCGACCGCCAGCATGTAATCCGGCCACGCGAAATCGAACCGCCATCGCCGCCCGATCTGCTTGGCAAACATCAGTTCGCGCACTGGCTCAGGCAGCTGATAGGCCCGGCACTGGAGCGCGAAGCTCGCGGCCGCATCCTTGCCCTTGGATCGTTTCTCGCGCTTCGACAGCGCTTCGCCAGTGAACGGATCAGCGTCAAACATCGGCGCAGTCTTGCCACGGATATGGGCGTGTCCTGGCATCAGACCCGTCGCTCACCACGGCGCAGGCCACCGCTCGACCGAGCTCGTCTGCGACGAATTCGCGCGCGCTCATCGGTGGCTACGATTATTCCGATGACCATCAGCGCCATGACAAGCGCGACGAAGACCCACGCCACAAGCGCGCCGAAGATGACGCCGAGACCGGTCATGCCTCCTGGGTCTCCTGCAGATTCTCCGCGTCCGGATCTGGAGGCTCGCCGAGCGCCAGATCGCCCTGACGGTCTTTCGCTTTCGGCTGCGCGCGTTTGCCATCGCTGATCTCAACCATGACCTCAGTGTTTTGCCACTCGAACAGCGTGCCGACGTCCTCTGGGTCAGGCCGTGCTCGCACGCTGCATGACAGCTTCGTCAGTCCGCCTGATTGCAGTTCCAGTTTCACCTGCCGAACCTTGCAGTCAGCGAACACCAGCCATTCGTCACCGGCAAAGCCGGGCCGCAACACCACACGCGCGCCCTCGAAGTGATCTTTCAGCACCAGCGGCTTGAGCTGCGGCAAGCGCAGATCCGGCATCGCCTCCTCGCCGTTAGATGCGGCCGTAACGTACAGCGCAGCGTGCGCGCCGTCGCCGAGCAGTGCGTCGAGATCCGATCGGCCGAGCATGATTCCGTCCAGTCGGATATCGATGGCGCCAACGTCGTCATCGCCGTGATGCTCAGTGTTCGTGCTCATCGAACCGCCCATTTGGCAGGGGCGTTTTTCCAGAGAAAGTTTCATCCAGGTCTCCTGGGATGGTCAAAGATCGTCGTCACTCATGACGCTGCGTCGCTTCGACGCACGCAGTCGTCGGTACTGCGCCTTGGCACCATCATCGAGCGTGCCGACGCGCGAGAATTCGCCGCTGAAATGCCACAGGCATTCGCCGCGCTCGCCGTGGCGGTTTTTCTCGATCAGGCACTCCAGCACGTAGGGCATGCCGTGCTCTGGATCGTAGTACCCCTCGCTGTACAGCATGCCGACAAAATCGGCCGCTTCTTCGATCGATCCGGAATCGCGCAGGTCGGACAGTCGCGGACGTTTGTTGTCGCGGCTCTCAACGCCGCGATTGAGCTGCGCGAGCAGGATGATCGGCGCGCCGATGTCCTTGGCCAGGCCTTTGAGGCCGTATGCAACGTCGCGCAGTTCGTCGGCGCGGTTGCGGCCCGTACCCTGCACCAACTGCACGTAATCGACCATGACGAGCCCGATCGGCCCGTTTGCGCGTGCAGCCATCGTCTCGGCTCTCACGTGCGCGAGTGTTGGCGATGGCGTGTCGTCGATCCACAGGCGACGCTGCGCCAGTTTCGCTGTCCCGCTCTCGATCACCGACCAGTCGATTTCCTCCAGCAGTTCGACTCGGCGAAATCGGTTCTGGGGGATGCCGGTCACGAGCGCCAGCGCGCGCTTGAGCAGCTGCAGCGATGTCATTTCGGCCGAGTAGATCGCCACGCTCGCGGTCCGCGCCACGTGCGCAGCTATTGAGACCAGCAGCGCTGTCTTGCCCATGCCCGGGCGCCCTGCCAACACAACCAGGTCGCCCGGCTCCAGACCCGACGAGAGCGCGTCGAAGTCGGGCAGGCCGATCGACAACCCACGCTCGCCATCGCGTCGTCGGTCAAGATCGTCGATCAGTTCGCCGACGAGTTTCTGAGCACTGACCAGGCCGCGTCCGCTGCGACCGCGGTCTGTCAGGCCGATCAACGCCTGCAGCGCTTCGCCGATGTGCACGCTGGCCTGCTGCGGCTGGCGGTGGATGCGCGACGTGTGCTCGGTGAGCGTCGAGTGAAGCGAACGCAGGACAGCCTGATCACGCACCGTTGCTGCGTAGGTGGCCACGTTGGGCGCCGAGCCGGCCGCCTCGATCAGCTCGGCCAGATAGTCCCTGCCGCCAGCTTGCTCCAGTTGCCCATGCCGCGCGAGGTGATCGCGCACCGCTACCGCATCCGGGGAACCACCGGCGTCGGCCACAGCCTCGCAGGCCGCGAAGATCACGCGATGATCAGCGCGATAGAAATCTTCCTCGACCACCTGGCCGGACATGCGATGCCACACCTGCTGGTCGAGCAGCAACAGGCCCAGCAACGCCTGCTCTGCGTCGACGGAGTGTGGCGGGACCATCAGCGCGCGAACCTCACCCATCGGACCCTCCGGTGTTGTCGTAGGCGCCCTCGATCAGCTTCGTGAAATTCCGCGACTCGAGGATCCACTCGAGTCCTGGGCACCGCCAGTCCTTCGCACGGCCGGTCAGAAAATCCGAGCGGGCAGCCTTGCGGAACACGTCCCGCCAGTAACTGACTCTATCGGCCGGCTTGCCTGCCTTGACTCGCTCGCGGATCCTGTCTCGCAGCTTGCGCTTGCGGCGATCGTTCCAGTCCCGCACCTGCGGCAGATCGGGTAGCAGTTCGTGGTAGGCGGCCAGAATCTGCTGCTCGAGCTCCCGATCGATTCCGTCCGATTTTTTTGGCGGGCGGGTCGATTCATCGACGCCTCCGTAAGGAGGCTCTTCTTTAGGTCTAGGTCTAGGTCTGGTCTGGTCTGGTAACGCAAGAGCGTTACACTCCTGTAACGCCACAGCGTTACGGTTGCGTTTCCTCAGCGTTTCGACGCGTTTCTGAGTGAGTGCCTTTCGTTTGGCTTCGACTCCGTTATGTTCTTGATAGTTCGGCAGTTTTACCGATTCTTCGTCGATAGGCTCAAGCCAGTCTGTGGGACACATTTCGACGAATCCTGGCACCCCAACGAGCAGGTTTATTTCGTCAGGACCGAGCTCCAAAACATCGTCATGTCGGATGTGAGTATCGGCGTAAGTCCACAATCTGGACAGCGCGCCAACCACCAGCGTTACACCCGGTAACGCACATGCGTTACAAGAATCGCTGTCTTGCGTTACACCGTTTTCGACCAAGCTGAACCGCCGTTCGAGCTTTCTCGCCATGCGCAACACCCGCGGATCGCTGTCGATGGATTTCTCCAGTTTGATCCACGCACTCATAGGGATTTTGGCTCCCAGAAAGCAACCGCTGGCTGCCAGAGCGCATCGAGGACGGGGTAAAGGCCGTTACAGACCAGCGCCTGCACCATCGATTCTCCCTTGCTTGATTGCGGCCCAGACCCGGCACGCTTGCAGTGGCCGCATCTGGCATTCGTCCATGATTTGGCGAACAGCCTCGACATCGGATCGACGGCACAGAAGGCCGACGCCGCGCGCGCTGGCGCCCTCCCGCAGTGCCCTGGAGCGCTGTCCTATGGCGGCTCGGCCGATCTGTCCCAGATGCGATACCCCATGCGTCAGGCCGAGCGATGCGGCGGCGGCGGCGTTCGAGATCCACTGATCGTTTGGCATCCGCCGGCCGACCAGTTGGTCGCCACGCAGGCCGCGCTCATGTCGCTCCAGCAGGACGTCGAAAGCGACACCGGTGCGTCCTGACAGCGCGGCCAATTCGCGCTCTACCGCCGCTGTGCCGTTACACGCCAGCCTCATGTCGGCGGTCTTGTGGCGTAGCTGATCCAGTCCGCGAGCGTGCGCTCAGGGACGGCCAGGAGGCGGCTCAGGGTGGTGATGCCGATACCTTGACGGTGCCGGCGACGCGCCTCCGCCACGAGGGCGTCCGGGTACTTGCGGCCGCGCGGGTGGGATGCGCCACAACGATGACCGCTTGGCGCGCGGCGCACCGCGTGCGACATAAGGTTCGCTTGATTGCCCAATTTCCCCTCTTGACAGGGTGTTTTTTCCAGAAACTTGAATTTGCCCCTACGTAGCCGGTAGGTTCGCCGGCCAGAACGACAACGACTCAAGCCGCGCGATTTTTCCAGCCGTCGCGGGACCAGCGGAGCAGCTCTTCTTTCAACACTGCTCCGCCGGTTTCCCGCTCGATAATGGCGGAGTACTCCGTTTCCCCGGAGAACTCCGAACGGGGTAGCCGCCCCGCTTTTTCCCATTTCCACACAGCCTGGTAGCGCACCCGGCACGCCTCGGCGATACGCCGGCGGCCGCCGGGCACCGTATTGATTGCTTGAGTCAGAGGATCGTCCATGGAGCGGACTCTACAACCGATAATTGCGATACGTCAACAACTGATTGTTGATGGGCGCAGGCGTACCGTGCAACATATGGTTGCGTCAAGGGATCAGGCTAAGCGGGAGTTTTCCGAGCGGCTGCATGAGGCGCTCGATGAACTCGCGCGCTCAGAAGGGTGTCCGCCGCGTCACGAACGCGGGCGCACGGCCTGGGTGGCCCGTCGCTATGGTGTATCTGGTGAGGGTGCCGGGAAGTGGCTCGATGGCCGGGTGCTCCCAGATCAAACGAACATCGCTCGGATCGCCGCCGATCTACGGGTCACGCCACAATGGCTGCAGGCGGGACAGCTGCCGAAGCGGCCGATGGAAGACGCCCCTGATCTGAAGCAGCTGCGCGATGTCTGGCACGACCTCGACGAGACCGGGCGCCATCAGGTGCTGGAGTTCGCTGCGCTCAAGGCTGGCTATATGTCCTACCGCCAACCGATCAACAAGCTCCCTGTAGAGCCGTCATCAACAGAAGCTGCCGACGAATCGTCCCACTAGTCGCTGCTGGCGCAGCTCCTATTCAACGCCGCCACCACGGCCACAGACGCCGCCCGGGAGCCCAGCTCGGGGTACAGTTGGATCAGCCGCAATACGTCTGTGGCGAGATCCTTGCGTTGCGCGGCAACAGGGCAAAGCTCCGACGCGTAGGCGTCGTATATCCCCTGGATGTAACCGTGGCAGAACATCTCATCGAAAGCCGACTCTCCCTCCTCGACCGCGATCTGTTCAGCGATACAGATCATCGCTAGCGCCTGGCCGCTCATCTGGCCCGGCTCTTTCTCCGCCACGGCCGATCCGGCCGCGAGACTCAACAACAAAAAAACCCTGATCATTCTCCGCGCTCCCCATCTATTCATTGGCGAGAAGATATCGCAGACGGCGTACTCGCGTCTGTGAGGGGGCGCACATCTTTTGCTCGGAATTTTGCCCCGCCGGACGGACCTGCGCCACGAACGCAACTATTGGTTGTTGACGAGAGCAACCGATAGTTGCATACTCGCCTCCCAATGCACACAGGAGTCGAGCCATGAAGCACACCGCCAACAGCCGAATGACCCGCCTGGCCCAGCTCAAGCTGGCCCGTCGCGTCGTATCTATCGTGCGCCGTGAGCGGGACGACCTCGACGACCTCGACGCCACCGTCGAGATCGAAATGACTGATTACGGCACCCCGGGATTGGCCGACTGGTGTCGCGCAAACGCCGAACAGGTCAGCACCCCGATGTTTCTTCGTCGGCAGGCTGGGTGACGCTATGACGCGAGAAAACAGCGAACTGTATTCGCGCACGTATCAGCAGGCCGTCCGGGAGGCTGTGGACGACCACGGCTCTTATGAAAATCTGCCGCTGCACACGCGTTGCGACCTGGCGATGAGGTACTACCGTGACGTCGCCCCGGATGACATCTCGGACGCCCTCTGTGGCGATGAACTGATGCGCTCGCTCAGCGACTCCATGATTGCCGCATTGCTGCACGAGCGGTTCGCGGTAGTGGTCGTCGGTGTCATCGCGAGAGCATTGCTGACCGGTTCATCCGCAGCACTTTCGATCGATGTCGCCAAGGAGCTGGCGCGCCGGCGCGAATCACCCGCGGTCGACGACTACATGGCGGACGAACGCGCTGCCGACAGCCGCGAGCGTGTGGCTGATATCAGAGCGGCGCTGCGATGAGCCGCGCGAACGAATACACCGCCAATCGCGATCTGTCCGGCAAGCATCGGACGATCACCACGGACCTGCCTGGTTACACGATCGTGGAGGGCGAACTGGAGACGGGCCTTGCGCTGTTCGAGCCGCAGGGACACGACCCGCGCAACCACCGCGGCCGGCATATCGAGGGGAGAGTTCGCAGATGGAAACGCTGACGTTGAGCGCCCTGCAAGACCGGGACATCCGGACACAGGAGCAACGTGACCTTGGCATCGAACTGGAGTGGCGCCAGCGCGTGGCCAGGAATGTGCTGAATCGGGAGCGCCCCGCCCGGGAAGAAGCCGAACGCCGGCTCGCTGGACGGAAGTGGCTCTCGCAGATCTATCGGCAACGACAGGAGCGAACGGGATGAACGCGAAACCAGAACCAATTGACGAGCCACGTGCGCGCATCCTCGAGTGCACGGCGGAGGAGTATTTCGCCGATCCGTGCGAGACGCCTTCGTTGTCACAGTCGATCGCACGGACGTTGGTCACTCGCTCGCCGCTACACGCTTGGACGGAGCACCCGAAGCTCGGCGGCATCCGACGCGAACCGACCGACGCCACCAAGGACGGTGACGTGATCCACGCGCTGGTGCTGGACGAAGGGCACGAACAGATAGTAGTGGTCCGTGGTTTCGACGACTTCCGGACGAAAGCTGCCCGGGAGGCCAGAGACGAGGCCATCGCAGCAGGTCGAACGCCGGTGCTCGAGCACAAGTACGAGTCGCTCGAATCGGCTGCCCGCGTGCTGCGGCAGAACATCCGTGCATTCGGGATCGATCTGTGCGGCCAGAGTGAGGTGGCAATAGAGTGGGTCGAAGACGGCAATCTAGGCGACGTGCTGTGCCGCGGGAAAATGGATCATATGGTCCTGTCGCCCGAAGCTGGTGCCATCTACGACGTCAAGAAGATCCGCAGCGCAGATCGACGCACGTGCGAGCGCAGCGCAGCCGAATACGGTTATGACATCCAGCACGCCGCCTACATATCGGCCGTGGAACGGCTCCGGCCTGATCTGGCAGGGCGCGTTGATTACGTGATGCTGTTCATGGAGCTTGAACCGCCCTACGCCGTGGTGCCAGCGCGACCAAGCGGCACGCTACGCGAGCTCGGCGACCGCCGCTGGGCGAGGGCCGTCGCCACGTGGGAGGACTGTCTGGCGCGCAACTACTGGCCCAGCTACACCAAAGCACCCATCGAGCTCGATGCCCCGGCATGGGCGCTGATGCAGGAAGAGGCTGCCGAAGAATTCGCTTAAGGAGAGGATCAATGGCTGCAGTACAACGACAATTCCAAGACAGGCCCGCCGTCAGGACCGCAACGCCGCTACTGTTCGGCGTTGCCGGTCCGTCCGGCAGCGGCAAGACGTTCTCCGCGCTCCGACTCGCCACGGGCATGCAGCGCGTGACCGGCGGGGACATCTTCCTGATCGATACCGAGTCGAGCCGCGCACTGCACTATGCAGAGCTGTTCAGGTTCCGGCACGTGCCGTTCGATCCGCCGTTTTCATCTGACGACTACATCGCAGCGATAGAGCACTGCGTAAAGCAGGGTGGAAAGATCATCGTGGTCGACAGCATGTCGCATGAGCACGAAGGCCCCGGCGGACTGCTCGAATGGCACGAGGCTGAGATTGAGCGGCTCAAGACCCTGTGGAAGACAAACGACGCCAGCAAGGTTCAGATGACGGCCTGGGCCAAGCCGAAGGCGGCTCGGCGCAAACTCATTCAGGCGATCTTGCAGGCGCAGTGCAACTTCGTCTTCTGCTTCAGGGCGAAGAACAAAATCAAAGTCCAGACGGGTAAGGGCAAGACGCAAATCACCCAGATGGGCTTCATGCCGATTGCCGGGGAGGAATTCGTTTACGAGTTGACCGCCAAAGCGCTGCTGCTGCCGGGCGCCGGTGGCGTACCGACGCTGCAGAGCGACGAACCCGGCGAGCAGATGATGGTGAAAGTGCCGGAGCAGTTTCGCGGGATTTTCACCGGGTCTGCGGGCAAGCCGCTGGACGAGAGCATCGGAGAGCAGATGGCCCGGTGGGCTGCCGGAGAAGGCGACGACGAAAACGGTGCCGACGATCTCAGGCAGCAGTACGAGAAGTGCACCAGTCAGGCGGATTTCGACAATCTCGAGAAGCAGCGGGCTGCGGCATGGGGATCGCTCACTGCGCCCGGGAAAAAGGCGCTTAAGGCTGCGAGCGATACCGCCAGGATACGCATCGAAGCGGCGAACGAGGCCGCTGGTTTCGATGAGGCCGTCCCGCACTACGACACGGCGTCCGCGGTTGCTGAACTGGAGGAAGTGCCGCTATGAAGATCATTTGCCTGCAGGCCGAAAACGTAAAACGACTGGTCGCGGTCGAGATCAAGCCCGATGGAAACATAGTTCAGATCACAGGGAAGAACGGCGCTGGCAAAACCTCGGTGTTGGACGCGCTGTGGTGGGGACTTTCGGGGGCAACGCACATCCAGGCCGCGCCGATCCGCAACGGGGCTACCAAGGCGCGGATCCGCCTGGACCTCGGCGAACTCGTGGTGACGCGCACCTTCAACCGCAAGAAGGACGATGACGCCAAGGTGACCACATCGATCACGGTGGAGTCGACAGACGGCGCCGTGTTCCGTTCTCCGCAGAAGGTGCTGGACGAGCTGCTCGGCGAACTGTCGTTCGACCCGCTCGCCTTCACGCGCATGAAGCCGGCCGAGCAGATCGACACGATGCGTCGGTTCGTGCCGGGCGTGGATTTCGACGAGATCGAACGCCAGAACCAGGCCGACTACGACAAGCGCCGTGACATCAATCGACGCGCGAAGGAACTGCGGGCGCGGCTCGCCACGCTGACCGTCCCGGACGTCCAGCACACGGAGCGCGTTGACGAGTCGGCCCTGGTGAACGAGCTCGAACAGGCAGGCGAGCACAACGCCCAGATCGAGGCCAGGAAGGCGCGGCGCGAAAAGTTGGAGGATCAGGCCCGGCAGCTGGGCCAATCGGCAGAGCAAGAAAAAGCCAAGGCGGAAGACTTGCGTCGCCGAGCGCAAGAATTGCTGGAACAGGCGACGGTGGCCGAAGGCACGGCGAAAGCGCAGCTCGAGGAAGCCAACGCCATGACCCAGCGCCTGGCTGAAGCAGGGGCGCTACCAGAACCGTTGGATACGACCCTGATCCGCCAAAAGATCACCGCCAGCCGTGAGGCAAATCGTTCGATCGATGAACGCGAGCGCATCATCGCCGAGCGCAAGCAAGTGGAGGCCGATGCGGAAGCGGCCGAGAAACAATCTGACGCGCTGACCGCCGCGATGCACGAGCGCGACGCCGCCAAAGCCAAGGCCATTTCGGAATCGGAGCTCCCGGTGCCGGGGCTGTCGTTCGACGCGACCGGCGTCACGCTCGACGGCGTGCCATTCGACCAGGCGAGCGACGCCGAACAGCTTCGCGCGAGCGTGGCGATTGCCTCGGCGATGAATCCCAAGCTGCGTGTCATACGCATCCGCGACGGGTCGTTGCTGGACGATGACGGAATGACACTGCTGGCCCAGATGGCCGACGAGCAGGACATGCAGGTGTGGGTCGAGAAAGTGGATTCGTCGGGCAAGGTCGGGTTCGTAATATCTGACGGCGAACTTGTCGCGGCGAAAGCTGAGGACGCGGCGTGATCGTAGTGGATAACTTCGCTGGCGGGGGCGGAGCCAGCCAGGGCATCGAGACGGCTCTGGGCCGGCCGGTCGACTTCGCCATCAACCACGATGCGGAGGCGATTGCGATGCACAAGGCGAACCACCCGCGCACGCACCACTTCTGCGAAAGCGTGTGGGACATCGATCCGGTAGCGTTGGCCCGCGGCCGTGAGGTTGCGCTTGGCTGGTTCTCCCCTGACTGCACGTATCACTCGAAGGCACGGGGCAGCAAGCCATTCCGGGATCGCAATCGGGCCCGGCGCAGGCGTGGGCTGGCGTGGCTCGTTGTCCGATGGGCGAAAGCCGTGCGTCCGCGCGTCATCATGCTGGAGAACGTCGAAGAGTTTCAGCACTGGGGGCCGTTGCTCGAAGATGGCCGGCCGTGCCCGATTCGTCGCGGCATGACGTTCCGGCGCTGGCACCGGCAGATCGAGAACCTGGGCTACCAGATCGACATGCGCGAGCTTCGGGCCTGCGACTACGGTGCCCCGACGACCCGCAAGCGGCTGTTCGTGATCGCCCGCAGGGATGGTGAAGACATCGTGTTCCCGCCGGCATCACACGGGGAGTTCACCGGCGCCGCACCGTACCGCGCTGCTGCTGAATGCATCGACTGGTCAATACCTTGCCCCTCAATCTTCGAGCGTAAGCGCCCGCTGGCCGAGGCCACGCTGCGCCGGATCGCGCGAGGCGTCATGCGGTACGTGGTCGAGGATTCGAAGCCGTTCATCGTGCCGACCGCGGGCGGCACGGCGGGCGCGTGCCTCATCAACACCCGGAACGGTGAACGAGAAGGCCAGGCGCCGCGGGTCCGGGATATCCGCGCCCCCTATGCAACTGTCACCGCGCAGGGCAGCCAAGGCGCCATCGTCGCGGCCTTCATCGCCAAGCACTACGGCGGCAACTACACCGGCCCGGGCATCGACATGCGCGCACCGCTCGACACGATCACCACTGTCGACCATCACGCGCTGGTGCATGCGTTTCTCGTGAAGTTCTACGGCAACGAGCGCGACGGTGTCCGCTGCGACGAGCCTCTGCACACGATCACGGCGAAGGACCGGTTCGGGCTGGTGACCGTCAATGGCCAGCCGCACCGCATAGTCGATATCGGTATGCGCATGCTGACGCCGCGCGAACTGTATCGGGCGCAGAGCTTCCCGGACAGCTATGTCATCGACCCTGAAATAGCCGGCAAGCGGCTGACCAAGACGGCGCAGGTTCGCATGGTCGGCAACAGCGTGCCGCCGGCAGTCTCCGAAGCGCTGGTTCGCGCGAACGTTGTCGAGCCGGTGGAACGGGCGGTGGCATGAGAAACGAACACATCAACGTCGGATTTCGCGGCCAGGTGTACCGGGTCACTGTGGACCACGCTCATATGCTGGCCAATCGCGGGCACCTGCAGCGCTCTACCGATCCACGGGCACCGTACCGGGTTGAGGACGACCCACACATCACCGTCCGAGGCGAGCCGATAAGGGAGCAGTCACGATGACCAAACCACTGATGACCGAAGCCCAATGGAACGAATGGTCCGCCGGCGTACGCGAGTGCGTGATGAATCCGGAGAGGGCGCAGTTCTTTCACAAAGGCCGGAGAGAGTGGATGTCAATGGCAGGCGAGCCGACGTGCTTCTTTATAGATGACCGCTACCGCGCCCGCCCGCGCACCATCATGTGCAACGGCTTTGAGGTGCCTGCGCCGGAGACGGAAGCGCCGGAGTGCTCTGCGTCTTTTTACGTTCCCGACCCATCGCTAGACAGTTGGTATTCGAGTGCTGCATGGAGCAATTCTCGCCAGATATTTTTAGCGCGCGGACTCGTTTACCTCAAACGCTACGACGCCATCGCCCGCGCCAAGGCAATGGCTGGCATTGATCCGTATGCGGAGACTACGGAGGACTCATGAACAAACAACTTCAAGAATTCGCACGAGCACAGATCCAGGACGGCTTATCTAGACTCCCTGCGGAGACACGCACGTTCAAGCTCATGTACGGACGCAATAACGGACGGCGCAGTGTCGCTGATGCGCTCGCTATGAACCTCTCCGAAATTGTTGCCCAGATGCCGGCGGATAAGCTCGATTGGGCGATGCAGCAAGTGGAGAACTCGCTCGCGAAACGCGCCAAACTTTCCTCGCATCAGGAGGCCACTGCGGAGGGTGATGCAATGGCCGAACGACCGAGCCAATCCCCGCAGTCGGGAGACGGAGATTCGAATGTTTGACGACGACACGAACGAGGCCCACGAACGCCGGATGAGTCAGATACGGGAGCTACAGTAATGGCCTACTTCCCGAACGGCACGGCCGGCGATATGTACGAAGCTGAGTATTGCTCTCGG
Source organism: Gammaproteobacteria bacterium (assembly GCA_050485645.1). Taxonomy (GTDB): domain Bacteria; phylum Pseudomonadota; class Gammaproteobacteria; order Steroidobacterales; family Rariloculaceae; genus JBJHBP01. The sequence goes on along the minus strand of JBJHBT010000020.1, from coordinate 1,009 downwards.
TGCATTCACCGAGACGACAAGAACGGCTGCGCGGTCATGTTGGCGCACCTTCTGCACAACTATGACGAGTGCAACAACAAGGAAAGCATCCTGCACATTCTGATTCCGCGAAACTCGGAAGGCGATAATGAGCAGTGCACTATGTTCGTTGAGGGCAAGCAGCGACCGAATAGAGGTAAGACACATGGCTAAAGGTGATCGCTTTTTGAAGTTACAGGCACAGCGGAAGGCACAAAAGCAGGCCGAAGCGGATGGCCGCGTAGCAGATAGCATGGAAGTTCGTAAGGTGCTGCTGGCGCGCGTCAAGAGCGGAGAGATCACGCTCGCGCAAGCGCAAGCCGAGCTGAAGCGTATCAAACGCGGCGCGAAGGCGGCCGGAAAGGTGACGCGCAATCAAGCCTTCTGCGGACGGTAGACGGACCTGAACGGCCCGGACAGCGATAAGCACAGGAGGCAGCGATGATCTTGCAACGGCTCCAGAATAGCCCACTGACGCGATGGCTGTGGTGGACGTGGCAGCACGAAGACACCGGGCGCGTCGTGTTCCTGCCGATCTGGCGCAATCCCGGCCCGCGCTGGTATATCGTCCGATGGAAAGAGTAGAGGAGGCAGCGATGAGTGAACTCGAAGAAACCCCCTGCCCTGAGTGCGGCGGGCCGGCCTACTACGAGTCGGACGAGATAGTCTGCGAGAACGGTTGCCACCTTGGCGACGGTGCCTTTCTCGTAGCGCGCGAATACGCCGCTGCCCCGGAGACTCAATGCCCCGGCACTATCGAGGGCAACCACGTGGAGACGATCGGATCGCATATCTGCGCCCTGTGCCGGCAGACGATCTCGCGCAATACGCCGACGCTCGGCGCTGCCCCGGAGAGGCAGGAAGTGATCGGCGCGGATCTGGCTAGCGGCCCGGATCGTACTGGATACTACTGCACGAGATGCCGGCAGGTATTCGATGAGCCAATTGCGCACGCTTGCGACGAACCTGCCGCTGCCCCGGAGAGGCAGGA
>JBJHBT010000019.1:0-72059 GCA_050485645.1 Gammaproteobacteria bacterium | reverse complement strand
GGCGGGGTTGCGGGTTAACTCCCCTTTTTGGGGGGGGGGGGTGGTGGGGGGTCCCGGCGCCTGGCCGGGTCCCATCTTGGGGCGCGCACGCCCCGAGAAAGGGGAATGCCCCGCTGAAGCCCGGCTTTCAGGTTGTCGCTGTTCATGAATACTCCGGACCGGCGGCGGCTCGCAGCCTGTCGGACTCAGCGCGATTGACCGCCGGGTGCGGGCGTCGGATGATTCGACGGGGAACGTCGTCGCGGCCGACCGCACGATGTTGAATCGTTATCTTCTTCATGAAATCCCGGAACCTTGCTTAGAGCGAGACAGAAACTCGGAAAGTATCGTATTGAGCGGCGTATATCGGACGGCCCGACGGCCGCGGTGTATCAGGCGCTGGATACGATACAGGGCGTTCGCGTGGCGCTGAAGATTCCACATCAGACGGCGATGAACGACTATTTTCTCGCCGACTTCAAGCGTGAGGCGCGACTCGCGCCGCGACTGGAACACCCGAACATCCTGCCGATTCGCGATGCTTCGTTCATTGACGGACATTTCGTGATCGCGATGCCGCTGGGTGAGCAGTCGCTCACCGACAGGATGCGTAAGCGGATTTCCACGGATACCGCGTTGGCGCTGACCGACCAGGCACTGGCCGCGGTTGCGCATGCGCACAACTGCAGCGTCATTCATTGCGACATCAAGCCCGACAACTTCATAGTCTTTCGACACAATCAGCTCAAGCTCACCGACTTCGGATTCTCCAAGGTGGCCGAACATACGCTGCGTGCATCCGGTTCCGGCACGGTGGGTTATATAGCGCCGGAGCAGGCCGTTGGGCGACCGATGTTCCAGTCGGACGTGTTCTCGCTCGGGCTGGTGATCTACGAGCTGTATTCGGGTGAGTTGCCCGAGTGGCCCTACGACTGGCCGCCCCGCGGTATCCAGCGGCTGCGTAGACGTCTCAAGCCCGCGCTGCTGGAGTGGCTGGAGCGGGCGATACAGGTGCGTCCGGAGCACCGTTACAAGAATGCCGCGCGCATGTACAGCGAGTTCAGGCGCCTGCGCAACGGCTCATCGCGCAAGCGCCCGGCTGCGCGTCGCCGGCCGGAAGCCGATCCGGTGCTGTGGCAGACAGTGCTGTTCCGTCAGTTTCAGCGCAAGTATCGCAAGGTGCTGGAGACCCGCCACGAGTGTCGTGAGTGCGGCGGCCCGGTGTCCGAGGCCATGCAGGCCTGCCCATGGTGCGGTACGAAACCGCCGCTGAAGAAGTTCGAGACGACGTATCCGGCGTCGTGTCCGCGCTGCGAGCGGGGTACGAAGCTGGACTGGCGTTACTGCGCCTGGTGCTACGGCCCCGGTTTCGAGGTCGAAAGCACGCGTCGCTACCCCGATCGGCGCTACAGCGCCCATTGCGAGAACAGCCAGTGCCGCGAGCCGCTGATGCCTTTCATGCGTTACTGCCCGTGGTGTCGCACCAAGGTTCGTCGTGCATGGAAGCTGCCTGGCAGTGACCAGACCTGTCCATCCTGCAAGTGGGGAGTGGACAGGGATTTCTGGCACCACTGTCCATGGTGTACCAGAGCGCTGGCTGAATGAGCCGCGACACGGCGTCGGCTGGCGCATCCCTGTTCCTCGGCATCCGGGACGTGGAGCGGGCCGATGATGAGTACCCGAGCGGGCTTGTCAGCGTTCGCAGCCTGCGCTCGCCGGACAAGGTCGGTCCGAATGAGGATGCAGCGGCGGTGATCCCGGTGGGCGACGGCATCCTGGTGCTGGCCGTGGCCGACGGGGTTGGCGGAACACCGGCCGGACGGGAGGCGTCCGCGGCCGCCGTTCAGACACTGCGCGCGATGCTGGCTGGCCGGGAAGCGGATTCAGCCGGGCTGCGCGGCGCGATCATGGACGCCGTTGAGGAGGCCAACCGGATGGTGATTTCACTGTCCCGCGGTGCCGCCACCACACTGGTGGTCGGTGAGGTGTTTTCCAGTCAGCTGCGCAGCTACCATGTTGGCGATTCGGAACTGTTGGCGGTGGGGCAGCGGGGCAGGGTGAAGGCGAGAGTGGTGCCGCATTCGCCCACGGGGTTTGCGGTTGAAGCCGGATTGCTGGATGCCGAAGCTGCCGTGCAGCATGACCAGCGGCATATCCTGTTCAACGTGATCGGGTCGCCCGACATGCGTGTGGAAATCGGGACAGCAATCAGACTGGCCGACCGCGATACGGTGCTGCTGGCGAGTGATGGTCTTCTGGACAACCTCTATCCGGATGAGATCATCAATATCATCCGTTCAGGACCACTGCCGAAGGCGGCCGATCGACTGGTCGAGGCGGCCCGTGAACGCATGACTGGCAACGGGCGCGCGGATCTGCCCAGCAAACCGGACGACCTCACCATCATCCTGTATCGCCGACATCCGCCACGGCGAAGAAAAACGGCCGATCGTTCCGGGAACCAGAGGTAGCCGTTCGGGGCAACGCGGCCGTCGCCGCGAACGGATCATGAGTCGATCAGACAGCGCGCTTTCTGGCCTGGCTGCTGCGACCGGGATGGCGCTCGGATTCGAGCTCGTAAGCGCGCGACAGCTCTTCGACGAACTGCGCAGGCAGCTGGCCCGGTGCCCGCTGGGCAACCACCTGATACATGTCCTTGTACAGGTCCCAGTACTTGAACCTGTTGGCGGCATTCAGCAATCCGCCCCGCTTGGCATTGCCGGAGAATTTCTCCTCCAGCTCGTCCGGATCCAGCAGGCCCACATACTCGTTCATCGCCACCGGCAATGCCGCCAGCATGGTCTGCTGGTGAGTCTTGATGTCGCGCAGTGCTTCACGCACCGCATCGACGGCGGACAGGTACTCGCCGGACTGCCGGAAGAACAGGTTGTGCAGTGCATCTTCCACGCCCGCGGAGAACTTCAGCGGATTGTTGTTGCGCGGCTGTATGGTGGTGTTGGGCAGGCGCAGCGCGTTCTTCTGTTCGGCGCGTACATGCAGACTTTCGGTGATGCCGACGATCAGCTCACGCATCAGCTGGCCGACGCGGTGCAGCATGCGCACGGCCTCCTCGTCGGTGATCGACTCCGGACCCAGGCCGGCACCGCGGAAAAACGCATCCAGGGCGGCGGCGGCGCCCGTGCCTCCGACGCGCGCCTGATCGGCCGCGGGCGGTGAAGTGTCCGCGGGTCTGCCACGCGCGTCGGGCTCTGCGGCAGCGGCTGCCTTCGATCCGGACCTGACCGCGGGTGTGGCCGCGGCCGCGGCGTGGGCCTTACGGAGCGGGGCGGCCTTGACGCGCATCGAACCATCCGCAACCGACGCGTCACGCCCGCGCTTGTTGAACTGCTGCGCCGCGCTCACCGGCGGAGGCTCCGCGGCTCTTGCGGTGGCCGCAGCCGGTGGTGCGCTGGTGGCTGTCTGTGCTTCTTCCTGCTCCAGACGCAGTTCGATCTCGCCATGCGGCATGGTGCGCAGGTTCGCTTCGGAGTCTTCGATGACGAATTCCTCGAAGCCGACACCGGTAATCTCGAAAGGATCGACCATGTCGTGGCCAGTCGGGTCGGGTGGGGGGACGCGTTGTGCGAGATCCACCGGGTCGCGGTGATCGCTGCCCGCCAGCTGTTCGGTGGTGCTGTCCAGTTCGTCGATATGGACCAGCATTTCGTATTCGCCGATACGGATGCGGTCACCGGAGAACAGTCGCTGCGGTTTGCCACGGCCAACCGGCTTTTTCGCGCCGTTCACGAATACACCATTCATCGACGTGTCGACGATGTAGTAACTGCCGGAACGGAAGTCGATGCATGCGTGACGGCTGGACATGTAGCGCTGCGCGTCGGGCAGTACCCAGTCGCTCTCCAGCGAGCGGCCGATCGTGCCGCCATCGTGACCAAACTCCTTCAGGCCCCTCTCGCCGAGGGACTTTCTGTGCTGGCTGATGATTTCAAGGCGCAGGGCCATATGCTTGCGTTCCCGAACAGGTTGCTGGTGGCGTGAGGTGGCGAATCGGGGATTCGCCTCGGGGCGAGTATAGGCGGCAGATCCGTATACACACCCGCACCGGCGGTTGCGTTTGTGACGGGGGTCGCAAAACCCCTGCCGGTGGGGTGCTGGCCGAGCCGTTCGCGCGGTGCCGCAGGGTCGCGGACCTTGTGCTAAGCTCCCCGGGCTGAAAAACCGGGGCAGGATGCATGGCGGGCGCTCAGCCGATTTATAAGGTCATTTTTGCCAATCAGGGCAAGGTCTACGAGGTATATGCCCGCAAGGTCAGTCATGGTGGACTGTTCGGGTTTATCGAGGTGGAAACGCTGGTTTTCGGCACCCGTTCCACCGTCGTCGTTGACCCTACGGAAGAACGTATCCGCACGGAGTTTACCGGTGTGACACGCACGTATATCCCGTTGCATTCGATTCTGCGTATCGACGAAGTCGAGAAGCAGGGGGTCAGCAAGGTGACCAGCGCCGAAGGCGGCAATGTCGCGCAGTTCCCGGTGCCCATGTACACGCCGCCTGGTCAGGGCGGTTCCAGTGGTCCACAGGAGCGTTGATGGCGCCACTGGCCCGCGGGTTTTCGTCATGACCATGCTGCAACTGGCGGGACCCGCCGCAGAAACCGCGTTTCGTCTGGGCAAGCTGCGCGAGCAGCTCGAGCGGACCATCAACGGCGGTATTCGCGAAGTCGCCGCGCGTTTCGTGCACTTCGTGCATCTCGACAGAGCGCTGAACGATCGCGAGCTGTTGGTGTTGCGTGCACTGCTGGATTACGGCAGCAAAGCCGAACGCGACGCGGTGGGGCTGCCGCTGTACGTCGTGCCGCGACTGGGTACGATCTCGCCATGGGCGTCCAAGGCCACGGACATCGCCCGTAGCTGTTCACTGCCGGTACATCGCATCGAACGCGCACGGCTGTACTACATCCGGTCCGAGCGCGCCCTGAAAGACGAACAGGTGGCCGCGATCTCACCCTTGCTGCACGATCGCATGACCGAAACGCTGCTCACGCGGGTTCCCGAAGAAGGTGAACTGTTCACGGCGCTGAGCCCACGGCCGTTGGGCGTGATCGAGTTGCTGGGCGGCGGACGCGATGCCCTGGTCGACGCCAATCGTGAACTGGGTCTGGCGCTGTCCGACGACGAAATCGACTATCTGGTTGAGCAGTTCGGGCGCATCGGCCGCAATCCCACTGATGCCGAACTGATGATGTTCGCACAGGCCAATTCCGAGCATTGCCGCCACAAGGTCTTCAACGCGGATTGGGTGCTCGATGGTCAGAAGACCGAACGCAGCCTGTTCGCGATGATTCGCAACACCCATGCCTGCTCGCCGGACGGCGTGCTCAGCGCCTACAGTGACAACGCCGCCGTGATCGAGGGTGCGCCGGCGGGATGTCTGATGCCCGATCCGCTGACGCGTCGCTACGACTATGTTGTCGAGCCGATGCACCTCGTGATCAAGGTGGAGACGCACAATCATCCAACCGCGATCTCGCCATTCCCCGGTGCGGCAACCGGTTCGGGTGGCGAGATTCGCGACGAAGGCGCGACCGGGCGGGGCGCGAAACCCAAGGCCGGACTTACCGGATTCACGGTATCGCACCTGCAGATACCGGGCTGGGCGCAGCCGTGGGAGCAGGGTCTGCCGGGCTATCCGTCGCGTATCGCGTCGGCGTTGCAGATCATGCTCGACGCGCCCATCGGCGCCGCAGGTTTCAACAATGAATTCGGCCGCCCGAATCTGGCGGGCTACTTCCGAACTTACCTGCAGGCCACCGACGACGGCTGGCGCGGTTATCACAAGCCGATCATGATCGCCGGCGGGTTGGGCAACATCCGTCCGATGCAGGTGGCCAAGCGTCGCCCGGCGCCGGGTGACCGTCTCGTCGTGCTTGGCGGCCCGGCCATGCTGATCGGCCTGGGCGGCGGCGCGGCCTCATCCACCGGCACCGGCAGCGGCGAGGAAGCTCTCGACTTCGCCTCGGTGCAGCGCGGCAATGCCGAGATGCAGCGTCGCGCACAGGAGGTCATCGATCGCTGCTGGGCCATGGCTGATGACAATCCGATCGGCGCGATTCACGACATCGGCGCCGGCGGACTCGCCAATGCCGTGCCCGAGATCGTGGAACTCGGTGGTGGAGGCGCACGCGTGGAACTGCGCGCCGTACCCAACGACGATCCGGCCATGAGTCCCATGGAGCTGTGGTGCAACGAGGCGCAGGAACGCTACATGCTCAGCGTTGGCGCCGACCGTCTCGACGAATTCGCTGAGATCTGCGCTCGCGAACGCTGCCTGTTCGCAGTGATCGGTGAGCTCACCGCCGAGAAAGACCTGATCGTTACCGATCGCCAGCTCGGCACGACACCGGTGGCCATGCCCATGGACGTCCTGTTCGGCAAGCCGCCGAAGATGACGCGCATCGCCACACGCCGTCGTGCCGCGCGGCCTTCGCTGCAGCTGCCCGGTCTGACGCTGGAGCAGGCCGTAGAACGCGTGCTGAGTTTTCCGGCGGTGGCCGACAAGTCATTCCTGATTCACATTGGCGACCGTACGGTGGGCGGTCTGAGCGTGCGGGATCAGCTGGTCGGCCCCTGGCAGGTGCCGGTTGGCGACGTGGCGGTGACGTCGGCCAGCTATGAAGGCTACACCGGTGAGGCCATGGCCATGGGTGAACGGTCGCCGGTGGCCGTGATCGACGGACCGGCATCGGCGCGTCTGGCGGTGATCGAGGCGATCACCAATATCGCCGCGGCCGATGTCGCCCGCCTCGGCGATATCCGCCTGTCCGCGAACTGGATGGCCGCCGCCGGCTACGAACACGACGACGCGGACCTGTACGACATGGTGCATGCGGTTGGTGAGCAGCTGTGTCCGGCATTGGGCATCGCCATTCCCGTGGGCAAGGATTCGCTGTCGATGCGCACGGTGTGGGACGACCAGGGCAGCCGGAAATCGGTGGCCGCACCGGTATCGCTGATCGTGTCGGCATTCGCGCCGGTGCGCGATGTGCGCCGGACGCTGACGCCACAGCTCAGGCTGGATCGCGGCGCCACCTGTCTGGTACTGATCGATCTGTCCGGCGGCAGACAGCGGATGGGCGGATCGGTGCTGGCGCAGACCTGTGCGCTGGCCGGCGGGGAGTCGCCCGACATTGACGATCCGGCACGCGTGACCGGTTTCTTCACGGCCCAGCGTGTCTTGCGCGACGCCGATCTGCTGCTGGCCTGGCACGACCGCTCCGATGGTGGTCTGTTCACCACGCTGGCTGAATTCGCGTTCGCCTCGCACTGCGGTCTCGACATCACCGTACCCGACAGTGCGCACGACCTCATCGCCTGGTTGTTCAACGAGGAGCCTGGCGTGGTCGTGCAGGTTGAGCGCGCCGAACTCGGCAACGTCATGGATGTTCTCGCCAGTCATGGCTTCAGTGATGCCACGGTGGTCGCGACGCCGGTCGCCGGACATGCCCTGACGGTTACGCAGGACGGTACGGAGCACTATCGTTCGACCTGGATGAGCCTGCGACGGATATGGTCCGAACTCACATTTCGCATGCAGTCGCTGCGCGACGATCCGGACTGCGCCCGCGAAGCATTCGAGAACATGCTCGACGCGGAAGACCCGGGCATGAACGTTGAGCTGACGTTCCCGCTACCGGTGCCGCCGACAGAGCGACTGCACGACAGGCGGCCGAAGGTGGCGGTATTGCGTGAGCAGGGCGTGAACAGCCAGCGGGAGATGGCCGCGGCGCTGCATCGCGCCGGCTTCGATGCCTTCGATGTCCACATGACCGATCTGTTTGCCGGCCGGGAGGCGCTCGACGAATACCGCGGGCTGATCGCCTGTGGCGGTTTCTCCTATGGCGACGTGCTCGGTGGCGGTGGCGGCTGGGCCAAGTCGATTCTGTACAACGACCGGGCGCGCGAACTGTTTGGCGATTTCTTTGCGCGCCAGGATGCGTTTGTCCTCGGCGTGTGCAATGGCTGCCAGATGCTGGCAACCCTCAAGTCACTGATTCCCGGTGCGCAGTGGTGGCCGCGGTTCCTTGGCAATCGCTCCGACCAGTTCGAGGCCAGGCTGTCGCTGGTGCGCATCGAGGACAGTCCGTCGGTGTTGTTGCAGGGGATGTCCGGATCGCGCATTCCGGTGGTGACTTCGCATGGCGAGGGACGCGCGCACTTCTCGTCACCGGATGCACTGGAAAAATGCGAGACCGGTCTCACCGCACTGCGATACGTGGACAATCACGGCAGCGTTGCACAGCGCTATCCGGCTAATCCCAACGGTTCCCCCGGTGGTATCGCGGGCCTGTGCAACAGCGATGGTCGCATCACCATCATGATGCCGCACCCCGAGCGCGTGTTCCGCGCCGTGCAGCATTCCTGGCACCCGCCGGGCTGGGGTGAGTGCGGTCCCTGGCAGCAACTGTTCGACAATGCCCGCGCCTGGGTGAAGTAGCTCGCCTGCCGGCTGATCGGCGCGTGTGCGACCCTTTACGGCACCTGACGTCGGCGTATGGCGACAGGGTCGCGGCGCCAGTCGACGCGATTGTCAGGCCTCCCACCACTTTCCTGTATCCGGTTGCCGACAGCACCGCGATCCGTCAATTCGCTTATGTCATATTGGCCACCCGGAAATCGGGCCTTTGCCGCCTGCCGGGGTGTCTGGCATGGAATGTGCTTCGCTGATCGATGGGTCGCTGATCGATGGGTCGGGACTTTTCTCACATGCGAGTGAGACCTGGCTCATGGATTCAGTATCGCCAACTCCATAAGGTGACGAGGACGCGGTCCGTCAGAGCTGCCGACCCCGGGCGGTTGGTCTGCCTGAGGGACTTGCCGCCGTGAGGCGGTGCCGCATCGGGGCGTAACCGCGACAGTCGGATAGGAACCGGTCAGGACACATGATCAGCTGGATGGCACGACATGCCGCGGGTGCTCTGGCAGGCGCACTGATGATGGCGCTCGTTCTGACATCGTCCGCGGCCGGCGAGGTTGGTGACGATGCGCCGGACTTTGTGCTCAGGAGCGTGTCCGGCGGCAATCTGCGTCTGTCCGAATACCGTGGTGACGTGATTGCGCTGACTTTCTGGGCAAGCTGGTGTTCGGAGTGCAGCGGTGAGATTGCGCGACTGGCCGAACTTCGGCGGCGCTATCGTGACGCCGGCCTGACAGTGATGGTGGTGAGCGTGGATCGGGATTCGCATCGGACGTCGCATGCGCTGGAGGGTGCCGATGCGTCGCTGCCGGTGCTGCATGACGTCGACGGCGACGTCGGTCGTGTCTATGGGGTGACCAGTCTGCCGTTCACCGTGCTGGTGGACAGGCACGGAGCCATTCGCGACATCATGACTCGGGAGCGTCGCGGTACAGGTTCGGGCGACCTGCTCACGGATCGGGTACGCGCGCTGTTGCGGGAATAGTTTTATCGCGCGAGCGAAGGTCGTGCCACTGCGCACGCTGCCAAAGCCCGCGTTCTGGAGTCTGGAGGTGCAAGGTGATTGAAGTTCGGGTAATGACCGCGGCCGCGCTGCTGCTTGTGCTGCCGATGGTGACGATTGCCGATTCCGCTGTCGATCCAGCCGGATCGGCTCGGAATGCTCCGGTTGACGTCACGGCCGCGCAGGGTGAACGCTTCCGCACGCTCGATGAAGACGTACAGGATCTGAAACGCCTTGTTGTCGACCTCAACCGTGATCTGTTCATGCTCGAGGAGGAACTGCTGTTCCCGGCCAACACTCAGGTGTCGGTGTTCGTTTCCATGGACGTGGGTGAGTTCTTTTCGCTGGATTCGGTGCAGTTGCGGCTGAACGGCCGCGATGTGGCAAATCATCTGTATACGGCGCGCGAGGTCGATGCACTGATCCGTGGTGGCGTGCAGCGCCTGCACATCGACAACATGCGCACTGGCGACCACGAACTCGTCGCTGTATTCACCGGCAATGGTCCCCATGATCGCGAGTACCGGCGGGCCACCAGCCTGAGCTTCGAGAAGGGCATCGGACCGAAGTACATCGAGCTGGTGATTTCCGACCGCGAGAGGCGGCTGCAGCCTGAGTTCGTTGTCAGGGAGTGGGACTGACGGCATGCGGCGCGCGACCGGATTGTCCGCCACCCTGGCCGCCACGGCATTCCTTGCGACTGTGTGGGCCGGTGGCACGCACGCGGGTCAGGCCGCGCGTCCGGTGCAGGATCTTGCCTATGGCGAGGTGCTGTTCCACTACTTTCAGGAAGACTATGTCACGGCGCTGACACGGCTGACGGCCGCCGAAGCGCGCAACGAGATTCCCCATCATCGCGATGAAGCCGAGCTGCTCTATGGAGCGCTGAGCCTCTCCTATGGCCAGCATCTGCTGGCTGGCGAAATCTTCGAACGGGTGCTGGCGCAGTCGGTGGACCCGACGGTGCACGACCGTGCCTGGTTCTTTCTCGCCAAGGTGTGGCATCAGCGTGGCTACCCGTCACGTGCGGAGCAGGCACTGTCGCGCATCAGTGGCGCGCTGACGGCCGACCTGCAATCCGAGCAGCGTATGCTGCACGCCCAGGTGCTCATGTCGCAGGGTCGCTTCGACGAGGCGCTGTCGGTGCTGCGCGCATGGCGGCGGCCGGATCCGGCGTGGTCGGGCTACACGCAGTACAACATCGGTGTGGCACTGGTGCGGCTGGGGCGGACGGATGAGGGCGCGGCGCTGCTGGATGAGCTTGGCCGCACCGCACCGCCGGGACGGCGCAATGCCGGGCCGCAGCCGGAGTTCCATGCGCTGCGCGATCGGGCGAATCTGGCGCTGGGCTATGCATGGCTGCAGGCGTCGCGGCCGGAGCAGGCAGCGCTGCCACTGTCGCGTGTGCGCCTGGATGGCCCGTACTCCAGCAAGGCGTTGCTCGGCATGGGCTGGGCGGAGGCCGAACGGGAGGACTTCGGCTCGGCACTGGTTGCCTGGCGCGCTCTGGGCGGTCGCGACATGCTTGATCCTGCCGTGCAGGAGTCGTGGCTGGCCGTGCCGTACGCATTTCTGCGTCTTGGTGCGGATGTCGATGCGGCGCGCCACTACGAACACGCCATCGCCGCCTTCGACCAGGAGCTGCTGCGCATCGACGAGACCATCGCCGCGATTACGCGGGGCGATCTGGTCGAAGCCCTGCTGGACCAGCAGGTGGCATCGGGTTCGGGCTGGTACTTTCGTCTCGATGCGCTGCCGGACCGCCCCGAAAGCCGCTACCTGCACACACTGATGGCTGAACACGCGTTCCAGGAGAGTCTGAAGAACTATCGCGATCTATTGGATGTTCGCGCCGGTCTTGAACACTGGGCCGAGAGTCTGGCGGTATTCGACCACGTACTCGATACACGTCAGCGCGCATTCGAGCAGCGGCTCCCGCTGCTCGAAGAAACGCTGCGACGCGTCGATCCCGACGCCGCGGCGAGCCGTCGGGTATCGCTGGAATCGCGGCTGTCGATGGCCGAACGCGAACGCGATGTCGTAGCCCTGGGTACGCGTTCGCAACAGCAGCTGCTGGCCGAACTGGAGGCGCTGGAACCGGATCTGGCACGGCTGGGCAATGACGCGGAAGCCGAAGCGCTGCGTGACAGGCAGCGTGTGCTGAAGGGGCTGCTGCGATGGGATCTCGACCGCGACTTCCGCGCACGGCTGTGGCAGCAGTCGCGGGAGCTGCGCGATCTGCAGCTGGCGATTCGCGAATCGATGGAGCGTCGACATCGCATCGAGACCTTTCGTGACGAGTGGCCGGACCGGTTCGACGAGCTGTCGGGCCGGGTGAACGAGCTGGCGCCGCGTGTGCGGAATCTGATTACGATGACCGACATCACGCTGTCCCGCCAGGCGCGTTTCCTTCAGGAGATCGCGGTGGATGAGCTCACGGCACAACGCGAGCGACTGGTCAGCTATCGCGCCGAGGCAAGGTTCGCGCTGGCTTCAGTCTATGATCGCGCAAGCGCTCGTGTGGACGGCGGCGACACACCTTCGGTGATCGAATGAGCCGACGCCCCCACAACGGTCCGCGGTCGCCCGGATTCGGCATGGGCTGCGGACTCGCGTCGGTTGCCGCGCTGGCCCTGCTGATGACGCAGCCGGTCATCACCGACAGCGCGCAGGCCAACGAGCGCCGCCGTGGCGGTGCGCCACCCACCATTGCCGACCTGCCTCGTGATGGTTCGGCATTGTCGGCCGTGTCGGGAAGCGGGGCGCTGACCATCGACCGCCGCGTCGCGATGGACAACGCGATCACCAGCTACGAGCAGTTTCTCGAACTGCCTGCGGGCGACCAGGTCCTGCGTCGGCAGGCGATGCGTCGGCTCGCCGATCTCAAACTGGAGCGCGCCGAACAGGCGGATATTGATGCGGAAACCGGCCCGGCCCGCACCGCGATGAATGCCGATCTGGATGACGCCATCGCGTTGTACCTGATTCTGAACGACGACCCGTCCGACGATGAGCATGATGCCCAGGTGCTGTATCAGCTGGCACGGGCGTACGAAATCCGCGGCGAGACCGACGCCATGCTCGGCACGCTGGCGGATCTTGTGGCACGGCATCCCTCCGCCGCCTTCTCGGATGAGGCCGAGTTCCGGCGCGGCGAGTCGCTGTTTGTCGCCCGGCGTTACGGCGAAGCAGGGGATGCCTACGCAGCCGTGCTGGCGCGCGGAGAACAGTCGGCCTACTACGATCAGTCGCTGTACAAGCACGGTTGGGCCCTGTTCCGGCAGATGATGCACGAGGATGCGCTGGGTTCTTTTTTCACGCTGCTGGACCGGCGGTTGACAGTGCGCGATGTCGACGCGTCCGTGGGGTCGGTCGACGAAGATACGCTGTACGAGCAGATGACCCGTGCCGAGCGCGAGCTGATGGACGATACGCTGCGCGTTGTGGCGCTGACCTTCGCGCAGCTGGCCGGCGCCGATGCGCTGACCGCCTATCTGGCAACGTACGGGCGTCGCCCCTATGGCCACATTCTGTATGCCACCCTTGGCGCGCTGTATCTGGAGCAGGAACGTTACCAGGACGCGGCGGACACATTCGGCGCGTTCGCGTATGTCGAACCGGACCATGCCCGCGCGCCGCTGTTGCAGACAGCCGCCATCGATGCGTACCGCGATGGCGGGTTCGCCGAGCTGGTGCTCGACGCCCAGCGCGCGTTCGTTGAACGTTATGGGGCCGGCAGCAGCTACTGGCAGCGGCACACCTTCCAGAGCCAGCCCGAAGTGGCACAGCATCTGCGCGATCATCTTGGCAGCCTTGCCGCGCATCATCACGCAATGGCGCAGGCGCACGGCGATCTCCAGGAGTTCGCACTGGCGGCGCGCTGGTATCGGGGATATCTCGACAGCTTCCCCGACGACGCCGACGCTCCCGCCAAGAATTTCCTGTTGGCTGAGGTGCTGTTCGAGAGCGGTCGATATCAGGAGGCGGCGCGGGAGTATGAGCGCACCGCGTACGCCTATGCGTACGAGGATCTGCCCGGACAGACACCGGGTGCGGAGGCCGGTTACGCGGCACTGCTCGCCTACGCAAGGCACGAAGCGGAACTGTCCGGTGCCGCCCGCGATGCATGGCATCGTGAAGGCATCGACAGCGCACTGCGCTTCGCTTCGACCTGGCCGTCGCATCAGCAGGCACGCATGGTTGAGACCGATGCCGCCGAGAAGCTCTTCGCGCTGGGCGAGTACGCGTCGGCCCGCGACGTTGCATGGACTGTGCTGCAGCGCGTGCCATCGGCAACACCGCCGCTGCAGCGCACTGCATGGTCGGTGGTGGCGTACGCCGAGTTTGATCTGGGCAACTATGCCGGTTCGGAACAGGCCTATCAGTCACTGCTGCCATTGCTCGCCGACGACCCCGAACGTTTCGGTGAGGCGACGGAGTCGCTGGCCGCCGCCATCTATCGCCAGGGCGAGCAGGCACGTGATGCCGGCGATGCCGATCAGGCCGTGGGGCATTTCCTGCGCGTGGCCGATACCGCTCCGCGGTCCGGTGTCAGAGCGGTGGCCGAGTACGACGCGGCGGCTGTGCTGGTCGAGGAGGGTGATTGGCAGCGCGCCGCGACCGTGCTCGAAGGTTTCCGTTCCCGCTTCCCCGACCACACACTGGCAGCGGATGTATCGGCCACACTGGCCGTGGCCTATGTGGAAACCGGCGACCATGCTCGCGCGGCGACGGAATTCGAGCGCATCGCAGCTCAGGACCCGGATCCTGACGTGCGCCGTGAAGCGTTGCTGAACGCCGCCGAACTCTACAGCGAATCCGGCAACACGTCACGAGCCGCCCTTGTCTACGGACAGTTCGTCGAACAGTTCCCGACGCCGGTGGCGGCTTCGATGGAGATCCGCTCACGGCTGGCGCAGATCGCGGCCGACGAAGGTGATGCTGCAACGCAGGCGCATTGGTTGCGCGAAATCGTGACCGCGGACGCGATGGCGGGTGAAGAGCGCTCGGCACGCACACGCTATCTGGCGGCCAACGCGCAGCTGTTTCTGGCGGAACCCGTGCGCGATGCCTTCCTTGCCGTGCGGCTGGTGGCTCCGCTGGCGGACAGTCTGCGTCTGAAGCGCACACGCATGGAACAGGCGCTGACCGCGTATACGTCGGCCGCCGACTACGGCATTGCGGCCGTGACCACGGCGGCAACCTACGAGATCGCCGAGCTCTATCACGAGCTTGCGCGAGCATTGCTGACGTCCGAGAAGCCGGCTGATCTGGATGCCGATGAGCTTGAGCAGTATGAAATTCTGCTTGAGGAGCAGGCCTTTCCTTTCGAGGAGGAGGCGATCGCGCTGCACGAACGCAATGCGGCACGCACGGCCGAGGGTGTTTACGATCAGTGGATAGCGAAGAGCATCGCACAGCTTGCCGGACTGCTGCCGGTGCGCTACGCCAAGGTTGAACAGGGCCAGTCGTTCGTCGACGCCGCTGAAGGCATGGACGAATCCGCCTTGCGCAACTACGAAGCGGCTGTTGCGGCGATGCGTGACGGCCGACAGCTGGAGGCTGCAATCTGGCTGGAAACGCTGATCGAATCGCACCCGGACCTGCCCGGCGCGCTGGTGAATCTGGCCATCCTGTATCGTGACGATGGCCGCACCACGGATGCGAACGACATGTTGCGGCGTGCGCTTGCCGCCGAACCGGCACACATCCCGGCGCTCAATATGTTCGGCGTCGTGCTGCGCGAGCAGGGACGTTTCGACGAAGCCGAGCACGCCTATCGTGACGCACTCCAGGCCGACGCCGACTTCGCGCTGGCTCACTACAATCTTGCCGTGCTGCTCGATCTGTATCTGCACCGGCCGGTCGAAGCGCTGGAGCACTACCGTCAGTATCAGTCACTGCTTCCCGAGCCGGATCCGATGGTCGCGCGCTGGATCACCGACCTGGGACGGCGATTCGATGTTGTGGCGGAAGAGGCACGCGTCGCACGAGGAGAGGCCATATGATTCACGAATCATCGCTGCACTTACGACACGCGTCACACGCGTCCGGCTGGTCGGGACGGGCACCAAGAACGGCTTGGCGGTGGTCCGGCGCCGCACTGTGGTGCCTGCTGGTGGCGTCGACGTCCTTCGCGCAGGAACGGGTTGAGCCGGCGACTTCGCAACCGATGATCGAAGCCGATGGCGGGAACCGCGTCGAGACCGGCGTCGAAGCCGAATCCACGGCGCGGCCCGAGACAGCGGCGCCCGAAACAGCGGTGCCAGAGGCGATGGTGCCCGACACTGCGCCGCGGCAGGCGCCATCGCAGCCGCCCACGGCGAACAATGTCGTGATCGATACCCTCGATCTGGGAACTGCGTCGATTACCGGTATGCAGGAATTACCTAGAGTGCTCTACATCGTGCCGTGGAAACGTGCCGAACCGAATGATCCGGCCGGTCGGCCGGTGAACAGCCTGCTGGATGAAGTGCTGGCGCCGGTGGATCCGACCGTCTTTGAACGACATATCAGGTACTACGATGCCCTGAACGGGCTCAGTGAATAGGAGCGATCGCAATGCAAGCCTACTCCGCCATCGTCGGGTTCTTTCAGAACGGCGGCGTTTTCATGTATCCGATTGTGATTGTGCTCGCGCTGGGTGCGGCGATCGCGATTGAGCGCTGGTTCTATCTGTCGATGACCACAGCGAAGAACAAGGCGCTGTGGAACAAGGTCGCGCCGTACATCAAGGCGGGCAACATCCAGGGCGCCCTTCAGGTTACGACGAACTCCGGGGCCGCCATTGCCCAGATCATGACTTATGGGCTGAACCGCGTGCGTTCCGCCCGGCGGCGGGAAGACGTTGAGCAGGCCATGGAAGAGAGCCTGATGGAAGTGATGCCGAGGCTGGAAAAGCGTACCCACTATCTGGCAACGTTCGCGAACGTCGCAACGCTGCTTGGACTGCTGGGCACCATCATCGGCCTCATCAACGCCTTTACCGCGGTGGCGGGTGCGAATCCGGCAGAGAAGGCCGACCTGCTTTCGGCGAGTATTTCCGTGGCCATGAATACCACGGCCTTCGGCCTGATGGTCGCGATTCCGCTGCTGCTGGTGCACACACTGTTGCAAACCAAAACCACGGAAATCATCGACAGCCTTGAGATGGCGTCGGTGAAGTTTCTGAATGCGCTGATGGAACGTGCAACGTCGGAAGGCGGCTCACCTGCGCCCGAGACAGCGGCTCCGAGGCCAAGGGCCCCTGCGGCGGGAATGCCGCGAGGACACGCGCCGGCACCGGCACGATAGTCGCGATCCCCGCAACCGACTTCGCACACGCGGACACGAGCCATGAAACGTCGCTGGCGTAGACGCCGCAACCATGATCCGGCGGAACTGAACATCACCGCCTTCATGAATCTGATGGTGATTCTGGTGCCGTTCCTGCTGATGACGGCAGTGTTCTCGCGACTGGCGGTGCTGGAACTGAATCTGCCGGCCGCGCAGTCGGAAGCGAGCGAACCCCGGGAGCCGACTTTCGCGCTGGAGATCACCGTGCGCAAGGACGCCATTGAAGTCGGCGATCGTGCCGGCGGCCTGATCCGTCGCGTGGCGCACGCCGACGACGGCTACGATCTGACGCAGCTGGCGGAGGCGCTGTATGAAATCAAGCGCATCAATCCGGATGTCGTCGATGCCACCGTATTGCTTGAGCCGGATATCTCCTACCAGGTGCTGATCGAAGTGATGGACACGGTCCGTGTCAGGCAGCAGCTCGACCCGGCCGTTGGCCGAATCGTGACCGCGGAACTGTTTCCGGACATCGCCATCGGCGATGCGCCGATCCGCAACTGAGACAGGCCCCTCACGGGTAACAGGATTCAGGGACAGCGCATGCAGTATCTTCGCAGGGCAGCCAGAATGGACAGACACCACAAGCGCCACAAGCGCAGTGGTGCGCTGAACCTTGTCTCCCTGATGGACATCTTTACCATCCTCGTCTTTTTTCTGCTGGTCAATTCCAGCGATGTGGATGTGGTGCCCAGCACGCGCGACGTGCAGCTGCCGGAGTCGATTGCCGAACAGAACGCGCGTGAAACGGTTGTCATACTGGTCACCGAAGAACATCTGCTGGTGCAGGGTCGCGTCGTTGCCAGCGTCGCCGATGTGCTCGCACAGGATGACAATGTCATACCAGCGCTCAAAGCCGCGCTGGAAGAGCAGACACAGCGACTGCTGCGGCGTGATGAAGATGACGATATTTCTGCGCGCGAAGTCACGATCATGGGAGATCGGGAAATTCCGTATCGACTGCTGCGCAAGGTGATGGCGACCTGCACGGAAGCCGACTATGGCCGGGTTTCGCTTGCCGTTCTGCAAAGGAGCCCGGATGCGGAGCTCACCGTGTCGGCAGTGAGATGAGCGCCATGGCCCTCTACCGTGTATACGACCTGCCCTGGAGCAGCGAGCCCGACCAGAACCATACCTTCCGGCGCATTCTGCTGATCTGCGCCGGCACGCTGCTGTTTCTCGGGCTGGTGATGCCGTTGCTGCCGGTTGCCGATCGCAGCGTTGCCGAATTTCAGGAAGTTCCCGAACGACTGGCCCGCCTGGTGCTGGACCGCCAGACGCCGCCACCGCCACCGCCGGTGGTGCAGCCCGAACCGGAGCCGGCACCGATACCCGAGCCGGAGCCGGTGGTTGAGCAGCGGGTCGTTGAGCCTGAGCCCGAACCGGTGCCTGCACCGGTGCCGGAACCGCAGCCGGTTCCAGAGCCGGTGGTGCAACCCGAACCGGTGCCACCGCCGGTGGACCGTACCGAACAGGCGCGCGAGCGTGCGCGCGGCGCGGGCCTGATGCCCTTCGCCGACGAGCTGGCCTCGCTGCGCAGTGCCGACACTGCACAGCGGCTGTCGGACACGGGAAGCAGCGGCCCGCAGGACAGTGCTCTTGCAGCGCCGGAGCGTGCATTGATCACGAGCCGCGCCGGTGGTGCCAGTGGCGGCATCAATACCGCCGAATTCAGTCGCGATACGGCGGGTGGCGGCCTCGCCGACCGTGCCGTGACGCAGGTGGAGAGCCCGGTGGCGGGGGTGGCGGCCGCGCAGGCTGCCGTACAGGGCAGTGGCGTTCAGCGCAGCGGCGAGTCTTCGCGCGGCTCGCGCAGTCGCGAGGAAATCGAGCAGGTCTTCGATCGCAACAAGAGCGCAATCTATGCGCTCTACAATCGCGCGCTGCGCCAGGACCCGACGCTGGAAGGCAAGGTCGTACTCCGGCTGACGATCGCACCAAGTGGTGAGGTGACGGACTGTGAAATCGTGTCGTCAGAGCTCGGCGATCCGGATCTGGAGCAGCGTCTGGTACAGCGCGTGATGATGTTCCAGTTCGAAGCGCGTGACGTGGAGCCGATCACCACCACCAAACCGATCGACTTTTTTCCGGCCTGACAGCAGCCATCCGTATCGGCGGCGTACGCCAGTCTGTGCGCACGCAGTTCGCTGCTTCATAATGCCGTCATGAATCACCATGACATCCCGGTCGTTGAACTTGAAGGGTTCGCACTGGAACTGGCGCATACGGCGGGTGGCATCGCGCGAGCCTATTTTCGCAGCGCGTTCAGCATCGACAACAAGAGTGTCGGCGGATTCGATCCGGTGACGACAGCCGATCATGCCATCGAGCGCGCGTTGCGCACGACCATACTGGAGCGCTTCCCGGACCATGGCGTGGTTGCCGAAGAAGGCGGCTGTCACGCAACGAATGCCCGCTACACGTGGTACATCGACCCCATCGACGGTACGCGTGCCTTCATGATGGGGTCGCCCCTGTGGGGGACGCTGGTCGGACTGACGCTGGATGGCGGTCCGCTGTTCGGTCTGATGTGCCAGCCGGTGCTGGAGGAGGTGTTTCTGGGTGGGCCTTCCGGCAGCTGGCTGATCAAGCCGGAGCGCCGCGATCGCCTGCGGGCGCGTCGCTGCACGAAGCTGGCGGAGGCTGCGCTGGCCTGCACCCATCCGGACATGTTCAGTGGGGCCGATGTGGATGCATTCATGCGCGTGGCGCGCGCTGCGCTGCTCTATCGCTACGGCGGAGACTGCTACAACTACGCGATGCTGGCCGCCGGATTCGTCGACCTTGTCGTCGAGGCCGACCTCAAGGCCTACGACATCGTTCCGCTCGTCCCGCTGCTGGAAGGCGCCGGGTGTGTGATCACCGACTGGCGGGGCAACAGTCCGCTGTCGGGTGGGCGGATTGTCGCCGCGGCCACCCCGCAGCTGCACGCTCAGGTACTGGCGCTGCTTGTCAGCGACTGACCTCGCTGCAGCTGGCGCCGTATGCGAAACACGAGTAGCAGCGATGATGACGCAACATGATCCGCGCCTTCATGCTGGCGGCGAGTGAATCGCCGAGATCGTACGATGCATCGTCATCCACCAATGTGCAGGCATAGACCCGCATCCGGCCTCTGACTCTGATCACCATTTTCGAGAACGCGCACATGAATTCCCGGCGGCTTTGTTCGGTCTGGTAGGTCTTCATGCAGTTTTCCGTCACGTGCGGCACTTCGGGCGTTGCCCCCGGCGTCAGGAAATCCGGAAAACCCACCTGCGTGGCATCGACGGGCAGTGAATGCGCCTTCAGCAGGTCGCGGTACCGGGACTCCACCTGATCGCGGTTCTCGTTGCGATCGACCTGCCGCGCGATGGACACGCGGAACCCCATCTCGTGCAGCGCCACGAGGCTTTGCCATGACTGTGCGAAGGTGCCGGCGCCGCGGCCCGCGTCATGGCGGTCGCGGTCCGGATAGTCGATGCTGATGCGGAATGCAACCGGGTACGCCGACGTTTTCAGGTCCGCGATCTGATGCAGTCGCCTGAGTACCGGATCAGTGCCGTTGGTCAGCACCAGGGACGGTTTCAGGCTCGCGGCATAGCGCAGTAGGTTGACGAAGTCCTTGACGATGAACGGTTCACCACCGGTGAACGAGAATTGCCTGACGCCCAGTTGCACCGCTTCATCCATGAAGGGTCGTGCGTCGGCCAGTGTGATGCGGTCCAGCCGACCGTCACCGGGGCGCGAGCCTTCCAGGCAGAAAGGGCAGGCGAGATTGCACGCCGTGCCGGTGTGAAACCACAGCTCATCAAGCGCATGCGGCTGGATGTAGCCGCAGGGTTCACCTTCAGGCGTCACGGCCCGGGCCGGGTCATCGATCGCCGCTGAGTTCATGGACTGTTGCTCCCGGGTTCGCCTGGTTGCCGTCGGTAGTCGCGCGCCAGCCTGTCGACGGGCACCCCCAGCATGTACCTTACCGCAAGCCAGCGGTTGTGCAGCGTGCGCAGCAGCCAGCCGTCCCTGTCCCAGCGCCGTGTGCAGACGCCAATGGGTGCGTCCAGCACCCGGAATCGCCCTCGCTTGCGCAGTTCACGAACCAGTCGCACCTCTTCGAACAGCGCCTGATCTTCAAACCCGCCGCTCCGCTCGTAGGCTTCGCGGGTGACAAACAGCCCCTGGTCGCCATAGGCGGTCCCGCCGGCACGGAAACGCAGCCCGATCATCACTTCCAGCAGCCGCCTGCTCCAGGTTCGTTGGCCCTGGAAGCGAAATCGGAAGCAGCCGCCTTCGCAGCCGGCGGCGACGGCGGCGGTGATCTGCTCCACGCTGCGCGCGTCGGGCTCGGCGTCGGCGTGGACAAACCACAGTATGCCGAAGGTCGCGGCGCCGGCGGCCGCGTGCAGTCTTGAGCCGCGCGTGCCCTCCTGAGTCATGACCGTAACCCGGTGCGCTGCTGCGAGTTCGCGCAGTGCGTCCGAGGCGTGGTCGGTGGTCACCATTACCTGCGCGGGTGGTAACGACCAGTCGCGCATGCGCCGCAGCAGCGCTGCCAGTGCCTGCGTATCCTGGCGTAGTGGAACGACGACGGTGACGGGCGCCGCGGTCACCGCCGCCAATCGAACCACCAGCTGAACAGTCTGCGGGTGATGGGTGTCAGTCGTGTGCGGTTGTATTCATCGCCAAGCCTGCGCAGATACTCCGATCGCGTTGGATACGGCAGCACGGTTTTCGCCATGTCGCCAAGCTTCAGGCCGTGGGTCATTGCCATGCACAGCGCGGCGATCTGTTCTCCGGCGTCGCTGCCCACCAGCGTCGCGCCAAGCAGTGTTCCCTTGCCCTTGCGCGTGAACACCTCCGCGTAGTCGTCTCCGGCGCCGTCGGTGCGGCCGCGATCCAGGTCCGCGAACGCCACCCGAAAGCGGTCGAAGGGGATGCCTGCGGCTTCCAGGGCAGACGCGCCGCGTCCGATCTCAGCCACTTCCGGATCGGTGTAGATGCAGCGTGGAATGATCAGCCGATCGGCGCGTGCGGTGGGTGCGAACAGTGCGTTCTGCACGACGATGCGTGCCTGCGCATCCGCATGATGCGTGTACTGCGCTGCCGTGCATACGTCGCCAGCCGCGAAGATGTGGCGTGCGGAGGTGCGCAGGTGGCGGTCGACCGTCACCCGGCCCTGCTGATCGGTCTGGACAGCGGCGGCCGCCAGATTGAGCTGCGCCGTATTCGCCCGCCGCCCGGCGGCGACCAGCAGCTCATCGCTGGCCAGCGTTCCTGCATCGGTGTGGATGGCGAAGCCGCTCGTGCCGCGTTCGACGGACCGGACCGCAACACCGGTATGCAGTTTCACGCCATCGCGACGCAGGCTGGCGGCGACGCGATCGCTGGCCTCGGCCGGTGAGGCGGGCAACACACGCTCGGCTGCTTCGATCAGGTCCACGGTGACACCAAGCCTTGCGAATGCCTGTGCGAGTTCGCACCCGACCGCGCCTGCGCCCAGTATGGCCAGTGAACGCGGGGCCTGCGTGAGATCGAACAGCGTTTCATTGGTGTGCGGCGCGGACTCCGCGAGACCCGGAATCGCCGGCAGAGCGGCGTGCGCGCCGGTGGCAATCACGAATCGACGTGCATTCAGTGCGATGCTGCCGACCCCGACCGTATCGCGATCGGTGAATCGCGCGGATCCGAGAAAGACGTCGATGCCGGCAGTGCTGAATCGCTCAACCGAATCGTGCGCGGCGATTCTGGCGCGCACCTGGCGCAGCCATTGAAAGGCGTCATCGAAACCTGCGCTGCCGTGGCGCGCAATGGCCAGCAGCGATTTCGATGGCACGCAGCCGACATTCAGGCAGTCGCCTCCCATCGCCGTGCTTTCAACCAGCGCGACCCGGGCACCCAGGCCCGCGGCTCCCATCGCGGCGACCAGCCCTGCCGGACCGGCGCCGATGACAACCAGGTGATAGCGTGCTTTCGGCGCGGGGTTCCGATAGTCGTCGGGAAACACCAGGCGTCGCCACTCGTGATCATGTTCAGCGCCGGGATAGCCCGGCGGACCGCTTGTGGCGTTCATTCAGATTCCTGTTCCGGCACAGCGGATGTCATGTCATCGGCCCCCGCCTGCTGCAGGCGTTCCCGCAGCGTGCGCGTGGCCTTACGCGTAATCACGATGGTGAGGATGATTGTCGCCGCCAGACCCGCGACCAGCAGTGCCTGCGTGGCGCCACCCCCTTCCACATCGCCACTGGTCAGTTCCGTGATGTTCGCGGCCAGCGACCCGATGTACACATAGACGACGGTGGCCGGCAGCATGCCTATCCATGATGCAAGAAAGTAGTCGCGAAAGCGTACGCTCGTCAGGCCCAGGCCGTAGTTCAGCAGGTTGAAAGGGAACAGTGGTGAAAGGCGCGCGAGCAGCACGATCACGAACCCCTGATGGCGGGTGGCGGTGTCAAGGGCCTGAAAGCCAGACCGTGTGGCGATGCGCCTTGCGATCCAGTCCCGCGCCAGGAATCGCCCGATCAGAAACGCGCAGGCCGCGCCGGTGACCGAGCCGGCCGATACCAGCGCCACGCCCAGCGGCAGCCCGAACAGCAGTCCGGCCGCCAGGGTCAGTATCGTGCCCGGCACCACCAGAATCGTTGCGGTGATATAGGCAAGCACGAAGACCGCCCATGCAAGTACCCCATGTCCCTGGATCCATTGCGCTCCCGTAGTGAGCCACGAGGCCAGCGGCAGCCACCATGCCAGCAACGCCAGGGCTGCAAGTGCGAGCAACAGCAGCAGTGCACGATAGCCGGATCCGCGATAGCCGCCGCTCATGACGCCGCCTGCACGAACGAGGCCAGCCATGCATGCAGCCGACGCCGTGCGGGACGCGGGTCCACGCTCAGCGCCTCACGCATCTGCAGCAGTGACCATTCGTCGTCCACGTCGATACGCTCATCCAGCCAGGCAACGGTCCAGCCATTGTCGTTTAACAGCGCAGCCAATGCCGCACCGAGCGCAGGCGTGCTCCAGGGCAGTTCAGCCAGATCCGGCCAGGGCCGGCGCGTTGCCATCAGCACCACGCCACCGTCGCGCGCTGCGCCAAGCACGGCATCGCTGCTGTCCAGCGCGGTGTTCGCGTCGGCGAGATAGCCACGATCGAGCTGCGGACAGTCCGTACCGATGAACAGCTGACGCCCGTGGCCCCTGCGGCGTAGTTCGCGGTCTATATGATTGATGCGCGTGCCGAGACTGCCAGCCGACTGCGTCAGCATTGTCCAGGCGGGCAGGCGGTGTGCCTGCGCCCACTTCAGATCTTCCGACGCCGCGGAGGCCAGACAGACAGCTCCGCTCCACTCGCGGGCGTCCTCCAGTGCGCAGGCCGCCATGTGGTGTGCGGCGATGGCGGCATCCGATCCCATCTGCGCCAGCAGCCGCGATTTCGCCCGGTGTGGCGCCTTGAGCATCACGACCAGCGTGGCGCAGCCGGCAATCGGTACCGTACTGGCATCGCCCGGCTGCTGAGGCCGCCATGAGGTCATTGCATGCGGTCGGTGGCGGTCGCGGATGACCGGTGGATGGTTATGTTAAACATAGACTGTGACCCGTCTCGTGGCAACGGCGGTTGCGACCGTATAACTTAATACCAGTCTAATTCAACGACCGGGCGTCAGGTATGACGAACGACAGCAATCAGCGTGACAGGACAGACAGGGATGGTGCGGGGCCTGCGGATGGCGAGGACCAGGTGCTGCGTCGTGGTCAGAATCCGGCCGGCCAGGCCGAGTCCGACTTCCGCGGCGACAGTGTCTGGCGCTGGCGCAGCTCGGCGGACCTGGAATCCACCTCGCGTCTGCTCCGGCAGCTGGAGAATGAAGAGCTGTCGCTCGAACCCACCCAGCGCGTGCCCGTTCCGGGCAAGATCTGGGAGCGGGGCGGTTCCACCCTTCGCCGCAAACCGCCCGTAGCGGGCTCCGGTCCGGACCGGGGGAAGACCCGTGACGAGCGCGACCGCGCGCCTTCCAGCGGGCTGTCCCTGGCCGAGGACAAGGCCGGGAGCAAAGGCTCGGGCGGCTTCGACCCCTACAACAACAGCTGATTCGGGCCGACGCCGACGCTGATGCCGCTGGCGACGCCGCTGGCGCTGCCGACGCCCACGCCCACGCCCACGCCCACGCCCACGCCCACGCCCACGCCTCGTCCGGCCGCAGAACGATCCGCCGGCCAGCGCCTGGGCATGGCAGCCTGTCGGACTCAGGTGTCGGGGCTGTCTGCTATAGTCCGCCTCCCTCGTTTCCGCGTCCGGAGTCCGACAGGCATGGTCAGGCTGTTCATGACAGACCGCAACGGTCAGCTTGTGGAAGTGGACGCCAGCCCCGGCGTATCCGTGATGGAGAACATCCGCGACATGGATGCCGGCGTCGAAGCCATTTGTGGCGGCATGTGTTCGTGTGCCACCTGCCATATTCTGGTGGCTCCTGAGAGTACGCATCAGGTGCCGCCACGTTCCTACGAGGAGCAGCAGATGCTGCTCAATGCCGCCTCGTTCGATCCGCAACGTTCACGCCTGAGCTGCCAGATCCGGGTGACCGATGCGATGGATGGTTTCGCATTCATTGTCGCCCCGGAAGATGGCTGAGAGGATGGCTGATGGCTTCCGCGCCGCCGTCTCTCTCTCTCTCCGCCTCGCCGATTGCCTGCCTGCACGAATCCTGATCGGTTGCCGTGTTTTGGTGCATGGATGCACCGATATCGTGCAATTGCGTCTGCGCATTCTCCGTGCATGAGCGATAAGCGGATGTAAATACAGCGCTTTCCTGATCTGGCACAGATGGTGCACTAGAGGGGCATCACTGATTGCGCAGGAGGAAACGCGCCATGTTGAAGAGAGCTATTGTTCCGACTATCGCTGCAGCCGGGTTCCTTGCCATGCCCGCCACTGCATCCGCCGATGAGCTGTCGGCCAACTTCGGTTGGGTCAGCAACTACATCTATCGCGGCTTTTTCCAGGAAACCTCATCCGCCTTCGCCGGCATCGACTATGAACCGGAGAGCGGTTTCTACATCGGTGTCTGGGGCGCGGATGTCGGCGACGGCCTGGAAACCGACCTGTACTTCGGCTATGGCGGTGAATCCGGTGACTTTTCGTGGTCCGTCGGCGCGACCGGCTATTTCTATACCGACGATTTCGATGACACCTACAAGGAGCTGAACCTGGGCATCGGCTACGGCATCTTCTCGCTGGATGTCGCGCTGGGCGAGTGGGATGGATTCGGAGCGAGCGAAGACTACTCGTTTGCCTCCATCACGCTTGCACCTGAGAAGGGACCGTACTTCACGCTTGGCGCCTTTGGCCGGGATTTCGACGGCGAATACTTCGAGATCGGCTATGGCCGCGAAGTGGGCGGTCTGGATCTGTCGGTTGCCATGACGTACAGCGACAACATTCCGGTGTCGCGTTACGGCAGCAGCAAGTACGCACTGGTGTTCGGCATCAGCAAGACCATTGGTCTTGGGGGTCGCTGATCGTTTGACCGTAAATGCACAGCCCCGCGTATCGAAATGCCAGGCGGGCCGGTAGCGGGGCCTTTCCGATGAGGGAAATTCGATGAAGCTCATAACAGCGGTGATCAAGCCGTTCAAGCTGGAGGATGTGCGTCAGGCACTGGGCGAAGCGGGCGTGCAGGGCATGACGGTAACCGAGGTCAAGGGATTCGGTCGCCAGAAGGGCCACACGGAACTTTACCGTGGTGCGGAGTACTCCGTGGACTTTGTTCCGAAGACGAAAATCGAGGTGGCCGTACCTGATTCGCTTGCCGATCAGGTGGTGGACGCGATCGTTGGTGCGGCAGGCACGGGCTCCATCGGCGACGGCAAGGTGTTTGTCTCGTCGCTGGAGCAGGCGGTGCGCATACGTACTGGCGAAAACGGCGACCAGGCCCTGTAACGGTGGAGTAAAGAGCAATGGAAGAAGTAATTGAAATTGCCTACGCACTGGACACCTTCTATTTCCTGGTGGCTGGTGCGCTGGTTATGTGGATGGCCGCGGGCTTTACGATGCTCGAAGCGGGCCTGGTGCGGGCGAAGAACACAGCCGAGATTCTGACCAAGAATGTCGGCCTGTACTCCATCGCCTGCCTGATGTACATGATCTGCGGCTACGGGATCATGTACGGTGACGGACTTTCGAGCGTGATTCCGAGCATCGGCATGCTCGGATCGGGCGACAACTCGGCGGCGGATGTGGTGGCCAGCGGTGGCGACATCTACTACTCGGACCTGTCGGACTTTTTCTTTCAGGTCGTGTTCGTGGCAACCGCCATGTCCATCATCTCCGGTGCGGTCGCGGAGCGCATGAAGCTCTGGTCGTTCCTGGTGTTCGCCGTGATCATGACCGGATTCATCTATCCGGTGCAGGGCTTCTGGAGCTGGGGCGAAGGCTTCCTGGATGAGCTTGGCTACTCCGACTACGCCGGATCGGGCATCGTGCACATGGCAGGTGCAGCGGCGGCACTGGCAGGTGTCATCCTGCTTGGCGCACGCAAGGGCAAGTACGGCGCTGGAGGACAGGTCAACGCGATTCCGGGTGCGAATCTGCCGCTGGCGACGCTGGGCACGTTCATCCTGTGGATGGGGTGGTTCGGCTTCAACGGCGGTTCGGAGCTCAAGGTGTCCGACGTGGAGTCGGCGAACGCCGTGGCGATGGTGTTCACCAACACCAATCTGGCAGCTGCCGGCGGTCTGGTTGCCGCGCTGCTGCTGGCCAAGGCCTGGTTCGGCAAGGCTGATCTGACCATGGCGCTGAACGGCGCACTGGCGGGTCTGGTCTCGATTACGGCTGAACCGCTGACGCCGTCACCGCTGCTCGCCGCCATCATCGGCGCCATCGGTGGTCTGATCGTTGTGGTTTCGATCGTGTTGATGGACCGCAAGCTGAAGATCGACGATCCGGTGGGCGCCATTTCCGTGCACGGCGTGTGCGGTATCTGGGGCGTGTTCGCGGTGCTGCTGTCGAATGAGGATGCAACCTTCATGGCGCAGCTTATCGGCATCGTCGCGATCTTTGCCTGGGTGTTCATCGCCAGCCTGATCGTCTGGGGCATCCTCAAGGCGACCATGAAGATCCGCGTATCCGAGGAAGAGGAGTACCGCGGTGTGGACGTCGGAGAGTGCGGTATGGAAGCCTATCCGGAGTTCGTGAAGTCACCGGAGAAATAGGTCCTGGACTGAGGACTGCACTCAGACAGAATCAACGCAACAGCGCCGGACGGGGTGGCAGCCGTCCGGCGCGACAGGAGCTCAAGGCCAGTCTGAACGACGCCGCGCAGCCGCAAGGGTGCGCGGCGTCTTCATTTCAGATCCGCTGACCGCCGTCCACTTCGACGATGCTGCCGTTCAGATACTCATTCTCGAGCATGTAGTTCACCGTGTGTGCGATCTCGCCGGGCTCGCCAAGTCGCCGCAGCGGTATCCCGGCACTCATCTTCTCCAGAATCTCCGGCTTCATCGATGCAACCATTTCGGTGCGTACAAAACCGGGTGCAATGGCGTTCACGCGTATTCCATGGCGCGCCAGTTCCCTGGCCCACACGCGGGTGAGTGCCGCGACACCGGCTTTGGCCGCGGAATAATTGCTCTGGCCGAAGTTGCCATGTCGGGAGATGCTGGACACGTTGACGATGCAGCCGCGCAGGCCGTAGCGGACCATCTGTGCCGCTGCCTCGCGGCCGCACAGAAATACCCCGGTGAGATTCACAGCGATGACCGACTGCCATTCGTCGAGCGTCATCCGACCGACGATCTCGCCGTCGCGAACCTTGATCAGCTGCGCATCCCTGAGAATGCCGGCGTTGGCGATCGACGCATGCAGGCCATCGAAATCCGCGGCAGCGCGATCGAACAGTGAGACCACCTGGTCCTCATTCGCCACGTCCGCGGCATAGGTGTGAACCTGCGCGCCAGCGGCGCGGCAGGCATCCCGAACCGGCTCCAGTGCTTCTTCCCGGAGGTCCACCAGGGCCAGCCGCGCGCCTTTTTCTGCCAGGTTCTTCGCCATGGCGGCCCCCAGTCCGCGGGCCGCACCGGTAATGAGAATGGCCTTGTTGCTGATATCCATGCACCGAACCGCCTGTTCATAAGCCCGTGGTGGTGCGAAAATGTTACCCGGTTGCCCGTGTCCAGACCACGATCTCGGATTGCGCGGCTTGAAGCGACAGGCATTCCGACCCGTTGCAGTGGTAAGGCAAACAGTCCCGCCAACGGGCTCCTGGATCTGGCACGCACGACATGAGCATCTCCCGGTATTTCGATCGCATAGCGATTGCGCTGTCCGCGATTTGCATCGTCCATTGCCTCACCGTACCACTGGTCGTGGTGGTGTTGCCGGTCATCGCCATCTCAATCGGCGGCAATGGACACTTTCATGAACTGATGCTGTGGCTCGTCATACCGACCAGTGTGGCGGGTTTTGCGCTGGGCTACCGGGTGCACGGCGACTTCCGCATTCCGTCGTTCGGCACGGCAGGCATCGTCCTGCTTGCACTGTCGGCACTGTGGGGGCATGACCGCTGGCTCGAGTTGCTGGAGATTCTCGTCACGATCACCGGCAGCGTGGTGCTGGCCGTGGCTCACTGGTTGAATTTCCGCGAAGTCAGGCGTCTGCACCGTCACGGTTGAGTCCGTCAGGGGGACTGCCCGTCAGGTGTCCTGGGCCAGTCCCTTGCCGGACTGCCTCTCGCCGGCCCCCACGATCTTTCCGTCAGCCAGTGTCGGGCAGTGGGTGTAGCGGCGTTGTCCTCGCGACAGGGTCAGGCAGGGCTGCGCCTGCTGCGCCGTGAATGCGGCTCAACGTCTGCCGCGTGCCTCCCGCGCGGTGGCGCAGCGAATGCAACAGCTGGCGAACGGCTGGGCCTGCAGCCTGGCCAGCGGAATCTGGTCTCCACAGTCGGCGCACGTGCCGTAGGTGCCGGATTTCAGCTGGTCGAGGGCACGGGCAATCATGCTCAGCTCGCTGCGCGCTTCGTTACCGAGCGCGTCTACCACCTCGGCATTCTCCAATTCCTGGGCCTGTTCCTGCGAGTCGGCGCTGCGCGCAGAGGTAATGTTCTGCTTGATGCGCTCCAGACGATTCGCAAGTTCCGCCTGTTTCGCGATCAGCTGTTCGCGAATCCCGGCATACTGATCCATTCGACCCACCCTGTGTGCAGCGGCGCCACACTTCAAAAAACCATCGCTCTGTGTGTCTGAAGCATAGCGGTAAACCTGCCGCGGCCCAAATGCGTACCGGGCACCACGTTACCGTCTGGACACCTTTGGACACGCGTGCTTCAATTGACCGGATGCCGCTGTCTGGCGGCCCATTGTCCACTGACCCGCAGCATCGTCCCGCATGAGCCTTCGTGACATTCACCCTGTTCTGATCACCCGCAATGCCGCGGCGACGATCGATCGCGCGCTGGCAAGTCTGCGTGCGTTTCCCGCGGTCGTTGTCTATGACAACGGTTCCACCGATGACACCATCGAGCGATGTCGCCGGCACCCCAATGTGCGCGTGGAGACTGGCGGGTTTTTCGGGTTTGGTCCCACCTACAATCATGCTGCCGGCCTTGCCGGCGGCGACTGGGTGCTGTCCGTGCATGCCGACGAGGAACTGAGTGCCGAACTGGTGCGCTCCATGGATACGCTGGCGCTGGACGATCCGATGACCGCGTTTACGGTCGATCGGCGCAATCTTTTCCTGGGCAAGGACGTGCGTCGCGGTGGCTGGGGCAGGGATCATCCGCCAAGGCTGTATCACCGGGAGAATTTCCGGTTCAACGATGCGCCGGTGCACGAGAACCTGATTCTGCCGGAGGGCTCACGACTGGTGCGGCTGCGCGGCGAGCTCTGGCACGACGCGGTCACCGACGTCGATGAGTTTCTGCGACGCATCAGTTACTACTCGGAGCTGCGCCGTAAGCGGGCCGGCAGGATTCATCCGGCGCCGGTTATCCTGTTGCGCGCCTGGTGGGCGTTCTTCCGCAGTTACATACTTCAGCTGGGCATACTGGCCGGCTGGCGGGGTATGGTCATTGCATGGTCGAATGCCACCGGCACATTCTTTCGCCACATGAAGCGACATGCGGATCATGCCGTTGCGCGGGAACGTGCCGGGGCCGGCCTGGCCGACGTTTCCGGATCCGGATCCGGAAACGGTTAACAGGCTTACGTCTTTCGTCAGGCAGGCCGATGCCGCAGTCACGCGTTACCCGATCCGTTGTTCGCGCCGTCCAGGAGCTGCCAGGATTTCCGAGGCTGTCCGTACTCGACCTGAGCTGCGGTGAAGGTGAAATCCTGGCGGCGCTGTCCGGTCACGGATGCCGCGTGCAGGGGACCCACCATCGCGCCGATGACTACATCGTCCAGCAGCGCGAGTGGCTGACCGGAATGCCGATCGTCGATGGCGTCAATCTCCAGCAGCGACTGCCGTTCGACGATGCCAGTTTCGATGTGGTCATGCTGATCGAAGTGATCGAGCATCTGGACAGCCACTTCAACGTGATCGCGGAGATCGGTCGCGTCGTCAGGCCTGGTGGCCATGTGCTGATCACGGCACCCAATATTTTCCGGCTGCACTCCAGGTTTCAGTTCCTGCTCACTGGCAAACACAAGCTGATCAGGCGCCGCTTCGGCTGGGATCTGCCACCGGAGAGCCGCTACGCGTATCACATCACGCCGCCGGACTTTCCCCTGCTGCACACCGTGCTTCATCACGCGGGGCTGGACATTCAGCAACTTCGCTTTACGCACTTCAAGCCCAAGTCGGCGTTGTTCATGCTGCTGTGGCCGCTGATCTGGCTGTCGTGCAGGCTGACGGTGGACAGGCCCGCGCGCGACTCCGACGTGGCGCGACAGGGTGAAACGGAACTGAATCGCTGGTTGACGCACCCGGCGCTGCTGGCCAGCGAACAGCTTTTCGTGCTGGCGCGTCGCCGCGGGGGCTGAGAGCCATCCGTCAGCGGTGTTCCGCGAGCAGCTCCTGATACATGGACAGGGTACGGTCTATCGTTGTCCGCACATTGAAATCCCGTGCAATGCGCTCGCGTGCCGCCTGACCCAGTCGCCTGCGCAGTGACTCGTCGCGGTAAAGCGTCAGCAGCGCATCGGCGAGAGCCGGCGCGTCGCCTGGCGGGACCACCCGGCCGCATTGCCCGTCGATGACCAGTTCCGGGCTGCCGCCGCAATCGGTTACCACCGGTGTGACACCGTAGGCCATTGCTTCGATCACTGTTTTCGGCAGCCCTTCCCTTTTGATGGTCGGCAGAACGGATACGTCACAGGCGGCTATCAGGCCGGGTGCATCGTCGCGATAACCCAGATTCCTGATGCGAGCGGCGTAGACATGGCGCGCGACGCGTGCCGCCAGACGGCGGCTCTTCATGTGGCCGGCCAGCAGCAGGTAGACAGGCATGTCCGGCGGCAGGCTCGCGAATGCCTCGAGCAGGATCTCAAGGCCCTTGCGCGGGCGCCAGTTGGCGATGCAGCCGATCACGAACGCGTCGGCCGGAATGCCGAACTGCGCAAGGTCCACCGGAGCGGCATCGTACCAGGCAAGGTCATGGCCCTTGTGTATGGTGACAACACGCTCCGGACGCAGCTTCAGGCCGAAAAAACCGACCTTCAGCATGCTGTCGCGTACGGCGTCCGCGACACAGATGATGCGGTCGACGCGTGGATTCAGATGACGCAGCCACGATGTGGGATCGAGGTAGCTGAGGTTGCCGACGATGCCGCGATAGGCAATCACTTTCAGGTCGGGAAAGCCGCGCGCCGCGATCAGGCCATTGGAAATCGCGCGATTGTGCAGCAGATGAAGAATGTCGTAACGCCCGCGCCGCAGTTCCTCGCGCAGCATGCGGATCGACGCGGGATCGATACGCCTGTGCATCGGTATGGAGATCACGTCCAGGCCCGCCTGAGCGAACTTGTCCTCGTTTGATCCGCCCGGCATCAGGCAGACACGAATGTCGCAGCCCCGGCGCGCCAGTCCGATCGCGGTGGCAACCTCCGGGCGGTCTCCCCAGCCGGTAACGAACAGCACCCTGGGTGCGCGTGGCGTGCGGCCGGCCACTGCATTCTGATTCGCGGCGTTCAACGATTGGTGACCCGTGCGCAGTCTGTGGGAGGCTGGGCGGATACGCCGCAGAGGTATGCCAGGCAGCTCCGGCGGCGGCTCCGATGCGAGCGCAATGGTAACGGAGGCCGCTCGGCACGTCATCACCGCGCCGCGACGCAATCGGGCGCTGATTGAGTCACAGATTCCGTCACCGGCGCTTTGCGTGTAGGTCGGTGGGCGGTATGGTTGTGCGATCTCGTGCGTCATGCCAGCTGGCGCGCGACAAGCGGAGTTTTTGAATGCAGTCAGTACAACGTTTCCTTCTCACCGCGACACTGCTGCTCGCGATGTCGATGCTTTCCGGCTGTGAGAGCGATTCGACGGGCGGCAGCCATGCCGGCGCACGGACAGCCGGCGGTGTGCCCACGGTCGCCGACGTCAGGTCTTTCATCGCAGCCGCCGAGGCGGAGCTTGCCGAGCAGTGGGAGTACGCCACACGCATCAGCTGGATTCGTTCCAGCGACATCAACGATGACACGAACTGGCTTGCCGCCAATGCCGCTGCGCGGATATCAGCGCTTCTCGCCCGGCTGGCGGCGGAGGCGTCACGTTTCGATCATCTGGATCTGCCCGAAGAGCTGCAGCGCAAACTGCATCTGCTGCGCATGATGGTCTCACTGCCGGCGCCAACGCGGCCCGACGCGGCCGCCGAGCTGGCCGGCCTGCGTTCATGGCTGGAGACCCGCTACGCTACCGGGCAGGTGGACTACCGCGGAACAACCGCTGGGCTGGGTGAACTGGAAGCGGTTCTGGATCGTTCGCGCGATCCGGTTGAGCTGGCCGAGGCGTGGGCGGCGTGGCACTCGGTGTCCGAACCCATGGCAGCACCGTATGCGGATCTCGTCGCGCTGGCCAATGAAGGAGCGCGCGATCTGGGATTTTCGGATGTCGCCGATCTGTGGCTGGCCGGCTATGAGATGTCGGCCGACGACATGCAGCAGGAGGTGCAGCGGCTGTGGGCCCAGGTCGAACCGCTGTATCAGGAACTGCACTGTCATGTCCGCGATCGGCTCAGCGACTACTATGGCGAACAGATTCAGCCGCGCGACGGACCGATCCGCGCCGACCTGCTTGGCAACATGTGGGCGCAGCAGTGGCTGAACATCTACGACATCGTTGCGCTGGAAGGTGCGCGAGGCGAGCTGGGCATGACCGAGCTGTTGCAGGAGCTGGATTTCACGCCCGTGCGTATGGCTGAAACGGCCGAGGCGTTTTTTGTCTCCCTGGGGTTCGAGCCAATGCCGGCGAGTTTCTGGGAGCGTTCGATGTTTACCGAACCGGCAGGCCGCAACGTGGTCTGCCATCCGTCCGCCTGGTTCATCACCGACGACGATCTGCGTATTCACATGTGTATGTCGGTCAATGCGTACGACTTCCAGATGGTGCACCACGAGCTGGGACACAACTTCTACTACCGTGCCTACCAGGATCAGTCGTTTCTGTTCCGCGAAGGGGCGCACGACGGTTTCCATGAGGCGATTGGTGATTTCATCGCGCTTTCAGTGACGCCCGAATACATGCGCGAAATCGGCCTTCTCGACGACGTGCCGGAGCCGGAAGCGGATCTGGGGTTGTTGCTGGAGCAGGCGTTGGACAAGATCGCGTTCCTGCCGTTTGCTCTGCTGGTGGACCAATGGCGGTGGGATGTCTTTCGCGGTGACGTGTCTCCCGATCAGTACAACGACGCATGGTGGGCGCTGCGTGCCCGCTACCAGGGGGTACATCCGCCGGTGAACCGCGATGCGGCGGCCTTTGATCCCGGTGCGAAGTATCATATTCCGGCAGGGGTGCCCTATCTGCGCTATTTCCTCGCGTTCATCATGCAGTTCCAACTGCACGAGGCGGCCTGTGCGATGGCCGGTTGGGATGGCCCGCTGCATCGGTGCTCCATCTACGGTAATCGGGAAGTCGGCCGGCGACTGCAGGCCATGCTCGAGATCGGACGTTCGCAACCCTGGCCGGATGCACTGCAGGCCTTCACCGGTGTGCGCGCGATGGACGGTTCGTCGATCATCGCCTACTTCGAGCCACTGATGGACCGCCTGCAGCAGGAGAACGCGACACGATCCTGTGGCTGGTGAGCCAGCCAGCTGGTGAGGCAGCGAGCCAGCGAGCCGGTGAGGCAGGTTGCCGTGCTTTCCGACGCTCTGCCGCGTGTGACGTTTCAGGCCTTGACCGGAATGTCGAAGCGTTCGCAATAGCTCGCGAAGCGCTCCGCTTCGGCGGCAGGGTTCAGACCATACTGTTCCAGTGAGTAGCGGTGCACGCCATGCTTGTTCTTGGGATTGGCCGCCAGGAAGGCTTCCATTCGACCGCGTGCCTGGGCGGAGAGCTGCCAGCCGAGAAAGTCATAGATGCGTTCCACGGTCTCCACCGGCTGGCGCTCAATGGATTCATAGCCGATGTCGAGAAAGTGCCCGGTCGGTACCCGATCGCGAACCGCAAGAAATCCATCCAGGGCGTTGGCCCAGCGATCGGCCCAGTCGCGTGCGATCGCAACCGGGTCCGCGCGATCACTGAATGCGCGCCGCAGTACCGTGGCATGACTGGCCATGGATGCCATCACGCGCAGCGGATCGCGGTGCGTATGAATCACGCGTGCATCCGGATAGCGTTCCAGCAGGGCGCCGAGTCCGAACAGATGGCCCGGTGCTTTCAGCACCCAGCGTTCACCGCGGCGGTTGTGCTGCAGGTGCTGGAGCACGCGTTTGTGAAAGTCCATCGCCAGACGCTGCGAGTCCTGCTCGAACCAGTCCTGGTACGACGCCACGTTGTGCGTCGTGTGAAACTGTATGCTCATGAACACACCCGCCGTGATGGCGATGCATTCCTGCGGAAAGTCCGGCGCCATCGGATGGATGCGCTTGAACTCCGGCGCCAGCAGGTTCGCCCAGCCAAGACGCTTCGCGGTACGCCGGCGCGCGCGTTCGATTGCCCGCGGGTCGCCGCCGTGACCGGCCGGATACATCACCTCCCAGGTCAACGGCACCCGATTCTCCGGATCTTCCGTGATCACGTTGTGCAGCAGGGTGGTGCCCGTGCGCGGCAGACCGACAATGAAAACCGGCGCTTCGATCGATGCGTCGGCCAATCCGGGGCTGGCGGCGCGCTCGGCTTCCATGTGCAGAAGGTTTTCGAGCAGACTGACAATCATCTCACGTACGGTGATGCGCCCGAGCAGTGTCAGATGCGCCTCGCGATGATACGAATCCAGCAGGCGCTGCAGCGGCGCCTCGATGGGCCATGTGCCGAAGTTCTCCAGTTCCGCTCTGCGGCGTGCGGCAGCCAGCAGCGATTCACCACTGAGATCGGGTACGCGATGACGATAGTCACCCAGCACGCGGCTGCCGCCATTCAGGGCGCGAACCGCGCCGGCGACGCAGTACTCGGACAGGCTCATGGGGAATCCGTTGCTGGCTTCAGACGGCGCGCATTGTCGCGCAGGTTTGCCCCGGCCGGCAATTGATGCGGCGCGGGGTGCTTGCCCGGACCACGCGGGGTGCTTGCCCGGACCATGATTGCGAGCCATCATGCCCGCCCGCGCCGCGCGCGCTTCGCCGGTTGACTTCAGGCTGTCATGACGCTGGATAGAATCAGATCCCTGATCCGGGATGTGCCGGATTTTCCCAAGCCGGGCATCGTCTTCAAGGACATCACACCGCTGGTGGCCGACCCTGTCGGCTTTCGCTCCGCCGTGGAGCGGATGGCGGCGGCATCCCAGCCGTTGACTCCGGATGTGATCCTGGCGATCGAGTCGCGCGGCTTCATATTCGGTGCGGCACTGTCGCACGCCACCGGCTGGCCCATGCAGCTGGTGCGCAAGCGCGGCAAACTGCCGCGCGCGGCCATCAGCATGCGCTATGAACTGGAGTACGGTCACGATCATCTGGAAGTGCATGCCGACGCCATAGAAGCCGGTCGCCGCTATCTGATCGTGGATGATCTGCTTGCCACGGGCGGCACAGTGGCGGCTGTCGTGCGTCTGGTGCAGCAGCAGGCGGGCACGGTGGCCGGTTGCACGGTGCTGATTGAACTGGCATTCCTGAACGGCCGCGATCAGCTGTCGGAGTGTCCGCTGGTCAGTCTGCTTACCTACTGACGAGCCGCTCGTCGGCAGGCATTGGCGCGCCGGCTTGGAACGGGTCCGTCAATAGGACCGTTTCAGAATGAACGCCGACAGCTGGCGCAGCCCGTTGGCCCGACTGCCGAAATGCTCAAGTGAGTTCAGCGCCGCGTGGTAGACATCATCGGCACGCTGACGCGCGACATCCGGCCCGAGCAGGGACGGGTAGGTGGACTTGTCATTGGTTGCGTCAGATCCGGCGTTCTTGCCGAGCGTCCGGGTGTCGGCTTCGATCTCCAGAAGGTCATCCCTGATCTGGAAAACCAGTCCGATGTCGGTGGCGAAGTGATCCAGCCGGGCATGCTCATCAGCCGACAGCGCCGCGAGCTCCGCCGGCATCATGATTGCGGCGCGAATCAGTTCTCCGGTCTTGCGGCGGTGTATGTCTTCCAGTGCCGCCTCATCGACGCCGCGCCCTTCCGCAGCCAGATCCAGCATCTGCCCGCCGACCATGCCGGACGGGCCGGCGGCCTGTGCCAGGCAGTTGATGACGCGGATCTGTCTGTCCGGCGCCACGCCCAGCGCCGGGTCGCCGCAAAGCAGTTCGAACGCCAGCGCCTGCAATGCATCGCCCGCCAGAATTGCCGTCGCTTCGTCGAATGCACGATGCGTGGTGGGTCGCCCGCGCCGCAGGTCGTCGTCGTCCATGGCGGGAAGGTCGTCGTGCACCAGCGAGTAGGCATGCACCAGTTCCACGGCCGCCGCGATCGCATCCACCTGTTCAGGTGCGAGTCCGCACATCTGTCCGGATGCATACGCAAGCAGTGGGCGTATGCGTTTGCCACTGCCCAGTACCGAGTACGCCATGGCTTCGCGCAGACGCTCGGGTGCGCTGCGGTCGGCCGCAATGATTGTCGCAAGTTTCGCATCCACGCGTTCGCGAAACGCGGTCAGCGAGTCGGAGAAGGCTTCCTGTGTGGGGCGTGTTATCATAGCCGGTCATCGTATCATTGAAACGGCATGCACGGCGCGAGCATTCGTGAACCCCGAACCCAGCCGATCGACAGCAACCAATCCGACAGATCTGCAGTATCAGTCCAGCATTCTTCCGGGCGTATCGCGCACATTCGCGTTGACGATCCCGGTGTTGCCGGAGCGACTGGCGGAAGTGGTTACCAACGCCTATCTGTTGTGCCGGGTTGCCGACACGATAGAGGACGACGTTGGTCTGGATAACACCCAGAAATCCGAATTCCATCGCCGCTTCGTCGCAGTCGTGGAAGGCACGGAACCGGCACAGCCGTTTGCCGACGCGTTGCTGCCCCTGCTGTCCGAACGCGTGCTGCCGGACGAACGTGATCTGGTGGCCAATACGGCAACCGTCATCCGCATCACCCACGGCTTCATGCCCGCGGAACGCGAGGCATTGACGCGCTGCGTGCGCATCATGTGCACTGGCATGCCGGCGTTTCAGCGCAACAGCAGTCTCAGCGGACTGGCCGACCTCGACGAACTGGCCGCCTACTGTTACTACGTTGCCGGTGTCGTCGGTGAGATGCTCACCGACCTGTTCTGCCAGCACATCGAAGAGCTGCGGCCTTATCGTGACGAAATGATGCGGCTGGCCGTGTCATTCGGTCAGGGGCTGCAGATGACGAACATACTCAAGGACATCTGGGATGATCGCCCGGCGAACGCCTGCTGGCTACCTCTGTCGGTGTTCACCCAGGGACCACACGGCGATCCCGCCTTCCGACTGGATCGCCTTGAGGAGCTCTACGAGACCGAAGCGTTTCGTCACGGGCTCGATCAGCTGCTGGCCGTTGCACATGGCCATCTGCGCAACGCGTTGCGTTACACCTGCATGATCCCCAAACGTGAAGTCGGCATAAGACGCTTCTGTCTGTGGGCCATCGGTCTGGCCGTGCTGACCCTGCGCAAGATACACCGCAATCCCACGTTCCAGTCCGGGGCCGAAGTCAAGGTGTCGCGCCGCACTGTGAAAGCAACGGTGGTCACCACCAATCTCACGCTCATGAGCAACCGAGCCCTGCGCATGATTTTTGATCAGGCCGCGAACGGCCTGCCGCTTGCGGAACCCGTTCCCGGTCTGCCGCGTGGGGTGGCTGATTCGGGTCCGGGGCGGCTGGATGTCCGCTGAGACGCGGCCTCTGGACGCCGGAGAACCGCAACGACACCTGCCCGCTGCTCCGGTGGCATTACTGGCAGCGCTGACATCCGAGACCCGGCCGCTGCAGGCCGCGATGCTGGGTACATCACATCCGCCGCTGACGGTGGCAACCAGTGGCCAGGGTGCGGCGCGCGCTGCGCGTGCGGCGCTGGATGCACTGGCACAGGGTGCGGTCGGACTCGTCAGCTGGGGACTGGCCGGCGGACTGGTCAGCGACCTGCGCTCGGGAGACGTTCTCGTTCCCCACACCGTATGCACGCCCGACGGCCGACGGTTCGCAACCGATGCGCCATGGGGCGCCGCCATCATCAGTGAACTCACCCGGGCACCAGGTGGTGAGCGTGCACCCGACAGGCGCGACATGGTGGCGGTCGATGCGGTGCTTACCTCGGCCGCGCGGAAAACCGCCATTGCGATGGCGACGGGTGCGGTCGCTGCCGACATGGAGTCGGTGGCCATCGCGCGGGTGGCGACCGACGCGGGCGTGCCGTTCGTCGTCGTTCGCGTTGTCGTTGATGAGGCTGGCGATGAACTGCCGGAGTCCATCGGTGCATGGGTGGACGACAGTGGCCGTACGCGTCTGGCGCCTGTGCTGTCGTCGCTGCTCTGGCCTGGTGACTGGCGCCGCCTGCTGATGATCGGCGGTCGGTTCCGGCAGGCCCGGGCGACATTGACACGGCTGGCAGACACCCTCGTACCGCGGCAGTTCGCGCTGCCGGCGTCCTTCCTTCACTGAATCCAGGCTGAGTCGTGACTTCCGGCAGCAACTGGATGGCAGATGGGCTGGCGCGCTGGGTTGCTCTGGTACTGCGCTTTCGCTGGTTCGTCGTGGCGGGCGCACTGGTTGCCGCTGTCCTGTGTGCGAATTACGCGGCTCGCAATCTCGGTATCAATACCGACACGGCCGACATGATTTCCGCATCGCTGCCGTGGCGGCAGCAGGTGATGGACTACCGCGAGTCGTTCCCTGTTCGTAATCGCAATCTTGTCGTGGTCGTGGATGCGGCAACACCGGAGCAGGCGGATCGGGTTGCCGCGCTGCTGGCCGATCGGCTGGAGGCACGGTCCGGACTGTTTCACAGCGTTTTTCTTGCAGGTCATGGCGAGTTCTTCGAACGCAATGGTCTGCTGTATCTGTCCATGGACGAACTGGATCAGCTCGTCGATCGTCTTGCTGCGGCGCAACCCCTGCTCGGTCGTCTTCAGCAGCGCTTCGATGGCGCCGGTTTCGTGGCAACGCTCACCGAGGCGCTGACGCATGACGACGCCGGGTTCGAGCTGGCCGATGGCCTGTATGCGGAACTTGGCACCAGCGTGCGCGCGGCCGCGGAAGGCGCGCGCGCGCCGATGTCCTGGCAGCGGCTGCTCGCCGAAGACGCCGATGACGGCGGGCGTGCGCTGCTGTTGTTGCAGCCCGTTCATGATTTCGCTCGTGTCAGTCCCGCGGCGGATGCGATCGCGGCGGTACGCAGTGAAGCGGCTCTGCTCGCGGCCGCGGAGCCGGGTGAGGTGAGTGTACGGCTTACCGGTGCCGTGGCGCTGGAACATGAGGAGCTGAGCAGCGTCAGCCGCAGTGCCGGGCTTGCCGGGTTGCTCGCGCTGCTGCTCGTCACGGCGGTGCTCTACTGGGCGCTGCGTTCGGTGCTGATGGTGCTGATCGCGGTACTCACGCTGATCGTCGGGTTGCTCGGTACCGCGGCATTCGCGGCATTCGCCGTTGGGCATCTGAATCTGCTGTCCGTCGCCTTCGCCGTGCTGTACGTGGGTCTGGGCATCGACTTCATCATTCACATGTGTCTGCGCATGCGTGAACTGCTCGGTGAGGGTGCGTCACTGAATGACGCGCTGATCGAGACCGCGCGCAGCACCGGGACGTCGCTGGTGATCTGCGCGATCACCACCGCGGCGGGATTCTACGCATTCATTCCCACACCGTTTCTCGGTGTGTCGGAACTCGGTCTGATTTCCGGAACCGGCATGTTCATCAGTCTGTTCGCGAGTCTGACCGTATTGCCCGCGCTGGCCGCGGTCATGCTCGGACGGATCCGCGGTCACGAACCTGTGCGCTGGTCGGGTGCACGGTTGGGTGGCCCGATCGCCAGGCACCCGCGGCGAATTCTGATGATCGCCGTGGTGTTGTTTGTTGTGAGCCTGGCGGCACTGCCGTGGCTGCAGTTCGACAGCAACCCGGTACATCTGCGCGATCCGGATACCGAGTCGGTGCGTACCCTGGACGAACTGGCTGACGGCAATCAGGCAGCCATGCTGCAGCTGGTGGCGATCGCGCCTGATGGCGACACGGCACGCGCGTGGGCGGCGGATCTGCAGGCGCTGGACCACGTGCGGGAGGCCCGGACCATTGCATCGCTGGTACCGACCCGGCAGGACGACAAGCTCTTCATGCTCGAGGATCTCGAGCTGATGCTGGGGCCGGGTTTTGCGACGCTGAATCGCCTGCCGCCGGATCCGGTTGCATTTCGCTCATCGCTGCACGAGTTTCGCGATGCCCTGCGCGCGGATGCGGGGAACGTCGACACGCAGCGTCTGGGTGACGACATCGATGCACTGATGGCGACGCTGGACGGTCTGCCGCCTGAGCAGGCAGACCGGGCACTCGGCGACCTCGAGCATGACCTGCTGCTCAACCTGCCCGGACAGCTCGAGCGGCTGGAAGCGGGTCTGGCGGCACAGGCCTTCGATCGCGATGACCTGCCCGCCGTGCTGACCGAGCGCTGGCTGACGCCCGCTGGCCGCGAACTGGTGGAGATTGTCGCCGCCGGCAACATGCTCGATGACACCGTGGCACGCAGCGTAGTCGATGCGGTGCGGTCCCTGGTGCCACAGGCCACCGGGATACCTGTCGTGCATATCGAGGCGTCGGCCACGGTGGTCCGCTCGTTCCAGCTGGCATTCGTCTATGCGCTGTCGATGGTGTTTGTGCTGCTGCTGATATTCCTGCGTGATGTCCGTGACTGCCTGATCGTACTGATACCCATTGTGTTTGCGGCCACGGCCACGGCGGGCCTTACGGTGCTGTTCGACATACCGTTCAACTTCGCGAACCTGATCGCGCTGCCACTGCTGATGGGCGTGGGTGTCGACAGCAGCATTCATGTCGTGCACCGTATGCGCGCGGCGCCACCCCGGGACGGTCTTCTGCATGCCACCAGCACGGCCAGAGCGGTGTACGCGAGTGGTCTTACGACCATCGCGAGCTTCGGCAATCTCGCTTTCGCCACTCACGTGGGCATGTCCAGCATGGGTAAACTGCTGACCCTTGGCCTCGTGGTGTCGCTGTTGGCGACGCTGGTGCTGCTGCCCGCCTTGTTGCGACTGCGCGACCGGGCAGGTACGCCGGTGCCGCGGCAGGCTTAGCGGAACCATGAATCGGACAGTCGAGGACGGGATGTTGAGGTGCAGACACAGTAGGGCAGGGACATCGTGAGTATCGCGGCGGTCACCGGCGCCAACGGCTTCGTGGGCTCTGCCGTGGTGCGCGCGCTGCTGGCGCAAGGGCGGGCCGTGCGCGCGCTGGTCCGTGGTGGCAGCGATATGCGCAACCTTCAGGGCCTCGACACACAGGTGGCGCAGGCCGATCTGACGGATGCGCAGTCGCTGGTGGCGGCGCTGGACGGCTGCGCGCAGGTGTACCATGTGGCCGCTGACTACCGGCTCTGGGTGCGTGACCCTGGCCCGATGTATCGGGCCAACGTCGATGGCTCGCTGA
The DNA here is from genome assembly GCA_050485645.1 of Gammaproteobacteria bacterium. GTDB lineage: Bacteria > Pseudomonadota > Gammaproteobacteria > Steroidobacterales > Rariloculaceae > JBJHBP01. The sequence goes on along the minus strand of JBJHBT010000019.1, from coordinate 29,211 downwards.
ATGTGCTGGAAGCCGCCGCCCGCCACGGGCTGCAGCGTATGGTGTACACCTCCAGCGTGGCGGTGCTCGGGCTGAACAGCGACGGCACGCCGGCCGACGAGGACACGCCGGTGCATGTGGACAGGATGATCGGCCACTACAAGCGTTCCAAGTTCCTTGCCGAGCAGGCCGTGCGGCGGCGTGCCGCCGAGACCGGCTTTCCCGTGGTGACCGTCAACCCCTCCACGCCGATCGGTCCGGGCGACGTGAAGCCCACGCCCACAGGTCGCATCATTCTCGATGCCGCCTGTGGACGCATGCCCGCCTACGTCGATACCGGTCTCAACCTGGTGCATGTGGATGATGTCGCCGTCGGGCACCTGCTGGCGATGGAGCGCGGTGTGCCGGGGGAACGCTATATCCTCGGCGGGCGCGACTTCAGCCTGCGGGACATCCTTGGCGTGGTGGCGGGCCTGGTCGGGCGCCGCCCGCCGGTGATCAGGCTGCCGCGCTGGCCGATCTACCCGATTGCGCTGGTGGCCGAAGCGCTGGCGGCGTTCACCGGTCGTGAGCCGCAGGTCACGCGGGACGGCCTGCGCATGGCGGCCAGGCTGATGTATTTTTCCTGCCGCAAGGCCGAACAGCAGCTTGGTTACCGCTGGCGGCCGCCGGAGGAGGCGATCGCCGAGGCGATCGCATGGTTCAGGGACAACGGATACGTACCGAATGCAGGCTAGTGCACGTGCCCGCGCGAACATTGCGCTGGTGAAATACTGGGGCAAGGCGAACCGCGGGTTGAACACACCTGCGGTCGGGTCCATTTCCATCACGCTCGACGCACTGTGGTCCGATACCGACGTGCGATTCGATGCGGCACTGGCGGCCGACGAGCTGCAGCTGGACGGCAAGATCAGGCCCGAACAGGTGCGACGGGTGAGCGCCTTTCTCGATCTGCTGCGTGAGATGGCCGGCGTGAAGCTGCGCGCGCGGGTGGTGAGCAGCAACAATTTTCCGACCGGCGCCGGCCTTGCCTCGTCGGCGTCGGGTTTCGCCGCGCTGGCGGCCGCGGCGTCACGTGCGCTCGGCCTGAATCTGGATGCGCGTGCGCTGAGCATTCTCGCGCGTCGCGGCTCGGGTTCAGCGGCACGTTCGATTTTCGGCGGATTCGTCGAAATGCACGCCGGCACGGCCGCCGATGGCATGGACAGCTTCGCCGAGCCGATGTACGGGCCGGAGTACTGGCCGCTGAATGTCGTCATCGCGCTGACTGCACTGGGCGAAAAGCAGGTCGGCTCAGGCAGCGGTATGAACCGTTCCGCCGAATCCTCCGCCTACTACCCGGCCTGGGTCTCGACCAGTCCCGCGGATCTGGCGGTTGCGCGCCACGCGCTCGCGGCCCGTGACTTCGAGCGGCTGGCCGACGTCTCCGAACACAGCTGCCTGAAAATGCATGCCGCGGCGATGGCCGCCAATCCACCGCTGCTGTACTGGAATGCGGCGACGCTGGAGTGCATGAACCTGGTGCGCGACCTGCGCGCCTCGGGCGTGCCGGTGTTTTTCACCATCGACGCCGGCCCGCAGCTGAAAGCCGTGTGCGAGCCGGCTGCCTGCGTGCAGGTCGAAGCGGCGTTGCGCACGCTGCCCGGCGTACTGTCCACCACGGTTTCCGGTCTGGGGCCAGGCATAGAGTGAGCCGGGATCGCGAATCGGCGCGCACAACCATCGTTGCCAGCGCGCCGGGCAAGGCCGTCGTGCTCGGTGAATACGCAGTGCTCGACGGCGTACCGGCGCTTGTCGCGGCGGTCGACAGGCGCTGTGTGGCCACCATCACCACCTCTGACGCCGCACCGGTGCTGCGCACGCGCATGCCCGACGAAGTGCGCTATGCCACGGACGCCGCGGGCCGCTTCGGTGTTGCGCTGGTCGATCTGCTGGGCAGTGCCGCTCAGACGCGGCCTTTCTCCGCCGTGCTGGACAGCAGTGCCTTTTTCGACCAGGGCCGCAAGCTTGGTCTGGGTTCCAGTGCCGCCGCATTGTGCGCGTGGGCCGCGGCATTCCGCACGTGGATGCGTCGTGACGACGCGGATGCAGCGCGCCCTTCGCTGGCGGAACTCATCGCCCTGCACCGCCGCTTTCAGGGTGGCAGCGGCAGTGGCGTGGACGTGGCGGCAAGCGTCACGGGCGGTTTGTGCGAATACCGGCTGGATGCACAGGGCGTGCCCCATGTTGGTTCAGTCCGGCTGCCGAACAGTGTAGGATTCGCGGGTATTTTTGCCGGGAGCTCGGCTTCAACACCGGGGCTGGTGGGCAGATTTCGGCAATGGCAGGCTGAAAAACCCGCGCTGGCCGCGGAGCAGCACCGGCAGTGGGGTGAAATCGCGGAGGCGGGATGCGCCGCCGCACGGGAGTGTGACGATCACGGCTTCCTGGCCGCTGTTCGAGAGTACGGACTCAGTCTGGCGGCGCTCGGGGACAGGATAGGCGTCGACATCGTCACGGCCGAGCATCGTGCCATCGGCGCCAGGGCGTCGCGTTTCGGGGTTGTCTACAAGACCAGCGGCGCGGGTGGCGGTGATTTGGGGCTGGCGTTCTCCACAGATGCCCGGGCGCTGCGCGCTTTCTGTGACGCGGTGGCGGCTGAGGGCTACCAGGTGATCGATTTTCGTATTGACGGACAGGGTTTGAGCGTCGAGGAGCGGGCCGCGTGAGTTCTGATCGAATGAGAATTCCCGAGTTTTACAAGCTCAGCGTTGAGGAACGCCTGCGGGCCGTGCACGAACGCGGACTGTTGAATCAGAGCGATTTCCGTTCCCTAGCCAGTGGCCGCCATACGCTGGATCTGGCGGCCGCCGACAAGATGATCGAGAACGTCGTTGGCGTGATGGGCATGCCGCTGGGCCTGGGGATGAACCTGGTCGTCAACGGCAAGCAGTACATGGTGCCCATGGTCGTCGAGGAACCGTCGGTGGTCGCCGCGGTGAGCTCGGCCTGCAAGCTGGTGCGGTCCTGTGGCGGTTTCCGTGCCGAATCCACCGACCCCATTCTGATCGGTCAGATCCAGATCGTGAACCTCGGCGATATCGAGAAGGCCAAGCGGGCCATTCGCGATCGCAAACAGGACATCATCAATCTCGCCAACAGTTTCCATCCCAACATGGTGGCGCGGGGCGGCGGTGCGCGTGATCTGGAGCTGTTCGTACATCCGCTGCCGTCGAGCGGCAAGCCGATGCTGGTGGTGCACCTGCTGGTGGATACCCGTGATGCCATGGGCGCCAATCTGGTCAACGGCATGTGTGAGGGTGTGGCGCCGCTGATCGAGTCGATCTCCGGCGGCGAGGTGTTTCTCAGGATACTGTCCAACCTGACGGATCGGGCCGTGGTTCGCGCCAGCTGCACGATTCCGGTGTCGCGACTGGTGGGGCGCGGCTATTCAGGTGAGCAGGCGCGTGATGCCATCGTTGTCGCCGCGGAGTTCGCCGTTGTCGATCCGTATCGGGCGGCCACGCACAATAAAGGCATCATGAACGGCATCGACCCGGTAGCGATCGCAACCGGCAACGACTGGCGCGCGATCGAGGCCGGTGCCCATGCCTATGCGGCACGCAGCGGCCGCTACACATCGCTCACCAGCTGGACCGCCGACGATGAAGGCAATCTGTGCGGCAGCATCGAAGTGCCCATCAAGGTGGGTATCGTCGGTGCGCCGCTGGAATCCAATCCCACCGTCGCCGTGAATCTGCGGCTGCTCGATGTCAACTCGGCACGGGAACTGGCGGAAGTGATGGGTGCGGTTGGCCTGGCTCAGAATTTCGCCGCGATCCGTGCGCTGGCCACGGAAGGCATACAGAAAGGGCATATGACGCTGCACGCGCGCAGCGTGGTGACCGCCGCGGGTGCATCGAAGGAAATATTCGATGAAGTGCTGGACAGGCTGATCCAGAGCGGCGTGATCAAGGTGTGGAAGGCGCAGGAACTGATCGCCGAAATCAAGGACGAGCAGGATCGCCGCAGCGCCTCATCGAGCCGCCGACAACGCACCGAAGAGGCGCATATGGGCGTCGGCTGGGGCAAGGTCGTACTGCTGGGCGAGCATTCGGTGGTCTACGGCCGGCATGCCATCGCCGCGCCGATTCCGCTGGCCATCAGGGCGCTGGTCGAGGACTGTGACGAGGGCATACACCTGCTGATTCCGCGCTGGGGCGTGGAGTATCAGCTTGCCCGTAATCCGGCGGACAGGCGCTCCTTCGAGCGGCCGGCCGGTGTGATGCTGGACAAGCTCGGCCTGAGCGGCCGCGGCATGCGCATCGAGGTGTTCCCGGAGATCCCGCGCAGCATGGGCTTGGGAGGCTCTGCTGCGATGGCGGTTGCGATCGTCCGCGCGCTGGACAGGCACTTCCGCCTGGGGCTCGCCGATGACGAGGTCAATCGGCTGGCCTTCGAGTCCGAGAAGATCGCGCACGGCAGTCCCAGCGGCCTCGACAACACGCTGGCCTGCTATGGCAGGGCGGTGGTGTTCCGTGCCGGCGATCCGCCGCTGATGGAGCAGCTGAACATCAGCCGGCCCATTCCGGCCGTCATCGGCATGACCGGCCTGGAAGGCCTCACGGCCAGGACAGTGGGCCGCGTGCGCGAGGCCTGGCAGCAGGACCGGAAACTTTACGAGCGCATCTTCGATCAGATAGACGCACTCGTGCTGCGAGGCGTCAGCGCCGTCCAGGATGGCGATCTCGCGGCACTCGGAGAATTGATGAATGTGTGCCATGGCATGCTGAACGCCTTGCAGGTTTCGACGCCGGAACTCGAACAGCTGGTTGCGATCGCGCGTGAGGCCGGTGCGCTGGGCGCGAAACTCACCGGAGGCGGTGGTGGCGGTTCCATCATTGCCGTCTGTGACGGGGACACCGCAGCGGTGGTCGATGCGATACGTGCGGCAGGCTTCCAGGCCATGCCCGTGATGTTGGGAGCAACCCTGAATGGCTCGTGAGGAAGTGGTATCCAACGCCAGCGAGGAACTGATTCTCGTTGACGAACTGGATCGGGAGATCGGTGCGAAGTCCAAGAGCGAGTGCCATGTCGGCAACGGCATTCTGCACAGGGCGTTCTCCATTTTTGTGTTCAATGACAACGATGAGCTGCTGTTGCAGAGGCGTGCGCCGGGCAAGCCGCTGTGGCCGAATTACTGGTCCAACACCTGCTGCTCGCATCCTCGGCGCGGCGAGACCATGGATGAGGCGGTGCTACGGCGACTGGAGCAGGAACTGGGCTTCGAATGTCCGCTGACGTTCCTTTACAAGTTCAAATATCACGCCCAGTATGGCGCCGTAGGCGCGGAGCACGAGTATTGCTGGGTTTATTACGGCCGCTACGATGGTCCGCTGGACGTGAATGTGAGCGAAATTTCGGAGTGGCGATTCATCGGCGTGGACGCGCTGGACGAGGAGCTGCAGCGGTTTCCGGAGCATTTCACGCCATGGTTCAAGATGGAATGGACGCACATCCGCAACAACTTCATGCGGACGATTCTGGAGACCGGCCGCCAGGGCGGCTAGAATGACCGGTTCCGGCAGGCGAAGACAACCAAACGGTTCAGGAGCCAATTCATGGGAATTCCGCTGATTCAGAGTTACCGAGTGGCCCGCTACGTCCTTGAGCAGAAGCTCAGGGGCAACAAGCGCTATCCACTGGTATTGATGCTGGAGCCGCTGTTTCAGTGCAATCTTGCCTGCGCCGGCTGCGGCAAGATCGACTACCCCAAGGAGATCCTGCAAAAGCGGGTGAGCGTGGAAGACGCGCTGCGCGCGGTCGACGAGTGCGGTGCGCCGGTGGTGTCCATTCCCGGCGGTGAGCCGCTGATCCACAAGGAGATGCCGCAGATCGTCGAAGGCATCATCAAGCGCAAGAAATTCGTCTACCTGTGCACCAATGCGCTGCTGCTCGAGCAGCGCATCGACGACTACAAGCCGTCGCCGTATCTGACATTCTCGATTCATCTGGATGGCAATCGTGAGCGGCATGACCAGTCGGTGTGTCGTGAGGGAACATTCGACAAGGCCATCTCAGCGATCAAGCTGGCGCTATCGAAGGGCTTCCGCGTGACCGCGAACTGCACGCTGTTCAGCGGCGAAGACGCGGACGAGGTGGCCGATTTCTTCGACTACGCGATGTCGCTGGGTATCGAGGGCGTTACCGTTTCGCCCGGTTACAGCTACGATCATGCGCCGCGCCAGGATGTGTTCCTCGGCCGCAAGCAGTCCAAGGAACTGTTTCGTGGCATCTTCCGCAAAGGCAGGGAGCGCGGCAGCCGCTGGACCTTCAATCAGTCCAGCATGTTCCTCGACTTTCTCGCCGGCAATCAGGCCTATCAGTGCACACCGTGGTCCAATCCCACCTACAACGTTTTCGGATGGCAGAAGCCGTGCTATCTGCTGGTGGACGAGGGCTACGCGAAGACCTACAAGGAACTGATGGAGACCACCAACTGGGAGAATTACGGCACCGGCCGCAACCCCAAGTGTGACAACTGCATGGCCCATTGCGGCTATGAGGGCACGGCGGTGGAACACACGCTCGCCAACCCGCTCAAGGCGCTGTCGGTGATGATGTTCGGCCCCCGCGTCGATGGCGAGATGGCGCCGGAGCTGCCCATTTTGCACGGTGGCAAGGTGCCGGGCGTGGCGGTTTCGGTGGATCAGATCGGCAAGGCGCCCAAACGCGACTGAGTACGGTCGACTTCACGTCGCGCATTGCACGCAGCAGTTCACTGAATGCTGACGGTCGCCGCAGCGATCGCGCTGCTCGCCTGGGCGGCCGTGCTGCTTGCGCCCTTCCATGCCTACAGTACCCGGGAGCGCCTCGATTCGTCGCCGGATGGCTCGCTGCCATCGCTGCGCGGCGTCAGTGTGCTGATTCCGGCACGCAACGAGGCGGCGGTGCTGGAACGTACGCTGCGGGCGCTCACGCAGCAGGGTACCGACATGGAAATCGTCGTCGTCGACGACGACTCCGAGGACCACACGGCAGCGATCGCCGCGCGTTTCGCACCCGTCGTTCAGATCGTCGCCGGCCAGCCGCTGCCCGAGGGCTGGGCGGGCAAGCTGTGGGCCCTGGAGCAGGGCCTGGCGCATGTGAAGCGCGGGCGCGTGCTGCTGCTGGATGCCGACATCGAACTGGCGCCGGGCATGGTGGCGGCGCTGCTCGACAGGGCGGACGCCGGTGGCGCGGTGCTCGTCTCGGTCATGGCCAGGCTGCGCACCGATGGATTCTGGGAGCGCCTGCTGATCCCGGCATTCATTTTCTTCTTCAAACTGCTGTATCCGTTTGCGTTGGTCAACGCGCCCGAACGCCGTACCGCCGCCGCGGCCGGCGGCTGCATGCTGGTGGAAACCGAAGCACTGCGCGGCATTGGCGGCTTCGCAGCCATGCGTGATGCGCTCATCGACGACTGCACGCTGGCGAAGCGGCTGAAAGGCCCGGCAAGCCCTGTCTGGCTGGGCCTCACCCACTCCGCCGTGAGTCTGCGCGGCTACGGGCGTCTGGGTGATCTGTGGAATATGGTTGCGCGCAGCGCATTCACGCAGCTGCGTTACTCGGTGCTGCTGCTGCTGGCCACCACCGTCATCATGCTGTTCGTATTCGCGGCGCCGGTGGTGGCGATCCTGGCCGCCACGTCGCTGACGCCTGCGCTGTACGGCGTGGCGGCCTTCGCCATGATGACCATGGCCTATTCGCCCACGGTGGATTTCTATCGGCTGTCCCCCTGGTGGACGCTGACACTGCCGCTGGCCGGGCTGCTGTTTCTGGCCATGACCTGGAGTTCCGCATGGTCATACTGGCGCGGCACCCGTGCGACGTGGAAGAATCGTCGTTATGGTTCACGCTAAATTGTCATCGAGTCTGTGGAGTATCCGCATCCACGCGGCGGTACGGGTGGTGGCCGCCGCGCGCGCCATGCTGAGACCGGCCGGTGTGATGCTGCTGGCAGCGGGGAGTCTGATCTGGCTGTGGGGCGCGGTCGCCGCGGCCGACACCGTGCAGGAAGCCGGACGCAGCCCCGAGCGGGTGATCGAGGATCTCCACGAAGGGATCATCGAACTGGCTGCGAACTACCGCGACCGCTCCCTGGAACAGCGCTACGAAGCGCTCCTGCCGTTGATCGAATCCACGCACGATCTGGATTTCATTGCCGAATTCACGATACGCCGTCAATGGGGGGATCTGAACGAGGCCGAGCAGTCACTGTTCCTGCAGGCCTTCGAACGGCTCAGCGTGATGACCTACGCCACGCGCTTCGCCGCCGTCACTGAAGAGACGTTTGCCGGCGTCACTCGCATGGACAGCAGCGCCGGCAGGGCGCAGGTGCACTCGGCGATTCGCCGCGACGATGCCGATGACATTCCTCTGGAGTACGTGCTGCAGGAAACGGAGCAGGGCTGGCGCATCATCAACATCGTCGCGGACGGCGTCAGCGACCTGGCGCTCAAGCGTGCCGAGTATCAGCGGGTGATCGCCAGCGACGGCATCGCCGGACTGGTGCGCCATCTGGAAGCGCAGACTCAGCGACTGGCGGCGGAGGGCGAGGCACCCGCGCCATAGGGCTGTGGGCCGTAAGGCCGGCCGGGAATCGCCCGCCTGCTGTCCGCTGTTCCGCCGCTGACTTGCCGGCAGAACTCGACGCCATCGTACGAAACACCTGCCGTACGCCGAACAATGCGGGCAACGGTCAGCCGTGGTCGTCCAGCCAGTTTTCCAGCGCCAGGCCCTCGACGCGCCGGAATTCGCGCAGATCGTTGCTCACCAGCGTTGCATTCAAAGCCAGGGCATGTGCTGCGATCAGCAGGTCCAGCGCGCCGATGGGCGTGCCACGGCGCTCGAGATCGCTGCGCAGGGTGCCGTAGCGGCGCATTGCAGTCTCATCGAATGGCAGGATTTCCAGCGGCGCCAGGAATTTGTCGAGCGCCTGTTGATTGCGTTGCGACCCGCTCTTCGCGACACCGAGGGCCAGCTCGGCACCGGTGATGCTGGAAATCGCGATTTCGCCAATGTGCAGTCCGGCAAATCGCTCGAAAACCTTTGCTGGACGACGGTTGATGATGTAGATGCAGGTGTTGGTATCCAGCAGGTAGCGCGTGACGATCATTGCGGCCAGTTTTCTCTGGCCTGTTGCTCGGGCTGCTCACGCTGCATCTCGAAGTCCGGCTCGAACTCGTTCAGCGCCTCCTGCATCGATTGCCACGGAGCCTCCGCGGGCAGCAGCAGTACGCCATTGCCAAAGCGTTTGGCAATAACTTCTTCGCCATCGAAGCGCAGGGCCTTGGGTAGCCGTACGGCCTGACTGCGCCCGGACTTGAACAGTTTGGCAACGGAGCTCATGTCGACTCACCCTGGCTATAGTGGTAGTGATCAATGGTATATACCACGTCGGACTGCGTCAACGTGTGGCTCCGCGCCGCGCCATGGACGCGGGTCCGGCTTGGCCCTCGGCATCGAGTATGCCGGTTCCAGCCCTTCATCGCTTGTACACTGTAATCGTCTCATATGTGGATTGGCTTATGTGGATTGGAAGTATCAGGCGGATTCGTCATAGGGGTGTGCCGGCGTCCGTGAGGCACGGGTAATCGGTCGAATTATCGGAGGGCTTTGATTATGGAAGGTATCCCGTTCGCGGTGTTCCTGCTGATCGCGGGTGTCGTGGGATTGCTGGCGCTGCCAACGAAGGGGGCGAGCGTCTGGCAACGCCCGTTCGCAAGGCGATTCGAATATGCATTCATGTTCCTGACTCTTGTCTTTGCAGCCTGGTACGCCGCGGCGCATTGGGCCGGTGAGGCTTCGACCTGGGGCAGTTTTTCCAGCGTTGCCGATGCTCGCGTGTTCTCGACAGCACAAGCTGCTCTGCTGTTCACCCTCGTGATCAGCAAGGCAATGCAGGCCCGCTGGTTTTCGTTGCGCATGCCACTGGTCGCAGCCAACGCCCTGGTGCTGGCCGTGTTCGCCCTGATCGCCGGGGTGAGTGTGGACTGGGCGAGTGCCCAGGGTTTCCAGGCGGTCGCTCTGCCGTTTTTCTGGATCCTGTGCGCCGTGGGACTCATTGGTCAGATTGCCAATTCTGATGCTCCGCGTCAGATGGCAGCCATGGCAGGTGGGGGCGGTGAGGTCGAGCGCAGGCCATCCGCACGGCTGCTGTAACGGCCGCTGTGACAGTCAGCCCACGCGACACGGGACGCGGGCTGTTGATATTCGAACGGACGAAGCGCTGCTCAGCTCAGGAAGCGATAGTATTCGATGCCTTCGTCGCTGAAGGCCGGGTTGGAACTGGTGCCGACGGAGTCGATGACGAAGCCGTCGTCGGGTTCGTGAAGGCCGGGCGCATTGCCGGTGTCGTGCAGAATTTCGTACTGGGATCTCGTCAGGTTCTGGCGGGGATCCAGCGCGGCCCTGAAGCCGATCTTCGAGGCCGCCTCGCGCCATTCATCCATCACGCGCATCGGCAGCGCCTCGGCGGCATCGCCGCTGCCGTAGCCCACCGCCAGCACCTTGCCACCGTCAAGCGGTGCGCCGGTTTCCCACGCTTCCTCCATGCCCGCGGCGATCCAGGCCGGCAGGGCGGCGCAGTACACATTGCCGATGTCCTTCATCACCTCGGTGCCCAGCGACATCTTCTCCGACAACAGCGAACGGAACTGCGGGCTGGCGCGAAGCTCCTTCAGCAGCTGGTTGCTGAGCGGATAGACGTCGGCACTGATGTCGCCGTCACGCACCAGCTGCAGGATGTCGGGCTGTGAGCGCATTTCCCCGAGCACGTCGTCAACGTCCATACCGGCACGCTGGCAATGCTCAGCAAGCTCCGCCAGACCGCGCGCACCATCGCGCGCCAGGCCGAACAGATAACTCATCGCGAATGAGGTTTCCGGCATGCGGTGATACGGGCGATGCATGAACGCCGCGGCCAGCTCGCGATAGTATTCGGCAGGCTCCTTGCCCAGCCGCTGCAGCATGTCGTCGAGCGCATGCTGGGTCTCGTCCAGGTAGCAGGTGGTGGAGTACTTGCCGTTGAACACCGGCAGGTCCTGGAAGTGGCAGTTCAGCTTGCCGCGAATCAGATTGCGCATCACGGGCTTGCGAAAATCCACGGCGCGATACGACGAGGCGGTGCCGATGTTTTCCAGTTCGACGGCGAGCATTTTCGGCTTGCGCTCCAGCAGCATGGCCACGGCGCCCGCGCCCTGCGTCGGTTCACCGGAGCTGCCGCGCGCATACTCGGCGATGTCGGCGCTGACGACGATCGCGCAGCGGTCCTCGCGCTCCAGTGCCAGATAGCGCAGTCCGTGTTTAAGGGCATAGATGCCGCCCAGGCAGGCGTGCTTGACCTCCGGAACTTCACAGCGGCGGCTGATCTGCGGACGGCCGTCGGCGCGCAGCGCCTCATCCAGCATGCCCTTGATGATCACCGCGCCGGCCGAGTTGTCGGTGCTCGACTCGGTACCCAGCCCGAGGAAGCCGATGCGCTGCGGGTCGATGTCGTAGCGTTCGATCAGGCGCATGACCGCCGTGGCGGCCATGGTGTACACGCTCTGCGCCGGTCCGCGCATACGGAAGCTGCGACCGACCACGGCCCGGGTTTTCTCCCAGGTGTTGCCGGTCCATTCGCACCACTGTTCAAGATCGACGCGGTAGGGCGGTACGTAGATCGCAATTCCGCTGATCCCGACTTGCTCGCTCATAGAAGTCCTTGAAAAACGTCGCAACACGCGAGCATGCGCCGCTGCTGGCGGTGCACTGCGCCCCGACTGATACCCCAAAAACGGCGATTATATGGCAAAGGCTTATTAATCACCTAGTTAGATGGTGAGTCCCATGGTGAGCCCGCCGCGGTGGCGGGGGTGGCGGCACACTCGGCTGCCGGTGGGGCCTGCTTTGCGCTGTGACGTGCTGTCGCGTCCGTGGAGCCAAGCTGGGCTAGAATAGCGCCTTCGGCGATTGCGGCCCACGGTCGCGGTCGTGCCAGGGAAGGTAGGCATGAAGCTCAGAGTTCGTGGCAATTCACTGCGCATACGCGTCTCGCAGGCCGAGCTGACGAGCATCGCGCAGCATGGCGCCGCATCCGACCAGGTCTGTTTCGGGCCGGGCCGTACGCTGGCATACGGCGTCGAGGTCGTGGCCGACGGTGCACTCACCGCGTCTTTCGTCGACGGCAACATCACGGTACTGTTGCCACGCGCGCAGCTGGAGCGCTGGGTGGCTCCCGATCAGGTCACCGTTGAGGGCGAGCAGTCGCTGGGCGAGGCCGGCCGGCTGCGTATCCTGGTTGAGAAGGACTTCACCTGTCTTGCACCGCGTGAGGGTGAGGACGACGGCGACCTGTTTCCCAATCCGCAGCTGGCAGGACGCTGACAGCGGTCCTGCATCGATCCCCGCCCTTGCCACGGAGACAGCTTCCGGTCAACGGCGATTGTTTGACTTAACGCCCTGCCCGCGGGCCGATATCGCGGGGTATACTTAGCGGCTGGTTTTTTCTTGAACAAACAGGGGTTCTCAGCCCATGACTGCAGCATCCGCGGCAGAACACATCGATCTGGAAAAAGTCCGACAGCTGGCCGACACGCACGCGGCCGAGGCCGGCGGTCTCCTGCCTCTGCTGCACGACGTCCAGCGGCATTTCGGTTACGTGCCCGACGCCGCCGTGCCGGTCATTGCAAAGGCGATGAACCTGTCGCGAGCCGAGGTGCACGGTGTCATCACCTTCTATCACTGGTTCCGGCGCAAACCCGGTGGCCGCCAGGTGCTCTATGTCTGTCGCGCCGAAGCCTGTCAGGCAATGGGTGCGCGTGAACTGGAGAATCACGTGAAGGGGCGCCTGAACGTGGATTTCCACGAAACCACGGCAGACGGCCGCTTCAGTCTTGAACCCATCTACTGTCTGGGCAATTGCGCCTGCTCGCCGGCGATCATGATCGACGAAGACGTCCATGGTCGCGTTACCCCTGAAAAGCTCGATGAGCTGATCGCCTGACCGAAAGGCGCCGAATCCGATGAATACGCATGTCGAAGTAAAGGTTTTCGTGCCCGCCGATACCACGGCGAAGTCGCTGGGTGCCGATCGCGTGGCCGAGGCCGTGGCGCGGGAAGCCGGTGCGCGTGGCGCCGGCATTACACTGATCCGCAACGGTTCCCGTGGACTGTACTGGCTCGAGCCGCTGGTTGAAGTGGAAGTCGGCGGGGAACGCATCGCGTACGGTCCTGTCGAGGCCACGGATGTGGCGTCACTGTTCGAGTCCGGGTTCCTGGACGGCGGCGACCATCCGAAACGGCTTGGTCCTACCGAGGCGATTCCCTATCTCGCCCGCCAGACCCGCCTGACATTCGCCCGTGTCGGCATCACCGACCCCCTGTCGCTTGATGATTATCGCGCGCACGGTGGTTATGAGGGGTTGGCCAATGCCCTGGCGATGAACGGCAGCGACATCGTTGCCGCCGTCACCGAGTCCGGCCTGCGTGGCCGAGGCGGTGCAGCCTTCCCCACCGGCATCAAGTGGAAGACGGTGCACGACACGCCCGCCGACCAGAAGTACGTGGTCTGCAATGCCGATGAGGGCGATTCAGGTACGTTCGCCGATCGCATGATCATGGAAAGCGATCCGTTCGTGTTGATCGAAGGCATGACGATCGCGGGTCTTGCGGTGGGTGCAACACAGGGCTACGTGTACATTCGTGCCGAATATCCGCTGGCCATCCGGCGCATGCGGGAAGCCCTCGAAATCGCGAAGGCGGCCGGATGCCTCGGTGACAGCGTGCTTGGCGGCGAACGCGCCTTCCATCTGGAAGTACGCGAGGCGGCCGGTGCCTATATCTGCGGTGAGGAGACCTCGCTGCTGGAAAGCCTGGAAGGCAAGCGCGGTGTGATTCGCTATCGCCCGCCGCTGCCGGCCATCAAGGGCCTGTTCGCCAGGCCCACGGTGGTGAACAACGTCATTTCGCTGGCCAGCGTGCCCATCATCCTGGCCAAGGGTGCGGAATTCTATAAGGACTTCGGCGTCGGCCGCTCGCGCGGCACGCTGACAGTGCAGCTGGCCGGCAACATCAAGCATGGCGGCCTCGTCGAAATCGGTTTCGGGCCCACCCTGCGTGAACTGCTGTACGACTTCGGTGGCGGCACGATCAGCGGCCGACCGATACACGCCGTTCAGGCCGGTGGACCGCTGGGTGCCTATGTGCACCCCTCGCAGTTCGACACGGCACTGGATTACGAGGCGTTCGCCACGGTCGGCGCGATGATCGGCCATGGTGGCCTGGTCGTGTTCGATGACACGGCCGACATGGCCGAACAGGCACGTTTCGCGATGGAGTTCTGCGCCATCGAGTCCTGCGGCAAGTGCACGCCGTGTCGCATCGGCGCGGTGCGCGGCGTGGAAGTCATTGATCGTATCCGCGCCGGCGACAATCGTACGGCCAACCTGACACTGCTGCGCGAACTGTGCGACACCATGATCACCGGGTCGCTGTGTGCGCTGGGTGGCATGGCTCCGTTTCCGGTGCTCAGCGTACTGAATCACTATCCCGAGGAACTCGGCGGCGGGAACGGGGCCAAGAAACCTGAGCGCAGAACGGCCTGAGCCTGCCTGCCCGGCAAGACACTGGAGAATCGACCATGAGCGCAGACTACAAGCGTTACCGCAGAGCCGAAGACTTCGGCACACCGGCTCGGCAATCCGACCAGCAGGTATCGCTGTTCATCGACGGCGAATCGGTCACGGTGCCGGAAGGCACCACCGTTCTGCGTGCTGCCGCGCAGGCCGGAATCAATATCCCCAAACTCTGCGCCAGTGACATGCTGGAGCCGTTCGGCTCCTGTCGACTGTGTCTGGTCGAGATCGAAGGCGCCAGAGGTCTGCCGGCCTCCTGTACCACCGAGGTTCGCGAAGGCATGAAGGTGACGACGCAGAACAGGCGTATCGCCGACATCCGCCGCAACGTGATGGAGCTGTACATCTCCGATCACCCGCTGGACTGCCTCACCTGCTCGGTGAATGGTGACTGCGAACTGCAGGACATGGCCGGTGCGGTCGGTCTGCGCGAAGTGCGCTACGGCTTCGACGGCGCCAATCATCTGGACGCCGCGAAAGACACCTCCAACCCGTATTTCACCTTCGATCCGAGCAAGTGCATCGTCTGTTCGCGCTGCGTACGTGCCTGCGAGGAAGTGCAGGGCACATTCGCACTGACCATCGATGGTCGCGGCTTCGCCTCCAAGGTGTCGGCCAGTCAGGACCAGCCGTTCCTCGACTCCGAATGCGTATCCTGCGGCGCCTGCGTGCAGGCCTGCCCGACGGCCACGCTGAGCGAGAACTCGCTGATCAGCAAGGGCGTGCCCGAGCATACGGTAGTAACCACCTGCGCGTACTGTGGCGTGGGCTGTTCGTTCCGCGCCGAGATGAAGGGCCAGGAAGTGGTGCGCATGGTGCCGAACAAGGACGGTCATGCGAACCACGGCCATTCCTGCGTCAAGGGGCGTTTCGCATTCGGCTACACAACGCACAGCGATCGCATCACGAAGCCGATGATTCGCGACACGATTCACGAACCCTGGCGTGAGGTGTCCTGGGATGAAGCCATTCAGTTCGCCGCCACCAGGATGCGCGGCATACAGGAAAAGTACGGCAAGGGTGCCATCGGCGGCATCACGTCGTCACGCTGCACAAACGAGGAAACCTACCTCGTGCAGAAGCTGGTGCGCGCCGCATTCGGCAACAACAACGTCGATACCTGCGCGCGCGTCTGTCACTCGCCCACCGGCTACGGTCTGAAGACCACGCTGGGTGAATCGGCCGGTACCCAGTCGTTCGACTCCGTGATGAAAGCCGACGTGATCGTCGTGATCGGTGCCAATCCCACCGACGCGCACCCGGTGTTCGCCTCGCAGATGAAGCGCCGGCTGCGCCAGGGCGCCAGGCTGATCGTCATTGATCCGCGTCAGATCGAGCTGGTGAGTTCGGCGCACATCAAGGCCGACTACCACCTGCCGCTGCGTCCCGGTACCAATGTGGCCATGATCAATGCACTGGCGCATGTGGTGCTGTCCGAAGGCCTGGAGGCCACGGACTACATCGAACAGCGCTGCGACATGGACGCCTATCGCGACTGGCGCGAGTTCATTCTCGACCCGAAGAATTCACCCGAAGCCGTGGAGAAGGAAACCGGCGTGCCCGCCGAACTGGTACGCGGCGCGGCGCGGCTGTATGCGCAGCAGCCGAACGGCGCGATCTTCTACGGACTGGGCGTATCCGAACACAGCCAGGGCTCCACGATGGTCATGGGCATCGCCAACCTGGCGATGGCCACCGGCAACATCGGCCGCGAAGGCGTGGGCGTGAATCCGCTGCGCGGCCAGAACAACGTCCAGGGTTCGTGCGACATGGGTTCGTTCCCGCATGAGCTGCCCGGCTATCGTCACATTTCCGATACGACGGTGCGTGAAATGTTCAGTCGTGTATGGGGCGTGGAACTGGACCCGAATCCCGGCTACCGTATTCCGAACATGTTCGATGCCGCCGTGGCCGGCCAGTTCAAGGGCATGTATGTACAGGGCGAGGATGTGGCCCAGTCCGATCCGGATACCCAGCATGTCACGGCGGCGCTGTCGTCGCTGGAATGCATGATTGTGCAGGACCTGTTCCTGAACGAGACGGCCAAGTTCGCACACGTGTTCTTCCCCGGCTCATCGTTCCTGGAAAAGAACGGCACGTTCACCAACGCCGAGCGGCGCATCTCGCCGGTCCGCAAGGTGATGGAGCCACTGTGCGGCATGGAGGACTGGCAAGTTACGCAGGCGCTGGCCAATGCGCTGGGCTATCCGATGAACTACAGCCATCCCAGTGAAATCATGGATGAGATCGCACGTCTCACGCCGACTTTCACCGGCGTCAGCTACAGGAAGCTGGAAGAGCTGGGCAGCATCCAGTGGCCCTGCAACGAGCAGGCCGAACGCGGCACGCCGACCATGCATATCGACCAGTTCGTGCGCGGCAAGGGGCTGTTCCGTGTCACCCCCTATGTGGCCACCGACGAGCGCACGACGCCGATGTATCCGCTGCTGCTCACCACCGGCCGCATTCTCAGCCAGTACAACGTCGGTGCGCAGACGCGTCGCACCGAGAACCTGAAGTGGCATAGCGAGGACGTACTGGAGCTGCATCCGCACGACGCCGAGCTGCGTGGCATCGAGGAGGGCGATTGGGTGGGGCTCAGGAGCCGCGCCGGTGAGACCGTGCTGCGTGCAGTCATCACCACCCGTGTCATGCCCGGAGTGGTCTACACCACATTCCATCATCCCGAGTCCGGTGCCAATGTGGTGACCACCGACAATACCGACTGGGCGACGAATTGTCCGGAGTACAAGGTCACCGCGGTACAGGCGACCAAGGTCACAAGGCTGTCCGACTGGCAGCAGAGTTTCGAGAAGTTCACGGAGCAGCAGACAGAGTTTCTGCGCAACGCGAATGCGACCCTCGAAAAGACGGTTGTTGGATAGTCACTGCCATGATCACTGAAAAGCTGGTACGGATGGCGAATCAGATCGCCGCAAACTTTGATATCGGTGCCGACAAGGCCAAGGCCATTGATGGTGTCGTTGATCACATGCGGCGTTTCTGGACACCTGAGATGCTGGATGAAATCGCTGACGCGCATCGCAGCGGCAAGGTGGTTCTGAGCGAAATTGCTGCGCGGGCTGTTGAAGAGCTCGCACAGGAACGGCGCTCGAGTGCGGCTTGAGCGCTGCCACCACATCGCTGAAGCGCACACACCTGCCCCCGCGATCCAGCGCGAGGTGCAAGGGCCATGGTTGAACTGAGCGAGATACGTGCGCGCCAGAGCGTGCGACGCTTCCGGATTCAACGTGTCGGTCACGGCGCCGGCGACGTGGAAGATGTCCTCGCTACCGAAGAACCGCTGGAAATCCGCCTGGGTTACACAGGCCCCGGCCGCGCACGCGCACAGAAGAGCGTGTCCATCACGATGCGCACACCCGGCAATGACGAGGAGCTGGCGATCGGCTTCCTGTATTCGGAAGGCATCATTCAGTCTGCCGGTGATGTGGATGCGGTTGCACCCTGCGGGCCACCGGCGCCCAACGGTCTGGTCAACGTGGTTCGTGTCGAGCTGGGCGGGCGAGTGGATGTGGATCTTGCACGCCTGGAGCGGCATTTCTACACGTCGTCGAGCTGCGGCGTCTGCGGCAAGGCGTCATTGGAAGCGGTGGCCGTGCAGGGTCGTCACGACATTCACGCAGCGACGTTCGCGATACGCGGCGATATGCTGGGTGCGCTGCCTGCGCGTCTGCAATCTCTCCAGGCCGTGTTTGAACAGACCGGCGGCCTGCATGCATCGGGTCTGTTCGACGCCGACGGCAACATTCTCAGCGTGCGCGAAGACGTCGGCCGACACAATGCACTGGACAAGCTGATCGGCCGCGAGCTGATGGATGGCCGCGTGCCGCTTAGCGGCCGCGGCATCGTCGTCAGCGGTCGCGCCAGCTTCGAGCTGATGCAGAAGGCGATGGTGGCCGGCTGCCCGCTGCTGGCCGCGGTCGGCGCGCCATCGTCGCTGGCAGTGGAGCTGGCGGCGGAGTTCGGCATCACGCTGGTCGGCTTCCTGAAGCCGGACCGCTTCAACATCTATACCTTGCCGGAACGAATTCTCGGCTGAAATCGCCGGTGACGCCGGCGCTCAGGTCCGGGCGGCCGCGCCGACGAGAGGGCGCTCGCTCAACAGCAAACGGACCAGGCCCGACTGCTTTGTGGTTCCGGTCTTCTGAAAGATCGTCTTCAGATAGCTGCGGGCGGTTTCGTAGCTGACGCCGGCGCTATCGGCCGCCTCGCGCAGGGTTATCCCACGCGCCAGAAGGTGGGCCAGCCGAGCTTCGGCGGCTGTGAGCCTGTAGCGGTGCCTGGTTTCCTCCATCGGCAACCCCTGCTCGAGCTCGGGGTCGGTCACCAGCAGCGCGGCGGCGGGCCGGCGGACGGCGAAAGGGTTGTCCAGGGTATGCGGCAACGGGAGTATGCTCACTCTGAGGGGACGCCTGCCGCCGCAACGGCGCAGGTGAATGTCACCTGGCGTTTCGAGCGCGCGGGCACGCGCCACCGCGAGTCCCCGCCGCACCAGCTCCGCGAGAGCGCCGCAGTCCGCTCTGTGCGCGGCCACCACTGCACCGTCCTCGCAAGCGATTCCGTCGCGCCTGCGGAACAGCTCCTCGGCGACACGGTTGGCTTCAAGGACCAGTCCGACCTCGTCCAGGAACACGACTCCGAAGCGCAGCAGGTCGGTGACCTGTAGCGCCTGCGCGCCTCGCGCCTCGCGCTGGGCCAGACGCTGAGCTGCCTTGACGGCGTTGCCGAGATGGCCCGCGAGGCGGCTCAATGTGCATTCATCATGACTGCTGAATGGGCCGGCGGCTTTCGAGCGGTAGAGGTAAAACTTTACGTTCCAACCGTACTGGCCCGTCAGATTGGTGCTCATTGAATACGTGAAGCCCTGGGGGTTGAGCCACTCGTTGAAGAACGACGTCGTCCGATAGTAGCCAGGCTTGTTGTAATGTTCGTCCAGCGAACGGTCCGTGCGAATTTTCCCGGGCACCTGGAACTCTGGAATGCGGGCGAACGGACTCTCGCGCAGGTAGTGATCGACGTAGCTGTCGATGTAGTGCGGCGTGATGCCGTGTACATGCACGATTTTCGCGGTGCCGCTGCGTATGTCGGCGGTGTAGATTCCAGCGCTCGCACAATCAAAGTACGACTGCAGCCCGCCGACCGCAGCTGGCCACGCGGACGAATCCACGGCCGCCGTGTAGATGTCGTCTATGATGCGTGTGAGCTGTTCCATCGTCATTGCGGTCGTCCGTCGCCCACGGTGGGCTGCCGCTTCGGGCGCCAGAGGCTTCTTGTCGAGGTTGTTCCCGTGGTCACTCTTTTTCGTTCTTCTTCGTCGCCCCTGCGGGGCGATTGGTGATTGGCGCACCGGATCGGCTAGTATCGTCGTCACAAAGGGCGGCTTTTCACAGGTGGCAACGCCCACGAACCGACCGTGCCGACAGGGGCCCGGTGAATAACGGATGAAAACGCCTGGTGCGTTCAAAGTCAACAGCTGGTACGTCCGTGCGGACAAACGGAATGCGGAGCGGCACGGTCGCGACAGAGTGCAGGGAACTGTGGGCACGGGCTTCCCTGTTGATGGCATGCTGCCTGTCGTTATCGGTGCCATGATGCTCCCCATCGCCGAACGCGGATTGGTGGTGCGCCCAGAGGCAGCAGCCGGGAACGTGTGTTCGGATCGGCGTGCCCGCGTGCCTGCGGTCACGCTGGCAATCGTGATGGCCGCTCTGCAGAGCGCGGCGGGCGCCGAATGGATGCTGGAGGAGGTTACGGTAAGCGCGCAGCGCCGATCGGAGCCGCTGCTCGGGGTCCCCATGGCGGTGACCGTGGTAGGTGCGGACACACTGGGAAGCATCGGTGCCGACACCCTGCACGGAGTGCAGGAAAGCGTACCGGGCTTCTCGGTCGAGAAGGTGCAGGGCTACAGCAACATCGCCATTCGCGGCGTGGGCGGTGGCGGACGCAATATCGGTTTCGAGGCCCGGACGGGGGTCTACATCGACGATGTCTACATGGGCCAGCCGCAGGCACTGGGATTGCCGCTGCTCGACATCGAGCGCGTGGAAATTCTTCGCGGGCCGCAAGGTTATCTGTTTGGGCGCAATACCGTCTCCGGGGCGGTGAGCATCGTGACACGACCGCCCGGCGACACCTTGCAGGCGAGCCTTCGAGCCAATGCCGGCAGCCACAACCTGCGCGAGATTCGCGGGCGGGTCAGCGCTCCGTTGGGCGAAGCGGTGGCATGGGCGCTGTCGGCGGGGCAGGCCACTCGCGACGGCTTTGGCATCAACCTGAGCGGCGGTGAACTGGATGATCTCTCCAGGAAAGCGGCCCGCGGCCGGCTTCGGTACTCGCCTGGCGACAGGACGGCCGTGGACCTTCACGCCGACTATGCGGAGATTCGGCGCGACACGGTGGTAACCGGTGAGCCCGTCACGGATTTCTTCGATACGCCGCACTCGGAACTACCGCGACCGCCCCGCGTTACGGACATCAATACGCCTTCGTACGAGGATGTACGGCTGCGCGGTGGCAACGTCACGGTCAACCACCTTTTCCCGGGCGGTTATTTGATGACGGCCGTGACAGGGGTTCGCAACACCGAGCAGGAACGCCAGAACGATAGCGACTACAGTCGCAACGACATTCTTTGGGTCAATTACGCCGAACGGTACCGACAACGCTCTCAGGAGCTGCGGTTGGCCTCGCCGGCCGAGCGCCGGCTGCGCTATCTGGCTGGCTTTGTGTTGCTTGAGGAGGATGCGCGTGCCGGCCGTCGTGCCGTGCTTGGCGAGGATATGGATGCGGTCGTGCCGCTGCCGGGCGGTGTCCGCGCGCCGGTCGGCGCGGCGCTGGGCCTGACGCCCGGAGCCGTCACGACGATCGACAGCCGGATTCGAACGCGCTCTGCCGCGCTTTTCGGCGGGCTCGACTACGCGCTCACCGAGAAGCTCACTGCGAGCCTGGGCTTGCGTTACACCGACGAAAGCAAGACGCTGCGGCACGATCTCGACGGTTCGGGCAGCGGCGGCTTCGGCATCGCCGTGCTGCCCGACGTGCGCGATCGGCGCGCCGACCGGGCACTGACGCCTTCGCTGGGGCTGGCGTATACGGTCGCCCCCGGTATCAATCTGTACGCCTCGTATCGATCCGCCTTCAAGAGCGGCGGCTGGAACCTCGACTTCCTCACGGCGGCTCAAACCACGGCCGGGATCGTATTCGAAGACGAGTCGGTGCACGCCTACGAGGTGGGAGTGAAGGCCGGCCTCAGGAGGCTCTCGTTTGAAACGGCACTGTTCCTGGCCGACTACGCGGATCATCAGGTTTTCCAGAGTATCCGCCGGCCTGACGGGCAGAGTGTGTTCGTGCTGGCCAACGCGGCACGGGCGCGCACCCGTGGTGTCGAGGCGGCGTTGGGCGTGCGGCTTGGCGAGCGCCTGACCCTGGCCGGCAGTCTGGCGCTGGTCGATGCCCGCTACCGGTCCTTTCCGGGCGGTGGCGGTCCCGGGATCGATCTGGACGGCAACCGTCTCCAGGCCGCGCCGCGCGGCAACGCCGCCGTCTCAGCCGAGTACGCCTTGCCGGCGGGCGGCGGTGGCATCGTGCTGTTCGGTGAGTATACCTACCGTGGACACTCGTACATGCAGCCGGAGAACAGCCTGCTCGATCGCCTGAATAGCCGCCGTCTGCTCAACGCACGGTTGACCTGGCGGCCGACGTCCGAGGGGCCATGGGATGTTTCGCTGTGGGTCCGCAATCTGCTGGACGAAGAATATTTCGACCGGCGCGGCCGCGACTTCCTGGGCAATCAGTACGTTCACTACGGCGATCCGCGGACCTACGGCATCGAGATCGAGCTCCGGCTCTAGCAGCCTGCTGTCCGACAGGCTGCAAGACTGACGTTGCCGCCCGGTTCCTCGCCACCGTTGATCAGCAATCGTTGCCTGACCGATGATCGCGGCACGCATTCTCGCGCGGTACACGAAGCTGGCGACTACGCGATGGCGGCACACGACGAAGCGCGCTCGAACGGCTCCAGCGAATCGGTAGTCAGCAGACGCTGATCATCACCATGGAGAAAGTGGCGGCGGACTGACCTGCCGATATCAACCCCCATTTGGGAGGCGATTCGTTTGGTCGCCTTTGGAACGCTTGGCACATGATGTCGAGAGTGGAATTGCACTCGATCGTGCATGCGGGAACGAACAGGCCGACCATCGATACCGACTGTTTCCCCGGTACGGTATCCGCGTGGTACTGGACCGGGACACCCCATGCCGGGGGAGCGGATTCACCGCACGCCTGGGCTGTCAACTTCGACCAGATGCATTGGGGGACATCCGGCGCGGGCGGGACGAGCATGGAGCACGCCACACCGGCGAGACTCGTACGCGTTCACGAATGACAGCACTGCCCGATGGAGAAGCAACGATCATGAATTCACCACAACCAGTGAAAGCGCGTCGAACGCTGCCGGGTCTGGCCTGCGACTGATTCGCGACACGCAATAAGGAGAGCAACGCAATGGCACTGACAAAGATTTCCGGGCCTGTCAGCAACTTCCGGGAAGAAACACAGGTACAGAGTGCGACTTCCACTACTGGCGCCATGGGCATGGGGCGCACGACCTTCCGCACGAAAAAAATCATCAGCTTCCGAGTAGGCAAAAAGCCGGTTGTCTTGAAGCTGACATCCGGCAGCATCGACCTGACCGACGGCGACGATGCGACAGTCGTCGGAACAGAAAGCAGCAAGGGAATGAATGCGATCATGGTGCGTAACGATGGCACCGGCATCTGTTACAGCATGAGCTTCCTGTACTTTGCGATCTGGGGCGTTGCGCTCACCGTTCTTGCGCTGGCTACACTCCTATCGTTCAGCGAGGTGGCGATCATCGGGCTTATCGTTGGGCCGATTGGTCTGTATATGCTGTACAAGACCTATCAGCTCAAGCAGGCTCAGGAACTGATTAGCACATGAGCGTCAGCGGTGCCCGGGCTGGCGCCCAGATCTCGACAGGCACGAACTGCCGCTTGCCACTCAACGGGCTGATCGCGCAACGGCAGAGGAACACGGAAGCGGCGGCGCGGACCATGATCATGCCTGTCCGCGGGCTGGTCAGAATTCCATGGCCTCGGCCCGAACGATGTAGCGCTGCGGTGCGTTGCCGACAAAGTAGAACGGGTAGCAGGTCACGAGCGTGACGGACGGCTTGCTTGTTGCGTAGAGAGGCCAGATATCCGTCGGTTCAACAATGAAAATCGCGGTGACGCGGTACACACGTTGCTGCAACAGGCCCTCAAGCTCCAGCAGGTCTCCCACGGCCACATCCTTGAGCGCCCTGAAATAGCCGTCTCGATGGGCCGCAATCGCGATGTTGCCGTCGCTGTCCGGCAATGCCGTGCCTTCGACCAGACCGGCGCCGCGATTGAGATTGCGTTCCGTGGTGTCTGCGTAGACCGGCACTTCCAGCCGTACACTGCCGACGCGCAACACCGCCAATGGCAGCGGGACGGAAGCGACGGACGCCTCCGCGCCTGACAGGTGAGCACCAATGCGTCCCTCCGACCACTGCGTCTGATCGGGGGGGTGGCGTGCCATCGGAAAATCGCGGGGTATCTCGGGGTTCTCGTCCACTGCATCGGTGTCTGTGCTGGCATGAGCGGACATGGCGGCGGCTACCTGCGCACGTGCGCGTGTACTCGCCTCGGTGAACGCCGAGACAGCCCATTGGCGCTCGAGTTCGCCGTAGGTGATAGCGCCGAAGTACGTCAGGATGAGGGCCACCCCGAGGGTCCAGCAGACAATCTCCACGGTACGGCTGGTGGATCGACTCGTCATCACGGCACTACCTCAGTCACCGGTCAATATGGAACGAACTTGATGATGATCGTTGGTACCGGCGAACGCGTCTGTGCGCCGCCATACAGACCGCAAGGCGCACTGGCCGGTAACGTCTGTTCTCCGGCGATCGTTTCAGATCGTCTGCAACAGGAATCCGGCCATGAAAACGAATTCGCAAGGAACGGGAAAACCTCACCTGATTGCTGCACTGGTCGGCATGATCTGTGCGGGCGGCGTGGCTGCCCAGGAGCAGCTCGACACGCGCGGGATCGCAGATCCCCGGGTTCAGGCAGCGAGCTGTAATGAAGTGAACTGGGACGCGGCGTTGCTCGCTTCCTATCCAGGAATCGCGGATGCCTGTCAGGAAGTGGTGACCTCCGAGGGCGTCAAGTGGGCTCGCTTCGAAGCCAATCTGCAAAGCAGCAACCGTGATGGAACGGTCACGCTGAACTTCAGGGATCGTCAGAACCGCTCGATCGGGGACGTGACATTGGAGCCTGCGCCCATGCAGCGGGTGCAGATCGAAGGCCGGGAATACCGCTTCAGCGAACTGACGCGCGGGCAGTCGCTCAATCTCTATGTGCCCGAGGGGATGTTCGCCGTGGCCGTGGCGCCGGGCGCGCCGCCTGAGCAGTTCGCCCAGATCGTAACGCGCCCGAGGCAGCAGCTCGCGCAAGCCGATCCGGCACCGGCACCGGCGGGCGCTGCGACGGCACGACGGCTGCCAGATACGGCAGGCCCTCTGCCGTTGCTCGTGACGGCCGGATTCATGGCGTTGCTGGGCGGTATCGGTCTGACGGTCATGCGCCGGTTCTTTCCCGGCGGCAAGTAAGGCGGTTCGCGAAATTCCGGACTCCGCACGGCTGTGTACGTTACCGTACAGACGGCACGGGGCGGCTGCTCGTAGCATCATTGAACACACTGCGATGGCACGGCCATCGCTGGAGATCTGGCATGCTCGAAACACTGATTATCGTCCTGGTCATCCTCTGGGTGCTGGGTCTGGTGTCGTCCTACACCCTGGGCGGATTCATTCACCTGCTGCTGGTGCTCGCGGTCATCGTGCTCGTGCTGCGCGTGGTGCAGGGCAGGAGGATCTGATTGCGCGCGCCTGGTTGCGGGCGCTGCTGATTGCGGGCGCCGCTGGCGCCGCGGGCGCTGACGGTTTTCCGGGTTAGAATGCGGCATGAGTGTGACCAACATAACGGGAGACAGCGTGCCCGACATCACGACTGAGATGAGCCGCGCGGCGCGGCTTCGCCATGACGCCGAGACTCGGCTGAATACCGGCACCGCGCCTGCGACGGCCGGCTGGACAGTCAGCCCGGAAGCGCTCTCGCTGCTCTATCGGCTGGCCAGCACGCCGGACAGCGCGGGCGATGCGCTCAAGCTGTTGCACGAACTGCAGGCCCATCAGGTGGAACTTGATCTGCAACATGCGCAGATGGAGGCGAACCAGCGTGAGCTTGCAGTCGATCTGGATCGTTACCGGGTGCTGTTCGACGCCGCGCCCATCGCTTACTTCCTTTGCGACCCCGATGGGCGGATCGTCGAATGCAACCTCGCCGGCGCCAGTCTGCTGGACGTCGCGCCGGCCGCATTCAGCGGTCGTCCTTTCGCGGAGTTTCTCCAGCCGGAAAGCCGACGCGCGCTGATCGAGTGCCTGCAATCGGCTCGCACGGCCGCCTCGAGCCGGTCCTGCGAGGTACTGCCTGCCGTTGCCGGCGAGCAGGCGCGCACCTGGCGGATCTCCGTGACCCTGGCGCCGGAGAGCGAAGCCATGAGCGAAACCATGCTGATGGTCGTTGCCGAGCGGGTCGGACCCGCAGGTGACTCCGCAGGTGACTGACCGGTATCCGCGGTGCTCCGGCCTTCCGGTTTGAGCGTCGGGTTCGCCCCCCAACGATGAAACCAACGACTGCCGAGAAAAAAACACCCGGAACTTCGGCAGCGATGCGCATCGTGGGTGTCGGCGCCTCGGCTGGCGGGCTTGCGCCCATCGAGGAGATGCTGGCGAAGACGCCGGCGCACTGCGGACTGACCTATGTCGTGGTGCAGCATCTGGATCCCACCCAGAAAGCCCTGTTGCCGGAGTTGCTGCAGCGGGTGACCCCGATGCGCGTGCAGGAGGCTGAGGACCGCATGCGCATCGTGCCGGACAATGTCTACGTGATACCGCCGAACGCGGAGCTGACCATCAAGGGCGACGCGCTGCATCTGGCGCAGCCGGTTGAACCGCGCGGCCTGCGGCTGCCCGTCAATGTGCTGTTCTCGTCGCTGGCCAGCGCACAGGGTGAATGCGCGATTGGTGTCGTGCTCTCCGGCATGGGTTCGGATGGCACGCTGGGCGCGCAGGCGATCAAGGCGGTGGGCGGCCTGGTGGTCGCGCAGCAGCTCGAATCGGCACAGTTCGACTCGATGCCCCGAAGCGTGATCGCCGCGGGTTGCGCCGACTTCGTGGCACCCCCCTACGATATCCCGGCCAGGATTCTCGACTACCTGTCCCGCGTCGCGGGTTTTGTCGATACGTCCGAGGCGGAACCATCCGTGTCGACCGCGTCGCCCCTGGCCAGGATTCTCGAGCGATTGCAGCAGGACGTGCGACATGACTTCTCCCTGTACAAGCCGAGCACGCTCCACCGTCGGATAGAGCGCCGCATGGCAATTCACGGGGTCACGTCACCGGCGCAGTACGCGGATTTCCTTGACCGGAACCCCACGGAGACCGAGTTGCTTTTCAAGGAGCTGCTGATCGGGGTGACAGGCTTTTTCCGGGACCCCGCGGTCTGGGAGCATCTTGCGGAAACCATCCTGCCGGAGCTGCTGACGCGGCGTCAGGGGGAGCGCGGACTGCGTGCCTGGGTCGTCGGATGCTCGACCGGAGAAGAGGCGTATTCACTGGCCATCGTATTCAACGAGGTGACGCAACGGCTCGCGCGGTCAAATGATGTCGAGTTGCAGATTTTCGCCTCCGACCTGAGCCCCGACGCGATCGCCACGGCGCGTCGCGGCCGGTATCCGCTTTCGATCAGCGCCAGCATCAGTGCGGAACGCCTTGCGGCGTTCTTCACAAAGCACGACACATACTACGAGATCAACGGGAGCGTTCGCGACATGGTGCTGTTCGCGCAGCACGATGTGGTGCTCGATCCGCCGTTCACCAAGCTGGATCTGCTGGCCTGCCGGAATCTGCTCATTTACTTCGACGCCGCGCTGCAACGCCTGCTCCTGCCACTGTTTCATTACAGTCTGAAACCTGGCGGAGTGCTGCTGCTGGGTACTTCGGAAACCGTGGGCCGCTTCACCCGGCTGTTCACACCGATTCAGTCCAAACTGCGGTTTTACGAGCGTCAGGAAATCGCCTCCGGTCGAGGCGTCGACGGACTGACAAGGTTATTTCCTCCGCTTTCGAGCTTGCGCAAGGAGCCCCGGATGCTGCCTCCCAAGACTTCCCAAAGGCCCGGTGACAATCTGCAGTCGGCGGCTGACCATATGTTGCTTCAGGTGTATGCACCGGCGGCGGTCGTTGTGAACGGCGAGGGCGATATTGTCTATATCAGTGGTCGTACGGGTAAGTACCTCGAACCGGCGGCCGGCAAGGCCAACTGGAATTTTCACGCGATGGCGCGTGACGGATTGCGCGCGCCGCTCGCCAACGCGCTCAGGAAGGCGGCCACGCAGAACGAGCCGGTGCAGCTGCACGGTCTGGAGGTGGCGCTGCCCGGAGGGGTGCAGATCGTCGACGCCACGGTTCAGGCGCTCAACGAACCGGCCGCACTCAAGGGCATGGTCATGGTGGTGTTCCGTGATGTCGTTGCGCCGCCGGTCGCGCCGTTCTCCGGCCCGGCAGGCAGCACCGTAGCGCAATCGAGAGCGGCGACTCTGCAACGGTACCAGGACGAAGTGCAGGCACTGCGCGAGGAAGCGCGTGCTTCCGGAGAAGAACTTCAGTCCGCCAACGAGGAGCTGCAATCCGCCAACGAGGAACTGCAGTCAACCAATGAGGAACTGACGAGTTCCAAGGAAGAAATGCAGTCGATGAATGAAGAGCTGCAGACGATCAACGCGGAACTTCAGTCCAAGCTCGACGCGCTCGCACTCACGCAGAGCGACATGCAGAATGTGCTCAATAGCATCGAGATCGCCATCCTGTTTCTTGACGGGGATCTCAACGTCAGGCGCTACACCGACCGCGCATCGACACTCATCAATCTGCGCGAGACCGACGTCGGCCGGCCGCTGAGCGACCTCACGACCACGCTTCAGTATCCGATGCTGCACGACGACGCGCTCGAGACCCTGCGAACGCTCAAGTCTCACGACAAGCAGATCACCACGACCAACGGCCTTTGGTTCGCGGTGCGCATCATGCCCTATCGTCGCCTCGACAATGTGATCGACGGCGTCGTGATCACGCTGCTCGATATCACCGCCACCAAGAAGCTGGAGTCGGCCCTGAGGCAGGATTCCGATCCGTAGCAGCGAACCCGTGCAACCTTCACGGCTCACCGCAGGGGCGGAAACGGCTGGCGTAGCGGTAATGGCACACGCGACGGCGCTATGTGTGCCAGCGAACGGAACGACGGATCCCCGTGGCGCATTCTGGCGAAGACGCATCCATGACTTTGTACCAGACGGAGGAGTGCGGTTGACCTAGCAGCCTGTCGGGCTGACGTTCCGCATCAGTAGGCGGAATGAGTAACTGGTGTTCTGAATCATCGGTCTTCTCGGGACGGGTGACTGACGAAGG
>JBJHBT010000018.1:0-72695 GCA_050485645.1 Gammaproteobacteria bacterium | reverse complement strand
GGGATGGCCGCGGCCGAGCCCCCATGGATGGGTATTCCCGGCGGTCCCGCAGTCGGCCGATAGCGGCCACACTCCGCCGCTGCGACCAACCCGACGCCCGGACCGCGGATCACAGGCGCGGCCGCAGCAGACCGGGACGGACTTGCGTCGCGTGGTGGTTTTGGCATACGCTTCACCTAATGCTCAATTGGAGCATAACTGTCATTGAGAGTCATTGAGAGGTGAATGCCGTGGTTGCCGTTCCGCAGAACAGGGATCCGTTCAGGCGGCTGGCGAACGTCCTGCCGGACGTGGAGATCGCCGCGCTGGCGCCGCTGATCGAGGAAATCGAGCAACTCAAGCGCAAGCGCAATGCAGTCGTGCTGGCCCACAACTACATGACGCCCGACATCTATCACGGCGTCTCCGACCTCGCCGGCGACTCGCTGGCACTGGCGAAGCTGGCGCAGGAGACCGATGCCGAAGTGATCGTGATGGCGGGCGTGCACTTCATGGCCGAGACGGCCAAAATCATCAATCCCGACAAGACCGTGCTGATCTCCGATACCGGCGCCGGCTGTTCGCTGGCCGAGGGCATCACTGCACAGGACATCCGCCTGATGCGCGAGCGTTATCCGGGTGTACCCGTGGTCACTTACGTGAATACCACCGCGGAAGTGAAGGCCGAAACCGACATCTGCTGCACCTCATCGAACGCCGTGCAGGTGGTGGAATCGCTGAACACCGATCGCGTGATCTTTGCGCCGGACCAGTATCTGGGTAAATGGGTGGCCTCGCAGACCGATGTGGAAGTGATCCTGTGGGAAGGCAGCTGCATGGTGCACGAGCGCTTCAGTGGCGCTGAACTGCGGGATTACCGCAAACAGCATCAGGGCATTCAGATCATCGCTCATCCCGAATGCCCGCCGGATGTGCTGGACGAAGCCGACTACGTGGGTTCCACGTCGGGCATGATCAGCTGGGTCAAGCGCGAGCTGCCGCGGAAAGTTGTGATGATCACCGAGTGTTCGATGAGTGACAACGTGGCCGCGGAGACACCGGAAACCGAATTCATACGCCCGTGCAATCTGTGCCCGCACATGAAGAAAATCACGTTGGCAGGCATCCGCGACGCGCTGCGCGACATGAAGCATGAAGTCACCGTGCCGGCGGACATTGCCGACCGTGCACGCGTTGCTGTTGAGCGCATGCTGGCGGTGAAGGTGTGACATGAAGCGCATCGCCGACGTCCGACACGCGAATGCGATTGTGGTCGGATCCGGCATTGCCGGTCTGTCGGCTGCGCTTGGCCTGAGCGGCTGCACGCTCATCACGCGCGGTCGCCTGGGCAGCGGCTGCAGTCGCTGGGCGCAGGGCGGGATTGCCGCCGCGCTCGGCGCGGACGACAGTGCCGCACGGCATGCAGCCGACACGCTGGCGGTATCCGGCGGTATCGGCGACGCCGATGTTGCGGAGGCGGTGAGCGGCGCCGCGGCCGGACGCATCGCCTGGTTGCAGGCCCTCGGCGCGCATTTCGACAGAGCCCCGGATGGCGCGCTGACACTGGGTCGCGAAGCCGGACACAGCGTCCGCCGGATCGTGCACGCGCACGGCGATGCGACGGGCGCGGAGGTGATGCGGGCGTTGACGGCCGCGGTCAGAACGCGGGACGACATCGACCTCCACGAAAACCATGAGCTGATCGACCTCGTGATCAGCGACGGTCGCGTCGCCGGTGTGTTGGCGCTGGCCGAAGGTGAACACCTGGTCATGATCCTTGCACCGGCGGTGCTGCTTGCCACCGGGGGGCTGGGCGGACTGTACGCGCATACCACCAATCCCGCCGAGGTCACCGGCGACGGCATCGCGATTGCGGCGCGCGCCGGCGCGCGTCTGGCGGACCTGGAATTCGTGCAGTTTCATCCCACCGCACTGGCGGTGGAATCCGACCCGCTGCCGCTGCTCACCGAAGCACTGCGCGGCGAAGGCGCGGTGCTGGTCAATGATCGCGGTGATCGTTTCATGCCGGGCCTGCATCCGGATGCGGAGCTGGCGCCACGCGATATCGTCGCCAGAGCGGTGTGGCGGCAGCGCATGGCGGGGCGTGATGTGTATCTGGACGGCAGTGGCGCAGTGGGCGCCGCGTTTCCGGAACGCTTCCCGACGGTGTGGAAAGCCGCACAGCGCGCAGGCTTCGACCCCCGGTACCAGGGCCTGCCGGTCACGCCGGCTGAACACTATGCCATGGGCGGCATCGCAACCGATGGTGCGGGCCGCGCATCCATTCCCGGATTGTGGGCCGTTGGCGAGTGCAGCAGCAGTGGGCTGCATGGTGCCAATCGCCTGGCGAGCAACTCGCTGCTGGAAGGGATGGTGATCGGCGCGGCCGCGGCCCTGTCCATCGCCGCGGCAGAGGCCGCCGCGATTCCCGACAGCGGACTGCGGGTGCCGGAGCGTGCCATTGGCGATGCGGCGCACAGTGCGGGTTTGACGGGCGCGGGCGAGATGGCGGGGGCCATCCGCCTGCTGATGTGGAAGCATGCAGGTGTGGAGCGATCCGCCGACGGTCTGCGGGAAGCGCTGGTTGAACTCGACCGCCTGCAGTCCCGGCATCCGCACACCACGCATGCTGAGCGCAACATGCAGCTTCTGGCGCGATTGGTCGTGCGGGCGGCGTTGGCGAGACCGGAATCGCGCGGGGCCCACTGGCGAGTGGACTGTCCGGCCACCGTGCCGGGCCTTGCCAGGCGCAGCTTCACGGTCGCGCGGCTCGAGCGTGCCGTGGAGCTTTCAGGGCGGGAGAAGCGGGCCGCCTAGGCGCCTGCGAGACTTTGTCTCGTGGCACCCCCGGATCGGCGGCCGCTTTCCATAGCCGCAATGGCTGGACTGGGTCCGATCACGGTCCGAGTCCAGCGGACAGCTGATTACAACTGATTGCCCGGCTGGCAGCCTGTCTGCAGTCGCATGCCCGGATCCCAGTGCTGATCGGCCTTGCCGTCGACGATGCGCCACATGTCGAACCAGGTGCTGCTGTAGGGCTCGCCGTCGCCGTGACGACAGACCATCGGCCACACCACCGTCACCAGATCGTCTTCGGCCAGTACCGCAACGATGGGTGTGGTGAGTTCGTCGCAGGTTTCCGCGCGCGGCAGATTCAGTGACGTGAAGAACGATACCACCGCCTCACGGCCGGACGGAGCCAGCGGGTTGTGCTGGATGTAGCGCTCGGATATCCAGCGATCGGCCTGGTCCCACCACGCGCACTGCAGCAGCTCACGCATGATGTGCAGTGCCACCTGCTTGTTGGCATGCAGTTGCGGATCTTCATGTACGAAGAGCGATTCCGGGTTTTCCACGCCGACCACCGGTTCCTGCGCGAACGCTGGAGCGGTCAGCAGCAGACCGATGATTCCGTATACAATTTTTCTCACGTTCCTGTTCCTGATTTTCAAAGGGGTGTGTGAGTTTTAGGGGAGCTACGGTGTGTGTCAAGCTGGTGCAGCCGCCCGAAGAGCCACGTCAGCGCAGCATGCGTGGCCCACCAGGTCACCAAGCTGGCGGCCAGCAGCGCCGCCAGCCAGGCCAGCCTGAGACCGACGCCCACGGATGCATCGAACGGGCCGAATGCCAGATTGACGTTGCGCTCAGGATCGGTCAGCAGCCAGGACAACAGCAGAACCGCGCAGCCCCACGGCAGCCACAGTCGCAGCGCGCGACGATCGAAGCCCAGCTGCCGGATCAGCCACAGCAGCATGACGGGCAGAGCCAGGTGATACAGCGCGAGGGCGCGGATCCATAAAGGGATTTCCGCGTCGAACATGTACGCGGTGATGCCGAGCAGCGGCTCGCCACTGCGCAGCAGGCCGCTGACGAAACCCAGTATCCAGCCGAGTTCCGGAGCCAGCGTGGCGACCGCCATCACCGAGGCGATTCGCGCGTTCTCCAGCCAGACCGCCACCAGACCGCCGAGCAGCGCGATGTTGGAGAACCAGAGCAGGTTCAGTATGCCGTACTGGTATACCGATATGGGCACGAGTACCGCGACGAATATCGCATAGGCGATTTTCAACGACAGCGGCAGGGTTGGTCGTCCGGGTTGTTCAGTCACTGTCGCGCGTCGTCGCTCCCGAGGTCGTTCCGGTTGGCGGATTGCATATACTGACGATGAGCATGGCTGATGAGACGAATGGATCGCCGCGGAAAAATGGATACTCGCAGAATGCCCGACGACAGGAAGACCGCACAACCCTGGCACGCGCTGGAGATGGCGCAGGTGCTGGACGCCTGTGGCTCGGATCGGGAGACCGGTCTCACGCAGGATGAAGCGGCGCGTCGCCTCACACGCTACGGCGCGAACACCCTGACCCCGGCCGCGGGACGCAGCGCCTGGCAGCGACTGCTGGCACAGTTCGGAAATCTGTTCATCGGCATCCTGGTTGCCGCCGGTGTGGTGACTGCGGCGCTGGGTGAGTGGGTGGACAGCGGCGTGATATTCGGTGTTGTCGTGATCATCGCACTGATCGGCTACATCCAGGAAGGCAAGGCGGAACGCGCTCTGGAAGCCGTACGTGGCATGCTGTCGCGCAAAGCCCGGGTGCTGCGTGATCGGCGCAGGCAGGAGATCGACGCTGAGCAGCTGGTGCGGGGTGACATCGTACTGCTGGATGCCGGTGACCGTGTGCCGGCGGATATCCGCCTGCTCAAGACCCGCAATCTTCAGACGCAGGAAGCGGCGCTGACCGGGGAATCCATGCCATCGGAGAAATCCGTGCAGGCCGTCGACGTCGCCGCCGGAGCCGGCGATCGCGCATGCATCGCATTTCTTGGCACGCTGGTCACGGCCGGACAGGGCGTCGGCGTCGTCGTCGCCACCGGCGATGACACGGAGATCGGCCGCATCAGCGGAATGCTGGCGGAAATCCAGACGCTGAAGACGCCACTGACACGGCGACTGGATGTCTTCGCCCGCACGCTGAGCTTCGCGATCGTTGCATTCGCGGCCGTGACCTACGCGGTGGGTACGCTGGTCTGGGGACGCGAACCGGCCGAGATGTTCTTTGCGGCGGTCAGTATGGCCGTGGCGGCCATCCCCGAAGGACTGCCGGCGGTCATGACGATCACGCTGGCCATTGGTGTCGAGAGAATGGCGCGGCGCAAAGCGATCATCCGCCGCCTGCCGGCGGTGGAAACGCTGGGTTCGGTCACGGTGATCTGTTCCGACAAGACCGGCACGCTGACGAGAAACGAAATGACGGCCAGGACTGTCCGCATGGCCCTGCGTGAAGTCGTGGTCGAGGGCGTCGGATATCAGCCGCTTGGCGGCTTCATGGAGGACGGCTGCGCCGTTGAAATCGATCAGGACGCCGATCTGAAGGCGCTGGTGCAGGCCGCGATGATCTGCAGTGATGCCCAGCTCAAGCATCAGGATGGTGAGTGGCTTCCGGAAGGCGATCCGACGGAAGCCGCCCTGATCGTGCTCGCCCACAAGGCCGGCTTGGAACCCGCCACCGAACACGACGAGTGGCCGCGACTTGAGGTGATTCCGTTCACGTCGGAACGCCGCTACATGGCGACGCTGAACCACGGCCGCGACGGTCGGCACTTCATCTGCGTCAAGGGTGCGCCGGAGCGACTGCTGGACATGTGCGACACGGAGTTGCGCGATGGTGAACCGTGTCCGCTGAAGCAGGATTCGTGGCGTGAACGGATCGACGCCATCGCCGAGCGTGGTCAGCGCGTACTGGCGGTGGCGCGCAGGGATGTGGCCACGCAGACCAGGGAACTGACGGCGAGCGATGTCGAGAGCGGGCTGACGCTGCTGGGGCTGATCGGATTGATCGACCCGCCGCGGGAAGAAGCCGTTGTTGCGGTCGCCACCTGCCAGCGCGCGGGCATCCGCGTGAAGATGATCACCGGAGATCACGTGATGACCGCGCAGGCGATTGCGCGCGAGCTGGGCCTTGAGGGCTGCGACAGGGCGCTCACCGGGCGCGACATCGAACAGCTGGACGACGATACGCTGCGCGAACGGGTGAGCGACACGGATGTGTTCGCGCGGGCCAGTCCGGAGCACAAGCTGAGGCTGGTGAAGGCCCTGCAGGCACGGGGTGAGATCACTGCGATGACCGGTGACGGCGTAAACGATGCTCCGGCGCTGAAGCGTGCCGATGTCGGTATTGCGATGGGATTGAAGGGCACCGAGGCCGCACGCGAGGCTGCCGAGATGGTGCTTGCGGATGACAACTTCGCCTCCATCGAGCGGGCCATCGAGGAAGGCCGTACCGTGTACGACAACCTCAGGAAGGCCATCCTCTTCATTCTGCCAACCAACGCCGCGCAGTCGCTGGTGATCGTGGCCGCCATCCTGCTCGGCTGGATGCTGCCGATCACACCGGTGCAGATTCTCTGGGTCAACATGGTCACGGCGATCACACTGGGTATCGCCTTCGCATGGGAGGGGGCCGAGGGTGATGTGATGTTGCGGCCGCCGCGGGATGGCGACGAACCCCTGCTCTCGGCATATGTGTTGTGGAGGGTCGCATTCGTCGGCCTGCTGCTGCTGGTCGGTGCGGGAGGGCTGTTCATGCTGGAGCAGGCCCGTGAAGTCACCTCGCTCGAGTACGCCCGCACGATGGCAGTGAATGCGCTGGTGATGGGACAGATCTTCTACCTGGTCAGTGCGCGGTTCTTCCTGCAGTCATCGCTGGGCTGGCACGGTTTGACGGGGAACGTGGTCGTGCTCTACGCCATCGGCGGTTGCGTGCTTCTGCAGGCGGTCTTCACCCACGTGCCGCTGATGCATCAGCTTTTCGGCACCGAGTCGCTGGGACTCATCGGCTGGGTCAGCTGTCTGGCGGTGGGTGCGGCGGTGTTCGTACTGGTCGAACTGGAGAAGTGGGTGGTACGGCGGAGTACGTAGAATCGCTAGTACCGAAAGTCGTTTATTCCGTTGCAGGCTTGATAACCGCTTTGCAGATACAGCAGGAGAACGACGATGGCACTGGGAAAAAAGAAACGGGCGAAACCGGCTGCAACCGCGCAAAGGGCCGCACCGCGTGCGCCGGTTGGCCGGTCGGCTGAGGGGACATCCCTGGATTCGGGCCGCGGGCTGTCGGTTTTCGAGGACTTCGATCAGCTCTTCGAGGATTTTCTGCAGCGACGCTGGCCGGCACCGTCTCCGGGCTCCTGGCCGGGCCCGGGCGTGTTCTGGCCCGGCACGCGTGGCAGTGCCACCGAACGTCTGCCTCTGGTCGACGTGGCCGACGAGGACACCGAGATCGTCGTGCGGGCGGAGCTGCCGGGGGTCGCGAAGGAGGACCTTGATGTATCCGTGGTTGATCGTGTGCTCACGATACGCGCGAGCCGCAGCCAGGAACAGGAAGACAGGAAGAAGGACTACTACCGCAGGGAAATCCGCTCCGGACAGTTCAGCCGCTCGGTGCTGCTGCCGGCGGAAGTCGATGCGGACAGGGCGCAGGCCAGCTTCAGCGACGGGGTGATGAACCTGCGGTTGCCGAAGATATCGCAGTCGCGCCGTCGCAAGATCCGGTTCGGCGTCTGAACATGGCTTCCGACTACATCGCCTGGTTCGATGCCATCGGCATGGATGACCTGCCGCGCGTCGGTGGCAAGAACGCGTCGCTGGGTGAGATGGTCCGCGCGCTCTCCGCGGAGGGTGTCCGCGTTCCTGATGGTTTCGCGGTCACCACCGATGCCTATCACGCCTTTGTCGGCAACAACGATCTCGCTGAACCGCTGCGGCAGGCCGTGCAGCGCATGCACGACGGCGAGTGCACGCTGGATGATGCCGGCCGGGAGATCCGTGGACTGTTTCTGGCCGGCCGCATGCCCGATGTGCTGGTTGCGGCGATCGACGATGCATACCACGAACTGGGCCGTCGCACCGGGATGACGAAGGTCGACGTCGCGGTGCGCTCCAGTGCCACCGCCGAGGATCTGCCGGAGGCGAGTTTCGCCGGGCAGCAGGAGAGCTTTCTCAACATCACCGGTGCGCAGGCGCTGGCCGACGCCTGCAGACGCTGTTTCGCTTCCCTGTTCACCAACAGGGCCATCAGCTATCGCGAGAACCAGAAGATCGATCACACCCGGGTTGCGCTGTCGGTGGGGGTGCAGCTGATGGTGCGCGCCGACCGCGGGGCGGCCGGCGTGATGTTTTCGGTGGATACCGAGACCGGCTTCCCCGATGTGGTTGTCATCAACGCCAATTGGGGGCTGGGTGAAACCGTTGTGCAGGGCAGCGTGGATCCTGACGAATATCGGGTGCTCAAGCCGCTGCTGGCCGTGCAGGGCAAACGGCCCGTGATCGATCGCGTGCTGGGCCGCAAGGAACAGCGCATGGTCTACGGTCGCGGTGCAGCCACGACGCGCACCAGGAAATCCCGTCGACGCTACCGCGACGCCTTCGTACTGTCCGAGGCGGACATTCTGACACTGGCGCGCTGGGCTGTACGCATCGAGCAGCATTACGGCAAGCCCATGGACATGGAATGGGCCAGGGACGGTCGCAACGGCGAACTCTATATCGTGCAGGCGCGGCCCGAGACGGTGCAGTCACGGCGCGGCAGCGATGTGCTGAAGTCCAGCCGGATCATCAGCAAGGGCCGCACGCTGCTGGTCGGCCTGAGCATCGGCGATTCCGTGGCAACCGGGCGCGTGTGCCGGCTCGAAAGCGCTGATCAGATCGATCGCTTCGTTCCCGGCGGTATTCTGGTCACCGGTATGACCGATCCGGACTGGGTGCCGGTCATGAAGCAGGCGGCGGCGATCGTGACCGATCACGGCGGCCGCACATCGCATGCGGCCATCGTCAGCCGTGAGCTTGGGCTGCCGGCCGTGATCGGTACCGGCCGGGCAACGAGCACGATGCGGGACGGCGACGTGGTGACGGTGTCCTGCGCCGAGGGCGACACCGGCTTCGTGTATGAGGGCATCGCGGAGTTCGAGGTCAGCAGCGTGACGCTGGACCAGATTCCAGCGACGCGGACGCGGATCATGCTGAATGTCGCCAACCCCGCGGGCGCTTTCCGCTGGTGGCGCCTGCCTGTCGACGGGGTCGGTCTTGCGCGGCTGGAGTTCATTATCGGCCATCACATACGTGTGCACCCGATGGCTCTGCTGTATCCGAAGGAGGTTGTTTCACGCCGTGAGCGGCGCCGCATCGCCAGCCTGATCCGCGCCTGGGACAGCGGTTCGGAGTATTTTGTCGACCGGCTGGCCTGCGGTATCGCGCGCATCGCGGCCGCCCACTACCCGAAGCCCGTGATTGTGCGCACCAGTGACTTCAAGACCAACGAATACGCCAATCTGCTTGGCGGCGAGGCATTCGAGCCGGAGGAGGAGAACCCGATGCTGGGCTGGCGTGGTGCCAGCCGTTACTACAGCGACGGCTACCGGGAAGGATTCGCGCTGGAGTGCGCGGCGCTGCGACGTGTTCGCGATGACATCGGGCTGGACAATGTGATCGTGATGATTCCATTCTGCCGCAGTCCCCACGAGGCGGACCGGGTGCTGGACGTGATGCGTGACAACGGGCTGGAGCGTGGCGTCAACGGCCTGCAGGTCTATGTGATGTGTGAGATTCCGTCCAATGTGATTCTCGCGCAGGAATTCGCGAAGCGGTTTGACGGCTTCTCGATCGGCAGCAACGATCTGACACAGCTGGTGCTCGGGGTGGACCGGGATTCGGACCGGCTCAGCGATCTGTTCGACGAAGAGAACGAGGCCGTCAGACGCACGATCGCCCAGGCGATCAGTTCTGCGCACGAGTGCGGACGTCCGGTCGGGCTGTGCGGCCAGGCGCCCAGCGACCGCCCGGAGTTCGCCGGTTTCCTCGTGGCCTGCGGGGTCGACTCGAT
This sequence comes from Gammaproteobacteria bacterium, assembly GCA_050485645.1. GTDB lineage: Bacteria > Pseudomonadota > Gammaproteobacteria > Steroidobacterales > Rariloculaceae > JBJHBP01. The sequence goes on along the minus strand of JBJHBT010000018.1, from coordinate 62,841 downwards.
TTCCATTACGCCGGACAGCTTTCTGAACGTAAAACAGCATGTCGCGGCCGCGGAGAGCAGGCAGGACGAATCCGCGGCGCGCGCCTGATTTATCACAATCGGGAAATCATCTTTTATCGTGTGAATACGTAGGTACAAATACGAACTGATTCGCGCTGTTCGCGAGGATTAACCTGACAGATCGGGTCTGCCGGTCCGGGGTGCCGGCTGATCCGAACCGACAGTGCAGACCCACAAGGAGCGCGACCGTGCGACAGCCACGTCTTCCGGAACAGAACACCCTGGCGCTGGTGCTTGCCGGGGGCAGCGGCACCCGGCTTGGCCCTCTGACCCGCTGGCACGCCAAGCCGGCACTGCCGTTCGGCGGCCAGTACCGCAACATCGACTTCCCGCTCTCCAACAGCGTGAATTCCGGCATCCGCCGCATGGCGCTGCTGACACAGTACAAGTCCCATTCTCTGATCAAGCATGTGCAGCAGGGGTGGAACATCCTGCGTCCGGAGATAGGCGAGTTCATCGAGCTATGGCCCGCGCAGCAGCGGCGTGGTGACGGCTGGTACGCCGGTACCGCCGACGCCGTGTTCCAGAACCTGGATCTGATCGAGGGTCATGATTCGGACCTGGTCCTGATTCTGGCTGGCGATCACATTTACAGAATGGACTATCGACCAATGCTGGATGCGCATGTCGCGTCGGGCGCCGAGGCGACCGTCGGATGTGTGGAAGTGCCGGTGGAGGAGGCCAGTGCCTTCGGCGTGATGGCCATCGATGCAGGCAGACGGGTGCAGCGTTTCGATGAGAAGCCGGCCACGCCCAGACCGCTGCCGGAGCGGCCGGACCGGGTGCTGGCATCGATGGGGATCTATGTGTTCCGCCGGTCGGCGTTGATTGAGCGTCTGAAGACAGACGCCCTCGACCCGTCCTCATCGCGTGACTTCGGCCGCGACGTGCTGCCGGCGATGATCCGGTCACGTCGCGTCTATGCGCACGCATTCCAGGACGCCGGGATGGCGTCCTGCTACTGGCGCGACGTAGGCACCCTGGACAGCTACTGGCAGGCGAACATGGATCTGCTGGCCGACAGTCCCGGGCTGGATCTGCATGACCTCTCGTGGCCGATCCACACCTGCCAGGCACGGCTGGCGCCACCGAAGTTCGTCGGTGAGGGTTACGCACGTCGTTCCGTCGTGTCGGCCGGTTGCACCGTCGCAGGGTCGGTGGAGCATTCCGTGCTTTCCACCGGATGTCACATCGACCCAGGCACCATCATCGCGCACAGCGTGGTACTGCCCGGTGCACGGATCGGTCGTCACTGCCGCATCCACCGGGCCGTCATCGACAGCGGCGTGGTGGTGCCGGACGGGAGCATGATCGGAGTCGATAAGGCCGCGGAAGCAGGCCGCAACCACGTATCGGCCACCGGCATTACGCTGGTCACAGCCGAGAGTCTGAACGCCGAAGCGGATTCGGCGGAAGTGCGATGCGTGGCGTGAATGGCCTCAGTCGGTGGAAACCGGATGAGCGCCGGACCGATCGGGTTCCGTTGCCAGTCCGCTGTGAATCGCGCGCAGCAGCTCGTCACCGTTCAGTGGCTTGATCAGGTACTGCGCCTGTCGCAGCGAGTCGTTCCTGGGCAGGCCGGTGGTGTCGCCACTGACGAAGATGACCGGCGTGGCACTGCTGAGCGCCGCACGCAGATTCCTGACCACCGTGGCGCCATTGCTGCCGCAGCGCAGATGAAAGTCGCTGATGATCAGGTCCGGATTGACAGACACTACCGCCTGCATGGCCTCCGCCTCGTTGGTCGCCACCTGTACCTCGAATCCCTCGATCTCCAGCAACAGCCTGGTGGCATCGGCTACCGCGCGGTCGTCGTCGACGATCAGGATTCGCGCGCCATCGGATGGGCGATGCGCGATGGCTCTGACGCCTGCCGGTTCGGCCTGCGCCGCGCGGCGCAGCTGCAGGATGAACCGCGTGCCCCTGCCTTCCTTCGAGTCGATGCTCAGCGGCACATCCAGTAGTGCGGCAATGCGTTTCACGATGGAAAGGCCCAGCCCCAGACCCTCCTGTCTTACCGACTGGCGCTCCACCTGATAGAACTCGGAGAAGACGAGATCGATTTCATTTTCCGGAATGCCGATACCCGTGTCCTCGACGATGACCGTGACGTTCTGCCAGTCCTCGGCTGCCGCATGGATGCTGACTTCACCGGCTGACGTGTAGCGGATCGCATTGGACAGCAGATTGGCCAACAGCTGTTGCAGCAGTTGCGCATCGGTGCATACCGCAAGGTCGGTCTCGGCGATGCGCAGAGTCAGGTCTTTCTCGTGCGCCTGTTCGACGAAGTTGCTCTGAAGCTGGTCGAAGATCTGTTGCAGGGCGATGTTCGCTGGCTGGGGCTCTATTCCGCCCGAGTCCAGTTTGCTGACGTCGAGCAGCGAATTCAGCAGCGCGGACATGGACTCCAGCGCCTTCTGCTGCCGGTCGAGTATCTCCGGCAGCTCGCCGTCATGCGCGCAGCTGCGTGTTGCGGCACGATTCAGCAGCATCAGTGCCTGCAGTGGCTGACGCAGATCGTGGCTGGCGGCAGCAAGAAAGCGGCTTTTCGCGCGATCGGCATCGGCCAGAGCGCGCTCGATCCGGCGCTGCTCGGTGACATCGCGTATCGCACTGGAGATCAGCAGCCCGCCGGCTGTCTGCAGCGGACTCAGGCTGACTTCGACCGGGAACTCATGTCCATCCTTGTGGCGACCGTACAGATCGAGCCCGGCGCCCATCGGTCGCGGTTGCGCCGATTCGGAGAACTGCTGTCTGTGGCGCGGGTGTGATTCGCGGAAACGTTCCGGGAGCAGTGTTTCCACGGATTGCCCGATCAACTCATCGTGATCATAGCCGAACGTTTGTTCTATGCGCGTGTTGGCGAACACGATCACGCCGCTGCGATCGACGATCACGGTGGGGTCTGGAGCAGCGTTGAGCAGGCGTTTCGCGAGATCGCCTGACAGGTCGTAATTGTCGTTCACGCTTGGCCCGGGCGATGCTGTATCGAACAGTGTTCGAGACCGATTCTAGGGTTGGCGGGGCACAACCACAAGGCGCAGGGCCTGGCCGGACTGCGAGCCGCGATACCGCTCCTGAGGATACTACTTATATTCCCGCACCAGCGGAGGACGATATGCTCGGCGTGGCGATCATAGGTGGAGAACTGACTGTGACCGAGAATCTGGAAGTAGCGCCTCTGAGCAAGGTTTTCGTGGTGCTGGATCCGACCCGGCTGGCGCAGCCGGCACTGGAGAAGGCGGAGTGGATCGCGGCGCGCAACCATGCGTCGTTGCTGCTGTACTGTTGTGTTTACGACACGCATCTGGCGTTCCGGCGAGAATCCCAGGAAGCGGCCGTGGAACAGATGGTTCACTGGGTGGATCGGCTTGCTGAACGTCCGCGCCGCAACGGGCTTGGGGTCGAAGTGCAGATCGAATCCCATCCCGACTGGCGCGATGCCATGGTCAGCGCCGCCACGAGTGCCGGCTGCGACCTGATCGTCAAGAATCTGGCGCCACACGGTGCGCTGGTACGTCGGCTGGCGAAGACTTCGGACTGGGCGTTGCTCAATGCTGCCCGGTGTCCCGTGCTGCTGGTCAGCCCGCTGCAACCGTCCAATACCTCCACCGCCCTGGTGGCGGTCAAGCAGAAGCCGGACAACGAGGTGCATGAACGCCTCAATCGCGGCGTCGTGGCGCTGGCGCATCGCATTGCCGGCGCGCTTGAGTCCGATCTGCATGCGGTGACGGTGTACAAGGGTGATGACATCTATTTCGATCGGCAGCGTTTCGCCGACAGCTGCCGCCTGCCGCGAAATCGCGTGCACGCAGCCGAGGGTTCCGCCACCCGGGGGATAGCCGAAGTGGCCGAGAAGCTCAATGCCGGCGTGATCGTGATCGGATCGGCGAACTCGGTTTTCGGTCCGTCACGCGCGGACACGGCGCAACGTGTGATCGACGAAGTCAGAGCGGATGTGATCGTTCTACCGGCCGATTGACGGGTGGCCCCGGCGCGCGGTGCTGCCGGTTCAGATGTCCGACTCGAAGTTGCCCGGTTTGACGATCAGCAGATCGCACGGCAGCCTGTCCATCAGGCGCTCGGCCGTGCTGCCAAGGAACAGCCGCTGCAGCGCACTGCGTGAAACAGCACCCATGACGGCCACATCAGCATGCAGCTCTTCAGCCAGATCAAGCAGGACTTCATGAGCCGGACCCTGGTGAATGTGCACATGGTTGCGACCCAGTTCGCGCTTGTCCATGAGGCTGTGTACGGCACTGGTATGCGTGCCCCTGAGCGTCTCGATCAGTTCCCGCGCCGGCACCGAGAGCGGCATCGTTACCGCGTCCGCCGATACGGCCAGTGCCGGCGCAGGATCGTAGGCATGGCAGACGTGCAGCGTGGCGCCAAGGGTCGAACAGAGCGCGATCGCGGAGTCGAGAATTCTATCGTCAAGGTCGGCGGGTTTGTCATGTTCGTGCAGAGGATCCACCGCGGCGATCACCTGTGGCTTCGCGGCGTACTCGCGTGGCTTCACGAGCAGCAGGTCGCACGGGGCGGTGCGGATCAGGTTCCAGTCGGTATTGGAGAACAGCGACCGTCTGAAGGCCGAGTGGTAGTGCGTATCCTTGACGATCAGTGCGGCGTTCGTGGCGATCGCCTTGCGGACGATCCCTTCATGAAGGGGGTGGTCCCATGCGGTGTCCTGGCGCACCTCGATACTGAAGCGTGCGGCGATGCCTTCGGCAAGTTCGCTCAGGCGCCGGCGATGACTGGCCAGCAGGGTCGTCCTGGCCTTCTTCAGCGAGTTTTCGTCGAAGAAACGCTCACCTGCGAGATACTGATCGTAGTCGCAGACGAACAGCTCCAGCGTGGCGCCGGATCCGCCAGCGATCCGCGCGGCCCTTTCGAGCGCGGGCTGCTCATCGCCGGTAGGGTCTACGATTGCAAGTATGTGCCTGCTGTGGGGCATGGTCGCCGCCTCCATGAATTTCCGGAAATCCGCTTGTGCGCGGACAGTTTAATCAGGTTCCGCGCAACCGATGGTTTGCGCAATCATGAGTCGTTCAATCATAGTTTCAGTTGCAGCTGAAACGTTAACGGAAACTACGTATGTTACAGGCACCAGACGAAGCACGAGCCGGTCACTGGTCCGCAGCTGAGCTGGCGGCGCTGCTGGACGCGGCTGTCGACGCGATTGTTGTCATGGATGATCGGGGATATGTCATTGCGTTCAATGCCGCCGCCGAGCGAATGTTCGGCTATCAGGCCGTCGACGTTGTCGGCCAGCCCGTCTCCATGCTGATGCCAGAGCCCTATCGAAGCGAACATCAAAACTACGTGGAGCGCTACATCCGCACTTCTGAAGCCAGGGTGATCGGACGCGGGCGAGAAGTGGAGGGCAGGCGAAGGAGTGGCGAGCTGTTTCCGCTGGATCTGTCGGTGGGCGAAGCCAGAGACGGAGAGCGGCGGCGATTCGTTGGCATCCTCCGTGACCAGACCACGCAGAGGGATGCCGAGCGCAATACCCGCTCACTGGAGGCGCGCCTCACCCACGTCGGTCGTTTCCACCTGCTCGGAGAGATGGCGAACGGTATCGCCCATGAGATCAATCAACCGCTGAGCGCGATCGTCACCTATGCCGACGTCGGCAAACGCCTGATGCAGCGCGATCCGCTGGACTCGGACGCACTGTTGAAGACCTGCGAACGGATAGCGGAACAGGCGCGACGGGCCAGTGACGTGATAACGAATCTGCGCAATTTTTTACGCAAACAGGACGTGCGGAGCGAACGTGTCGATGTCAACGACATGCTCCGGGATATCATGAATCTGATCGAGGCGGACGCGCACGGCGAAGGGCTCGTGATAGCCGTACAGCTGGCCGATGACGTTCCTCAGGTAAACGCCGACCGTGTGCAACTGCAACAGGTGGTGCTCAATCTGACGCGCAATGCTGTTGATGCGATGCGTGATGGGTTGCGCAAGCACAAAGGTATTGTATTGAGAACGGCCAGAACCATGAACGGCGATGCGAGTATCGAGGTGGTCGACCACGGGCATGGAGTACCGAGGTCACTTGCAGGTAGTATCTTTCATCCATTCGTAACCACCAAGCAGGAGGGATTGGGCGTGGGACTGGCGATCAGCCGAACGATAGTGGAAACCTGTGGCGGAACGCTCTCGTTTTCCGACAATCCAGCTGGCGGCGCGCGATTCGTTGTCATTCTTCCGGCGGCCGTATGAATCCGGATAAGGGACGGGATGGCGAGGTTTACGTCGTCGACGACGATGAGGCGGTGCGTGATTCGGTGGTTCTGCTGCTCGACACGGCGGGGATTCAGTGCCGAGCCTATGCGTCGGCGGAAGAGTTTCTCGAGGACTATGAGCCGGACAGGCATGCCTGTCTTGTCGTCGACATCCGCATGCCCGGAACCAGCGGACTGGAGCTCCAGGACTATCTGAACCGTCGCGGTGCCTTGATACCGGTTATTTTCATTACCGGCCATGGTGATGTGCCGATGGCGGTCAATGCGATGAAATCCGGTGCTTTCGATTTCATTCAGAAGCCCTTCCGCGATCAGGATCTGATCGAACTGATCCACAAGGCGCTGGACCTGGATCGCAGGCGTCGGGAGGAACTGGGAGCGATGACGGTGGTTCGCCGCAAACTCGCGACCCTGACGCCGCGCGAGACGGAAGTCATGCGACGGGTAGTAAACGGGCAGGCGAACAAGGTCATTGCACTGGATCTTGGGGTCAGTCAGCGCACGGTTGAGCTGCACAGGGCGAGAGTGATGCGCAAGCTTGGCATGCGTTCGCTGGCGGATCTGGTGCGGGTGGTGGGAACAGTGGAGACTACGCAGACATGACAGCCCTGAACCATGAGCAGCTCAGCGCGATTCACGCATGGTGGCGGGCGGCCAACTATCTCTCCGTCGGGCAGATCTATCTGCTCGCCAATCCGCTGTTGCGCGAGCCGCTGAAACTTGAGCACACCAAACCGCGCCTGCTCGGGCACTGGGGCACGACGCCGGGTCTGAATTTCATCTATGTGCATCTGAACCGTCTGATCCGGAAGCTGGATCTGGACATGATCTACATGGCGGGTCCCGGCCATGGCGGGCCGGCACTGGTCGCCAATACGTGGCTTGAGGGTACCTACAGCGAACTGTATCCGGAAGTGGCGATGGACGCGGATGGCATGCAGCGGCTGTTCCGACAGTTTTCGTTCCCGGGCGGCATCCCCAGCCACTGTGCCCCGGAGGTGCCGGGCTCCATTCATGAAGGTGGTGAGCTGGGCTATGTACTGGCGCACGCCTTCGGGGCGGCCTTCGACAACCCCGATCTGATCGTCGCCGCCGTGGTGGGCGATGGCGAGGCAGAGACCGGGCCACTGGCCGCCAGCTGGCATTCCAATAAATTCCTGAACCCCGCTCGCGATGGTGCGGTGCTGCCGATCCTCCACCTCAACGGCTGGAAGATTGCCAATCCGACGCTGCTGGCGAGAATGGACGATGAGGAGCTGTCGCAGTTGCTGTGCGGTTACGGCTATGCACCACGCTTCGTGAGCGGTGACGATCCGCAGGCCATGCACGAGCTCATGGCCGCGACACTGGATGAAGTGATCGCTGCCATTCAGGCATGTCAGGCCGACGCCCGCGCCAACGGCGTGTCGGAGCGGCCGCGCTGGCCGATGATCGTGCTGCGTACACCGAAGGGCTGGACCGGACCGCGTGAAGTCGACGGTCATCCTGCCGAAGGCAACTGGCGATCGCACCAGGTGCCGTTGGCCGGATTGCGGGACAGGCCGGAGCATCTGGGGATGCTGGCCGACTGGCTGGCGAGCTACCGGCCGGACGAACTGTTCGATGCCGACGGCCGTCCGGTCGAGTCGCTGCTGAATCTGGCCCCTCAGGGTCCGCGGCGCATGAGCGCCAATCCGCACGCCAACGGAGGTCTGCTGCTCAAGGATCTGCGCATGCCGGATTTCCGCGACTACGCCGTGGAAGTAGCCGCACCGGGTGAGATCAGCGCGGAAGCGACCCGGGTACTGGGCGGGTTTCTGCGTGACGTGTTCCGGCGCAACGAGAAGCACGCGAATTTCCGCCTGTTCGGCCCCGATGAGACAGCCTCGAACCGGCTTGATGCGGTATTCGAGGCGACGCCCAAAGCGAGCATGGGGCCGTTTCTGGAAGGTGATGAACATCTGGCGCCCGATGGCAGGGTCATGGAAGTGCTGTCCGAGCACATGTGCCAGGGCTGGCTGGAGGGATACCTGCTGACCGGCCGTCACGGCTTCTTCTCATGCTACGAGGCCTTCATCCACATCGTCGATTCGATGTTCAACCAGCACGCGAAATGGCTGAAGGTCAGCCGCGAAATACCCTGGCGTCGTCCTGTCGCGTCGCTGAACTACCTGCTGACGTCGCATGTCTGGCGTCAGGATCACAACGGCTTCAGTCACCAGGACCCGGGGTTCATCGATCACGCGGTGAACAAGAAGGCCGACGTGATCCGCGTTTATCTGCCACCCGATGCCAATACGCTGCTGTATATCGCGGACAAGTGTCTGCGATCACGGGATTTCATCAATGTGGTCGTGGCCGGCAAACAGCAGAATCTTCAGTATCTGGACATGGACTCGGCGATCCGTCACTGCGAGGCCGGCATCGGTATCTGGGAATGGGCCAGCAACGATCGTGACGGCGAACCGGATGTGGTGATGGCCTGCGCGGGTGATGTGCCGACGCTGGAGACGCTGGCAGCCGTTGCACTGCTGCGCGGGTACTTTCCGGCGCTGCGGGTGCGTGTTGTCAATGTGGTGGATCTGATGGCGCTGCAGCCGGAGAGCGAGCACCCGCACGGGTTGCCGGATCGCGAGTTCAACATGATTTTCACCACCAACAAGCCGATCATCTTCGCGTACCATGGCTATCCGTGGCTGATCCACCGTCTGACATACCGGCGCACGAATCATCCCAATCTGCATGTCCGCGGTTACAAGGAAGAGGGTACGACGACCACGCCATTCGACATGACGGTCCTGAATGATCTTGACCGGTTTCACCTGGCCGGAGATGTCATCGACCGTGTTCCCAGTCTGGGTTCTCAGGCGGCGTACGCCAAGCAGGCCATTCGTGACCGGCTGATCGATCACAAACAGTACATTCACAGATACGGGCAGGATATGCCCGAAATCCGGGACTGGTGCTGGAATCCGCGGGTCCGCGACTGATCCGCTGACCGATCAGTCGGCGCTGACTGATCGGTCAGCGGATCTGAATTAATCTGAAACAGCGCGGATATCCAGCGGCTTGGCGTGGTCGAATCACAGAGTCCAGGCGAATGACGCGAAACTGTCATGCGACCACTTTAGAAATCTGTGGTCACACGCGTTGGCGTCATGCACACCACCGGGGTATGCTTGCCACCTTTTTCCGCAGTCGGCCAAGATGCATAATCAAATCAGGAACATAGCTTTGCTCTCGGTGCTCGTGCTGGGCGCCTGCAGTGCGGAGCCGGATTCTTCCGAACAGACCGGGGATCCACGTCAGCGTATCCCCAGCGTCGAAGCCGTCGAGGTGCTGTTTGGCACTCTGCCGCTGGAAGAGCGGCTGTCCGGCTCGGTTCGGGCCAGAGTGCAGACCGAAATTTACCCGGAACTGTCCGCACCGGTGGTCGAAATCTATGTGCGTGACGGCGATTTCGTTTCTGCTGGCGACCCGTTGATCAGGCTGCGATCCACGGAAATCGATGAGCGCCTGCGCCAGGCACAGTCCGGTATGGAAGTCGCCGAGGCGCGCGTGCGTCAGTCGATGACGAATCTCGAGCGGCTGGAGGCCAATCTGCGTCGAGTCGAATCGCTGGCCGAGCGCGGATTGACCAGTGTCACCGACCTTGAAAATGCACGCTCCGACGTGGCTTCCGCGCGGGCGGATCTCGATCTGATCCGGGCGCAGCGCGACCAGGCCGCCTCGCAGGTGGAGGAAAGGCGTCTGGAGCTGGGCAACGCCGTCGTACGCGCACCGATAACCGGAGTCATCGGCAACATGGTCGCGGAGATGGGGCAGAACGTGAATACGGGAACGCGTCTGGCGGTGATCGGTGATCCGTCCGCAATGCGCGTTCGCGTCACGCTGACCGAGAGGATGCTGGGTTACATCGCGCCGGGTACCAGTGTGCACATCGTGTCCGATGCCGCACCGGACAACATCATTCAGGCCAGTATCGGCCGCATTTCACCGTTTCTGAATCCGGTGACGCATACCACCGAGGCGGAGATCGACGTCGAGGATCATCAGGGCATACTGCGGCCTGGCATGTTCGTGACGGTTGACGTGCTGTATGGCGAGAGTTCGCTGGCGGCGCTGGTGCCGAACAGTGCCATTTATCGGCATCCCCGCGACGGACGTGAAGGTGTGTACGTTGCGCGCCGTGGCCATATTCTCGCCGAGCATGGTATCGACAATGACGGTCTCGCCGATGGCGAGGAACTGCTGCGGCGGTCGTTTCAGGACGCTGCCCCGCAAGCCGTTGCGTTCGTGCCCGTTGATGTCATCGCGCGTGGCCGGCTGCTGTCCGGTGTGACCGGCGTTGAAGCGGGCGACTGGGTAGTAACCATGGGCCATCGGCTGCTGACGAGTCGGGAATCCACCGAGGCGATCATCCAGCCCACGCCCTGGGACCACATTATGAATCTTCAGCAGATGCAGAGTCGCGATCTGCTCAATATCATTGTAGAGCGGGTGGCAACCCGGGATTTCGGCGGCTAGCCGGGGTTCTCTGGGAGCGTATCAATGGCACTGGCGCGAACGGCAGTGAACCGACCCATCGCCACGGCGATGGTGTACATGATCGTCATTACGCTGGGGCTGATCAGTTTTCGTCACCTGCCTGTCGACCTGCTCCCGCCTCTGGAGTTTCCGCAGCTGAATGTGAACGTCAGCTACGGCAATGTCGGCCCGGAGGAAATGGAGCTGATCGTCACCGAGCGGATCGAAAATGCGATCGCCGGCGTGCCCGACCTGATCAGCGTCAACTCGACCGCGTCGGAAGGCAATACGCAGATACAGCTGCGGTTTTCCCAGAACGTGAACCTGGACGAAGCCGCCAACGACGTGCGTTCTGCGATAGATCGGGTGCGCGGTTCGTTGCCGACGGAAATCGGCACACCGCAGATTCGCCGTTTCGATCCCAATCAGCAGCCCATCGTGGTCGTGGGCGCACTGTCGCAGAGACCGCTGGCGGAACTGACCCGTGTGCTGGAACGCGATATCGTCAAGGCGTTCGAGCAGATAGAAGGCGTCGGCGCGATTGATATCTGGGGTGGGGTGTATCGCGAGATCAACGTCGATCTCATGCGCGATCGCCTGATGTCCACGAACCTCACCGCCAGCGACGTCATCAATGCACTGGGACGCGACAACGTCAGTCTGCCTGGTGGCAACGTCCGCGAGGGGCTGCGTGACCTGTACGTGCGCACTCTGGGTGAATACGACGACGTTGAGCAGATCGCCAATACCGTGGTCAGGATGGTCGACGGGCATCCGATACGCGTGCGCGACGTGGCGCATGTGGAACTTGGTTATCGCGACATCAACCGCTATGTCGAAATCGACGAGCAGCCGACGATCCGCATGGGGCTGCGCAAGCAGGTAGGCGGCAACACCGTTGAGGTTGCGCGTCGGGTCCGCGCCGAAGTGGAACGCATCAATGCGATTCGCGGTGATCTTCAGCTGCGCGTGATCACGGATCAGAGCGAGTTCATTCAGTCCTCCATCGATAACGTCCGTAATTCGGCCATCTGGGGTGGTGTGCTTGCGATCATCGTGCTGCTCGCATTTCTGCGCAATGGCTCGGCAACGATGGTGGTGGCCGTCGCGATTCCGATTTCGATCATTGCTACGTTCGGCCTCATCTACTTCAACGGACTCACGCTCAATCAGATGAGTTTCGGTGGCCTGGCGCTCGGTGTCGGCCTGATCGTCGACAACGCCATCGTCGTGCTGGAAAACATCGTGCGTCAGCGACAGCGTGGCAAGAGCAGGACAGCCGCCTCGCTGATCGGTACACGGCAGGTAACCGGCGCCATCGTCGCCGCTACGCTGACGACATCGGTGATCTTCCTTCCCATCGTGTTCATGCAGACCGTCACCGGAACCATGTTCATGGAACTGGCGATTGTGGTGGTGTTTTCCCTGTTCTGCTCGCTGCTGGTGGCGCTCACGCTGGTACCGATGCTGGCCAGCAAATTCCTGACCATCAAACCCGACCTTCCCGATCCGGAGAAGCGTTCACGTGTGCAGCGCCTGTTCGACAGCGTCGAACAGTGGTACGGCGGCGTGATCGCGAAAGCCCTCGACAATCGCAGTGTCGTGGGCATCGTGACGCTTGCGTTGCTGGCCGGCGCCATCATGCTATATCCGCGTATTCCGTTCGAGCTGGCGCCGCAGACCGATGGTGACGAGCTTCAGGTGCGGATGCGCATGGACGAAGGCACGAACATCGCGATCATGTATCAGTATCTTCAGGTGCTGGATGAAGCCGTGCGCGCGGCCGTAGCTCCGGAGAATGTGCTGTCGATCACCAACGATGTGCGCAACAACCGGGCGGAAATCGACCTGGTGCTGACCGAGCCGGGCCGACGCACGCTCACTTCCGACCAGATCGCCGACAATATCCGGCGGTCCGTCGCCAATGCCGTTCCGGGTGCGGATATCCAGGTGTCGGCACGCGGTGGCCTGTGGATGTTGCGCATGCTGTTCCGGGCAGGCGGCGGGGGCGGCGGCGACTCCCTGCAGTTGCAGCTCAGGGGGCATGACATGTTCGCGGCCGAGGAAGTGATCCAGGAGATCGCCGTACGCATGGAGTCGATTCCCGGTATTGCGGACGTCAACGCAAGTACCGCCGATCGCAGGCCCGAGCAGAACGTGCGCTTCGACCGTGAACGCATCGCCCAGCTGGGTCTGGGTGTTCAGGACATTGCGTCGGCCATGCAGACCAACATCGCCGGACGGCGGGCCGGTATGTTCAGGGTCAGTGGCGAGGAAATCCCGATCAACGTGCGGCTTCGGCCGGAAGACCGGGTTGGCGTGATGGATCTGGACAACATCGGCGTGCGCACGGCGGACGGTACGATTGTTCCGGTTTCCACCGTGATGACACAGGAAAGTGCTCGCGGGCCATCGAGTATCAATCGTATCGACGGCCAGCGCGTGAACTACATCACCGCCAATCTCGAGAGCGGCGTTGCACTGGGCGATGCGGTGAGGGCGATCCAGCGCGAGCTGTCGACGTTCCCGCTGCCTGACGGGTTCAGCATCTATTTCGGCGGTGAGTACGAGGAACAGCAGCAGGCGCAGCGTGACTTCATGCTGGCCATTCTGATCGCGGTTGCACTGATCTACATGGTCATGGCGGCGCAGTTCGAACGCTTCCTCGATCCGCTGATCGTCATGTTCAGCGTGCCGCTGGTGATCATCGGCGTCGTGCCGACCATGCTCCTCACGGGTACCACCCTCAATCTGCAAAGCCTGATGGGGGTGGTGATGCTGCTGGGAATTGTCGTGAACAATGCCATTGTGCTTGTCGACTACATCAACCTCATGCGCCGCGAGGAAGGTCTGGACGTTCGCAACGCGGTGATCGAAGCCGGCAAGCTGCGATTGCGGCCGATTCTGATGACAACGCTCACCACCATTCTCGGTCTGATGCCGCTGGCCATCGGTGTCGGCGCGGGTGCCGAGATCCAGGCCGCGTTGGCGCGCGTGGTGATTGGCGGTCTGGCGGCATCCACGCTGATCACGCTGGTACTGATTCCGGTTGTCTATCTCACCGCCGCGAATATCACAACGCGCGTGCAGGCGTGGGGATCGATGATGCGCGCACGGCCGGCAACGCGCTAACATCGGGTCTGGGAGCCGGGCCTGCCGGATTTCGGACGCGGGGTCCGTCATTGCGTGGTGAAGCAGGGTGTCAGCTATGCCGGACAGCCCGTTGCGGCGAATCAGGGATCATGGCCAGAGTGTCTGGCTGGACCATCTGGACCGTGGCCTGATTCAGTCAGGTCGGCTGCTGCGAATGGTCAACGAATGGGGAATCAGCGGCATCACATCCAATCCGGCCACATTCGAACGCGCCATCCTGCACACCGAGCACTACAACGAGCAGATCCTGGCGCTGGGTGAAGCGGGACTGAGTGCCGGAGAGATCTGCGAACGCCTGATGGTGGAAGACATACAGGCGGCCGCCGACGTGCTGCGACCTGTCTACGACGCCAGCGGCCGGTCGGACGGCTTCGTGAGCCTGGAACTGTCACCGCATCTGGTGGATGACGAACAGGCCACGGTGGCCGAAGCGCGCCGCCTGCACGAAGTGCTGAACAGACCGAACGTGCTGCTCAAGGTGCCTGCCACCGACTCCGGCATCGCGGCGCTGCGCATGCTCCTGGGTGAGGGCATCGGCGTGAATGTCACGCTGCTGTTCTCGCTGGAGCGTTATCGAGACGTCGTGGATGCTTTTCTGGACGGGCTGTCGGAAGCGCATGCAGCGGGCATCGGCCTGAAGAGAATTACATCGGTTGCGAGTTTTTTCGTGAGCCGTATCGACACGATGGTCGATGCACTGCTGGAGCCGATCCTGATCGAGGGCGGTGACAGCGGGCGCAGGGCGCGGCATCTCAAGGGTAAAGTCGCCGTCGCAAGCGCCAGGCGGGCCTATGCGATCTACCAGAAGATGCATCGCTCCAGGCGCTTTCGTGAACTGGAACGTCATGGCGCCCGGCCACAGCGTTTGCTGTGGGCAAGTACCGGCACCGGGAACCCCCTCTACAGCGACACCAAATATGTCGATGCGCTGATTGGCCCGCACACCATCACGACGCTGCCCACCGAGACGGCGCAGGCGTATCACGATCATGGTGAGCCGGCGCCCGGATTGACGGACAACATCGACAGCGCTGGGCGGGTACTGAAGGAACTGGGTGCCCTGGAGATCGATCTGGAGGACGTTTGCCGAAAACTGCTGGTGGATGGTGTGCGCAGGTTCGTCGAACCGTACGATGCGCTGCATGAGGCCATCCAGAGCAGGCAGCCGCAATGACAGGTCCGGCATGAGCCGTACCACCCGGCATCGGGTGCTGGTGTTCAACGCCGGTACCGCGACACTGAAAACAGCACTGTTCACGGTTGACGGGGGTCGCTGCACGCTGCTGTATCGTCACGAGCAGGACTGGCCGGAGGGCGGCCCCGCCTCGGAACTGGTCGACACGGCGCTTGCGGCGGTTGATGGTGGCGTCGACCTGACTGCACACCGCGTTGTTCATGGTGGCCGGGTTCTCACGGGCACCACCCGTGTCGATGCGGAGGTGGAAGCCGCCATCGAAGGCCTCGTGCCGATGGCGCCGCTGCACAACGCACGCTCACTGGACATCATCCGCGACATTCGACGGCGACTGCCGCGCAGCCCGGCGTACGCGGTGTTCGACACCGCATTCCACCGTTCCATGCCGGCCGAGGCGACGCAGTACGCATTGCCGCAGGAACTGACACGGCGCTTCGGTTTTTATCGCTACGGGTTCCACGGTATCGCCCATGCCGCGCTGGTCAGGGCACTGGCCGATTACACCCACAGCACGCCCGACTCGGTAACCGCCGTCACCCTGCAGCTGGGCAGCGGGTGTTCGTCATGCGCGGTGCGGTGCGGATCATCCATCGAAACGTCGATGGGCTACTCGCCACTGGAAGGACTGATCATGGCAACCCGCTGCGGGAGCATCGACGCGGCGATCGTGACTGCACTGGTGCGTGCGGGCTATTCGGCCGATGATATCGATGCGTTGCTGAACCGTGGCTCCGGTCTGCTGGGGCTGGCTGGCGAGTCGGACATGCGCAGACTGCTGGTGGCGGAGTCCGAAGGCAATGCCGATGCCGCATTGGCGGTTGCAATGTTCGTGCGCCGCCTGGTCGCCACCGTCGGCGCCGAATTCACGCTGCTCGACGGGGACGGGGCGCTGGTGTTCGGCGGTGGGATAGGTGCGCGCTCGGCACTGATCCGGTCGCGCGTTGCCGCTGCGCTGGCCTGCTGGGGAATACGTCTTGACGAACACCGGAACCGGGCCGGCGCCGGTCTGATCAGCACTGATGGCAGCAGGCCGGTATACGCGTTTGCCACTGACGAGGAGCAGCTGATCGCAGCGGATGCGATCGGCATGTATCTGGAGGATCTGGAGAGCTGATGGACATCGAGTTTCTTGGAGCTGCCGGTGCGGTCACCGGTTCGTGTTATCTGCTGCGAGTCGAAAAGCACAAGGTACTGCTGGAGTGCGGTCAGATACAGGGCAGGCGTGAGGATGAACAGCGCAATCGGGAGGCGTGGCCGGTCGAGGCCGGTGACGTCGATGCGGTGGTGCTCAGTCATGCTCATATCGATCATTCCGGCCGCCTGCCGCTGCTGGGACGCTCGGGGTTTACAGGACCCATCCATACCCACCACGCCACGGCGGCGTTGTGCGGCATCATGCTGCGCGATTCGGCGTTTCTGCACGAGAAGGACGCCGAGCAGGAAAACCGCAAGCGGGCGCGCAAGGGCCTCAGGCCCGTGGAACCTCTGTACACACGCGACGATGCCGAGAAGGTGCTGACGCAGTTTCGCGGCATCGAATACGGCGAACGCCAGGAAATTCTGCCCGGCATTGCCGTGCGGCTGAACGACGCCGGACACATCCTCGGCGCGGCGATCGTGGAGCTGTGGCTGGAAGAGGGTGGGCACACCCGCAAGCTGGTTTTCAGCGGTGATCTTGGCTACGGAGCCGCGCCGGTGATGGAAGACCCCACGTTCATCGAAGAGGCCGATGTGGTGCTCATGGAAAGCACCTACGGTGATCGCAACCACCGTGCGTTCGAGGACACGCTGACCGAACTGGGAGAGATCTTCGGCGAAGCCGCCAAGCGCGGCGGCAATGTGCTGATACCGGCGTTTTCGGTTGGGCGTACGCAGGATCTGCTGTATCTGATGGCCGAACACCGCCGGCAGTGGGGACTGGCGGACTGGCGGGTGTTTCTCGACAGCCCGATGGCCATCGAGGCCACGGAGGTCTATTCGCGTTACCGGCATCTCTATGGCGCACGACTGTTCCGTGACGGGGAGGGCCACGTCCCGGTGCTGGACAATCTTGAAATGTCGCCGACGCCCGACGATTCGCGGGCCATCAACCGGATCGAGTCCGGAGCCATTGTCATCGCCGGCAGCGGCATGTGCAGTGGTGGACGCATTCTCCATCACCTCAAGCACAATGTATGGCGTCCGGAGTGTCATATCGTGATGATAGGATTCCAGGCACGTGGCACGCTCGGGCGTCGCCTTGTGGATGGCGCCGACTATGTGCGTATCTGGCGCGAGTCCATACGCGTCGAGGCGAAGGTGCACACCGTGGGCGGCCTGTCGGCGCATGCGGACCAGAGCGGGCTGCTGGACTGGTACGGGCATTTCCGTGACCGACCGCCTCTGTATCTGGTACACGGCGAACAGCAAGCGAGGGAACAGCTGGCGCGCGCGGTCCAGCAGCGCTTCTCCGTGACCGCCCGACTCCCTGTGCTGGGGGACCGTGAGCGTCTCGACTGAGGTATCGCCATGATGCAGACCAACACCGACCTCCAGGCGGCTGCCTGTGCGGCAGATGTTCCGAAGCTGGTTCCCGCGTTCGAGCATGTCGATGCCTACTTTGATCGAATCGGCTATCGCGGGACCGCCCGCCCCGAGCGTGGTGTGCTGGAAACGCTGCATCGACTGCATCCACAGGCGATCGCTTTCGAAAACCTTTCGCCGTTCTGCGGAGAGCCGGTGTCCCTGGAGCCGGACGCACTGTATCGCAAGCTGGTCGTCGGCCGTCGTGGCGGATATTGCTACGAGCACAATCTGCTGTTCGCCGGCGTGCTGACCGCCATCGGGTTTCGCGTGTCGGGACTGGCGGCGCGCGTACTGCTCGGCGCGTCACCCGGGTCGACACCCGTGCGCGGACACATGCTGCTCAGGATCGATCTGGACGAGCGCGTCTGGCTGGCCGATGTCGGGTTCGGCGGCCTGACGTTGACGTCACCTCTGGATCTCGGATCTACGATCCGACAGAAGACATCACATGAGGATTTTGTCATAAGCCCATGTAGTAAAACCTATCAGCTCTACGGTGTCGTTGCCGGAGAACAGCGACTTCTGTACGAGTTCGATCTCCAGCCGCAGCAGCGATGCGATTACGAGGTGATGAACTGGTATCAGTCCAGCCATCCGTCGTCGCGATTCATCAGCGGCCTGATGCTGGCACGCGTCGCGCCCACCGGACGGCACGCGCTCAGCAACGGCCGCTATCGCTTTTATGATCCGCGGGGCGGCACCCGCACACGGCAGCTGCGCCACCCGGACGAGCTGCTGGCGGTTCTGGATGAGGACTTCGGGCTGGACACGCGTACGCTGCCGGGACTGAAATCGCGGTGCGCGGCGCTGCTGGAAAACGAGGCGGCGGCCGCAGAATGAAGCGGAAGATCCGTCGGGATCGATATGCTACATTCGGGCTTGGCAAGGACAGCGACGAGGACACTTGATGAGTCTGGCCGACAGCAAATGCGTTCCCTGCCGTGGTGGCGTACCGCCCATGCCGGACGCCCGGGCGCGGGAGCTGCTGGCGGAGCTGGCGGATGGCTGGCAGCTCAACGAGGCTGGGCATCTGCAGCGTACCTTCAGGTTCCGCAACTTCGTCGACGCGATGGCATTCGCCAACAAGGTGGGCGATATCGCTGAGGCTGAATCCCATCACCCCGACCTCTACATCGCGTGGGGAGAGTGCCGCGTGGAGATCTGGACGCACAAGATCGGTGGTCTGACCGAAAGCGACTTTTATCTTGCCGCCAAGACTGACCGCGCATTCGCCGCCTGACCACATCATGAAAGGGAAAACCAGCCTGTGACTATCGAATGGGTGATCGGAACGCTGGGTGTGGCGGTTGCGCTGTTCCTGTTCAACGCATTCCACATCCTCCAGGAGTACGAGCGGGGCGCCGTTTTTCTGCTTGGCCGGTTCTGGAAGGTCAAAGGCCCGGGACTGATCATCATCGTTCCTGGCATCCAGACCATGGTGCGTGTCGATCTGCGCATCAAGGTCATGGACGTGCCGCGCCAGCAGGTGATTTCCCGCGACAATGTCTCGGTGGCGGTGAGCGCGGTGGTGTACTTCCGTGTCGTGGATCCGCAGCGGGCGGTGATCCAGGTGGAGAACTACGTTGCCGCCACCAGCGAGCTGGCGCAGACCACCTTGCGGTCCGTGCTCGGCAAGAACAGTCTCGATGACATGCTGGCGGAGCGCGACAAGCTCAACGATGCGATCCAGAGACTGCTCGACGATGTGACCGACGCCTGGGGGATCAAGGTGGCCAATGTCGAAATCAAGAATGTCGATCTGGACACGAAAATGATTCGCGCGATCGCCGCTCAGGCCGAAGCCGAACGTGACCGGCGTGCCAAGATCATTCATTCGGAAGGCGAGCTGCAGGCATCGCGCCGTCTGGTCGACGCCGCAACGGTCCTGAGTCGGCATCCGTCATCGATCCAGCTGCGTTATCTGGACAGCCTGCGGCAGATCTCGTCGCAGGGCAATACGAAAGCGATCGTGTTTCCGTTTCCGGTGGACTCGCTGGAGGCACTGATGCGCAGGCTCACGAAGCCCGCGAAGCCTGCTGCAGCGAAGAACCGGAGCGGCTCCCCTCAGAACAGTCCGTAGTCGCGCAGCTGATCGAAGTAGCCGGTGACGGTGAGCGTGATCTCCACCGGGAAATCGTTGTAGTTCAGCCAGTACCAGCCGTGTTCGCCGTCGAACGGCGCAACCAGGGAGCCGTGGCTGCCGCTGATTTCTTCCTCTTCCTGGAAGCGCACCCAGAAATCGTCGCCCATTTCGGGATCATGGCCGTGGTAGTCCACGTAGACATTGCCTGGGTTCACCTGCCAGGTGTAGGTGACCACCTTGGCTTCGCGCATCACGGTCTTGACCTCGGTCTGCCCGCCGGCCGGAATGGAAATGGTCATCGTCTGTGTGCGAGGCGGACGCTGTTCCAGTTGGTGGATGGCGGGATTGGGCAGCGGAACCGGCTCGCCGGCATCGGGAATCTCGATCTCGCGAAGGCGTTCGTTGCCGCCGGTGACGTCGCGGATCTGAATCGTCCGTCCGTCCGGCTGGCTGAGAGAGGTCAGTCCCAGCGCGCCGCCGACACCGGTCGGGTCAATACCATATTCGGAAGGCAGGATCACCACCACCAGAAGGATCATTCCGATGGCCAGTGCCGTCGCCACACCCCAGGCAAGCCTGCGTCCCCCGTCCTTGCGGGCGGCTTCGTCTGATTCAGGATGGTTGGACATCGCGTTAACTCCGGCCGGGCATTGCACGCGAGTGTACTCAATTCCACTCGTGCGTGAAACGGGCCTTCGCGGTGCTGCCGCAGGGGGCTGATCCCAGGTCAGCGCGCTGCGGCTGCGGCGCCATGCGTGTATGCTTGCAGGCCGGAAATCGGAACAACTGCGATCGAGGAAGACAACGATGGCTGACAAGAAAATCATAGCCGTGCTGGGTGCCACGGGATCACAGGGTGGCGGCCTGGCGCGGGCGATTCTGGCCGATGGCGGGGGAGCGTTCGCATGTCGTGCGATCACACGTGATGCAAGCAAGGACAATGCCAGGGCGCTGGCGGAGCAGGGTGCCGAGGTGGCACAGGCCGATATCGACGATGTGGAAAGTCTCGAGAAGGCGTTTGCCGGCGCTCATGGCGTGTATGCCGTGACCAACTTCTGGGAGCATTTTTCCGGCGACAGGGAGAAGGCGCAGGCTGGCAATATCGCCGAGGCGGCAAAGGCCGCCGGTGTGAAACACGTGATCTGGTCAACGCTGGAAGATACGCGCAGGCTGATGGCCGCCGACGATCAGCGCATGCCGTACCTGCAGGAAAAATATCGTGTCCCGCATTTCGATGCCAAGGCCGAAGCGGATGCGTTCTTTGCCGGTCTGCCGGTTACGTATCTGGTGACATCATTCTACTGGGACAACCTGTACATGTTCGGTCTGTGTCCGAAGAAAGGCGAAGACGGCAAGTATGCCTGGGCGCTGCCGATGGGCGACGCGAAACTTGCGGGTATCGCTGCTGGCGACATCGGCAAGGTGGCGTATGGCGTGTTCAAGGGCGGTGACACACACGTCGGCAAGACCGTCGGCATCGCTGGCGAGTTTCTTACGATCCGCCAGCTAAGCGACGTGCTGGGCAGCGTGCTCGGCCTTGGCGAAGTGGTCTACCACGCAGTTGACGCCGATACTTACCGTGGCTTCGGGTTCCCCGGCGCGGATGAGCTCGGCAATATGTTCCAGGTGTACCGCGACTTTGAACGGGAAGTGCTGGCCGCGCGCAGCGTTGAGGTTGCGCGTCAGCTGAATCCGCAGCTGCAGAGCTTCGAGCAGTTCGTTGTTGCCAACAGGGACCGGATACTCGGGGCGATAAATTCCTGATGGGCATTGCCGGACGCTGGTTGCGGCAACCGCCGCGACCGGCGTCCGGGCGCCAGCGGGTATTCAGCGCATGCTGCTGCGGGCGAAGGCCATGTCGAGCCTGGTGATCACATCATCCACCGTGATCAGATTCATCGCTTCGGGATCGCGAACCCGCTTGCCGAACTTCAGCGCGCCCGGTTCCGTGTCGAACTCCCCGCGCACCGCCTCTTCATAGCGGTCGGCTACCAGGTCCAGGCTGAGATAGGGCCCGGTACGCGCGGGATTGGACGTGGCGTAAAGTCCGACCACCGGCGTGCCGACGGCCGTGGCCATGTGTGCGGGGCCGGAATCCGGGCACAGCAGCACGCTGGTGCGAGCAAGGATCGCCAGAAGCTGTTTCAGTGTGGTGGCGCCAACGAGGTTGACGGGCCGGCTGCTGCTCTGTGCGGTTATTTCGGCCGCGTACCGGGATTCGACTGCGGTGTTGCCGCCGGTGAGCAGGATCTGCGCGCCATGGCGCTGCCGCGCATAGTCGGCGACCTCGGCGTAGCGGCGGGCATCCCAGTTCCGGTAGTTGCGCAGCCGCTGTCCCGTGCATGGGCTGATGACCAGCGCGGGTCGCGAGCGGTCGATCACACGGTCGGCGAAAGCGGCCGCGTCGTCGGGAATCGGGATGTCCCAGCGTGGTGGGCCGGCCGGAATACCCAGCGTGCGGACGAACTCGAGCAGACCGTCCATCACGTGCTGCTGCGGCACGGCGGGGATGGTGCGGTTGGTGAACAGCCACTGGTAGTCGCGGGCACGGGCGCGGTCAAAGCCCAGCCGCTGGTCGGCACGCACCAGCAGGCTCACTGCATTCGCACGCATCGACGCATGCATGTGCAGCAGCAGCGCAAAGCGGTGCCTGCCCAGCTGTCTGCGCACGGCAGCGTAGCCGGCCAGCCCCGCGCGCTTGTCAAAGACGATGAACTCGACGCCCCCCAGTCCTTCCAGCAGGCCGTATTCCGTGCGTCCTACGATCCAGGTGATGCGGGTGTCCGGCCATGCCGACTGCAGCGCGCGCACGGCCGGCACCGTATGACAGGTATCGCCGATGGCGGACAGCCGCAGGACACAGACGGATGAGGGGGGAGAGGAGAATTCAGGCCGCATGAATGAACCCGGGCGCTTGGACGCGCGCGTATGGTACCCGGGTGTGGTCGGCCGGCGCGACTCAGTCGAAGTCTTCGCCCTCGAAGCCCCAGCCGAAGCTGTCCTCCGGTCGCAGCAGGCTGCGCATCCGGATGCGGTGTTCTCCGGCATTGCGACCCGGGTTGCCTGTGATGATGACGTGATCGCCGGGTTTCAGCGAGTCGCGCGTCACGCCCTGGCCGGACAATACGCCCAGCCCGCCCCATTCCACGCCCCAGCGCTGCATGTCACCATTGTCATCGGGCGCCATCACATGGACGAAGGAGTGCGGATTGCGGAACAGAAACTGCACCAGCGTGCCTTCGACCCGGATCGTTCGGCTTTCGTCGTAGGTGGCGGTGAACGAATGGTGTGCGAGCGCGGCGGCTCCGGACACCAGGAACACCACCATCACGGCCATCAGTCTGGATTTCACTCATTTCCCCCTTCGTGGCCACCTGTTGCCGATCTGCGCCGGGCTGTGGCCACCACCCCGGATCATAGCATCGGATTGCGTCGCCAGATCCGTCGGGCAGCTGGTGCCACCGTGCCCGCCATGCCGGAGCACTCGCCCTGCAACACGTCGATACCTGGCGACACCGGCCATCGTCCGGCCGCCATTCGGCCACGATCCGGGCTGCGTGGCGCCCGCTGACCACGAGTGGGAAATAGCCCACGGCGCCAACCCAATTCGTGAGTGGGCAGACGCAAGCTTGCAATGGGCCGGGTGTGGGCGTAGTGTTGGGCCGCTTTGAACAGCCGACGGATCCGGGGGCGAACCAAACCAGAACATGAGACAGGATTCGGCAAAGACATTGCTGGGCGAGATCGAAGCCCACTGCCGGCGTGCCGGGGTTGCGGAGTCAACCTTTGGCCGGCAGGCCGTCAACGACGGCAAGTTGTGCGCAAGGCTGCGCAGTGGCAAGAGTGTCACGCTGGAGACCGTCACCAAGATCCGCGATTTCATACGCCGCCAGGACGCGCTGATCGACAGGCAGTCGGTTTCCGAGTCCGAGGCGTTTCCCGCAGCAGGTGATTTTCAGCACACAGAGGACACCACCACAATGAGCGGCAGCAAGTCCGTCCGGGGGGGCGACGTGGTTCGTGGCAGGTCGCGCGAGGCATCCGAGGATGCGTCGGTTGATGAATCCGGCATCGAAGCCATCGACCGGCCGTTTCGCTTCTACGACAACCGGCAGAAGTATCTGGCATTCGTAAATACCTGTAATGAAAAGTGGAAGGTGGCCGAACGGGCCACACGCGAGCTGGCCCACGTCAGACCCCGTCCACCGGCTCTGCGGCTTTTCGATGCCGGCATGGGTGACGCCACAGTGCTCAGTCACCTGATGCGTGCGATGCACCGGCGTTTTCCGATCACGCCGTTTCTGATCGTCGCCAAGGAAATCAGTCTGGAGGATGTCCGGCTGTCGCTGGATAAACTGCCGGACCGGTTCATGGAACATCCGTCCAGCGTGATCGTCATCACCAACCTGTACTACGCCGAGGCGCCGTGGCTGCGGCCGCGCGACGTGCAGAACGCTGCTGCGCTGAACTGGCGCGAGGTGGTGCTGGAAGGCAACTCCGCCTACGAATACGGCGAGCAGCTGCGCGGGCTGGACCCCTATCTCGTCGAAGGCTGGCAGGTGACATCCAGCGCGAAAACCGGCAATCCCACCTATGTACGGCCTTCCGTACTGGTGATCTACCGTAAGGATCACTCGTTTCTCCTGCACAGCGTGATCCCCAGGCCCGGCCAGGTGGGTGGCGACTACGATCTCGTCGTCGCCTCTCAGCCATGGCGTGCGCGCATGAGTGCCGAATTCAAGGTACGCAAGGTGCTGGCACCGCTGGTCAGGGCTCTGGGTTCAGCTGGGCGGCTGTTGGCCGTACAATCCGCGGGCGACGATCCTGCGTTGGAGCTGGTGCGCGAGATCTGGCCCGACGAAAATCCTTTTACGGTTGACCGGCACGAGCTGATCAAGGCCCTGCGCGAGGAACTGGGTCGGGACGCGCGGAATTTTAATTTTGTGACGGGCTCCGACGCGAAAGCCGTGTTCCGATACGAAATGCATACGCTGCCCAGCGAGGTGCAGCAGAGCATCGGGACTTCGACGCTGTTCGCTGCATGGAACGCATCGACCTACGTGGCGCAGATCGAGGATGAACGACTGGAGGCTGTCGCGGCGTCAGGCGAGTACATGCAGGCAACGTCAAGAATCTTGCGCAAACACAAGGGACTCTGGTTCAACGACGAGAGTTTCGTGGTATCGCGCAAGCAATAGGCAACGGATGCACACCGGTATACGGCCGTTTCGGCCGCACCGGTGTCTGGATAAGCAATCGGAAGTGAGGTAGTGCATTGTCCAACGACAATCTGAAACAGGAGATCTCGTCCTTTCTGAAGGGCTACTCCATCGAGGCTACGCCGCACGACGCGGCCAGGCTGGATTCCTTTGTGGGCGCCGTGCCGCCGGGTACTTCGGTGTACATGGCGCATCCGCCGGGAACCGAGCTGGACGAGATCGTCGATCTTGCCGGCAGAATCCAGGCGCTGGGGTTCAGTGCGGTGCCTCACATCATCGCGCGCAAGCTTTCCAGCGAGAAGCAGCTCGAGGGGGCTCTGGAACGACTGCGTGAACTGGGCGTGGATCATGCGCTGTGCCTGGCCGGCGATATCGCAGTGCCGGACAATGCGTTCGACAGCAGCCTGGACGTTCTGCGTACCGGGCTGTTCAGCAGGTACGGGTTCCGCAGAGTCGGTGTCGCGGGCCACCCCGAGGGCAGCAAGGCCATCGGCGAGGAACGGGTTCGCCAGTTTCTGTTGGACAAGGCGGCGTTCGCCCGGGACGCGGACTTCGACATGTACCTCGCCACGCAGTTCGGTTTCGACCCCGAGGCGCCGATCGAGTGGGAGCAGCGCACCGGCGCCGAAGGCGTGCACCTGCCGGTGTGGGTGGGCATGGCTGGTCCGACCAAGCTCACGCAGCTCATCAAGTTTGCCGCCCTGTGCGGTGTGGGCGCCTCGGCACGCATGCTGACCAAGCGAACCGGTGCGATGGCCGGTCTGATTACTGCGAAGGCACCGGATGATCAGATGGTTCGTATCGCCCGGCATCGCCTCGATCATCCCGGATCGCGTTTGCGCAGCGTGCATTTCTTCGCCTTTGGCGGAGTTGCGAAAACGGCGAAATGGGCGAATGCGATTGTCGACGGCAGGATCGAGCTCAATGCCAGGAGCGACGGCTTCAAGGTGCATGTGGACTGATCGCCGGATGCGGTTCCGTGGGAGGGGGCCGCGGAAATACTCAAGATTTCGAATTTAGGGAAATATACTATGAGCAAGACTTATCTTTTTACGTCCGAATCGGTCGGCGAAGGTCATCCGGACAAGATGGCCGACCAGATCTCCGACGCGATCCTGGACGCGATCATCGCACAGGATCCGCGCAGTCGCGTGGCCTGCGAAACACTCACCAAGACCGGTCTGGTCATGGTTGCCGGTGAAATCACCACTGGCGCCAGTATCGAGGTCGAGGACATCGTTCGCGAAGTCGTGCTCGACATCGGCTACAACAGTTCCGACATGGGTTTCGACGGCGCAACCTGTGCCGTACTCAATGGCCTGGGCAAGCAGTCGCAGGACATCGCTCAGGGCGTGGATCGCAAGGCACCGGAAGAGCAGGGTGCGGGCGACCAGGGTCTGATGTTCGGTTACGCGACCAGCGAGACCGACAGCCTGATGCCGGCACCCATCATCTATTCGCACCGTCTGGTCGAGCAGCAGGCCAAGGTGCGCAAGTCCGGCAAGCTGCCGTGGCTGCGTCCCGATGCCAAGAGCCAGGTGACCTTCCGCTACGTCGATAACAAGCCGGTTGCGATTGATGCGGTGGTGCTGTCCACACAGCACAGCCCGGAGATCTCCGAAAAGGACCTGCATGAGGCCGTGATGGAAGAGATCATCAAGCCGATACTTCCGGCGGAGTGGATCAGCAGGGACACGCGCTATCACATCAACCCCACCGGCCGCTTCGTGGTCGGCGGTCCGATGGGTGACTGCGGACTGACAGGTCGAAAAATCATCGTCGATACCTACGGCGGCATGGCCCGTCATGGTGGCGGTGCGTTTTCCGGCAAGGACCCTTCGAAGGTGGATCGCTCGGCTGCGTACGCCTGTCGTTACGTCGCCAAGAACGTTGTGGCCGCGGGACTTGCTGATCGCTGCGAGATCCAGGTCTCATACGCGATAGGTGTTGCTGAGCCGACATCGGTCACGGTGGAAACTTTCGGTACCCACAAGGTGCCGGAGGACAAGCTTGCCGCGCTGGTGCGTGAGCACTTCGACCTGCGTCCCTACGGCATTCTGAGCATGCTCGATCTGCTCAAGCCGATCTATCGTCAAACCGCTGCCTACGGGCACTTCGGTCGCGACGAACCCGGATTCACCTGGGAGCGTACCGACAGGGCCGAGGCGCTGAAGGCCGGCGCATGATGATCAGGATTGCGCCCCGGTTGCGGGGCGCGTTCCATCTCATCAAAGCGCTTAGCCAGAAATCGGGGGGCAAGAGGAAAGTATGACAGCATTAATCTGCGGGTCCGTCGCTTATGACAACATCATGGTGTTCGAGGACTCCTTCAAGAACCACATCCTGCCGGACAAGATCCACATACTGAACGTCGCATTTCTGGTGCCGGCGCTGCGGCGGGAGTTTGGCGGCTGTGCAATCAACATTGCCTACAATCTGAAGCTGCTCGGCGAGGACCCGCTGCCCATGGGCACTGTGGGCCAGGACTTCGATGCCTACCGGCAGTGGATGGAAAAATGCGGCATCCGTCAGGATCACATCCGCGTGATCGATGATGTATTTACCGCGCAGGCCTTCATCACCACCGACCTGGACGACAACCAGATCACCGCGTTTCATCCGGGCGCGATGAACCAGTCCGAATTGAACAGGGTGGGTGATGCCAGTGGCGTCGGCTTGGGGATGGTGTCTCCGGATGGGCGCGCCGGCATGGTGGAGCATGCGGCGCAGTTCGCGGCGGCCGGGATTCCTTTCATATTCGATCCCGGCCAGGGCATGCCGATGTTCAACGGCGACGACCTCAGGCAGTTCATCGAACAGGCCACCTGGGTTACGGTGAATGACTATGAATGGCAGTTGCTGAAGGATCGCACCGGGTGGGACGTTGATGACGTCCGACAACGGGTCGAGGCACTGATCGTTACCCGCGGCGCCGAAGGATCGCTGATCCATACACGTAGTGGCGATCACGAGATTCCCTGCGCCAAGCCCCGGACGGTGACAGACCCTACCGGATGCGGTGACGCCTATCGGGCTGGATTGCTGTACGGTCTTCTGCACAAGCTGGATTGGGAAACCACTGGAAGAATTGCCAGTCTGATGGGTGCCATCAAGGTCGAATCCCATGGCACGCAGAATCACAGCTTTACGCGCGAAGAGTTCGCGCAGCGTTACAGGGACAGCTTTGGACAGTCACTGACGATCTAGCCGCAGCGAGCTGGCGAACCGACGCCGGACCATTGACTGGCCGGCAGCATGGAAGAACATTTTTCAGGAGTAAAGACATTATGAGTACCAACCCGAAGATCGCGACACCTGCGAATCAGGATTACCACGTGAAAGACATCTCGCTGGCCGGCTACGGCAGGCTGGAAATCGAACTGGCCGAGCACGAGATGCCGGGACTGATGGCGACCAGGGAAGAGTTCGGTGCCAGTCAGCCGCTGAAGGGCGCGCGGATCACCGGCTCGCTGCACATGACGATTCAGACCGCGGTGCTGATCGAAACGCTGCAAGCGTTGGGCGCCAGGATTCGCTGGGCGAGCTGCAACGTATTTTCGACGCAGGATCATGCCGCTGCCGCCATCGCGGTAACGGGAACGCCGGTGTTCGCTTACAAGGGCGAGACGCTGGAGGAGTACTGGGAGTTCGTCGACCGTACGCTGGACTGGGGTAACGGTCAGGGTCCGAATCTGATCCTCGATGACGGTGGAGATGCGACGCTGTTCGTGCATCTGGGACTCAAGGCGGAGAAAGATGCGTCGGTGCTCGACAGGGTGCCGGAGAGCGAGGAAGAGAAAGTGCTGTACGCACAGCTGAAGAAGTCACTGGCCCGTGACAATCAGCGCTTTCATCGGATCGTAAAGGAGATTCGCGGCGTGTCGGAGGAGACCACCACCGGCGTGCATCGTCTTTATCAGATGTTCAAGCGCGGTGAGCTGCTGTTTCCGGCCATCAATGTCAATGACTCGGTCACGAAATCGAAATTCGACAACCTCTACGGCTGTCGTCATTCGCTGGTCGACGGCATCATGCGTGCCACCGACCTGATGCTGGCCGGCAAGACTGCCGTGGTGGCTGGCTACGGTGATGTCGGCAAGGGTTCCGCGCAGTCACTGCGTGCCCAGTCTGCCAAGGTCATTGTCACCGAGGTGGATCCAATCTGTGCGCTGCAGGCGGCGATGGAAGGCTACGACGTTCGTACCATGGAAGAAGCCTGCACGGTCGGCGACGTATTCGTGACCACGACCGGTTGTGTGGACGTGATCACCGAGGACCACATGCTGCAGATGAAGAACAACGCCGTGGTCTGCAACATCGGTCACTTCGACAACGAGATTCAGGTCGAACGGCTGCGCAAGTACGAATGGACCGAGATCAAGCCGCAGGTTCACAAGATTACGTTCCCCAGCGGCCGCAGCATCATCATGCTGGCCGAGGGTCGTCTCGTGAATCTGGGCTGCGCCACTGGTCATCCGAGCTTCGTGATGTCGAGCAGCTTCACCAACCAGACGCTGGCGCAGATCGAACTGTTCACCAAGGCGGATGAGTACCCGCTGGGTGTGCATGTGCTGCCCAAGCATCTGGATGAGAAGGTTGCGAGGCTGCATCTGGGCAATCTTGGCGTCAAGCTGGAGAAGCTCAGCGCGAAGCAGGCGGACTATCTGGGTGTGCCGGTGGAAGGG
The DNA here is from genome assembly GCA_050485645.1 of Gammaproteobacteria bacterium. GTDB lineage: Bacteria > Pseudomonadota > Gammaproteobacteria > Steroidobacterales > Rariloculaceae > JBJHBP01. The sequence goes on along the minus strand of JBJHBT010000018.1, from coordinate 33,124 downwards.
CCGTACAAGTCGGACCACTATCGCTACTGATCCCCATGACAGGACACGGATTGCGAGTTGCAGACCGGCAACCGCGACACGTGCCTGAGGACGGTGGTTGATCGACGAGTACCGATAGATTACAACTGGCACCCGATTTTCCCGGAGTGCCGGCCTGTTCGGGACATTTTGCGTGTCCGGGCAGTCCGGTTCTCCGGGTGATCCTGGTGTGAAAGGACCGGCTGAAAGGACCGGCTGAAAGGACCGGCTGAAAGGGTTGAAGTGTCCCGAAAGTGGCTCCGTGCGGGCTGCTTTCGGGACACTCGCATTGCGCGGCAGCAACCGCGCGCGAGACTCCATGGAAGGATATAACGCGCCCCTGCTCACGACTGCTGCAGACGCGTCCGGGGCAGCATCCTGATCGAGATCACTCATTGAGGAAGTGCAGGAATGAATGACGATATCACGATAGCCCGTGCCGCCAGGCTCGAGGAGATCACCACGCTGGCCAAGACGCGTCTTGGGATCGAAGCTTCGGACCTCGAGCCGTATGGTCACCACAAGGCGAAGCTTACTTCCGGACTGCTGAAGAAACTGGAAGGCCGCAAGGACGGCAAGCTGATTCTGGTGACTGCGATTACGCCGACGCCTGCCGGCGAAGGCAAGACCACCACCACCATCGGGCTGGCGGACGCGCTGAACACGATCGGCAAGAAATCACTGATCTGCATCCGAGAGCCGTCACTGGGGCCGTGTTTTGGCGCCAAGGGTGGTGGTGCCGGTGGCGGATACGCACAGGTGGCGCCGATGGAGGACATCAACCTGCATTTCACCGGCGACTTTCACGCCGTGGCCGCGGCGCACAATCTTCTGGCGGCCCTGATCGACAACCATCTGCACTTCGGCAACGCGGCCGGTCTGGATGTTCGTCGCATCACCTGGCGGCGTGTGCTGGACGTGAACGATCGCTCGCTGCGCAACCTTGTCGTCGGCATGGGTGGCCCCACGCATGGCGTGCCGCGCGAGACCGGGTTCGACATCGTCGCGGCGTCAGAGATCATGGCAATCCTGTGTCTGTCGACATCGCTGAACGACATGCGAGAGCGCTTCAGCAGAATCATCATCGGCTACACGCGCGAGCAGAAGGCGGTGACGGCGGGTGACATCAAGGCGCAGGGTCCGATGACGGTGTTGATGAAGGACGCGATCAAGCCCAATCTGGTGCAGACCCTGGGACAGACGCCGGCCATCGTACATGGCGGTCCGTTCGCGAACATCGCGCACGGCTGCAACTCCGCCATGGCCACCCGCGCCGGTCTGAAGCTGGCCGACTACGTGGTTACCGAAGCCGGTTTCGGTGCCGACCTGGGTGCCGAGAAGTTTGTTGACATCAAGTGCCGCAAGACCGGACTGCGTCCTTCGATGGTGGTGCTGGTCGCGACCATCCGTGCCCTGAAGTACCAGGGTGGTGTTGCACTGGCTGATCTCAACACCGAAAACACCGATGCGCTGTCGCGCGGTGTGATCAATCTCGAGCGCCATGTGAAGAACGTGAAGGAGCACTACGGCATGCCGGTTGTCGTGGCGCTGAACCGCTTCCATTCCGACACTGATCGTGAGATCAAGGTCGTGCAGGACCACCTCGCCAGGTTCGGCGTGAAGGCCGTGCCCGCCACGCATTTCAAAGACGGTGGCCCCGGTGCCGTGGATCTGGCCGAGACCGTCATCGGCGAGATCGAAGGTCAGAAGCAGGCGCCGGAACTGAAGTTCGTCTACGACGATGCCGACTCACTGTGGACGAAGCTGGAGAAGGTCGCGAAGAAGATCTACGGCGCCGCCGAGGTTGTTGCCGATCCGGCCGTGCGCAAGAAGATCGACCGGTTCCAGAACGACGGCTACGGCGAGTTCCCGATCTGTATCGCCAAGACCCAGTATTCATTCTCCACCGATCCCACTGCGCTGGGCGCACCCAGCGGGCATACCTTCAAGGTTCGTGACGTGTACCTGTCGTCGGGTGCCGGATTCATGGTCGCCCTCAGCGGTGACCTGATGACCATGCCCGGCCTGCCGCGTAAGCCGGCTGCAGACGGCATCGACATCGATGAGAATGGCGAGGTGGTTGGTCTGAGCTGAGCAGCGCAGACAACCTTCCAGCGCAAACAGGAAGGCGCGATCCGGAGAACCCGGATCGCGCCTTTTTTCTGTTCGGCGTTTTTTGTCGACGTTCTGGCCGACGTTCACCTGCTGTCGAAACCGCCTCCTGATGGCGGCGACGGGATCGATGGGATCAGGCGCCGATCTCCTTGCGTACCGTGGCCGCGGCTTCAGCCAGTGAAGCCAGCTTCATTTTGGCAATCATGCGTGCCTGCGGCTTCAGGCCGCAGTCCGTACTCAGTGTGACCTGCTCGGGCGACAGGTGCTTCAGCGCGGTACGAATACGATCAGCGACCAGGTCGGGTGACTCGACCATGTTGGTGCGCACATCGAGTACGCCGACCTGCACACCCTTGTTCTTGGGACAGTTCTTCAGGAAGTCGATGCCCGCCATATTGCGGTTGGCGTAATCGAGCACGAATTCATCGATGCCCTCGGTGTTCCAGTAATGCGGCAACACCATCTGATATCCCTCCGGGAAGGCGCCGCTGAGGATGTCGTTGCCCCATGCATTGCCAAAGCAGAAGTGCCAGCCGATCTTCGCATCCACGCCATCGCACATCATTTCGATGCTTTCGCGAATCCATTTGTAGTCGTCTTCGTTGCCGGTGAACAGCGGCAGCCATGCGCCGAGATCTTCGATCTGGAGATATTTCGCGCCCAGCCTCACCAGTTCCTTCATCTGCCTGTTGAAGATGGGTACGAGCGCGAAAGTGAGATCCTTGGGAGACTTGTAGTGCGAGTTCTCATCGAAGTACACATGCCATGCGAGGTTCGAGGGCCCGGCGCCAACGGATACCTTGACCGGAACCCGCGCGTGCTTGCTGGCAACCTGGTAGAGATCCGGCCAGCGAAGCTGATCGGGTCCCGCATCCACAGGGCCGTTGTTGATCACACCGCCCCAGTCGTCAAGGAACGTCTTGCCGGCGCTTGGCCCCTGATCAACCACTGATGGATGCGGATTGCGTGTCGGTTCGAAACCCGGAATCCGTTCGTACAGGTACCAGCAGAATGAACCGATGACGCCAACGTACTCGTCGTACCACATGTTGCCGTCGGTGACGATATCGAGGCCAGCTTCCTCCTGGTCCCGGATGACCGTGGCAACGGCATCGTCGTACGCTTCTTCATGGGCGACTTCCTTGAACGCAACGCGCACGTCTCGGCCAAGGAGCTGATGCGAAAACCAGTGCGGCCGTGGATAGGAACCGACCATGGTCGTTGGAAGCAGGGTGTCGACGATCTTCTTTGGCATTCTTTCCTCTCCTCGGATGGGTTGCTTATCTCGTCGGGATTCTTACGTCCCTGTTCGTTCGAGTATAGCCAACGGCGGTAAAGCGGGATAGGGCGCGGTCCGTGGCGGACGCCGCCCGGTGCGCAAACGGCGAGCTGCGGTCTAATACACCTCGACCAGGCATCTGGCCGATGTTCTGACGGTCTGGTGTGTCAGCGCGGACTGCCCGTCTGCCGGTTCGGCTGCTGATGATGACTTGCGCTGGAAGTACGGCCCGTCGATGCCGTGCCGTTCCAGGACGCTGAACACACCGGCCTCCATGCCGGCAATCCCGCACAGGTACAGCAGCGTGCGCGTGGAATCCAGCAGTGGCGCGAATTCATCGATGCGCCGGTCGAGCAGCTGATGCGCGTACGTTCCACGGCCTTCGAATGAGGGCTCGCGGCTGATGGCCGTGTGATAGTGAAAGTTTTCGTGCTCACTGGCCAGTGCCTGAAACTGCCGGTGGTACAGCAGGTCGGTGGTGTACGGGCTGCCGGCGATCAGGTGGATCCGGCTGGCTGCGCCATCAGCCGGCGACTGCAACAGTTCCATGATCATGCCGCGGAACGGTGCGATGCCGGTGCCCGTGGCAATGAACACATAGTCGTGGGCCTCGCGCTGTATCGGCAGCAGGAATCGCTTGCCGTTGGGACCACTGACCATGACTTCATCGCCGGCTTTCAGACCACACAGGTAGTTGCTGCAAAGCCCCAGAAACAGCCGGTATTCGATGATGGCAGCCTCCGAAGCCGCGCCCGGTGTCCAGTCGCCGCTGCCCAGTCGCGCCCGCGATGGTGGCAGCCATTCGTCGATCAGTCGTTTCGTTGTGGTGGCGATGTGTCGGCCTTCACCGTCTTCGCCCTCCGCGGGGCATGCCAGTGAATACAGTCGCACCTTGTGTGGCTTGCCGCGGCTGTCGCTGCCCGGAGGGACGACGCCGAACGCCTGACCGCTGTGCAGTGTGCCGTGCAGAGGCGTATCGCTGATATCGATGACGGTATGGCGCACGCAGCTCGCGGATTTGCCGTTCATGCAGGAATCGTTGGAAACCACGCGCGCGGCAACGGGGCGCGAGCTGGGAACGATATTCATCTCGACCTGGGGGAACACAGGCTCGGCGATCTGATCCATGGCACCTGACCGAAATGCGACGCTTCTCCGGGGGGCGCCCTCTGCTCGATGTTAGAATCCCCGCCGTGAAACCAACGATACATGGCCCTCTGCCGCCACACAAACGGCTGTTCGCGTACCGGGCGGCGCATTGCCCCGGTGCAATCGCCGCATGTCTTTCCGCCGCGCGGTTGCCCGCCCGCATCCATCAAGCCTGAATCATCATGCTCACGCGGTTTCGGGTGACCACGGTCATTGCCTGTTTTGCGATCCTGTCGGGCGGTTGCGCGGTCTATGGGGAGAGGGCGGATCTGCCCGGCGATCCTCCTGCGCCGCAGGCGCGCGGAGCGCTGCATGAACATGCCGACAGGCTGCTTCGCGATCTGTCCGCCGATGACGACTCCGCATACTGGCTGCTGGATCGTAATGAAGTGGCGTGGCGTGCCAGGCTCGCACTGACCGACGAGGCGGTTGCCACGCTCGATATCCAGTATTTCATCTGGCAGCCTGATGCCACAGGCAACCTGTTGATGCAACGGGTCATGCAGGCCGCCGACCGCGGTGTGCGGGTGCGTCTGCTGCTCGATGACTTCGCGCTGGTTGGAGTGGACACTCTGCTGGCCGGACTCGACGCGCATCCGCGCGTCGAAGTGCGGCTCTATAACCCGTTGCGCCACAGGGCGATGCTGATTCGCCCCGTCGAACTGTTGGTTCGTTTCGGTGAACTCAATCACCGTATGCACAACAAGGTTTACGCCGCCGATGACAGCTTCGCCATCATCGGTGGCCGCAATATCGGGGATCGCTATTTCGGGCTCCACGATGGATTCATCCAGAACGACCTGGATCTGTTGACGGTCGGACCCGCCGCCACGCAGATACTGCAGACCTTCGAGGATTTCTGGCGCAGCGAGATGACGCATCCGGCAGCGCCGCTAAGGCGTGGCGAGGATCCGCAGCAGTTGCTCGCGGCAATGCGGGCGAGACTGCAGCGCGAGGTCGACGCACAGGCCGGCATGCTGATCGCAACGGGTACCGAACCGCGCGACTGGGGGTACTGGCTCGACGAACTGCACGCCAGCTATGCGGCCGGCGTTGGCGTACTGCATGTCGATACGCCGGCTGTGCATCAGTTGACGCCGGATCAGGTGGACGCTGATCTGAAGGCACTGGTTGCCGGCGCACAGCGGGAGGTGCTGATCAGTACCCCGTATTTCATTCCTGATGCCGAGTTCGCCGATATTCTGCTCGGCCTCATTGCGCGGGGCGTCCGTGTTGCCGTGGTGACGAATTCGCTGGCATCCAACAATCAGTCCATCGCGCATACCGGATATCGACACTGGCGCCGGCCGTTGCTGGCGGCCGGCGTTGAGCTGTACGAATTTCGTCGCGATGCCCAGCTCAGATTTGACTACGCAACGCCGCCGGTGGTGCCCGAGTCCATGGGCCTGCATGCCAAGGCCGTGGTGGTGGATCGCGAGCTGGCGTTCATCGGATCGCCGAATGTGGATCCACGGTCGCTGGTGCTGAACACCGAAATTGCGCTGACGGTGGACAGTACGGATCTGGCCGGGCGCGTAGCCGGCCTGATTCTTCGCGATATGCAGCCGGACAACGCATGGCGGTTGTCGCTGACCGATGACAACTGGCTGCTATGGACCAACGACGAGCGCACCTTGGGCAGGCAACCGGCGCGCGGATTCGGTCAGCGGTTTCTGGAGTTCTTCCTTAATCTGCTGCCGCTGAAAAGCCAGCTCTGAGCGTCTGCCCGGCTGCCCTGCGGGCAGAGCCCGCCGGGCAGGCCATGCCATGCGCAGTGACCGGATCCTTCAGCGTTCCAGGTGCTGCAGCTTGTCCTTGACGTCCTTCCAGTCGTCGGCGTCTTCCGGCGGCTCCTTGGCCTTTGACAGTACCGGCCAATCCTTCGTCAGCTCGGCATTCAAAGCGATGAACTGCTTCTGGTCGTCCGGTACGTCGTCGTCGGCATAGATGGCATCGACAGGGCATTCCGGTTCGCAGAGCGTGCAATCGATGCACTCCTCGGGATCGATCACGAGCATGTTCGGACCCTCGTGGAAGCAGTCTACCGGGCAGACTTCCACGCAATCCGTGTACTTGCACTTGATGCAGCTTTCCGTGACGACGAATGTCATTCCTTATCCTCGGCCCTGACGTGGGGAGCGCAGATTCTGCTACAAAAGCCGAACCGGTCCAAGTCTGAAGACGGTGTTGCAGTAGCGGGTGCGTGTCCTGCCCTGGACGTGAAGGCGCTCAGATCTGGGCTTCCGGGATGTGCACCACCAGGCCGTCCAGTTCCTCGGTGAGAGCGATCTGGCAGCTCAGACGGCTGTTTTCGCGCCTGTCGAGCGCGCATTCCAGCATGCCCGCCTCCTGGTCGTCCGCCGGCCGCAGCCGGGCGGACCACGCCGGATCCACATACACATGGCAGGTGGCGCAGGAGCAGGCGCCGCCGCACTCGGCGACGATACCGGCCACGCCGTTGTCGATCGCGGCTTCCATGACCGACACGCCGGCCGGTGCGGTAACGGACCTGACGGTACCGTCGTGGTCGACGAAATCTACCTTGGGCATGGCGACGGGCGTGGCGATGAGAGACGTGGTGAAAAGGGCATCGTGCCCCAGCGGGAAATATGCTTATGCATCAGAATTGGCTCTGGCTCAAATCGGGGCGGGTTATAATGGCTCGTTCTCGTAATAACCGGGTTTCACCGGGCAGTCGACACCAGGCTCCGGATCCGGGTCAATCAGGGACAGGCGGCGAACTTTAACGGCATGGTGGCCAATTCGCCACAACCCGGTGCAATGTTACGCGTTCTCATTGTGACCGCGGAACCAGGCAGGCGACAACCCTGAGGGTTTTGCGTACCCGCGGTGCCGGCAGCTTAACGACACGTCGAATGCAAACTAACGGAGTAGAGTTGGATACCACGCCAGTGACGAGCAGCTTCGAGGAATTGGAATCCGTTGTCGTCCGCTTCGCGGGCGATTCAGGCGATGGTGTGCAGCTGATGGGCTCGCAGTTCGTTGCCTCCACGGCACTCACGGGGAGTGACTTCGCCACGTTCCCCGACTATCCGGCGGAGATCCGTGCGCCGGCGGGTACGACCTTCGGGGTCTCGGCCTATCAGGTCAATCTCGGCGCCCGCCCGATCACGACCGCCGGCGATGCGCCGCAGGTGCTCGTGGCGTTCAATCCGGCAGCCTTGAAGGTCAATCTGCCACTGTTGGCGGAAGGCGCCCTGATCATTCTCAACACCGACACCTTCACGGACCGCAATCTGGCCAAGGCCGGCTACCAGCAGGACCCACGGAACATCGGTATTCTTGATGGATATCAATTGGTTACGATTGATATCTCGAAGATGACTCTCGAGGCGGTGCAGTCTTTCGCGCTCAGCAAGAGCGATGCCAGCCGCTGCAAGAACTTCTGGGCGCTGGGTCTGGTGCTGTGGATGTTCGGTCGCGGCACCGGGCTGGTAGAGCAGTGGATCACGAAGAAGTTCGCCAGGGACGAGAAGCTTCGTGACGCTAATTTCGCCGCGCTGCACGCCGGCCATGCCTACGGTGAGACAGCGGAACTGGCGGCCGCGGTGCCGCAGTTCCGTACAGCCGCCGCCGTGTTCGCGCCCGGCGAGTACCGGGGCATTACCGGCAGTGAGGCACTGGCACTGGGGCTGGCCGCTGCCGGCGAACTCGCTGACCGGCCGGTGGTGTTCTGCTCCTATCCGATCACGCCCGCCTCGCCGCTGCTGCATCGACTGGCGCGGCTCGGCCATCTCGGTGTGGGCGTCTTTCAGGCGGAGGACGAGATCGCGGCCGTGTGCGCCGCCATCGGCGCCTCCTATGGCGGTTCCATCGGCATCACATCCAGTTCCGGCCCGGGCATCGCGCTGAAAACCGAGGCGATCGGCCTTGCGATCAGCGCCGAACTGCCGCTGGTCGTGGTTGATTCGCAGCGTGGCGGCCCGTCTACGGGGTTGCCTACCAAGACCGAGCAGTCGGATCTCTACCAGGCCGTCTACGGCCGCAATGCCGACGCGCCGGTGCCCGTGCTCGCCGCGAGCACGCCCAGCGACTGCTTCGATGTGGCCGTGGAAGCGGTGCGCATCGCGCTGCGGCATATGACGCCGGTCATGCTGCTCACCGACGGCTATCTGGCCAATGCCGCCGAGCCCTGGCTGTTGCCGAAGGTTTCCGAGATGGCGCCGATCCAGGTGCGTCAGCCCAGAGCGGGCGGTACCGACGATGACCCCACCACGCTCGCGTTCGAGCGCGACCCGGACACCTTCGGCAGGCCGTGGATCGCCGCCGGAACGCCAGGCTATACGCATCGTGTCGGCGGACTGGAGAAGGACCTGCGCACCGGTCACATCTCCTACGACGCGGCCAATCACCAGGCAATGACACACATGCGTCGCGACAAGGTCGCTTCGGTTGCCCGCTTCATTCCGCGGCAGGAAGTGGCGCTGGGTGAAACCACGGGCAAACTGGCCATCGTCGGCTGGGGTTCCACGTTCGGTTCGATCTACCAGGCCGTGCGCCAGGTATCGCGCGTCGATCCGCGCGTCAGCCACATACACATCCGCTACCTGAGTCCGTTTCCGTCCAATCTTGGAGAGCTGCTGCGCGGCTTCGAGCGGATTCTGGTACCGGAGATGAACATGGGTCAGCTGTCGACGCTGCTCAGGGACAAGCTGGGCGTCGATCCGATTCAGCTGAACAAGGTAACCGGCCAGCCGTTCCAGATCGCCGAGCTGGTCGAAGCCATCAAACGTGAGCTGGGCCCGGCAAGAACGCTGCGGCCGGCCGCACAGGGAGATCGGATATGAGCGCTCAGCTGCAACTGTCCGCCAGGGATTTCGCCTCTTCGCAGGAAGTCCGTTGGTGCCCCGGCTGTGGCGACTACGCGGTGTTGAAGACGGTCACCAAGGCGCTGGCCGATATCGGTGCCCGGCCCGAGACAACCGCGTTCGTGTCCGGCATCGGCTGCTCGTCGCGGTTTCCGTACTACCTGGAGACGTACGGATTTCACACGATTCACGGTCGTGCGCCGGCGGTTGCGACCGGGCTCAAGCTCGCCAATCCCGAGCTCGACGTCTGGGTGGTGACCGGTGACGGCGACGGTCTGTCGATCGGCGGAAATCATCTGCTGCACACACTGCGCCGCAACATCGGCCTGAAGATTCTGCTGTTCAACAACGAAGTCTATGGTCTGACCAAGGGACAATACTCACCGACATCGCGTGTCGGAACACGTACGCCGTCCACACCATTCGGTTCGTTGGACACGCCGATTTCGCCCGGGCTGTTCGCTCTGGGTGCTGGTGCAAGATTCATTGCCCGCGGCGTGGATGTCGACAAGGCGGGGCTGGGATCGGTGCTGCAGGCGGCACACGGCTTCGACGGTGCGGCGTTTGTCGAGATCTTCCAGAACTGCATCGTCTACAACGACAACGTGTTCCAGGCGTTCACGGAGAAGTCGGTGGCGCCTGACAATCAGATTCACGTTCGCCATGGCGAGCCGCTGCTCTTCGGCAGGGATGGCGGCAAGGGTCTGCGCTTCGATGTACAGAAAATGGCGCTGGAAGTCATCGAGACGTCGGGCCGTGAGAATGAAGTGCTGCGCCATGATGAAACCAGCCAGGTGCTGGCACAGTTGCTGCTGGCCATGACACCGCCCGACATGCCAATGGCCATGGGGGTGATTCACCGTCGGCCGGGCACCAGCTTCGAGCGCAGTTTCTATGCGAACCACCCCACCGGCATGAAGCGCACGGGACGCGTCGACGATGCGATTCGTGATTCGAATACCTGGCTGGTGAAATAGCTGTTCCGCGTCGGTGATGCGGTGGCGGCGTCAAGCCGGTGCCGCGACCACGTGGGGAATATCCACGCGCCACGTGCGTGTCGAGCGTCAGCACGCGGTGGTGGATTGCATCCGCCGGCGGCCGACGTCCGGTCGAGGCCGGACTCGTGCCGCTTGAGCCAACGTGGGCGGGCGCGGAGCGCCCTAGCGTCCTAGCGTCGGCGGGTGGTGCGACCGTCCGAGCCGAAGTAGAAGCGGCCACCAACGAAGACGGCGTTTTCGTCGTCGCCCAGGTTGAGGTCCACGGTCAGTGCGACGACATCGGTGAGATGAATGTCACCGCCGACGGTAAAGGTCGTGTCACTGCCCGCGCTGTCCAGGCTCCGGTACGTGCCCGCGGCACGGATTTCGTAGCCGGCGGCCGGAATATAGCGTACGCCGGCGCTGACCAGAGCGCCATCGTCGCTCACGGTGCCGGCACCAAGGTTCAGGTCCAGATCGGTGTAGGCAAACCGCCCGTAGACACTCACGCGCGGATTGATGTTGTAGTGCGTACCCAGACCAAAGGTCTTGCTGCGCGCCTTGCCATCGGTGTCGACAGCAATGTCCTTGTAGTTCACGGCATCCACACTGGTGTACAGATGCAGGAACCGGCGTATAGGAAATGAATAGGAGAATCGTCCGGGGCCACGGCCATCGATGTCGCCACCAGGCACATCCCGCTCCGTCAACAGGTAGCCGATTTCCAGATAGTGGTAGTCCACTTCGTCAACCACGGGCTGTGCCATGGCCGATACCGGAAGCAGTATGGCGAGCATCATCAACCGCTTCATCTTGTTCATCCTCCCAATGGCCGTATGGCACGCGAAATAGTCAGGCAGCAGAGCGTAAGGGATCGTCCGCAGGCTGAACCCGTGCGCGCGTCACATATTATATGTATCAGAGCTTTCCGCCCAGCCACGCGATAATCGCGGCAAGGCCGATGGCGATGCTTCCGGACACCCACGAATCATTGGAAATCTGGTAGATCCCATAGAGCATGATGAGCCCGGAGAAGCCGAAGCGGGTGAGTGGCGTCACGCGATAAGTCCGTCGCTCATTGAAATTCGTCCGTCAGGCGAGTCTGCGGTTCAGCTGCTACCCGGCCGCTCGCGGCTGGTATGATGGCCCCGGCCGGCCCCGGTAGCTCAGAGGATAGAGCGTCCGCCTCCTAAGCGGAAGGTCGCAGGTTCGAATCCTGCCCGGGGCGCCATCGCTCGTTACTCTCTTGTCTTACCGAGCGGGACGCGTATCGCCGCGACCGTCGCAATATGGGAGAGTGAACGAGCGATGAAACGAACGAGCAACAAACGAGCAACAAACGTGGCAAGACGGGCGTTCAGGACGCCACGATCTGGACGCTGAAGGTCAAGTTGGTCTTTGGCCTCCATGCGGGAGGGCCGTGGGAGGCGACGCTCGAAATCGCGTCGTCCGCAACGCTGGAGGATCTGCACCTTGCTGTTCAGGGTGCGACCCAATTCGACGATGATCACATGTATATGTTCTATACCGTGGAGGACATGCAAAAACCATACTTTCATGCATTCTTCATGTCGATGACACTTCGTCCGCCGTTCACGATCATCCGCGCACTTCACGGCCACCAGTTTCGGACTGCGGTCAGTCCAGCAGCAGCACTTCCACATCGCTGGAAGTGGCGCCGTCCACCAGATAGAAGCTGTAGAGTTCGCCGCCTTCAATGGTATATGGCAGCGGTCCGGCAACGAATCCCTCGGTTTCTCCGGCGATGCGTACATACATCTCATAGTCTCCCGGCACGAAACCCGCGACCGACCCGACGCCCGGCGATGTCAGGGTGATGGGGAACGCCAGCGATTCAACCGGCGTGCCCTCGGCGACGAGGAAAACCTGGAGTGATCCTTCGAAGCCGTTGGTTGCGTTGGCAATCCGTACGCGCCCCTGGTCGTAAATACGGCGGCGGTCTTCGAGCGCCAGCGTACCGGATACGGTGCCCGGATCACCGGACAGTACGAGCGTGTGGATGCGTCCGACGACGGTGCTGCCGGAGGCCTCGAGCTCCAGCGAGCCGACATTGCCTTCCGGCGTGACCGTGTACTGAATCCCGCCGGTGGGGGCCGTGGCCAGATCGCTCAGCACGCCATATTCGGCGCCGGCAATGGTCGGTGATCCGGCCACCTCGCCGATGTACAGGTCGCGTGGAGAGAGGTCGGCGACCGCGTTGAAGACCCGCACGGCCGCCTGCATGTCGCGGTCGGGCAGGTACTGGGACTGGGTTCCGCCGCGCAGCACACCGATGTCGGAAATGCCCTGGCCGGCTTCCGAGAAAATGACAAACATGTTCGAGTCGCTGTTGGAGAGTTCGAATGTGCCGGTGCGCAGGTGCACATCACCGGGGTCTCCCGGTGTCGTCAGCACCAGTTCGTAGGTCCCTGCCGGCATGGAGACGGGCTCGCTGCGCTCGGGAAATTCAAGCACCGCAATCGGGTTCGTGGTCGAGACATCGGTGTCCTGGGGAACGACATACATCGACATCGGAGGCAGGTCCGGCCCCGCGTGCATGGCCATGACACTGGCGGCCGTGGCATCCGTCGGGTGAGCCGGCCGTTCGACGGTGATCACATCCAGCTCGCCGCCGAATTCGGTGAGAACGAACGAATACTCCGTGTCGTGCAGCACCGGCCGCTGGAACGTCATCAACGTATCGGCCATGCCTGTCCCGGGCACCAGCCGTTCGATGTTGAACGTGTAGGTGTCTTCATCGAAGGTGATTGACGAATGGCCGCGGTAGTTGACGTCGGCTTCGATACGCTCAACCCGAAGGAACTGCAGGGAGGCGTGCCCAGGCGCGGCATGAATCACATTCACCCGGACCTGTGGCGGTCGTTCACGTCCCGAGCGGTCGCACCCCGCCACCGCGAGCATGACTGCAAGCAGAATCATCCATGAAATACGCATGTGTATAGTCGTCCGTCACCATTGCCGTTGCCGCTCATGGTACCTGTTTGCGCTACGCTCACGAAAGGCGCCCGCGCAGCGTTGTTGCCAGGCCACTACAATCACGGCATGGCCATGTCTGCACACACCATCCGCGCCCACGCCTCGCTGGCCCTGATCACCCTTGTCTGCTGCCTGGCCGCACGACCCGTAGCGGCTTCCGATCCTGTGACAGAGCCGTTCCGGACGCGCAACCTGAACCCGCTGATCGCCCTGTTCGGCGCGCCGGCATGGGAAACCGCGGATGGCGCCGACGGGCACTCGTTTGGCCTGATCGTGGACATAGCCAATCAATACTGGTTCGAACAGGCCGGTACGCACCGTGCCGCGGTGGATGTCGAGACCTGGCGTAAAGCCCTGCTGTACCGCCGGACGCTGACGCAGGAGTGGTCACTGAGCGTCGAATTGCCGTGGATCCGTCAGTCCGGCGGGGTCCTGGACCGGTTCGTCGACCGCTGGCATCGGGCCTTCGGGCTGCCGGGCGGCGCCCGCGACCTGCGCCCGTCGGGTCAGGTGCTGATGCGCTTCGACGATGGCGTCCAGGGCGACGCTGTGCTGTACGAACGTGTCGGATCCGCCAGTGGGCTGGGTGACGTGCGGGTGGCCGTCAACCGGCGGCTGGCCGCATCGGGAGCGACGCTGGGCGTGGCCCTGAAGCTGCCGACCGGACGTGAGGATCTGCTCGCCGGCAGCGGCGCCGCCGATCTGGCGGTCACGATCGTCCGCGTCCGGAGCGGCCAGTTCGCGACCAGGCCCGCCTCGTACTTCTGGGGAGCCGGCATGCTGGTTGCCGGCAGACCGGTGGTGGCGACTTTCGATCGCGAGCGCGTAGTGCCGGTCGCGATGGTCGGTGGTGCGTGGCGGTTCGCCCGGGGGCTGGGCATCAAGGGGCAGCTCGATCTGCATGGTCGCTACTATCGATCGGATCTTGCGCTGGGCCGGCCCGGAGCCCAGCTCACACTGGGTGGCTGGTGGCGGTTTGCGCCGCAGGCATGGTTCGAATTCGGGGTGAACGAGGATCTCACCGTGAACGTGTCGCCCGATGTGGTGCTGCACACCTCGCTGGGGTGGACGTTCTGAGTGGCGGCGTCCGTATAATGGCGCCGGTCGGTCGGCGACCATGGAGGGTACGGATGCGCAGGGGGCTGGTGATGCTGGGTGCGATGGCTGTGGTCGGCTGCGGACCGGCCGGGCAGGGTGGCGGCGCCGCCGCAACGCCGGCCCCGCCCGAGCATCAGGTGCCGACCGTCTCCAGCTTCACAGGCAGTGAAGTTCGCACCATCGAGGAGTATCTCCGCGAGCCCCGCTATCAGGAAGCGGATCTGCGGCGCGGCGAGGTGCTGGCGCTGGCCTGCCGCGCCTGTCACACGCTGGGCGAGGGACAGGCACATCAGATCGGTCCGAATCTGTACGCGGTGTTCGGGCGGGAGGCCGCGGCGCTGCCGGGCTTCGACTATTCCGAGGCGCTGCGTCAGACCGGTCTGGTGTGGACGCCTGCTGCGCTGGAGGCCTGGCTGCAGCGTCCGTCGGATTTCATTCCAGGCAATGCCATGGTGTTTGCCGGCCTGCGGGCGGAGGTCGACCGCCGCGATCTGCTGGCCTATCTGCTGCGTGTCACATCAGAGTGACTCGGGACTATTTCAGATCTCAGGCGCCGACCGTCGCTCGCGGGAGCGTTGCTCGGCGGTGAATACGTCGGCTTCCTTTACAGACGGGGTCGTGCGACAGGATGGTGCAGTCGGGTGACACCGACGGAGCGCTGTCGCCACGCGGCGTTCCCGATTTCGGCCCGTTTCTTGCAGATTGTGACCCTGTTATCGGACTTTGACGGTGTGCTATGGCAAACGCGGGGAGTACCGCCGCGCGCGGCGAAACGGGCGGGCTGGTGCCGGCGGCGGTGTTGCGCGCGGCTGAACGTCGCGGGGGCGCGGATCGACGCACTCTGAGCTGGCGCACCGTGGTGCGTGGCGCGATCAACCCGAGAAGGCGCGCCGGCCGCCGTGGCAGCGAGTACGCGCTGATCGCGGACTGGCACGAGCCGCATCTGCTGTTCGCTGCCGTCAGTATCCTGCTGCTCAGCGTCGCCGATGCGCTGCTGACACTGACACTGCTGCTGCACGGTGCCTACGAAGCCAATCCGTTCCTGGCCTGGGTGCTTGGCAGCCATCCGCATCTGTTCGCGCTGATCAAGATGGGTCTGACCGGGGGCGGCGTCGTCGTCCTCGTTGCCCTGGCCCGCGCGCGGCTGTTCCGCTGTCTCCGGGTCGGCCAGATTCTGCAACTGTGCCTGCTGGTCTACATCGCGGTGATCAGTTGGGAACTGTGGCTGCTGCGTCTGATCGTATGACGGCACCCGGCCGGACAGCGGCATGACGGGTTCGGAACTGTTCGGTTGAGTTTGGCGACCGTTTGGTTACACTACGCGGCCATTACGGCTCGAAAGAGCTGAAACCGCACTCACCCCGCGCATCGCGCTGCCGCCATCGGCCATGACTACGTCACGAGAGCGACAATTGCAGTCGTCCCCGCTGCATGCGGCCAACGCGCCGTATGTCGAACACCTGTATGAGAACTACCTGGACGATCCCGGCAGCGTGCCGGCCGTCTGGCGACGTTACTTCCGATCGCTGGGCGGCGACAGCGGCGATGTTGCTCATGGCCCCATCGTCCGGGCATTGGGTGAGCGGCTGCGTGAAGGGTCAGTGCCGACGGGCGACAGCCATCATGGTCCCGCCGACAACGACGCCAGCGAAAAGCAGGCCGCCGTTTCCCGCCTGATTCAGGTCTTCAGTCTGCGCGGTCATCAGATCGCCGACCTGGATCCGCTGGGGCTCTGGCAGCGCCACGTCCCCGCGGTGCTGAAGCTCGATTTTCTCGGCCTGAACGAATCCGATCTGGTCCGCGAGTTTTCCACCGGAGGGCTTGCCGGCACCGGTCGCGCGCGAATGAAACTCGAACAGATCATCGCGCTGCTGAAGAAGATCTACTGCGGCAAGCTCACGGTGGAGTTCGCTCACATTTCGCGCGCCCGTGAGCGACTGTGGTTGCGTGAGCGTTTCGAGGCCTGCATGGCGCAATGGTCGATCAGCGATGATGAACAGCTGGCGATTCTCGGCAGCCTGACCCGCGCCGAAGGCATCGAACGCTACCTCAACACCAAGTACGTCGGGCAGAAGCGCTTCTCGCTGGAGGGCAGCGAAACCCTGATACCGATGCTGGACGATCTGATCCAGCGTTCCGGAGAACGCGGCATACGCGAGATCGTGATCGGCATGGCGCATCGCGGCCGCCTCAACGTGCTGGTCAACGTACTTGGCAAATCGCCGCAGGAACTGTTTTCGGAGTTCGAGGGTGCCTATGACCTGGCCAACCTCAAGGGCTCCGGCGATGTCAAGTATCACCTGGGTTTCTCCGCCGACGTACGCACGCCCGGTGGCAACGTGCACATCGCGCTGGCTTTCAACCCGTCGCATCTGGAGATTGTCGATCCGGTCGTCGAGGGATCGGTGCGTGCGCGACAGGACAGACGCGGCGACGAAGCCGGCGACGAAGTGCTGCCCATCCTGATTCACGGCGATGCGGCTTTCGCGGGCCAGGGCGTGGTGGCCGAAACCTTCCAGCTGTCGCAGACCCGGGCCTTCTACACCGGTGGCACCGTCCACATCGTGATCAACAACCAGATCGGGTTCACGACCAGCAAACCCGAGGACATGCGCTCCACCAGCTACTGTTCGGACATCGCCAAGATGGTCGAGGCGCCGGTGTTTCACGTCAACGGTGACGATCCGGAGGCGGCGGTGGCCGCCATACGGCTCGCGTTGCGGTACCGACAGGCCTTCCACAAGGATGTCGTGATCGATCTGGTCAGCTACCGCCGACTCGGACACAACGAGGCGGATGAGCCGGCTGCCACGCAGCCGCAGATGTATGCCGCGATCCGCAAGCACCCCAGCGTGCGCACCATGTACGGACGCAGGCTGATCGAAAGCGGCCTGGTTGATGAACAGAAGCTGGAGCAGGCCGCGGACGAGTACCGCCAGCTGCTGGACGAAGGGCGCAACGCCAATCCGACGGCACTGGGCATGATCGGCAATCAGTATACGGTGGACTGGAGCCGGTATCAGGAGGCGGTGCTTGGCGAGTCGGTTGACACCGCGGTGCCGGCAGCGGAGGTGGCGCGGCTTGCGCAGATCGTCTCCAGCGTGCCGGATGGCTTCGAGCTGCATTCCAGGGTCAGCCGGATCATCGAGGATCGTCGGCGTATGAGCGCCGGGGAGCTGGCTCTGGACTGGGGATTCGCCGAGACATTGGCCTATGCATCGCTGCTGGCCGAAGGCTACCACGTTCGGCTGGTCGGCCAGGACAGCCGCCGCGGCACGTTCTTTCACCGACATGCCGCCCTGATCGATCAGAACAGTGGCGACGAACTGGTTCCTCTCGCCCATGTTGCCGAAGAGCCGCGTGCGCTGACGCTTACCGATTCGCTGCTGTCGGAGGAAGCGGTGCTGGCGTTCGAATACGGCTACAGCACCACGGCGCCGGATTGTCTGGTGATCTGGGAAGGGCAGTTCGGCGATTTCGTCAACGGTGCGCAGGTCGTTATCGATCAGTTCATCAGTTCCGGAGAGGCCAAGTGGGGTCGACTGTCCGGGCTGACGCTGTTTCTGCCGCATGGTTACGAAGGGCAGGGCCCCGAGCATTCGTCAGCACGGCTGGAACGGTTTCTGCAGCTGTGCGCGGAGCACAACATGCAGGTCTGCGTGCCGTCCACGCCGGCGCAGATGTTCCACATGCTCCGCCGCCAGATGGTCCGCCCGCTGCGCAAGCCGCTGGTGGTGATGACGCCCAAGAGCCTGCTCCGCCATCGTCTGTCGGTGTCGTCGCTCGAGGAACTGTCGGACGGTCGATTCCTGCCGCTGATCGGTGAAACCGAAGCGCTGGACGCCGACAGGGTCCGGCGTATCGTGTTCTGCAGTGGCAAGGTCTACTATGACCTGGTGGAGTTCAGGCGCAGCGAGGAGCTGAATCAGGTGGCGATCATCCGTCTGGAGGAACTGTATCCGTTCCCTGTGGAGGATTACGCCGAAGCGGTCGCGACGTACCCGAAGGCCACCGAAATCGTCTGGTGTCAGGAAGAGCCGCAGAACCAGGGCGCCTGGTATCAGATTCGCCATCGACTGTCGGAGCCGCTGACCGACAGGCACCAGCTGTTTTACGCCGGACGGCCTGGTGCCGCTGCTCCGGCTTCCGGCATTCACGCACTCCATGTCCGTCAGCAGGAGGCGCTGGTCGCTGCCGCGCTTGCGGCCGACGCTTCGGGGCGTGGCGTAAAACCCGTCGCCAGGCGTGCCTGACACCCCATGCGGGACACAAGCATTCGTCCTGGTTTCCATCACCAGCATCCACGCCCGGACCTGGCTGCGCCGCAGCGTATTCGCGGTTCCCAGCCAATCGACAGGCGCCGTCAACCGACAAGCGAGTAGGCCGTGAGTATCGAAGTCAAAGTTCCGCAACTGCCTGAGTCCGTCACCGACGCCACGCTGGTCAGCTGGCACAAGAAAGCCGGAGATCAGGTGAAGCGCGACGAGAACCTTGTCGATCTGGAAACGGACAAGGTGGTGCTGGAGGTGCCGGCACCGGCGGATGGTGTGTTGAAGGAAATCCGCGCGGACGATGGCGCCACGGTGTCCAGCGGTCAGGTGCTGGCACTGCTTGAGCCCGGCGAAGCCAACGACGGTTCCGGCGGCGCGACAGCAAAGACCTCACAGGACAAGGCCGCGGAGAAAGATCCGGAGAAGCCGGAGAAGAAGGCATCCGGATCGGGCGGCGCCGGTGAGCAGACATCCGGTTCCGCCGAAGCCTCAGGCGGGTCCACGAAGGCCACGGCCGACGGCACGGGCGGACGGGACGAAGGCAGAAGCGATGTCCGTTCGCGCAGCGCGGACAGCGATTCGGAGGACGACGAGCCGTCGACGGGTCAGCGTATGGGGCCGGCTGCGCGCAAGCTGGTCGACGAGCACGAGATCGATCCCTCCGCCATCACCGGGTCGGGTCGCGAAGGCCGCATTACCAAGAGTGATGTGCTCGATTTCATCGCCGGCAAGCATGCCGACTCGGCCGGCCTGGACAGCGAGGCGCCGCAGTCTTCCGACCGATCGTCCGGCGCCGCACTTTCCCGGACCGAACACCGTGTGACGATGACAAGACTGCGCGCGCGCATCGCCGAACGCCTGGTGGAAGCACAGCGCACCGCCGCCATGCTCACCACGTTCAACGAGATCGACATGAGTGCCGTGATGGCGCTACGCAGCCGCTACCAGGAAGCGTTCGAGCGGCGTTACGAGATCAAGCTGGGATTCATGTCGTTTTTCGTGAAGGCTGCCATCGAGGCGCTGCGCCGCTTCCCGCTGCTGAACGCCTCCATCGATGGCGACGAGATCGTCTATCACGAGTATTTCGACATCGGCATCGCGGTGTCCACCGACAGGGGGCTGCTGGTGCCGATTCTGCGTAACGCCGAAAGCAGCAATTTCGCACAGATCGAGAAGGCCATCACCGATTTCGCACAGCGCGCCAGAAAGGGCGAAATCACGATGAACGAACTCACCGGCGGCACGTTCACGCTCACCAACGGCGGCATCTTCGGTTCGCTGATGTCCACGCCGATTCTCAATCCGCCGCAGAGCGGAATTCTTGGCATGCACAAGATCCAGGAGCGGGCGGTGGTGGTTGACGGCGAAATCGTGGTGCGGCCGATGATGTATCTTGCGCTGAGCTACGACCACCGCATTGTGGACGGTCGTGAAGCCGTGCAGTTCCTGGTGGCGATCAAGGAGCAGCTCGAGGATCCTGCGCGACTGATCCTCCAGGTTTGAGAGGTCAGCATGGAAAAGCAATTCGATGTCGTTGTGATCGGCGGTGGGCCGGGCGGGTATCCGGCAGCGATACGTGCCGCACAGAACGGTCTGTCGGCGGCCTGCGTGGACAACTGGCAGGACGCCAGCGGTAAACGACCATTCGGCGGCACCTGCCTGAATGTGGGCTGCATACCGTCCAAGGCGCTGCTGGAGTCCTCCGAGCTCTATCATCGCGCCGCAACCGAATTCAAGCGTCACGGCATTGCCGTCGGCGATCTGAACATCGACGTCGCCGCGATGCAGCAGCGCAAGACCGGCATTGTTGAACAGCTCACTTCCGGCATCGACTCACTGCTGAAGGCGAACGGGGTGACGGCGATTCGCGGCCACGGACGACTTCTCGCCGACAATCATGTCGAGGTGGAGAATGCCGACGGCGACCGGAGCGTGCTCAAGGCCCGCAGCGTTATTCTCGCGACCGGTTCCGTGCCCGTGGAACTGCCGAGCGCACCGTTTGACGGTCAGCGAATCGTCGACTCATCCGGCGCGCTGGCGTTTTCCGAAGTCCCCGAACGGCTTGGCGTGATCGGTGCCGGTGTGATCGGGCTGGAGCTGGGCAGCGTCTGGCGTCGGCTGGGGGCTGAAGTGGTGCTGCTGGAGGCGACGGACGATTTCATGGCGTTCGCCGACCGCCAGGTTGCCAGGGAGGCGCTGCGCCAGTTCCGTGCGCAGGGGCTGGAGATCCATCTGGGCTCACGGGTATCAAAGGCCAGTGCCGGCGACGACGGCGTGGTTGTCGAGTACGAGGAGGATGGTGAATCGCAGTCTCTGACCGTTGACCGGCTGATCGTCTGCGTGGGCCGCAAGCCGTTCACCGATGGCCTGTTGGGCGATGGCGTCGAGATCGAGACGGACAGGCGCGGCCGTATCGTCGTCGACGGCCAGTGCCGCACCACGCTGCCCGATGTCTATGCGGTGGGCGATGTCGTTCGCGGGCCGATGCTGGCCCACAAGGCCACCGAGGAGGGCGTGATGGCCGCCGACCTGATCGCGGGGCGCTACGGCGAACTGAACCACCGGACCATTCCATCGGTGATCTATACCGCGCCGGAAGTTGCCTGGGTGGGGCAGAACGAAGAAGAACTCAAGGAAGAAGGCCGCGCCTACAAGGCAGGCAGTTTCGGGTTCGCGGCCAACGGCCGCGCCAAGGCGATGGAACAGGCCGGTGGATTCGTCAAGCTGCTGGCTGATGCCGACACGGACGAAGTTCTCGGTGTGCACATCGTCGGTCCGCTGGCCGGTGAACTGATCGCCGAAGCCGTGCTTGTCATGGAGTTCGAGGGTTCCGCCGAGGATATCCAGCGTACCGTGCACGCACACCCCACCCTCAGCGAATCCATGCACGAGGCCGCGCTCGCGGCCGATAAACGCGCGCTGCACGGCATCAACCGCTGACGGCCGAAAAGGTCCCCTCGCACGCAGCCGCCCATTGCCGCTATGATACGCGGCGACGCCAGTGGTAGAGGCGTGTATCGGAGTTTTTGCAGGTCGCATGCGTCGTGGCGAACGGATCGTGTGCGGACGATCGTTCAGCCAGTATTCTCGGGAGCGCAAGCCATGGCCGGCCACAGCAAGTGGGCGAATATCCGTTTTCGCAAGGGTGCTCAGGATGCCAAACGCGGCAAGCTGTTCACCAAACTGATTCGTGAAATCACCATTGCGGCACGTGCCGGCGGTGGCGATCCGTCGACCAATCCCCGTCTGCGACTGGCCATCGAGAAGGCCAAGGCGCAGAGCATGCCCAAGGACAACATCGACCGCGCCGTGAAGCGCGGCACCGGTGAACTGGATGGCGACAGCTACGAGGAAGTCCGCTACGAGGGCTATGGGCCTGGCGGCACGGCGGTCATGGTCGACTGCCTCACCGACAACCGCAACCGTACAGTCGCCGAAGTGCGACATGCCTTCTCCAAGTACGGTGGCAACCTGGGATCGGATGGCTCGGTAAGCTATCTGTTTACGCATGTCGGCCTGATCAGCTTCCCCGACGGTGTCGACGAGGACCGGCTGATGGAAGCGGCAATCGATGCCGGTGCCGACGACGTCATCGTCGCCGACGACGGCAGTGCCGAGGTCATCTGCGAACCCGATATGTTCGAAGCCGTGCGCGATGCGCTGGCCGGGAAGGGACTGGAGGCGGATTACGCCGCTGTCACGATGCGGGCATCGGTGCGCGCCAGTGTCGATGTCGGTCAGGCCGAGTCACTGCTGAAGATGCTGGATGTCCTCGACGAGCTCGACGACGTGCAGCAGGTGTATTCCAATGCCGACATTCCCGAAGAACTGCTCGAAGAAACCGCGTGAGGAGGCGAGGCCGCTCATTGTGACCGACACGATCCGCATCCTGGGCATCGACCCCGGCTCCATTGTCACCGGTTACGGTGTCGTCGATGTTCGCGCCGGACGTACGACGGCAGTGGGTTGGGGAACCATTCGCACGGAAGGTGATCACAGCGCGAGGCTGAAGACGATATTCGAGCGCATGACCGGCATCGTGGCGGAGTTCACGCCGGCTGAAGTGTCGGTGGAGCGTGTGTTCCTGCATCGCAACGCCGACAGCGCGCTGAAACTCGGTCAGGCCAGGGCCGCGGCCCTGTGTGCAACGTTCTCCTCGGACATCCACATTCATGAATACAGCGCGCGTCACATCAAGAAGGCGGTGGCCGGGTTCGGTGGCGCGGAAAAATCCCAGGTTGAAAGCATGGTCAGAATGATTCTCGGTATCCGTGGCGATCTGCAGGCCGACGCGGCCGATGCGCTTGCGGCGGCCATCTGCCATGCCCATCAGCGTGATACCCGTGGCGTGCTGCGCGTGGCGGCGGGCGCCTCGTGATCGGATTTCTGCGCGGCAAGCTGGTGCTCAGGGAGCCGCCGCGACTGACGCTCGACGTGGGCGGTGTCGGTTACGAACTGGAAGCGCCGATGTCCACGTTCTATCGGTTGCCGGCTACCGGCGAGGCGGTGACGCTGGTGACGCATCTGCTGATACGTGACGACGCGCATGTGCTGTACGGGTTCTTCTCCGAAGACGAACGGCGTCTGTTTCGCGGGCTGCTGAAGGTCTCCGGCGTGGGTGCGCGTATCGCTTTGGGGGTGCTCTCGGGTATGAGTGTGCAGAGCTTTGCGCAGTGCGTGGCCGACAAGGATCTGGGCAGCCTGACGCGTCTGCCCGGTGTGGGCCGCAAGACCGCCGAACGGCTGCTGCTGGAAATGCCCGACCGGCTGCCGACCGAGGCGGCAATGACCGCGCCGGACGCTGGATCCGCCGGGAACGTTGCTCAGGGTGCACTGCTGGCACTGGGTTACAAGCCGGCCGAAGCCGTGCGTATGCTGGATGGTCTGGATCAGAATCTGGGCACCGAGGAACTCATCCGCCAGGCACTGAAACGGATACACAACCGGTCGTCGTGATGAATACGGATTCCAGGATCGTGACAGCGCAGGCCGGACGTGAGGACGAGGCTTTCGATCGCGCGCTGCGTCCGAAGCTGCTCGAACACTATGTGGGCCAGGCCGCGGTCAAGCGCCAGATGGGCATTTTCATTGCCGCCGCCCGCCAGCGCAGCGAGGCGCTCGACCATACGCTGATTTTCGGTCCGCCGGGATTGGGCAAGACCACGCTGGCCCATATCATCGCCAACGAACTCGGCTCGAACCTGCGTCAGACATCCGGCCCGGTGCTGGAACGTCCCGGTGACCTGGCGGCGATTCTCACCAATCTCGAGCCCAACGACGTGCTGTTCGTCGACGAGATCCATCGTCTGAGTCCCGTGGTCGAGGAAGTCCTGTATCCGGCGCTGGAAGACTTTCAGCTCGACATCATCATCGGCGAAGGGCCGGGTGCGCGATCCATCAAGATCGACCTGCCGCCGTTCACACTGGTCGGTGCAACGACGCGTGCCGGCCTGCTCACGTCTCCGCTGCGCGATCGTTTCGGCATCGTACAGCGGCTCGAGTTTTATGGCGGCGAGGATCTGGCACGGATTGCGAAACGCACCGCGGAGCTGCTGAACCTGCCCATCGACGATGGCGGCGCGCGCGAAATCGCATCCCGGTCGCGCGGCACGCCGCGTATCACCAACCGCCTGCTGCGTCGCGTGCGCGATTATGCGCAGGTGGAGTGCGACGGCAGTGTCACCGCGGATGTGGCGCGTGCGGCCATGGACATGCTCGACGTGGACCCGCATGGCCTGGATCAGATGGATCGCAGGCTGTTGCTGGCGGTGATCGAGAAGTTCGATGGCGGCCCGGTGGGCGTTGACAGCCTGGCCGCCGCCATTGGCGAGGAGCGGGGCACGCTTGAGGATGTGGTCGAGCCGTTTCTGATTCAGGAAGGCTTTCTGCAGCGCACCGCACGGGGACGCATGGCGACTCGCACCGCCTATCAGCATTTCGGCCTTGAATACACGTCCGCTGCCCGTTCGCCACGGTCCGGGGAGCTGTTCGATTGACTCGGCGGAGCGCAGCGGCGTGACGATCTGCGTGTTGCCGGTGAGGGTGTATCTGGAGGATACCGATGCGCAGGGCGTGGTCTACAACGCCAGCTACGTGCGGTTTCTGGAAAGGGCGCGAACCGAGTGGCTGCGTGCACGGCGACTCGAACATGATGCACTGCGGCAGCGCGACAACGTGCACCTGGTGCTCAGTGCCCTCACGCTGCGATTCGTGGCGCCGGCCCGACTCAGCGACATGCTGTATGTGTCCGCGGACATCGCCGAAGTGCGTGGTGCGCGGGTGATATTCGATCAGAGTATTCGTCGCCATGGCAGTGGCGGTGAACTTGTGTGCAGCGGGCGTGCCGAAGTCGCCTGCATGGACGCCGGCAGCGGCCGGCCACGCCGCCTGCCGGCGGCATTGACCAGTGAGTTGCAAGCATGAATGAAATGTCCTACACGGCCCTGATCCTGAACGCGAGCTTCGTCGTGCAGCTGGTGATGCTGCTGCTGCTGCTCGCGTCCATCGCGTCCTGGTACGTGATTTTCGAGAAGCGGCGTGTGATCAGGAGCGCGAAGTCGTCGGCCAACGAGTTCGAGAACGACTTCTGGTCCGGCGGCGACCTGTCCAGCCTGTATCGCGATGTGGCCGCCTCGGAGCAGCAGGCGGAGGGCATGGCCGGCATCTTCGAGGCCGGGTTTCGCGAGTTCGGCCGGCTGAAGCAGGAATCCGGGCTCAGCGCGGACAGGATCGTTGAGGGGTCGCGGCGGGCGATGAATGTGTCGCAGATGCGGGAAGTCGAGAAACTGGAGCAGAATCTGGCGTTTCTGGCGACGGTGGGCTCGACGAGTCCGTATGTGGGGCTGTTCGGCACGGTCTGGGGCATCATGAACTCATTCCGCGCGCTGGGGAATGTACAGAGCGCGACGCTGGCGATGGTGGCGCCGGGTATCGCCGAGGCGCTGATCGCGACCGCGATGGGACTGTTCGCGGCGATTCCCGCGGTGATCGCGTTCAACCGCTATGCCGATCAGGTTACCCGCCTGCAGGTGCGCTACGACACGTTCATGGAGGAGCTGTCGGCCATATTCCAGCGCAATGCGGTGCGCAGGGAGCCGAAGGGAGGCTGACATGGCAGGTCGTCCGAAACGTAAGCTGATGGGCGAAATCAACGTCGTACCGTACATCGACGTGATGCTGGTGCTGCTGATCATCTTCATGATCACGGCGCCACTGCTGACTCAGGGCATCCACGTGGAGCTGCCGCAGGCCGGTGGTGAGCCCATCGATCTGGAGGACTTTGATCAGCCGCTGATCCTGAGCGTCGACCGCGACGGCCGCTTCTATCTGAACGTGGGCGCCGACCAGACAATAGACGACGACGAAGAGATGCCCGTGGACGCCGATCGCGTGCGGGCGGTGACCGCCGCCGTACTGCGACGCAACGCGGACACCCCTGTGCTTGTCAAAGGAGACACCGCCGTCGACTATGGCCGTGTCGTGGACGGCATGCGCCTGCTTCAGGAGGGCGGCGCCAGATCGGTCGGCATCCTGACCGATCCGCCCGATGTGCAACGGGAGCGCTGAGGAAGAGCCGGTACAGCTGATGTCATCGTCCGTATTTCACAAAGGGCTGTCGATCACCCTGGCGGTGATGATGCACGCGGCACTGATCGCGATGCTGTTCATCGGCGTGCCTTTCGCCCGTGAACAGCCGCATGTGCCGTCCGGGCCGCAGGTGCTGGCGATGGAAGCGGTGTTCATGGACTCGGCCGCGCTGGAGCAGGTGGTTGCCCGCCACGCAGAGCAGCGGGCTGCCGAAGAACAGCGGGACAGGGAGGCTGCCGAAGCGGCCGAAGCCGCCGCTGCCGCGGCAAGGGCGCAGCGGGAGGCAGACGAACAGCGGGCCGTGCAGCAGCGCCGCGAACGTGAGGAAGCCGAGGCGGCCGAACAGGCGCGACTTCAGCAGCTGCAGCTGGAACGCGAGCAGGAACAGCAGCGTCGCGCCGATGAACAGGCCCGCCGGGCCGAGGCTGAGGCCGAGGCCGACCGGCAGCGCCAGGAGGAACAGCGGCGACGCGAGGCTGAGGAAGCCCGTCTGGCCGAGCAGCGGGCCGAGGAAGAAGAGCAGCGGCAGCGCGAGGAAGCCGAGCAGCGCCGCCGCGAGCAGGAACAGGCGCGCCAGCAGGCGGAAGCCGAAGCGGAATTGTCGCGTATGCTGGACGCCGAGGCGGCGCGGCGCGCCGCCGAGGAGTCGGGACTGCGTGATCAGTATATGGCGATGATTCAGCAGCGGATCGAACAGAACTGGATCCCGCCGGCCAGCGCCAGCCGGGGGCTGTCCTGCGTTGTCCACGTGCAGCAGATTCCCAGCGGCGACGTGGTGGACGTGCGTATCGGCCGGTGCAATGGTGATGATGCGGTGCGGCGTTCGATCGAGGCGGCGGTGCATCGGGCGTCGCCGCTGCCGCGGCCGCCGGTGCCGTCGTTGTTCAATCGAAACCTGCAACTGACCTTCGAGCCCGAGGTCTGAGTGTCTGGCATTGAAAATTCAATCCCCCGAGGACCCTGCATGATGAGAATGACGTTGGAACGGATCGTTAAGACCGGCATTGGCTGGCTGCTGGCGGCGATTGCGCTGGTGGCGCCGAGCGCGAACGCGCAGCTGGAGATTGTGATTACCCGTGGCGTGGAACGCCCCGTGCCGATCGCGATCGTGCCGTTTGCATTTGAAGGTTCCGGGCAGACCGCACCGTTCGATGTGTCGGGTCTGGTGACACAGAATCTGCGCAACAGCGGCCGGTTCGCGCCGATGGCCGAACGCGACATGCTGTCGCGGCCGACGCGGCCCGAACAGGTGGCGTTCCCCGACTGGCGCATCGTGGAAGTCGACGCGCTGGTTACCGGTCGGCTGATCGAGGAAGCGCCGGGACGCTACACCATCGTCTTTCAGCTGTTCGATGTCGCCCGCAGCGAACAGATTCTCGGCTATCGGCTCACCGCCGACCGGGACGAGCTGCGCGCGGCAGGGCATCGCGTGTCCGACATGGTATTCGAAGCCCTGACCGGTATCCGCGGGGTGTTCGGTACGCGCATCGCCTATGTCAACGAGCAGCGCAACGGCGACAGCCGTCTCTACCAGCTGGTCGTATCCGACGCCGACGGCATGGATCCGCAGGTGATCGCGGAGTCGTCGCAGCCGCTGATGTCGCCGAGCTGGTCACCGGATGGCCGGCGGATCGCCTACGTGTCATTCGAGGGCGGTGATTCGGCAATCTATGTGCAGACGCTGCGCACCGGTACGCGGGAGCGGGTGTCGGCGCGCGCCGGTGTCAACGCGTCGCCGGCGTTTTCGCCGGACGGGCGGCAGCTGGCACTGGTGCTGTCGATGGGCGAGGCGTCGCTGAACATCTATACGCTCGACCTGTCCTCACAGGTGATATCGCGCGTCACCAACAGCCAGGCCATTGATACCGAACCGGTCTGGAGCCAGGATGGACGCACCATCTTCTTCATGTCCGATCGTGCCGGTGGCCCGCAGATCTATCGTGTCGCCGCGCAGGCCGGCTCACGCGCCGAGCGCATCACCCGCGAAGGGGCGTACAATGCTCGCCCGCGGATTTCGCCCGATGGCCGCAGCCTGGCCGTGATCCACAATGACCGCGGCAATTTCCGTATCGCGGTGGTCGATATCCAGTCCGGCCGTACGGAGGTGGTGACCCGCGGCAGCAACGACGAGTCACCGAGTTTCGCGCCCAATGGCGCGCAGATCATCTACGCCACCCGCGAAGGCGGTCGAGGCGTACTGTCGGCCGTGAGCACCGATGGACGTATCCGACAGGAGATCGCATCGGTGGATGGCGACGTGCGCGAGCCGGTCTGGGGGCCGTTTCCGCTGCCTTGATCGAAGGGATATTTTTCTTCATGCTCCGAGAGTTCGGCGCTTTTCTTAACTGAGGTTCTAAAACATGCGTAGATATAGCGTTGTGGTTACCTGTCTGGTCCTGATGCTCACGCTGGCCGGGTGCGGTGGTCGCTCGGCGACGACGTTGCCGGACGATGACAATGGCCTGGAAGGGTTCGGCATTGGATCCTCCGGCAGCGGCGCTTCAACAACAGGCGTGGGCGGCGCGGGTGGCATTGGTGAATTCGCCGATGGTCCGTCGCAGCGCCTGCTGGACAATCTGGTGGTGTACTTCGAGTTTGACCGCAGTGAGATTCGCTCGGATTTCAATGACATACTGGTCGCCCACGGCCGCTATCTGGCCGACAATCCGCGCGCCAACCTGCGTCTGGAGGGGCATACGGATGAACGCGGCAGCCGCGAGTACAATATCGGACTTGGCGAGCGCCGTGCCCAGGCAGTGCGCAGCTTCCTGCTGCTCCAGGGCGCATCGGCCAGCCAGATTACGACCGTCAGCTACGGCGAGGAACGTCCGGCGGCTTTCGGCAGTAACGAAGAGGCCTGGGGCCTGAATCGTCGCGTGGAGCTGGTGTACCGGCAGTAGCGCGGCGCCGCCCGGAACCGTCCTCGCACCGGGGTCGGGTGACCCCGGTGCGGACATGAACCTGCAAGGGGAATGCGATGAATAGACCTGGATTGATGCTGACTGCCGCGACGCTCGTCGCCGTAGCCGGCTGTACTTCGCTGTCACCGACCGAGGACCCGGTCTATCTGCGTCTCACCGACATGGAAGCCAGGCTGATCCGCATCGAGCGTGTGATCGACAACCAGAGTCTTTTGCAGATAGCCAATCAGCTGGAGCAGTTGCAGGCCGAAACCCGCAACCTGCGCGGCGAGCTGGAAACGCTGGTCTATGAGTCCGAGAACCAGGGCGCCCGCCAGCGTGAGCTGTATCTGGATGTTGACCGTCGCCTGCAGGTGCTCGAGCAGTCGCAGACCCGTGGGGCTCCGGCGCCGTTCGGTCCGGGCGCCGGTGGAGACGGATTCGGCGGCACGGACTTTGACCCCCGCGCCAGCGGTGCGATTCAGGGGCAGGGTGCCGCGATTCCCGCGCTGCCGTCGGTGCCGGGGGCGGACAACGATCAGGAGGCCTACCAGGCCGCTTTCAATCTGTTGCAGAATCGACAGTACGATCAGGCAGAGCAGGCGTTCACGCAGTTTCTCACCAACCATGCCGGCAGCCGGCTGGCGGACAACGCGCAGTACTGGCTCGCGGAAACCTACTATGTACGCCGTGACTTCAACGGCGCGCTGCCGCACTTCCAGCGTGTGCTGGATCAGTACCCGCAGTCCGACAAGACACCGGACGCATTGCTGAAAATCGGCTTCTGCAATTACGAACTGCGCCGCTGGGACGATGCCCGGGCTGCCCTGCAGCGTGTGGCGCGCGACTACCCCGGCACCACCGCCGCACAGATGGCGACACAGCGGCTGCAGCGGATCGCGCAGGAGGTCGGCTGACCGGCGTGAGCGCAGGTTCGCAGGCTTTCACCGGGCACACGTTCCGGGATACCGCGGTGCCCGACGCGGCGCGGTTGAAGATTACCGAAATCTTTCTGTCCATCCAGGGTGAGGCGAACGCGGTCGGCTGGCCGACGGTCTTCGTGCGCCTCACCGGCTGCCCGCTGCGTTGCAGTTACTGCGATACCGCCTATGCGTTCAGCGGTGGCCAGTGGCGTGACGTGAACGACGTAGTGGCCGCGGTGCGCGATTTCGGCGTACGCCATGTCTGCGTGACCGGTGGTGAGCCGCTTGCGCAGCGCAGCAGCCTGGCACTGATGACGGCACTGTGTGATACAGGGCTGAATGTATCGCTTGAAACCGGCGGTGCGCTCGATATCTCTGCCGTGGACCCGCGCGTTGCCCGGGTGGTGGATCTGAAAACGCCAGGTTCCGGTGAGCAGCAGCGCAATCGCATGGAAAACCTCGCGCTGCTCTCGCCCACCGATGCGTTGAAGTTCGTCATCTGTGATCGCGCCGACTACGACTGGGCGCGCGACGTGCTGGCCGCGCATCCGACGCTGCCCTGCACGGTGCTGTTCTCGCCGTCCTATGCGCAGCTTGCACCGGGCACGCTGGCCGATTGGATCGTCGCCGATCGCCTCAACGTGCGGTTTCAGGTGCAGCTGCACAAGCTGCTCTGGGGCGATGTTCCAGGGCGCTGAACGTGGCTTCGACCAACAGGCGTAACCGCCCCGCGGTGGTGCTGCTGTCCGGCGGCCTGGATTCGGCCACCGCGCTCGCGGTGGCGCGGGACCGCGGTCTGCAGTGCCACACGCTGGCCGTGGACTACGGCCAGCGCCATCGCGCCGAACTCTCCGCCGCCCGCCGCGTGTCCGCGGGTCTTGGCGCGGTGCAGCATGTGGAGATCAGCGTGCCGGTGGGGAAGTTCGGTGGTTCGGCACTCACCGATCCGACGATCGCGGTGCCTGATGAGCGTGGAGACGGTATTCCGGTAACGTATGTGCCGGCGCGCAACACGGTGCTGCTGAGTTTGGCGCTGGGTTGGGCCGAAGTGCTGGATGCGGCGTTTATTTTCATCGGCGTGAACGCCGTCGACTATTCGGGCTACCCGGACTGCCGTCCGGAATACATCGCGGCGTTCAACGCAATGGCCAGACTGGCGACGCGACAGGCGGTGGAAGGTGCGCCGGTGGAAGTGGCGGCGCCGCTGCAGTCGCTGAGCAAGTCACAGATCATCCAGCTCGGCACACGGCTCGGTGTGGACTACGGTCTCACCGTGTCGTGTTACAGCGCGGATGATCAGGGCCGGGCATGCGGGCGCTGCGACGCATGCCATTTTCGCCGCGCGGGCTTCCAGGAGGCCGGCGTGACGGACCCGACGCCGTATGTCTCCTGACCGGTTTGGTCATCGCGTCGGCTTCCGGTATCATCGCAGCCGCCCGCCTCAGGGGCCGTTAGCTCAGTTGGTAGAGCACCGGACTTTTAATCCGATGGTCGTTGGTTCGAATCCAACACGGCCCACCAAAATCAACCACTTTGATGCTTTGCGGCGCAAGGCATCGTGATCAAACCCGGTCCGTTTGATCAATTCCGGCGTCACCGCAGCGGCTTTACGCGCACTGGCTTGCGCCGGTAGACCCGCTGCGTGATCGCCGTCGAGGAATGGCCGAGCCTTTCCGAGGCCTCCAATAAGCTCGCGGCCTCGGAGGCCGACAGCGCCCGCAGATCGTGAAACGTGAATCGAAGCTCCAGGCCCTGCGCCTCGGCTCGAGCCATCGTCCGTTGCCACAGCGTCGAAAACCCGCTCGCGGTGAACGGCTGTCCGCTGCGTGTCGCGATGATGTGACGGCGCACTTGCGGCTTGATCTGCTTCGCTCTGGCGATAACTGCGCGCAGCTCGTCCGACCATTCGACGATGATTCTGCGCGGTGTCCGTCTGCGCGTCTTGGCCCGTGTATAGTGGATGCCGTCGTCTCGGCAGTGGCTGCGCTCGAGCGCCAGGATGTCGCCGCGGCTCATGCCGGTGAGCACGGCCAGATCCATGGCGACCTGCACGGACGGCGGCGCCACGCTGTATACCAGTTCGAGTTCGTCCTCGTCTGGCACGCGATCACGAGGCGTGACGGACAGCTTCCTCACGTCACGGGCAGGGTGACCCTTCATGGCGCCCCACTCGATCGCTTTCACGCACAGGTGCTTGAGCATCGCCAAGTGAAGGTTGGCTTGCGTGGCGCCTGATCTGGCGGCAAGCGCGTCGCGGAACTGGTAGACGTGCACCGGCTCGATGAAGCCGGGCGTCATGCGCCCGAACACGCTGCGGATGGCAGCCAGAAAGCGGTGCTCGTCTGTCTGCGTGCGGGACGCCTTCTGTGGCGTGACGACCTGCTGGTAGCGGTCGCAGACATCCGCGAAGGTGCGTAGTCCCGTCTCACGGAACAGGGCGCCGTACCGCACCATCGCGTCGGCGTAGTCGCGCCCCAGATTGATTCGCTTCCAGTCGGTCGCTGGTCCACGGTAATAGTGTGAGCCGTGGTAGCAGATCAAGTACTTGGGCAGGTGCTTGTTCTTCGTTCTTGTGCGCCCCACGGTAGGGATCTTACTCCGCACCGGTCAGCGCCTCCAAGTCAGGCAGCTCATGATGCACGCGGGTGGCGGCTCGCGTGTCACCGCACAATTGTCGCCGCGCCTCCGCTTGGTGGACTATCACGGAGCCATCGGCCCGCCTGGCATGTCGCCAGCCATGAGCATCCAGCCACCGGCATTGCGCCGATGGACGGCGGCGGCCGGTTAGTTCAATGACTTGCGTGGGGGTCAGGAACATACGGATTGCGGTGGCGGCGGGTCTGGCGGTAGTGGCTCCTGCCTCTCCGGGGCAGCGGCAGGTTCGTCGCAAGCGTGCGCAATTGGCTCATCGAATACCTGCCGGCATCTCGTGCAGTAGTATCCAGTACGATCCGGGCCGCTAGCCAGATCCGCGCCGATCA
>JBJHBT010000017.1:0-81856 GCA_050485645.1 Gammaproteobacteria bacterium | reverse complement strand
ACCGACGGAGCCGAGGTCGATAGCCACGAGTGCAGCGAAGCGGAACTCGTGGAAAGCGAGCTCCAAAACACGATCCTCCCCCGCGAGGGGGCGCGGAAGCGCAGGGCGTAGGGCACCGAACGCCACCGCCGCCCCTCGCGGAGCGGTGATGTTTTCGGGCGCCGCTTCCGCCAGTTGCGCCGACCTCGCCTGCGGCGATGCCCAGGGACACCCGCCGATCGCGTGACCGCACCCGCGCCCGCGCCCGCGCCCGCGCCCGCGCCCGCGCACCGGGGAGGGTGTGCGGCGCTATCATCATGCCCATGCGGACGGAATCCCTCGAAGTCCTCGAGAAGGCCGGCGTGCCCTTGGCCAGATGGCGGTGCTGCTCGGCATCGCGTATTTTTTTGTGACGCAGGTTGTCGGCCAGCCGATCCTGCTGATCACCATCCCTGAAACTGGGACCTTACAGAACATGAACAACATCGAATCCTCCCCGTGGCCCCTTGCCTACCGGCCGAACATTGTCGACAGCACCGTCGCGGATAGGCCCCGCGCTGCCCACACGGTCCGTTTGATCACGCTGGCCCGCGCCTTGACCGGCATGCAGAAAGAAGCTGTGGTCAGCTGCGAACCCGGCGGGCGTCGCTGGCGCATGGTGTCGGACGAAGGTCCCTATCTGAACGGCACAGACCTTGCGCCGTTCCCGCTTGCATTTTTCACAGCCGGTGTAGCCAACGGGTTTCTTGCGCCAATCACTGCGCTGGCGCGGCAACGTCAGATCACGATCCGCGAGATCGAATTGACGGCGGACAGCTTCTACACGATGCAGGGTTCGGCCGTGCGCGGCGACATGCTCGGTGGCGCGTTGCCCGTGGAGCTGAGTGTGCGTCTGCAGGCTGACGCCAGTGACGCGGAGCTTGAGTCGCTGGTCACGGACGCGGTGGCACAGGCGCCGGTGGAGGCCCTGCTGCGCGCGTCCCTGTGCAGCGAGTTCTCGCTGACACTGAACGGTGGGACGGAGGCACCCGGGGACGTTGCGCACTGGGATGCGCCGTACGCATTCGATCTGAGCGATGCGGGTTTCAACGCGCTGCAACCGGACGGTGATGCGGCGGTGCCGGACGATCTGATCACGAAGCTCGGCAGCGGCGAAACGGTCTTCGATGTCGAAGGTGGTGCCGGCAGCAGCCTCGCCGCCGAGCAGAAGCGTACGCTGCATATCCGCGGCGTTGCGATGCTGCGTGAGGATGGTCTGAGCGAGACGCGCGTGCAGCTCTACAAGCCGATCGGGAGCAATTTCCGGTTTCTGTGTGAGATCGGTGACGATCCGGCGGGTACGCGCGCGCCGTCGCCACTGGTTTATCTGTCGGCCGGCCTCGCATTCTGCTACCTGACCCAGATCGGCCGCTACGTCGCGATACTCAAACATCCGCTGGAACGCTACGCCATCGGTCAGGTAACACAGTTCGATCACGTGGGGCGCACAGATGTGCCGATGGTGGAACCGGTGCGCACACACGTGGAACTGGTCACCAGCGTGGATGCTGATACCGCACGTCGCATCGTGTCCATGGGCGAGCGTACCTGCTTTCTTCACGCAGCAGCGCGTACGCCGATCGCGACACGAATCGCAGGATAGTCCCGCGAGCCGTACCCTGTTCCCTGTCATCCCTTTGGATCCGGTCGGCGTGTCCTGTCAATCTGGCAATTCCGTGCTCCAGCGCTGATCATGGCGGCCCGCCGGGCCACGGGCTCCGGTGTTGATGACCGGCAAGACACGGGAGTACGGGTTGCAGATGGAGAAGTCGGCGTTCCTGACCACGGCACTGGAAGCGGCCGAGGCGGCCTCGGAGGTGATTCGTCACTACTACGCAAGCGGCGTGAAGGTGGATATCAAGCCGGACCTGACGCCGGTGACCCGTGCCGATGTCGAGTCCGAAGAGGTGATTCGGCAGTGCATCGCGCGTCGATTTCCCGCGCACGGGTTTTACGGTGAGGAAACCGGACGCAGCAATGCCGGTGCCGAATACCTGTGGCTGGTCGATCCGATCGATGGCACCCGGAGTTTTGTGCGCGGCTATCCGTTCTTCTCGACGCAGATTGCGTTGATGCATCGCGGCGAGCTGATCCTCGGGGTCTCCAGCGCGCCGGCATTCAGCGAGCTGATGTGGGCCGAACGCGGCACCGGGGCCTGGTTCGGTGAAGACCGGGCTGGCGTGAGCGGGATCGACACCATCGCCGAGGCTTCGCTGTCGTCCGGCAATCTGAAGACGCTTGCGAGTGGCGGCCACTGGGGACGCTACGGACGAATCGTCGCGCAGGTCAGCCGTATCCGCGGCTACGGCGATTTCTATCACTACCATCTGCTGGCCCGTGGCTGCATCGATGCGGTGATCGAGTCCGACATCAACGTACTCGACATCGCCGCGCTGGCGGTTATTGTCGAGGAGGCCGGCGGGCGGTTCACTGCGCTGGATGGCTCGCCAGTCGGGTTGCACACAACGACGGCGCTGGCCACCAACTCGCGGCTGCACGTACCGTTGCTCGAGGCAATGACCGGCCCGGAGTGCTAGTCAAAGGTGCAACGCCGGGCGTTGCGCGATAACAGGCGTCGCACGGCATACGGTCACCGCATACTGGATGCAATCCCAGCATCGTTGGGCGCTACACTTGGTCAGAATCACCGTCTGCGACACCGCCGCTCCGGGCTCGCGCCCCGAACACTGCGGCGACCGCGATGACGACACGAAGCAGAATACTGGACGTATAAATCATGTGGAGTGAGCTACGCCGCCTGCGAGAAGGCATTGACTACGGGACACCGCCGCGAGACGGGCGGCCGGTGACCCTGACCGTGGACGGCACCGAGGTGGTGGTGCCCGAAGGCAGCTCCGTCATGCTCGCGGCCACCGAAGCCGGGCGGGCGGTGCCGAAGCTCTGCGCGACCGATACGCTCGAGTCGTTCGGCAGCTGTCGCGTCTGTCTCGTTGAGATCGAGGGTCGGCGGGGGTACCCGGCGAGCTGCACAACGCTGGTTGAGCCTGGCATGGAGATCCGGACGCAGTCGGATGCGCTCGCCAGGCTGCGCAAGGGCGTCATGGAGCTGTATCTTTCCGATTTCCCGTCGGGAGAGATCCCGGACGGCTGGAGCGAGTTTCACCGCACGCTGGAGGAAATCGGCGTTAAGGAGCACCGCTACGGCGAGGGCCGCGTGCATTTCGACCTGCCGGTGGACGACTCGAACCCCTATTTCCTTTTCGATCCCGCGAAATGCATCGTCTGCAGCCGCTGCGTACGCGCCTGCGAGGAAGTGCAGGGCACTTTCGCGTTGACCATTCAGGGACGCGGCTTCCAGTCCAAGGTCGCAGCGAGCCAGGACGATCCGTTCATGGAATCCGAATGCGTCAGCTGTGGCGCCTGTGTGCAGGCCTGCCCCAGCCATGCGCTCGTCGAAAAGAGCCTGTTTCCTGGAGGATATGACCGTGCCTAATCCACGCAAACCCGAGAAGGCGACGATCACGATCTGCGCCTACTGTGGCGTTGGCTGCGGCTTCAAGGCCGAAACCATCGGCAATGAGATCGTGCGCATGACGCCGTGGAAGGAAGGCAAGGCCAACCACGGGCACAGCTGCGTCAAGGGGCGTTTCGCCTACGACTACTGGCGCCATCCGGATCGGGTGAAGACACCGATGATCCGCGGCAGTATCGACGAGCCCTGGCGGGAAGTAAGCTGGGACGAAGCTTTCGCTTACGCGGCGAGCGAGTTGAAGCGAATCCAGGCCAGGTACGGGCGCGGCTCGGTGGGCGGCGTCTCGAGCTCACGCTGCACCAACGAGGAGATTTTCCTCGTGCAGAAGTTCATCCGCGCCGTGCTCGGGAACAACAACATCGACAACTGCGCGCGCATCTGCCATTCGCCGACCCAGTTCGGCCTCTCGGCCACGGTGGGCGCCGGCGCGGCCAGTCAGCACTTCGATTCGATTCTCCAGGCCGACGTCATCATGGTGGTGGGCGCCAACCCCACCGAGGGACACCCCGTATTCGGCTCGATGATGAAGCGCCGCATCCGGCAGGGCGCGAAGCTGATCGTCATCGACCCACGCAGAACCGAAACCGTCGACAGCCCCCACTGCCGCGCGGATATTCATCTGGCGCTGCGGCCCGGCACCAACGTCGCCATTCTGAACAGTCTCGCTCACGTGATCGTGCGCGAGAGTCTGCACGACCCGGACTTCATCCGGGCGCGCTGCGAATGGCAGGAATTCGAGCACTGGGCGGAGCTCGTCGGGGGCGATGAATACTCACCCGAGAACATCGGCGCGGTCGCCGGTGTGGATCCGGATGACATCAGGCGCGCGGCCAGGCTTTATGCCGCCGGCCCGCGCAGCACGATCTACTACGGCCTTGGCGTCACCGAGCACTCCCAGGGATCCACCGGCGTCATGTGTCTGGGCAATCTGGCGCTGGCCTGCGGCATGTTCGGGCAGGAAGGCGTGGGCGTGAACCCGCTGCGCGGCCAGGGCAACGTCCAGGGCGGCAGCTGCCTAGGCAGCTGGCCGCATGTCTTCAGCGGCTACCGTTTCGTCACCGACGAGGCGACGCGGTCGAGTTTCGAAGCCGAATGGGGCGTGCCGCTGGACGGCGAGCCGGGTCTGCGTCTGCCGAACATGTTCGACGCCGCCCTGACGGGCCATTTCAAGGGCATGTACATCATGGGTGAGGACCCGGTGCAGTCCGACCCGAACCAGAATCACATCATCGCTGCACTGAAGAACATGGAATGCGTGATTGTTCACGACATCTTCCTGAACGAGACGTCGAAGTACGCCCACGTGATCCTGCCGGGCAGCTCGTCACTGGAGAAGGACGGCACGTTCACGAACGCCGAACGGCGAATCAGCCGGGTGCGCAAGGTCGTCGAACCGCTGGCGGGCTATCAGGACTGGGAAGTCACGGTGAAGCTGATGAACGCCATGGGCTACGATGTCTCGTACGCGCATGCCGGCGAGGTGCTCGACGAGCTCGCGCGCCTGTCGCCCGCCTACCGTGGCGCCAGCTTCGAGCTGCTCGACCGCGTGGGTTCGGCCCAGTGGCCGGTGGACGAGAACGCGCCCGAGGGCACGGAAGTACTGCACATGCAGCAGTTCCCGCGCGCCAACGGCCGCGGCACCTTCATGCTGACGGGGTTTGTCCCCACGCGCGAGCGCGTCACCGAGCAGTTCCCGCTGCTGCTGACCACGGGCCGCATCCTCAGCCAGTACAACGTCGGCACGCAGACGCGCCGTACAGCCAATTCCCGGTGGCATCCCGAGGATGTCCTGGAGATGTCGCGCGGCGACATGCAGACGCGTGGGCTGCGCGATGGCGACATGGTGACGGTCACCAGCCGCTTCGGCTCCACACGCCTGCGCATCAGGGAGTCCACGCGGGTGAATCCGGGTGTCATCTACACGACCTTCCATCATGCCGCGTCGAAGGCGAACGCGGTGACCAGCAATCTCTCGGACTGGGCGACGAACTGCCCCGAGTACAAGGTCACTGCCGTGGAAGTCGCCAGGGTGACGGCTGCCGAAGCGCCGCGCGCCGAAACCAGCGCACGCCGACAGGAGCCTCAGGAGCCTCAGGAGCGTCGCGTCGCCGAGGCTCTGGTGGCTGAGGAGGTTTAGGGATGTCGGTGAAAGACTACGATGCCGCGGTCGAGGGCGAGGTCATCGATCTCGGTCACCTGATCCTGATGGCCAACCAGATCGGAGATTTCTTCGCGCCGTATCCGCCCGAGCGTGCCCGCGAGGGGCTGCGCAACCATCTGCGCACCTATTGGGACCCGCGCATGCGCAGCGCGCTGCTGCAGCACATCGACGCCGGTGGCGAGGGTCTGCAGGCGCTCGTCATCGAGGGTGCGCGCCTGCTGCGCGACGGCAACGCGGAGAAGAGCGGGTACTACGGTCCGCCGAAGGCCTGAGGTGCTTAGGCGCTGAATACGGTTCGCAGGGCGGGTGCCCGTCGTGGAGCCGGATCACACAGCAGCGCCGGTATCCGAGTCCGCTCGGCGTTCATTCAACCGCGAACCACGAAGTTCACGATTCGCCCCGGCACGTAGATCTCGCGCTGTATCGTCATGCCTTCCAGATGCCGGCCCACGTTCGGGTCCCGTTTCGCCATCGCCAGCACCGCAGCCTCGCCGGCATCGGCCGGCACGCCGATACGTGCACGCACCTTGCCGTTCACCTGCACCGCCACTTCGATCGTGTCGCTGACCAGCCACGCCGGGTCGGCCTCGGGCCAGGACGCGTAGGCGAGCGAACCATCGTGGCCGAGCTTCGCCCACAGTTCCTCGGCGATATGCGGCGCCAGCGGTGACAGCAGCAGTACGACGGATTCGGCGACCGTCCGCGGCAACCTGTCCCATTTGTTGGCCGCGTTCGTGAACTCCATCAGCGCGGCGATCGCGGTGTTGAAGCGCAGGCCTTCGATGTCGTCGGTGACTTTGGCGATGGTGCGGTGCAGCAGCCGCTGCTGTTCGGGCGAAGGTTGGTCGTCACTGACCGACACCGACAGCGTGCCGGCATCATCCACCAGCAGCCGCCAGAAGCGGTTCAGGAAGCGCGACGTGCCTTCCACGCCGCGGGTGTTCCAGGGCTTCACCTGCTCAAGCGGACCCATGAACATTTCGTACAGACGGAATGCGTCGGCGCCATAGCTCGCAACGATCTCATCCGGGTTGACGACATTGCCGCGGCTCTTGCTCATCTTGTGCGCGCGCGCGTCGACGGCGATATCCGGCGCTTCGCCGAGCACGAAGCGGTCACCCTGCTTGATCACCGCATCGTCGGCCACGCGAACCGCCCTGACCTCGGCGCCGCTGCGTTTGTCGCGGCCGCCGGTCACGTGTTCGGCCGATATCGGCTGACCGGCGTCATCAACGAATTTCGTGAACTCCAGCTCGCCCAGGATCATGCCCTGATGCACCAGCTTCGCGAAGGGTTCGGGGGTCGACACCACGCCGGCCTCGAACAGCAGCTTGTGCCAGAAGCGCGCGTACAGCAGGTGCAGCACCGCGTGTTCGGCGCCACCGATGTAGAGATCCACCGGCATCCAGTAGCGTTCTTTTTCAGGGTCGACCAGCTGGTTGGGGTTGTGCGGATCGATGAAGCGCAGGTAGTACCAGCATGAGCCTGCCCACTGCGGCATGGTGTTGGTCTCGCGCTGCGCCGGCCGACCGGTTTGCGGGTCCGTGGTGTGCAGCCAGTCCTTCGCGGCGGCCAGCGGACCTTCCGGCGAGCCGCTGGGCTTGAACTCGGCCAGTTCCGGCAGTTCCACCGGCAGCGCGTCGTCCGCCACGCATTTCGGCTCACCATCAACGAACATCACCGGGAACGGCTCGCCCCAGTAGCGCTGGCGCGAGAACAGCCAGTCGCGCAGCTTGTAGTTCACGCGCCGGCGGCCGTGGCCTTCGCTTTCCAGCCAGCCGATCATCTTTTCTTTCGCCTCGGCAACGTTCAGGCCGTTCAGGAAGCCACTGTTGATCGCGACGCCGTCGCCGAGCCAGGCCTCGCCATCGAAGTCTTCCGGCGGTTGTACGGTGCGAATCACCGGCAGTCCCTGTGCCCTGGCGAATTCCCAGTCGCGCTGATCCTGGCCGGGCACGGCCATGATGGCGCCGGTGCCGTAGCCGGCCAGCACGTAGTCGGCAATCCATACCGGAATCGCTTCGCCGTTGGCGGGATTGATTGCAAAGGCGCCCGTGAATACGCCGGTCTTGTCCTTCTGAAGCTCGGCGCGTTCCAGTTCGCTTTTGCGTGCGGCCTGGTCGCGATACGCGTCCACCGCGGCGCGCTGCGCGTCGGTGGTGATGGTGTTCACCAGTTCATGTTCGGGTGCCAGCACCATGTAGGTGGCGCCAAACAATGTGTCGGGGCGTGTGGTGAATACGCGAATCGACCTGATGTCGGGGTCCGCGGAGTGCCCCGACCCGGTTTCGGGTCTGAGCACCGCGAATTCGATGTCCGCGCCGTCGCTGCGGCCGATCCAGTTGCGTTGCATCTCGCGCGTGCTGTCGGGCCACTCGACGTCGTCGAGGCCAGCCAGCAGTGCATCGGCAAATGCCGTGATCTTCAGCACCCACTGGCGCAGTGGCCGGCGTATGCATGCGAAGCCGCCGACCTCGGACCTGCCGTCGATCACTTCCTCGTTGGCCAGCGTCGTGCCCAGTTCCGGACACCACCACACCGGCTTGTCTTCCTGATAGGCCAGGCCGCGCTCGAACAGCTGCTTGAAGATCCATTGCGTCCAGCGGTAGTAGGACGGATCGGTGGTGTTGATCTCCCGGCTCCAGTCGTATGAGAAACCCAGTGCCTTCAGCTGCGCCCGGAAACGCTCCACATTGCGTGCCGTGGTCACGCGCGGGTGGGTGCCGGTCTTCAGCGCATACTGTTCGGCGGGCAGGCCGAATGCGTCCCAGCCCATCGGATGCAGTACGTTGAAACCGCGCATGCGCTTGTAGCGGGAGACGATGTCGGAGGCCGTATAACCTTCCGGATGACCCACATGCAGGCCGTCGCCGCTGGGGTAGGGGAACATGTCGAGTACGTAGTACTTCGGCTTTGTGGTGTCGATGTCGTCGGGCGTGCGAAACGTGCCCCGGGCGTCCCAGTACGCCTGCCATTTCGCCTCGATGTCCCTGAATGGATATGCTGCCATGAGTCGTCCCTGCGCCGGATTCGCCCCGTCCTTCCGGTTGCCAATCCCGCATGAATGCTGAATGCTATCCGTGCCCTGATGTCGGGGTGGGTTGCGATGATGTTGATTAACGGGAACCGAATCAAGCCGCACCGGCCTGTGGCGGGTGGCGAAGCCGGGCTGGGCCGATGCCCTGGCCGCGGGGCGGTGGCGTTGCTGGCACTGGTGCTGGGCACCCTGGTGGCCGGTTGCGGATTCAGACTCGAGGGCGCGGGCCGTCTGCCCGCGGCGATGGCGCGTACCTATGTGGAAACCGCCGAGCCGCACTCGCCGTTTTTTGGCAGTCTGCGTGAGAATCTGCGGTTGCGCGGCTCGGAGGTGGTCGAGCGTGCCGGCGAAGCCGGCGCCGTGCTCACCATTGTCGAGGACAACACCGGCCAGCGCGTGCTGTCGGTATCAGCCCGCAACATTCCGCGCGAGTATGAGATCTACTACATCGTCACGTTCACACTCAGTGCCGGCGGCCAGCAGCTGATCGAGCCCGAGTCGCTGGTGGTGACGCGCAGCTATACCTACGACGAACGCGAAGTATTGGGCAAGGCCGAGGAAGAACGCACGCTGCGCCGTGCGCTGGCGGAAGACCTGGCGCGCCAGGTGGTGCGGCGCATCGAGGCGCTGGGCGTGCGGGCGGGATAGGTGGCGCTGCGTTACAGCTGCGTGGGATTGGGCGCGTCGCCGTACACGGCCTGCGGATCGAACACCTTTTCGTTCTCGGTGAACTCCAGTTTGACCGGACCTTCGGTTGTGCCCACCGGCACGCGTCGGTAGAAGCAGGAACGGTAGCCGACGTGGCAGCTCGCGCCGCCGGCCACGTCCACCCGCAGCCAGACGCAGTCCTGATCGTCGTCGATCAGCAGTTCCCGGACCTTCTGGACGAGGCCGCTGGTCGCACCCTTGTGCCACAGCACGCCGCGGCTGCGACTCCAGTAGTGCGCCTCGCCGCTGGCAATGGTTTTTTCCAGCGCCTCGGTGTTCATGTAGCCGTGCATCAGCAGCTCGCCGCTGGTGTAATCGGTGGTTACGCAGGGGATCAGGCCGTCGCGGTCGAATTTTGGTGCGAGTTCGCCCCCTTCTTCGACCTGCTCGATACTGACCCGGTTGGAAAACAGATTGGCCATCGTTTCGTCCATGACATCGCCGGCAACAGGCCGGGCATTATACGGGGTGCGGGTGATTCGGGCTGTCCCTGCTATCATTCGCGCGCCAATCGGAGCGTTGTCCGATGCGGCACCCCCGGAAGATCCGCGCGCGGCCTTCATCAACTGTAACTGCATGGTCTGAGCAGCAACCGCATGGGACTGACGCTTTTCAATTCGCTGACCCGGCGCGAGGAAGTCTTCGAACCGGCCGATCCGCAGCGCGTGACCATGTACGTGTGCGGGCCGACAGTATACAGCTACGCGCATATCGGC
Source organism: Gammaproteobacteria bacterium (assembly GCA_050485645.1). GTDB lineage: Bacteria > Pseudomonadota > Gammaproteobacteria > Steroidobacterales > Rariloculaceae > JBJHBP01. Next base: position 71,723 of record JBJHBT010000017.1, on the reverse strand, counting down.
AATGCCCGCCCGGAGGTGGTGTTCGATGTCCTGGCACGCGTCATTCGTCGTCGCTGGAATCTCGTACATGCCCGCAATTTCACCGACGTAGACGACAAGATCAATGCAGCTGCGCGCAAAGAGGGGGTCGCGATCGGGGTGCTGACGGCGCGCTATATAGAAGCGTTCCACCGTGACATGGCGGCGCTGGGCGTGTCGCCGCCGGACATCGAACCGCGTGTCACACAGCATATGCCCGACATCGTTGAATTCATCGCGCGCCTTGTCGCGGCCGGGCACGCCTATGAGGCTGAGGGCCATGTGCTGTTCTCGGTGCCGAGCTTTCCGGACTACGGCCGGCTGTCCGGTCGCGCTGTCGAGGATCTGATCGCCGGCGCGCGGGTGGAGGTGGCGCCATACAAGCGTGATCCGGCGGATTTCGTGCTGTGGAAGCCCTCCGATGCCGATGTCGTGGGCTGGGACAGTCCATGGGGACGCGGCCGGCCCGGCTGGCATATCGAGTGTTCGACGATGATCGAAGCCCATCTGGGCGATACCATCGACATCCACGGTGGCGGCCAGGATCTGGTGTTCCCGCATCACGAGAACGAGATCGCGCAGAGCAACTGCGCGCATCATGGCCGGCCGCTGTGCCGCTTCTGGGTGCACAACGGCCATGTGCAGATGGCCAGCGAAAAGATGTCCAAGTCGCTGGGGAATCTGTTGCTGATCAAGGACCTGCTCGCCGCGGCGCCGGCCGAGGCGGTGCGGCTGGGACTGCTCAGCGCGCACTATCGCCAGCCGCTGGACTGGAATCCCAGAGTACTGGAGGAGAGTGTCCAGAAGCTGAACCGCATGTATGGCGCGCTGCGCGAGGCTGGCGTGCACGGCGCCATCGGAGCCGTCGGACCCGCCGATGCCGGCGGCGTGGAAGCCCCGGCCGCCGTGATCGAGGCCCTGGAAGACGACCTCAACACCCCGCGCGCACTGGCCGAGCTGTTCGCGATTGCGCGTGAGGCGAATCGTTGCGACGGCGCGGCGCGGCGCCTGGAGCTGGCGCACTCGCTGCGTGCCGGTGCCTGGTACCTGGGGCTTCTGGGCCAGGATCCGGCCGCGTGGTTTGAGCGCAGCGGCACGCAAAGCCAGGACGCACCGGACGCGGCCGCGATACAATCGCTGGTGGAAAAGCGCGACGCGATGCGCCGGGAGCGCAATTTCGCCGAGGCCGACCGCATACGCGATGAGCTTGCGGCGGCCGGCATCGTGATCGAGGACCGTGCGGAAGGGTCGCGCTGGCGGAGATCCCATTGACCCAGGCCGAGCTTACATTGCGATCCGCGCGTCACTGGCCGGTACTGATGCTGATCGGATTGGTGCGGCTTTATCAGATGACGCTGTCGGCCTGGCTGGGCAGGCAGTGCCGCTACCTGCCCACCTGTTCGCAATATGCGATCGACGCGCTGCGTACGCATGGCGCGTTGCGCGGCACCTGGCTGGCGATGCACCGCATCGGCCGCTGTCACCCCTGGGGCAGCTCGGGTTACGACCCGGTTCCGGAGAAACACCGATGACATTCAACACAGCGCTGCTCGATATCGTCTGTTGTCCGGTGACGCACGCACCGTTGAGTCTGATGAACGCTGATGACCTGGAACGTCTGAATCACCGCATCGGCGACGGCCGGATTCGACGACGCGACGAATCGCCGGTGGAGGAGCCGCTGGAACAGGCGCTGGTCACGCGTGACGGCAAGCTGGCATATCCGATACGCGATGGCATTGCGGTGTTGCTGGAAGACCAGGGCATTCTGCTGTCGCAGATCACCGATCCGTGAGGCTTGCCGAACGCAGCCTCGGGCAGGCATTGAAGCGGGGCCTGGCACCCGCCTATCTGATCGCCGGTGATGAGCCGTTGCTGGCCGACGAAGCGGCCGATGCGATACGCGCCGCCGCGGCCGCGGCCGGATTCTCCGAACGGGAAATACACTTCGCCGAACGCGGATTCCGCTGGGGCACCCTCACCGAAAGTGCGGGCAATCTTTCGCTGTTCGCGACGCGCAGGATCGTCGAGGTGCGCATGCCCACGCCCAAACCCGGCGATGAGGGCGCGCAGGCACTGCGTACGCTGCTGGAGAATCCCGATCCGGACTGCCTGCTGCTGGTGCTGATCGGCGCGCGCCTGGATGCCAGCGTGGCGCGCAGCGTCTGGGTGAAGACGTTCGACAAACATGGTGTCATCGTCGACGCGTGGCCGGTGGATCGGCGCGATCTGCCCAAGTGGATCGCCGCGCGTGCACGACGCCTGAAACTGAATCTCGCTCCGGCCGCGGCGGAGCTGCTGGCCGATCGCACAGAGGGCAACCTGCTGGCCGCCGACCAGGAGCTGCGCAAGCTCGCACTGACATCGGCCGATGTGCCGATCGATGAAGCGGCGGTACTTGAAGCCGTTGCCAGCAGCGCGCGCTTCGATGTGTTCCGTTTTACGGATGCCTGGCTGGCCGGTGATGCGCGGCGCACGATGCGCGTGCTGCGCGGTCTGCGCGCGGAGGGCGTTGCGCCGCCGCTGGTGATGTGGGCTGTTGTGAGGGAGCTGTTGCTGGTGACGCGGGTGAAGTTTGCGACCGCACAGGGCCGCAGCGCGCAGAGTGCGATGCAGCAGCTGGGTGTGTGGGAGCGCCGGCGTCCGCTGGTGGGCGGTGCGGTGCAGCGCTACAGCTATCCCGCACTGAAATCACTGATCGCCCGCGCCGCGGAAGTGGATCGACAGATCAAGAGCAGCGGCAGTGTGAATCCGTGGGACGCGCTGTTCGGCCTGATGCTGGCCGCGCTGCGCGCCGGCGGCTCGCGCGGCGCGAGTGCCGCCTGAAGCGCATGCCCGGGTTGCAACCACTGGGTGTCTTTGGCGGCACATTCGACCCGATTCACTACGGTCACCTGCGCTCCGCCTGGGAGCTGCTGGAGATTCTGGGGCTGGAGCAGGTGTGTTTCATCCCCGCCGGTGAACCGCCACATCGGCCAGCGCCACGCACGCCTGCCGCGCTGCGACTGAAAATGGTGCAGGCGGCGGTGGCGGGTGAGCCGCGCTTCACGGTCGATGACTGCGAACTGCGACGCGACGGTCCGTCGTACTCGGTGGATACGCTGGCCGACCTGCGGTCGCGCCACGGTGAACGCGCCATCTGCCTGCTGCTCGGTATGGATGCGTTTCTCGGGTTGCCGGACTGGCATCGCGCGGAGCGTATTCTGGAACTTGTCCATGTGGTGGTCGTCCATCGACCAGGCTGGACACAGGGCACTGCCTGCGCGGAGGTGTCGGGCGTACCGGATGCACCGGAAATGTCGGCCGTGGATGCGCAGTGGCCTGCCGCACTGGTGGCGATGGTCGGCAGCTGCCGGGCATGGTCGGCGGATGCGCTGCGTGCCGCGCCCGCCGGCTCCGTGCTGTTGCAGCCGGTCACGCAGCTGAGTATTTCGTCCAGCGGTATTCGCGAGCTGGTGGCCGCCGGACGTGACCCGCGTTATCTGGTTCCGGATCGTGTAAGGGAGATGATGATTGAGTCCGAGTGTTACACCGAAAGCGCGCGTGAGTAAGAAGCGCGCCGCCGCCAGGCCTGCCGGCAAAGCCACCGGCAAGGACGTTGTCGATGCAGTGGCCGACGAATCCGTGGCCAGCCGGGTGCTGGCTGCGCTCGACGACGCCAAGGCGCTGGACGTCAAACGGCTGGATGTCGCGCATCTGACCACTGTCACCGATGTGATGGTGTTTGCCAGCGGCCGCTCCGACCGGCATGTGCGTGCGATTGCCGACGCGGTGATGGAAGCGCTGAAGCTGGCAGGCCATCCCGCTATCGGCGTCGAGGGCCAACAGAGCGGTGAGTGGGTGCTGGTGGATTTCGCCGATGTGATTGTGCACGTGATGCTGCCGCGCGTCCGGGAGTTCTACAACATCGAGAAGCTCTGGGACATTCCGTTGCGTGAGCGGGGCGATGGCGACTGATCGCGGTTGTTCCGCAGCGCTGTCCGTTGCGCTGTCCGGCACGTCATCAGGCGTAGCGGCCACGTGCGCGTCACGATAGTCGCCGCGAGCAACCGTCAGCCCGACTGGGTGGCGCACGGCTACCGCGAATACGCGCGCCGTCTGCAAAGCGGTCTCACCCTGGATCTGAAGGTGGTGCCGCTGGCCAGGCGCGCGGCGTCCGTGCCCACGGCAAGGATCGTGGCGCTGGAAGGCGAACGCATGCTGGCGGCGGTGCCGCAGGGCGCGCACCTTGTGACCCTGGATGAGACCGGTGATGCCTGGAGCACCACGCAGCTGGCACGGCGTCTGGAGCAGTGGTTCGTGGCCGCGTCACCGGTTGCGCTGCTGATTGGCGGACCGGACGGGCTGTCTCCAGACTGCATGACCAGAGCCCGCGAAAGCTGGTCCCTGTCGCCATTGACCCTGCCTCACGGACTGGTGCGCATCCTGGTTGCAGAAGCGCTCTATCGCGCCCACAGCGTGCGCAGCGGCCATCCCTACCATCGCGCCTGACGCGCCCGCCGGCCGTGAGGCTAGGCATTGCCCCAAGACCTTCGTATAGTTTCTTGAATGGGAAAGAATTTCGTATATCTCGCCTCGGCTTCGCCGCGGCGCGCCGCGCTGTTGCGCCAGATCGGGCTGGAATTCCACGTGTGTCCATCGCAGGTGCCTGAAGTGCAGCGGTCCGCCGAGGCACCGGCGGACTATGTGCTGCGCCTTGCCCGTGACAAGGCCGCCGCGGCGTGGAGTGGGTTGACCCGGTCGCAGGCGCCGGCCGCGCCGGTTGTTGCCGCCGATACCGCCGTGGTGCTGGATGGTCGGGTGCTCGGCAAGCCCGCCGACAGGGCGGCTGCGCTCGACATGCTCGGTGCGCTGTCCGGTCGTGTGCACACCGTGCTGACCGCGGTGGCCGTGCATTTCGAAACGGCGGCCGAAGGTGTGGTCAGTCGCAGCGAGGTGACGTTCCGTGAGGTCGGCGAGGACGAGCGAATGGCGTACTGCGCGTCCGACGAGCCCTACGACAAGGCCGGCGGTTACGGCATTCAGGGGCTGGCCGCTGTCTTCGTCCAGCATCTGAGCGGCAGCTATTCGTCGGTGATGGGGCTGCCGCTGTTCGAAACCACGATGCTGCTGCGCCGCTTCGGTCTTCCCGCGTGGCTCGAAGGCGTGGAGGCGGGTTGTTGAAGGCGGAAATCCTCGTCAACGTGACACCGCGCGAAACACGTGCCGCCGTCGTTGAGAACGGGATGCTGCAGGAAGTGCTGATCGAGCGTGCCAGTCGTCGCGGGCTGATCAGCAATATTTACAAGGGCAGGGTATCGCGCGTGTTGCCGGGCATTCAGGCGGCGTTCGTGGACCTGGGCCTTGAGCGCACCGCGTTTCTGCACTATTCCGATATCGCCCGCGGCACACACCATCCTCACGGGCAGGATGGCCCGGGCGATCAGGAGGGCGATATTCGCGACCTGTTGCGCGAGGGCATGGATGTACTCGTACAGGTGCTGAAAGATCCGCTGGGCAGCAAGGGCGCGCGGCTGACCACTCACATCTCCATTCCGTCCCGCTATCTCGTTCTCCTGCCGGGCGGGGGCGGCACGGGGGTTTCCGCGCGCATCGAGAGCGAGGCCGAGCGACTGCGGCTGCGCGAAGTGATGGGCTGCATCACGGACCCGGCCAGCGGCTACGGCTACATCGTGCGCACGGCGGCCGAGGGCGCGTCACTGGATGCGCTGCGTGCGGACATGCTGTTCCTCGACAGGCTGTGGAAGGCGATCCTGCAGACCGCGGCGGACAGCCGGTCCGGGCAGCTCGTGCATGAGGACCTGTCGTTGCCGCTGCGTGTTCTCAGGGATCTGGTCGGCATCGACGTGGAACGGATACGCGTGGACAGCGAAACGACGTTCGCGCGCATGCAGGCGTTCGCCGGCCGTTTCATGCCGTCCATGCTCGCGCGGATCAGCCTGTACGAGGAGAATCACCCGATCTTCGACCTCTACGGGGTGGAGGACGAGATCGACCGGGCGCTGCAGCGCAGGGTGCCACTGAAATCCGGCGGTCACGTGGTGTTCGACCAGACGGAGGCCATGACGACCATCGACGTCAATACCGGCGGCTATGTGGGCCACAGAAACCTCGAGGAAACGGTGTATCGCACCAATCTGGAGGCCGCGGTGGCGATCGCGCGGCAGCTCCGGCTGCGCAATCTCGGCGGGATAATCATCATAGATTTCATCGATATGGCTGATGAGGAGCATCGACGGCAGGTGCAGCAGGCGCTGACGGCGCGGCTTGCGCTGGACCACGCCCGGACCGAGATCATGAACGTGTCGCCGCTGGGTCTGGTGGAGATGACACGCAAGCGCAACCGGGAAAGCCTGGAACACGTGCTGTGTCAGGGCTGTCCTACATGCAACAGTCGGGGGTTCGTAAAGACCCCTGAGACGATATGCTATGAGATTTTCCGCGAGATCCTGCGCCAGTATCGCCAGTTCGACTTCCAGGAGCTGCTGGTGCTGGCCAGACCGGAAGTGATCGAGCGTCTGCTGGACGAGGAATCCACCGGTATGGCCGAGCTGGAAGAGTTCACCCGCAAGCCGATACGGCTGCAGAGCGAAGCCGCGTATGTGCCCGACCAGTTCGATGTCGTGCTGATGTAGCTGTGGGACCGGAGGCCGCCGTGACGGACACCGGCAGCACAGCGCGACGGGCGCATCCCGCCGGAACCTGTTGACGATACTGAAGACGATGCATTGAACGCGACACGCAGAAAACGCACCCTGCTCGGCGAACTGGCGCGCCGGGTGCTAGCCGTTGCCGCGGCCATGGTGATCGTGCTGGCGCTCGCCATCGGCGGGTTTCGCCTGCTCATTGCGCAGTTGCCCGGTTATCAGGAGCAGATGCAGGCCTGGGTGACGGAGACGCTGGGCCTGGAAGTGGACTTTGAGCGCGTCGACATACGTCTGGGCATGCGCGGCCCCGAGCTCACCTTCCACGACGCCAGCGTCGGCGGTGCCGGCCAGGGCGACCCCTTCCTCAGCGCACGTCAGGCACGGGTCCGCATCGATGCCAGGGCGCTGCTGACCGAACGTCGTGTTCGTTTCAGCCAGCTTGTCTTCGACGGCACCCGCCTGGTGCTGGTGCGCGATGTCGACGGCGCACTCAGCCTGCAGGGTGCGCCACTGCCTGGCGGCGCGCGCGGCGCCTGGAATCTGGAATTGCCGGCCGAGCTGGAGGTCGCGGTGCATGACAGCACCGTTGTTTATCGGGATCGCGAGCGCGCCATCGCCTGGGAGTTTCATGACCTCAGCGGATCGCTCACGCATGCCGACGACGTGCTGATGCTGAGTGCGCAGGCCGCGCCGCCCGCCCAGCTCGCGGAACGGTTTGAGTTCTCGTTGCAGGCACAGGCGCCGTCGATGAGTGTCGACGGGCCGGCCGTGCTGCAGGCGCAGGTGAGTGGTCTGGATCTCGCCGAACTGGCACGCGCGCTCCCGGATATCGCGGACCTGCCGCAACAGGGCAATGGCGATGTTGCCGTCGAGGTTCACTGGCATGGCAGCGGTTTTGATCAGGTGAACGCGACCATCGCCCTTGCGGATGTGCAACTGGCGGAAACGCGGTTGACCGCAGCACAGTCGGAAGACAGCAGTGTCGCCGGCGGATCACCCCGCTACGACCAGATCAGGTTCGCGGCCCGCTGGCGCGGTACGGAGGCGGGCTGGCGGATCACGGTGGATGACGTCGCGCTGGTCCGGGGCGGTCGCGCCTGGCCGCGCGATGTGCGATCCGAACTGGTGGTCGGTGAATACGAAGGCAGTCTGCGCGACATCCATCTGACCGCCACGTTTGCGCGCATCGACGACCTGATCCCGATGTTGCCGCGGCGCCTTGTCCCGGAAGTCCTGCGCGACTGGATGGCCGCCGCGCCGCGAGGCGACCTGCGCGACCTCGATGGCTCGTGGACCTCTACCGGCGGCGAACCGGACTATCGGATCGCGGCGCGCTTCGAACGGCTGGATGTTCCGGGGTTCGCGCAGTGGCCTGATGTGCGTCGGCTCTCCGGAGAACTGCGCGCGGACGGGCGCAGCGGCCGCCTGCAGCTGGACAGCAGCGATGTGGTCGTGGACTGGCCCATGCTGTTCCGTCAGCCGCTGGCCATCGACACGCTCAGCGGCCTGCTGGTCTGGCGCGAAGGGCGCGACGGCGTGCGGGTGGTGAGCGACAATCTGGTGCTCGCCAATGCCGACGCCAGTACGCTGTCCAATCTTGAACTGACATGGCCTCTGGACGGTTCCTCACCGATACTGGAACTTGATACAACGCTGACCGAATCCACGGTTCCGGCTGTCAGACGCTACCTGCCTGAAGCGATCATGGCACCGGGACTGGTCACATGGCTGGATCACGCCCTGGTGGACGGCCGCGTCGTCAATGCCGACGTCACGTTCTTCGGTCCGCTGCGATCGTTCCCGTTCGACGATGGTGAAGGACAGTTTCGTGCCGTCGCGCGGATCGAGGGCGGCGTTCTCGCCTACCTCGAGGACTGGCCGGTTGCCGAGGGCCTTGACGGTACGGTCGAGTTCGTCAACGCATCGTTCGATGCCCGCGGCAGCGGGCGGGTGCTGGGCCACAGGGGTAACGACATCCGGGTCCGGATTGCCGACATGCGCAGAGCGGTGATCGAAGTCGACGCGGCCGCCGACGGTCCCTTGCCGGATGTGTTGCGCTATCTGCGCAGTGCACCGCTGATCGCGCGCCAGCTGGGTCCGGAGTTTGATCGCGTCCTGGTGCTGGATGGCGACAGCACTGTGGCATTGCAGCTGTCTCTGCCGCTTGCCGATCCCGCCGGCTATGAGCTGCAGGGTTCTGTTGCCATGCTGGGTGGCGATCTGGCGATCAGCGGCGTTGCGGCACGCGCCACGGACATCGAAGGCGTGCTGGAGTTCAGCAACGACATGGTGTTCGGTGACGGCATCAGCGCGATGCTGCTGGAGGGCCCGGTGACCGCCAGGGTCGAGTCGGTGTCGCTGCCTGGTTATCGCGCCCGTGTCTCTGTCGAGGGCGACGTGGATATGGCGAATGTGCTGAGCCGGTTCGAATTGCCGGGAGAGGACTTCATTGCCGGCCGCGCCCGCTGGCAGGGCAGCCTGTTGTTGCCGATGAATGCCGGTAACGGTGGTGCGCCGGTGCGGGCGTCGGTGAGTTCGAGTCTGTCCGGTGTCGGTCTGGACCTGCCGCCGCCGTTTGCGAAAGCCGCCGCCGACGCAGCGGGTGTACGCCTGGAATTTGTGTTCCCGGACCACGATCGCATGGAGTTGCGTGGTGACTTCGGCTTCACGCGGCGGTTTGCGCTGGCCTGGCGCGACTACGGCGATGGCCTGACGCTGGATCGCGGTACGCTGCGATTCGGTGGCGCCTGGCCTGATCTCCCGCAGCAGTCCGGATTCGTGCTCGATGGGCAGCTGGGTGCGGTGCGGCTGGATGACTGGCTTGCGTTGGCGCGTGACGGTGGGCTGTCGGTGGCGCACGGTGAACAGCTGTTGGGGATGAATCTGGATTTTGTCGATCTGCACGCTTTCGGTCAGTCTCTCGGGTCCGCGACGGTGAATCTGGCGCGACAGGACGATGTCTGGCTGCTGGACATCGACAGCGATCCGGTCGCAGGGCGGGTGACGCTGACGCGTACAGCGGATGAGCGCGCCGATGTGCGCGCCAGAATGCAACGCCTGCATCTGAATGTGGACGGCGGTGCCGATCTGATCGGCACCGATCCGCGTACGCTGCCGGGTCTGTCGCTGACCGCCGACGAGTTCATGCTGGGTGCGCGGCACTTCGGCAGTGTGGAGGCGGAAGTCGTACCCGAGCCTCTGGGTCTGCGCATGACCCGCTTTCGTGGCGATGCGCGAAGTTTCGCCCTGGACGGCAGCGGCAGCTGGTTTCTCGGTTCCCAGGGTGCCGGAACGCAGCTCTCGTTCGCGTTGCAGTCGTCCGATGTGGCGGCGTCACTGGATGAGCTGGGCTTCGAGCGGTTCGCCGAAGGCGAGTCGGGTGAAGTCAGCGCCAGCGTGTATTGGCCGGGACCGCCTTCCGGCGACTGGGCACGACATGTGAACGGTGAGCTGTCGATACGCGTCAACACGGGCAGTCTGGTTGACGTGCAGCCCGGTGCCGGACGGCTGGTCGGACTGATGAGCATCACCGCATTGCCGCGCCGGCTGGCGCTGGATTTTCGCGATGTGTTTCAGCGTGGACTGGTATTCGATCGGATCAGCGGCGATTTTCAGATCGACGACGGGAATGCCTATACCAGCAATCTGACGCTGACCGGTCCAGCGGTGGAAATCGGCGTGGCCGGGCGCACCGGGCTGCGCGACCACGACTATCAGCAGTACGCCACCGTGACTGCTGAACCGGGCAAGGTTCTGCCGACGGTTGGCGGTCTGATCGGCGGGCCCGGTGTCGGCGCCGCGCTGTTGCTGTTTACACATATTTTTCGGGAACCATTGAAGGGAATCGGCAGGGTGAACTACTGCGTGACCGGCAGCTGGGAAGACCCGCAGGTGGAGCGCCTGCCTGCTTCCCAGTCGGCTCAGAACGACGCATGCGTGGCGCCGGTGCCGGAAGTGCGGTTGTCCAGTGCCGCCGTAGAAACAGGGATGCAATGAAAGCAGCAGCGATACAGATGACGAGTGGCCGCGATGTGGCCCGCAATCTCACCGATGCAGGACGCCTGATCGCGTCGGCCGCCGAACAGGGTGCCGAGCTGGTCGTGTTGCCGGAGAACTTTTCCTTCATGGGCGCGGAGGATGCCGAACGTCTGGCGGTCGCCGAGGAACCGGGCAACGGCAAGGCGCAGCAGTTCCTTGCCGAGCAGTCCGCGCGTCGCAACGTCTGGCTGGTCGGTGGCACGATTCCGGTACGGGTCGAGAACGACCGCGCCGCGTCGCGATCCATGCTGTTCAGCCCCCGCGGCGAGTGCGTTGGTCACTACGACAAGATTCATCTGTTCGATGTCGAGATTCCCGATGATGAAACCGATAACGATGCCGAGTCGTATCGGGAGTCCGCTACCACGGTTCCGGGTTCCGAGGTGGTGGTTGCCGAGTCGGCATTCGGAAGAATCGGCCTGTCGGTGTGTTACGACCTGCGGTTCCCTGCGCTGTTTCACCGCCTCGGCATGATGGGAATGGATATACTCAGCATGCCGGCCGCTTTCACGGTTCCCACCGGCCAGGTGCACTGGCAGCCATTGCTCCAGGCGAGGGCGATCGAGTCGTTGTGCTACGTTGTCGCGGCCGGCCAGTGGGGCGAGCACGCCGGCGGACGCAGAACCTGGGGCCATTCGATGATCATCGGCCCGTGGGGTGAAGTGATGTCGCTGCTCCAGGCCGGGGCCGGCGTCGTGCTCGCGGAGCTGGACATGATACGGCTCGCCCGCATCCGTCATTCCTTCCCGACTCTCCGCCATCGCCGCGAACTGTAGAGGCCTCCATGCCAATGAGCACGCAGAATTCCACCATGACCATCGCCGCGACCCCGCCAACCGGGGCCGAGACACTGTCACTGGCCGAACAGCTGGTGCTGGCGCCGGCGGAGCTGGACCTGCATGCGCTCGACAGGGCGCTGGGTGCGCTGATGTCACGCCAGCTCGACTATGCCGATCTGTATCTGCAGATGACGCGCTATGAAGCATGGTCCGTGGACGACGGCATCGTGCGCGAAGGCGTGCACAGCGTGGATCAGGGTGTGGGTGTGCGTGCCGTCAGCGGCGATCGCACCGGATTCGCGTACTCCGATCAGCTCGATACTTCATCGCTGATGGAAGCGGTGGGGGCGGCGCGTGCCATCGCGCGCACTCGCGGTGACGGCAGCTATCAGGTGGCGCGTCGCGATGGTGGCCGGTCGCTGTATCCGGCGATGGATCCGCTGGGCAGTCTGACTGACAGCGAAAAGGTTGAACTGCTGGCCGATCTGGATCGTCGCGCCAGGGCACTCGACGAACGGGTGGTGCAGGTGACAGGCAGTCTTGCCGGCGTTTACGAAGTGATCCTGGTGCGCGGATCGGACGGTACGCTGGCCGCCGACGTGCGCCCGTTGGTGCGGCTCAACTTGTCCGTGATCATGGAGCGCAACGGCCGACGCGAGCAGGGGTTTGCCGGTGGCGGCGGCCGTACGGATTTCACGATGTTCACGTCGGCCGACTATCGGGCGGCCATGGCTGCCGAAGCGGTGCGTCAGGCAACGGTGAACATGGAGGCGATCGCGGCACCGGCCGGTGTGCTGCCGGTGGTGCTGGGCGCCGGCTGGCCGGGCGTGCTGCTCCATGAGGCGATCGGCCACGGTCTGGAAGGCGACTTCAATCGCAAGGGCACGTCGGCGTTCGCCGGTCGCATCGGCGAACGTGTCGCAGCGTCGCAGTGCACCGTGGTGGACGACGGTACGCTGCCGGGCCGTCGCGGGTCGCTGAACATCGACGACGAGGGGACGCCGTCGCGCTGCAATACGCTGATCGAGAATGGCGTGCTGCGCAGTTACATGCAGGACAAGCTCAATGCGCGGCTGATGGGCGTATCACCCACCGGCAATGCGCGACGCGAATCCTATGCGCATATGCCGATGCCGCGCATGACCAACACCTACATGCTCCCCGGGTCCTACGATCCGGAGGAAATCATCGCGTCGGTGTCGCGTGGTATCTACGCGCCGAACTTCGGCGGTGGGCAGGTCGACATCACGTCGGGCAAGTTCGTGTTCTCGGCCAGCGAGGCGTACATGATCGAGAACGGCCGCAAGGGTGCGCCGATCAAGGGCGCCATGCTGATCGGCAACGGGCCACAGGTGCTGACCATGGTGTCGATGGTCGGCAATGACCTGGAGCTGGACCCCGGCATTGGTGTCTGCGGCAAGGAGGGGCAGTCCGTGCCCGTGGGCGTCGGTCAGCCGACCCTGAAGGTGGACTCGCTGACGGTGGGCGGTACACAGACCTGAGCCGCGCGTCCGCAGACCGGCCGCCCGTGGCACGGGCCTGTGATGTGGTTCACTGCATTGATCCGGCCATGAGCCTACCTTTCACAGACACCCACTGGTTCACGGCAGGCATGCGATGCGATATGACGACACGATGACGGACCTGGAGTTTCGCCCGCCGCTGTCGGGTGCCGACGAGCAGTGGCTCGCCAGCCAGGCCGACAACGACCCGGATCTGAGCGTCGACGGGTTGGAGCAGAATCCCTTTGTACGGCTGCTCGGCATGCTGCTTGGCCGCCGTCGCAACTAGCAGCGCGAGCCACGCACTACCCGGTCTGATACCGCCAGCAGCCAGTCACCTGATGAAATCCGCATCGAATCTCCGCAGACAGACCGGGAGTTCCGGCAGACAGGCTGGTGATGCCAGGGCGTCGGGCGGAAAGGCCCCCGGCGATGACACGCTGATCAGAGGGCTGAGCCACGAGGACCGTGCGCGGCTGGCTATCGATGCCTGGGAGCCCTCACTCCTGAAACACATGCTCAGGGCGCGACACGAGGCGTCAGGACGGCCCGTCGCCGAGGCTTCGGGTCGGCAGTCGGGCGGTGCGACGCCGTCGCGACAGGATGTGCGTCGACGCTAGCGGCCTGTCGGACTCAGGCTACCGGGCCTGCTTTTCCAGTACGCGTTCGGAGGCGGTATTCGCTTCTTCCTCCCTGGCTTTTTCTTCTGCTCCCGCGTTGACTTCACCGGTATCGTGGCCGCTGGCTGATTCGGCATCGGCATCGGCATCGGCATCGGCATCGGCATCGGCGGGGGTGTCGACACCGTGTTCATCGTCGGCGTGAACATAGGTGGCGCAATGTTCGTCCTGCTCTTCATCCTCGCTCCAGTCGGCCGCCGGCGCGGACATCTGGTTCATGCGGCGAAACAGCAGCCTGTGCTCACCAAGCTGTATCAGGTCGCCATCCGCGAGTACGTGGCTCTTGACCCGGCGCTGACGCACCACGATGCCGTTGGTGCTGTTCAGATCCTTGATCACAATCCTGTCACGTTCCGCCGTAATCTGCGCGTGGTGTCGTGATACGAACTTGCTGCGGATCTGGAAGTCATTCTCGGAAGTGCGCCCGAGTACACTGCGACCGAAAGGCACGATGAATTCGGTAACGAACTGATCACCGAACATGACCTCGAACCGACCGGCGGAAAGCGTGCCGCTCTGTTCGTACTGGCCGGTGGATTCGAGTTGCGGTTCCTTTTCGCGACGTCTTTCGGTGTACTCCACCCACTGGAGTTCGTCGACGGCGGACTGTATCAGCCCCTCATTGACGGTGTCCTGACCTTCCGCGAATGCGCACAGCATGGCCGTGTCACAGAGAATGTTCGTGAGCCTGGGCACGCCGCCGGTATAGCGGAACACCATGTCGATGGCGTCGTCGTCGAAGATGCTTCGTCCCTCCGCACCGGCGACTTCAAGGCGGTGGCGGATGTACTCGCGGGTTTCACGCTTCGATAGCGTGCTCAGGTGAAAGCGCAGGCGTACGCGCTGGGCCAGCTGCTCCAGGCGGGGAGAATCCAGCTTGTCGGAAAGCTCCGGCTGGCCGGCGAGAATGATGCGCAGGAGCTTTTCCTTCTGCGCTTCGATGCCCGACAGCATCCGCACTTCCTCGAGCACCTTGCGGGAGAGGTTCTGTGCCTCATCGATGATCAGCAGAACCTTCTTCCTGTTCGCGTACTGCTCCACCAGGAAGTCGCGCAGCATGGACAGCAGCTCGATCTTGCGTTCGTGGAACGGCTTGTAGCCGAACTCCACCAGCAACGCCTGGAGAAACTCCACCGGGGACAGCTGGGTCTGGCTGATATGCGCCAGGACGACGTCGTCGGGAAGCTCGTCGAGAAAACTCTCGATCAGCGTGGTCTTTCCGGAGCCGATCTCACCGGTCACCACCACGAACCCGTCCGCCAGCCATATGGTGGATTCCATATAGGCTTTCGCGCGGGCATGCTGCTTGCTCGCGAAAAGGAACTGCGGATCCGGCGTCAGTCGGAACGGCGGCTCGCGTAGCTTGAACAGCTGGCAATACATCGGCTAACAGAAAGCTCCGTGTCAGGCCTCCGAAGCCTAATACAAACGTACCGGCGATACGAGGAACGGCATCACTGGGCCGGGCCGATCGTCTGTCGCAGCTCGCCGAGTCGCCGCAGCAGGCGCCTCCGATCGCTGTCGACGATGGTGCAGTGTCCCACCTTGCGGGCCGCGCGGGCGGACTTGCCATAGTCGTGGAAATGCAGTCCGGGCATGGCGAGCAGTTGCTGTGGTGGCGGCAGACTGCCGATCAGGTTGAGCATGGCGGCGTGCCCGCGTGGTGCGGTACTGCCCAGCGGCCAGCCCAGCACGGCACGAATGTGATTCTCGAACTGACTGGTGTCGGCACCCTCGATGGTCCAGTGACCGCTGTTGTGCACCCGTGGCGCCATCTCGTTCACGAGCAGGCCGGCGTCGGTATGGAAAAATTCCACCGTCAGCACGCCGCGGTAGCGGAACCGGTCCGCCACCGCATTGAGCCAGCGCTCGGCCGTGGCCTGCAGCTGCGGATCGTCGAAGGGCGCAACTGTCGAGTACAGCTGTCCCTGGTGGTGCACGTTCTCTGCCAGGGGATAGAAGCGCCGTTCACCGTCGGCGCCGTACACGCCGACCAGCGACACTTCGCGGTCGAACCGGATCCATGCCTCGGCAATTGCCGGTACGTTGCGCAGCTCGCGCCAGGCGCTCTCCAGCTCGGATCTGCCGCGAACCAGATGCTGACCACGTCCGTCATAGCCCAGCCGGCGTGTTTTGAGCACCAGCGGCCAGCCCAGTGTTGTCGCGCGGTCGAGGTCTTCGGGACGGGTTATCGCCACGAAGGGAACAGTGGGGATGCCCAGCGAAGCAAACAGTTCCTTTTCGGTGAGGCGGTCCTGTGCCGCTGCGATCGCGGCGGCGGGCGGATACAGATTGGCGTGATGCGCCACCGCGTCCAGCGCTTCGACGGGAACGTTCTCGATGTCGATGGTCACGACATCCACGGCATCGGCGAGCCTGAGCAACGCCGCGGTATCGTCGATGTTTGCTGTCATGATGTGGCCGACCTGTCCGCCGGGGGAATCCCCGCTTTGATCCAGGAACATGATCCGGGCACCCAGTGGATAGGCGGCCAGTGCCATCATGCGGCCCAGCTGTCCGGCACCGATGATGCCTATGGTCGGAGCGTTCAATGTCGTTGCGCCGGCGTCGTCGGTGCGACTAGCCGGCACCGGC
Source organism: Gammaproteobacteria bacterium (assembly GCA_050485645.1). GTDB lineage: Bacteria > Pseudomonadota > Gammaproteobacteria > Steroidobacterales > Rariloculaceae > JBJHBP01. Next base: position 55,464 of record JBJHBT010000017.1, on the reverse strand, counting down.
ATCGCGCGGATCCGGACAGCTCAGCACATTGTCGGTCTGATTCCGCCGGAATGCGGCCAGCGCCGTGGCGATGTCGGAATCGTGACCGGCGAGTATCGCCGCGGCCAGCAGCGCCGCATTGATCGCGCCGGGCTTGCCGATGGCCAGCGTGGCCACCGGGATGCCGCCGGGCATCTGCACGATGGAGAGCAGTGAGTCCAGGCCGTTGAGTGCGCGCGATTCCACTGGCACGCCAAGCACCGGAAGATCCGTCTTAGCCGCGGTCATGCCGGGCAGATGCGCTGCGCCGCCGGCACCGGCGATCAGCACCATCAGTCCGCGCCCGCGTGCCGATGCCGCGTACTCGAACAGCAGATCGGGTGTGCGATGGGCGGACACCACCCTGACTTCGTGTGGTATCGAAAGCGACTCCAGAGTGTCGGCTGTGTGGCGCATCGTAGACCAGTCGGATACCGACCCCATGATGACGCCGACCAGCGGGTTGACCGTCTGCGGTTTCATCGATGCATTGTACAGCAGTTAGAATGGCCTTCTCATCTCGCCGGAAACCTTCTCACAATGGATCTTGATGCTGTCCGCCAGTCACTGGAAGCGGCCGCGGCCGATGCCGTGGAACGCGCTCGCAAGCTTGGTGCTGATCAGGCGGAGGCCGGAGCCAGTTTCGACGAAGGCCTGAACGTTACGGTACGCATGGGTGAACTGGAATCCGTGGAGCGCCAGCGCGACCGGGGCCTTGCTGTGACGGTCTACAAGGGCAATCGCAAGGGGTCGGCGAGTACGGCCAGGTTTACGCGCGAGGCGGTGGCCGAGGCGGTGGACAAGGCGCTGAGCATTGCCAGGTTCACGGCGCCCGATCATCACGCGGGCCTGGCCGATGCCGGGCTGATGGCCGGCGACGCGCCGGATCTGGATCTCTGTCACCCGTGGCCGATCGACGTGGACGAGGCGGCGGAGCTGGCGCGACGCACCGAGGCGGCGGCTCGCGCGGTGGATGGGCGCATCGACAATTCCGAAGGTGCGTCGCTTTCCACTGGCAGCAGTCTGCGCATCTACGCAAACTCGCACGGGTTTCTCGGTGGCTATCCCACCAGCAGCCACTCGATCAGCGTCAGCGTCGTGGCGCGCGACGGCAGTTCACTGGAGCGCGACTACTGGTACGACGTGGCGCGCTGGCCCGGGGGGCTTGCCTCGCCGGAGCAGATCGGCGAGGAGGCCGGCCGGCGCGCGGTGCGCAGACTTGGCGCCCGCCGTCTCAAGACACGCGTGATGCCGGTGCTGTTTCCTCCGGAGCAGGCGCGCGGCCTGTTCAGTCATCTGGTGGCGGCCATCAGCGGTAGCAGTCAGTACCGCAAGGCATCGTTTCTGCTCGGTGCCGCCGGTCAGCAGGTGCTTCCGGACTTCGTCAACATCGATGAGGACCCGTTCATCGCGCGTGCCATGGCCAGTGCGCCTTACGACGCCGAAGGGGTGGGTACACGGCAGCGCGCCCTGGTCAGCAACGGCGTACTGCAGGGCTATGTGCTGTCCAGCTATTCGGCGCGAAGGCTGGGTCTGGCAACCACCGGCAATGCCGGTGGCGTCCACAACCTCACGGTGAGCGCCACCGAAGACGACCCGCTTCAGCTGATGGCTGATCGTGGCGAAGTGTTCGTGATCGGTGAACTGCTGGGGCAGGGTGCGAACACCGTCACCGGTGACTATTCGCGCGGTGCGGCGGGGTTTCTTGTCGAGTCGGGCGAGGTGCGTCATCCGGTGAGCGAAGTCACGATCGCGGGCAACCTCGGCGAGATGCTGCGCAATATCCGCGCTATCGGATCGGACCGCGACACGCGCGGCGCGATTCGCTGCGGTTCGGTGCTGGTCGACGGCCTTACGGTTGCGGGCGAGTAGCCTCGTCGACGAGATCGGCGATTGTCTTTTCCCCGAGCTCGGTGGCGATCGCCTGATCGATGCGCTCGCCCAGTTGCACGACAAGCGGGCTCCAGTGTCGGCCGCGGTAAGAGGCGCCGTCGAGCGCCGTGCTGCGCACCGCCGCGAGTACGTCCAGCAGGGTGATGTGGCGCAGATCCCTGCCGGGCAGCCACTGCCCTTCGCGGGAGGCGACCAGCAGTCCACGTGATGTCAGCGCGGCGGTAACCGGTTCCAGTATGTGGCGCGGCACACCCAGCCTCGGCGCCAGACTCTCATCGCGCCAGCCGCGCCCGGCTGCGCCGAAGTCCTGCGCGACAAGGAGCATGGTGTTCAATGCCAGACGTTCACGCAACGTATTGGATGCCCGTGGCGTGCGCTGTCCGAAACGCAGGTAGTCGGGATTCTGCACATAGAACGCGAGCTGAGCGCCGGTCAGAAGAATCAGCCATGACAGGTACAGCCACAGCATGGCCACGATCACAATCGCGAAACCCGAATAGATGACTTCGGTGCGCGTCGCCGTGACGACGAACTGCGCAAACAGGCGTCCGCCACCAGCCCACAGAATGCCCGCGAGCAGACCGCCGGCCAGCGCCGCGGGCAGGCGCACATGGGTGTTGGGCACCAGCTTGTAGAGGAACGCGAACGCCATCACCACCAGTGTGTAGGGTACGACTGCGGTCAGCGCTGCCAGCCAGCTGCCGAACGGCTCGCTGGCGCGCAGCGCTTCCATCAGCGCTGTGCTGGAGACCGCCGCCGTGATGCCCATCGCCACGCTCATCAGCAGCGGCCCGGCGATCATCACCGTGAGGTATTCGCTGAAGCGTCGCGCGAAGCTGCGCGGCCGGTCCACTCGCCAGACGAAGTTCAGACTCTCCTCGACTTTCTGTGCCATGGACAGCGCGGTGTACAGCAGCAGTGCCAGACTGACACTGGCCAGGGCGGTGCCGCTGACGTTGTCCACGAAACTCATGACCGTGTCGTTCAGCTCCTCCGCGCGCGGCCCCAGCGGCGCGAGAAAATTCAGCAGCATGGGTTCGAGCTGGCGATGAAAGCCCAGGCTCCTCAGCACCGAGAAACTGAAAAACAGCAGTGGCACGATGGCGAGCATGGTCGTGTAGACCAGACTCATGGCGCGCAGGCTGAGCTCTCCGTGCCTGAGATCGCGCAGCAGGGCGAAGGCAAGTCGGGTTGCGATGGTGGCAACCTGCTCGAACCGGTTGCGGGGCTCGGAGCGCCACAGCCATCGCAGGAATTTTCGGCGCAGTCGTTCCATCCTCTGTCGCGACGGTTCGACCGCCGCTGCTATACCGCCGTCAGCCGGCGCAGTGCCTCGAGATACTTTTCCTGCGTGCGCTCGATGACGACTTCCGGCAGTCGTGGTCCCGGAGCTGACTTGTTCCAGTCCAGGGTTTCCAGATAGTCCCGCACGTACTGTTTGTCGAAGCTTTTTGGCGAGGCGCCGGGCTCGTAACTGTCAGCCGGCCAGAAGCGCGATGAATCCGGCGTCAGCAGTTCGTCGATCAGTTTCAGTTCACCATCATCGGTGCCGAACTCGAACTTGGTGTCGGCTATGATGATGCCGCGTCCGCGCGCATAGTCGTTGGCCTCCCGGTAGATCTGCAGCGATACCTGCTCGACGCGGTCCGCGAGTTCCCTGCCTATGCAAGTCTTCACATCGGCCATCGTGATGTTTTCGTCATGCCCGCCCGGCGGCGCCTTGGTGCTCGGCGTGAAGATCGGTTCACGCAGCTGCTCGGCAAGCTCTATGCCCGGTGGCAATGGCACGCCAGACACCCGGCCAGAGCCGCAGTAATCCTTCCAGCCGGAACCGATCAGATAGCCTCGCACCACGGCTTCTATCGGCAGCGGCTGCAGTCGGCGCACCACTACCGCGCGATCGCGTACCACTGCGTGGTCGCGCGCGTCGCTGAGCACGTCTTCCGGTGTGATGTCGGTAAGGTGGTTGGGAATGATGTGCGCGAGTCGATCGAACCAGAATTTCGAGATCGCTGTCAGTACCTTGCCTTTGCCGGGCACCGGGTCCGGTAGCACCACGTCGAACGCTGATATACGATCGGTCGCGATAATGAGCAGATGGCGCTCATCCACGTGATAGATGTCGCGCACCTTCCCGCGGGCGATTCTTTGCAGACTGTGCAGGCTGGTTTCAAAAACAGGCGTTTCTGTGAGCCTTGTCGGAGGCTGAGTCATTGCGTGAAGGTCTATACGTGAATGTCTATGTACGTGAAGGCGGGATAATGACTTCTGGGCTGGCGACAGGGCAACTTGCCAGCGTGAACCCGATACGGCGCGGAGCTTAGCATGGCCATGAGCTGGCTTGGCAAGGCGGTCGGGGGGCTGCTCGGCTTCGCGGCAGGCGGCCCGGTGGGTTCGTTGGTGGGTGTGGTGCTGGGGCATCAGTTTGATCGCGGTTTCGGCTTGCGGCCCGGCGCGGCCGCCCCGCCGCCTGGCCGGGTACAGAAGCTGTACGCCGATGTCACCTTCGAAGTCATGGGCCACCTGGCGAAGAGCGATGGACGCGTTTCCGAGGAGGAAATACGCGTTGCGCGCCGTGTGATGCACGCAATGCGCCTGGGGCCGGAGGAAGTGCGCGAAGCCATTATCTGTTTCACGCGTGGCAAGTCCGGCGCGTACCCGCTGGCACAGCGTCTGGCGGTGTTCCACCGTGAACTGGAGGACCGTCCCGATCTGGTGCGTGCCTTTGTGCAGATTCAGATGCAGGCGCTGGTAGCCGCCGGCAACATGGGCAAGGCCAAGCGAGACGCATTATGGAAAGTCGCACGGACACTGCATGTGGGTCGTGTCGAACTGGCGCAGATCGAGGCGCTTGCGCGAGCGCAGGAGTTCTCGGGTGTCGGGCGGGGTAACACGGCTGAAGACCTGGATCGTGCCTATCAGGTGCTGGGTGTGGAGTCAGCGGCCAGTGATCAGGAGATCAAGACCGCCTATCGAAGGCTGATGAACCAGCATCACCCCGACAAGCTGGTGGCCCGTGGACTGCCCGACTCCATGGCGGGGGTGGCCGAGCAGAAGACGCACGAAATCCGCGCTGCCTACGAACGCATCAAGGCGCACCGGGCGTCCAGGTGAAGGTGACCGCGGGCGTCAGCGTGGCGGATGCCCGCCAACGTTACGCCTGGCGGCGCAGCCCTTCCCGGCGTGCTTTCGGAGGGTCGCGGCGGGCATTGAACACGACGATGGTCTTGCCGTTGGCCCGCACCAGGCCCTGATCCTCAAGCACCTTCAGCACCCGACCCGCCATTTCCCGCGAACAGCCGACGAGACGTGACAGCTCCTGCCGTGACACCTTGATCTGCATGCCTTCCGGATGCGTCATCGCGTCCGGTTCCTTGCACAGATCCATGATCGCGTGCGCCACGCGACCGGTGACGTCGACGAATGCCAGATCGCCGAGCTTGCGGTTGGTGCGATTCAGCCGCGTGGCCAGCTGGGTTGCCAGTTCGAAGATCAGACCGGGACTCTCCGAAGCAATCTGGCGGAAGCGCGGGTAAGTCATTTCCGCAATTTCGCTCTCGGTGCGTGTTCTGACCCAGGCGCTGCGTGTGGGCTGCTCGTAGAACAGCCCCATCTCACCAAAGAACTGGCCCTTGTTCAGATAGGCCAGCACCATTTCGTTGCCGTCCTCGTCCTCGATCATGACTTCGACCGAGCCGTCGACAATGAAATAGAGCACGTCGGGCAGGTCGCCAGCGTGGATCATCACGGTTTTCGCCGCAATCGTGCGCACACGGCAATAACTGAGGAATCGATTGATCGCCGGTATATCGCTCAGTGGTCTCAGGGCTTCGTCCATCGTTCGTCACTCCCGCTTGACGTAATGTTGTATTAAATCAAATCGCAACGCCCAGACAAGCAATAACACGGGCGCATTGTGATTCAGATCACAGGTGCAGCGCGGTCTTGCGCAGTATTTCGCCGCCTGCCTTCATCAGGAGGCGTACCGGCACGGGCAGATCGGCGCCGCCGGCCAGGCGTGCCGTCGCTCCATGTCGGGCCTCATCGTCGGCCATCTGTTCCAGTATGGCCCGGCTTTTCTGATCCTGTTCGGGAAGTTTTTCCAGATGGTCGTGCAGATGCGCTTCGACCTGCCGCTCGGTTTCCGCGACGAACCCGAGGCTGGCCCGGTCGCCGGCCAGCCCGGCGAGCGCGCCCAGCGTGACGCTGCCGGTGTACCAGAGCGGCGCCAGCAGACTGATGCGGCCACCCAGTTCATCGATGCGTCGGGCGCACCACGCAAGGTGGTCGCGTTCCTCCAGCGCCGCTGCCTGGAGCACGGCACGCGTGTCGGCTGCCCGGGCGGTAAGCGCCTGACCCGTGTACAGCGCCTGGGCGGAAATTTCGCCGGCGTGATTGACACGCATCAGCGAGGCGCTGAGATCGCGTTCGATCGCGGACATGTCGCCATCGGCATGGCCGACGGCAGGGTCCGGTCGTGCCGGGTGCGGCCGCGTTGTGAGCGTTCGCAGGGCATCGTCGGCGACCGCCAGAAGCAGATCCAGACGATTGAAATCGCGCATCATGCGTCGATTATACTGCGCCATCCGCGGGTACAGGGGGAGATCCAGCGGACTTTCTGCCGTTTTTTCGCCGATTTTGGGAGTTTTTTGATGCTCAAGCGATCTGTTGCGTTGTCCGGACGCCTGGCCGGCTTTGTGCTGGCGGGCCAGTTTCTCGCCACCGCGGCCAGCGCGCAGGGCGACGAAGACACGGTGTCGGGCCGCGCAACCCTGGGTTTTCTGTCCACCACCGGTAACACGGAAAGCACCAATACCAACGCACGGCTGCGTCTGCGCTATGTGCCGAATGAATGGAGTCATGAGTGGGATCTGTCCGCCGTGGGCGCGACGCGCGAGGAGGAAACCACCACCGAAGCGTACACCGGCCGCTACGTGGCGCGCCGCGCCTGGGGGCGCAGCTTCATGTTCGCAGCGCTCGACTGGAACAAGAACCGGTTCGCGGCCTATCAACGGCAGCGTTCGGAATCACTCGGCTATGGCCACACGGTGGTTGATACCGATAATCACGAATTCAACGTCGAGGCCGGTCTGGGCCGGCGTTTCGCGCGCCGTATCGACGGCGCCACCACGGAAGAGGCGATTGCCCGTGCGACGCTCGACTACGAGTGGACGCTCAATTCCACCACCTCGTTCGCCCAGGAGCTGGTCGTGGAATCCGGCTCGTCCAATACCCGCACGGAATCCGTCTCGGCGCTGCGCGCAAGGCTGTTCACGGACATCGCCCTGGTTGTCTCGTACCGCCTGCGGCGTGACTCGGACGTGCCGCCCGGGTCGGTCCGCACGGATATTTTCTCGTCGGTTTCACTGGAATACGCCTTCTGAGCATGGCCGCAAGCCGGCCCGAGGCAAGATTGGCGGTTTCGCCTGTTGCGCCGGGCAGGCCGCATCAGTAGTATTCCGCCTTTCGCCGGGCCGGTGCGGCCCGGATAATCAGCGGCAGCCACCACGATGAAAACATATTCCGCAAAGCCGGAGACCGTCCGGCGTGACTGGTACGTCGTCGACGCCACGGGGCAGACCCTTGGCCGACTGGCAACCGAAATCGCCAGTCGTCTGCGCGGCAAGCACAAGCCCGTGTACACGGCGCATGTCGATACCGGCGACTACATTGTTGTGATCAACGCGGAAAAGATCCGCGTCACCGGTCGCAAGCTCAAGGACAAGATGTACCATCATCACACCGGGTACATCGGCAACCTGAAATCCGAGCCGCTGGAGAACCTGCTGGCGCGCGCTCCGGAGCGGGTGCTGGAGCTGGCTGTGAAGGGCATGCTGCCCCGCAATCCGCTGGGTCGCCAGATGCTCAGGAAACTGAAGGTGGTCCGCGGCCCATCCCATCCGCATGAGGCGCAGCAGCCTGCGCCGCTGTCCTTCTGACCCGGAGTTCCGCTGATATGGCGACGCTTTCCAACTATGGTACGGGCCGGCGCAAGACCTCGGCCGCACGTGTATTTCTGAAGCCCGGCAGCGGGGAGATCCGCATCAACGGCCGCCTTCTGGATGATTTTTTCGGTCGCAAGACCGCGCGCATGATCGTGCGCCAGCCGCTGGAAGTGGCCGAACTGACCGACCGCTTCGATATTCACGTCACGGTCAGGGGTGGCGGCACCACCGGCCAGGCCGGTGCAATCAGGCACGGGATCACGCGGGCGCTGATGGCTTACGATGAAACACTGCGTCAGCCGCTGCGTCGTGCCGGGTTCGTTACCCGCGACGCACGTGAAGTCGAGCGTAAGAAGGTTGGTTTGCGCAAGGCTCGCCGGGCCACCCAGTTCTCCAAGCGCTGATTCGCGTTTCCCGGGCATCCGGGGCAGGATTCGCGCTTCTGGATTGGGGGATCGTCTAGAGGCAAGACATCGGACTCTGACTCCGAGAACCCAGGTTCGAATCCTGGTCCCCCAGCCACTCCCGGCCGTGCCCGCCTAACTGATCGTCTTGATGCCGCCGGCCGCCGCGATCAGCAGCACATCCGCCGGTCGACGGGCGAACAGTCCCACCGTGACCACGCCCGCTATCTGATTGAAGCGCGACTCCATTTCCAGCGGATTCGCAATCGTCAGATTGTGCACGTCCAGAATCTGGTTGCCGTTGTCGGTGACGAATCCATCGCGCCAGATCGGTTGTCCACCGGCCTTCACGAACTGGCGCGAAACGTAGGATCGCGCCATCGGCACGACTTCCACGGGCAGCGGAAATCGACCCAGCATGCCGACCAGTTTCGACTCATCGGCAATGCATACGAACTTTCTGGACGCCGCCGCGAGCACCTTTTCGCGCGTCAGCGCACCGCCACCGCCTTTCACCAGGTGACGATGCTTGGTGGCTTCATCGGCGCCGTCGATGTACAGATCCAGGGTGCCGACTTCGGCAAGCTCGACGACTTCGATTCCCGCGTCGCGCAACCGGGCCGTAGATCGTTCGGAGCTTGAAACGACGACGTCCGGCCTGCGGCGGGTGTTCGCCAGGGCGTCGATCAGATGGTCCACCGTGCTGCCGGTGCCCACGCCCAGCGCCATGCCATCCTGCAGATACTCCATTGCCGCCAGCGCGGCGTTACGCTTGAGTTCGTTCTGATTCATGGTTCACCCGGCGGAAAAAAAGTGCCCGCTACGTAGCGGGCACTTGTTGAGGCATAGAGTCGAATCACGACTCCATTGAGCGGTCAAACATCTTACCGCTTCTTACGCGCGGTCTTGCGGGCTGCCTTCTTCTTGGTGGCCTTCTTACCGCGAGCCTTGGTTGTCTTTTTCTTGGCTACTTTCTTTTTGGTCTTTTTCTTGGCAGCTTTTTTCTTCGCCACTTTCTTCTTGGTTTTCTTCTTGGCGGTTTTCTTCTTGGCTACTTTTTTCTTGGTCTTTTTCTTGGCTGCCTTTTTCTTGGTCGTCTTTTTCTTCGCCGCCTTCTTCGCTACTCGCTTCTTGGTAGCCTTCTTCTTGGCGGCAGGTTTCTTCGCTACCTTGCGTCGTACAGACTTACGCTTGGTAGACGTCTTTTTCACAGATGTCTTTTTCTGAGAAGCCGATTCTTGAGCCATGGGTAGTCTCCGTGTCGGTTAAACGGCGTTGAGTATATATAAAAGGATCAAAAATTCCAGCGTGTTACCGATTTTTGCGCATCAACGCCCAAGCGTGTCCAACCAGGAAGTGTGACTGGATGCTCAGTTGTGAAAACAAAACGCGTCGTGTCGATGTGCAGCAGGGCGATGCAGCCTCACAAAAGTTTCAGGATGAACTCCCAGTGATCGTCGCTCACTGGCATCACCGAAAGCCGGTTTCCACGCCGCAACAAAGTCATGCCGGAAAGCCCGCCAGCCGTGTGTTCACGCAGTTCTGGCAGGGTTATGACGCGGTTGAACGCCTTGTCGAGTGTGATGTCCACCATGTACCAACGCGGGTCGGACGGCTCGCTGTCGGGATCATGGTAAGGACTCTCCGGGTCGAACTGGGTGTGATCCGGATAGGCGGCGCGCGCGATGCGGACGATGCCGGCAATGCCCGGTTGCGCGCAGCTGGAGTGGTAAAAAAAAGCGCGGTCGCCGCGCCGCATTTCGTCCCGAATGAAGTTTCGCGCCTGATAATTGCGCACGCCATCCCAGCATGTCCGTCGACCCGGACTGGCGGCCAGATCCTCGATGCTGAAGGTCGAAGGTTCGGACTTGAGCAGCCAGTAGTTCATCGAAACCCTCCCGGGCTGTTGGTCTAAGGAGTCGGCTGATGCGCGGCATTGGTATCGAAGCGATACGTCCGCGCTTCGGTGACGGCACCCACCAATGGGATGTCCCAGTGCGAACGATGCAGCGGGTTTTGCATGCACTGGAAACTGTAGGCCACTCCCACCAGTCGCGGCCGCAGCCATGATGATCGGTGGCCAAGAAACTCGAATGCCCTGTCGTAGTAACCACGTCCCACGCCGATGCGCGTTCCGTACTCATCGAACGCAACCAGTGGGGTGAGCACCAGATCCAGCCGCCGGGCATCGAATGCCCGCGCGTTCCGGGGCTCGTGGATGCCAAAGAAATTCGTGTTCATCCGTGCGCTTCGGTCTACCGGGGCGAAATGCATATGTTCGGCATTGATGACTGGAGCGAACAGGCGTTTGCCGCGACGTTCGGCGATGCGCATCAGCGTCGACAGCGATGGCTCACCGTCGAAGGCGAAGTAGACGGCGATATTGCGCGCTGCCCGGAAAGCCGGCAGCGCAAGTATTCTGCGCAGGATCTGCGAGTCGGCGGCCGCGCGCGCGGCTGGCGGGAATTCGCGGCGCTGTGCCCGTACCTGTCTGCGCAGCGCGCGACGTTCGGCGGCATGGTGTGCCTGCGCGGTTTGGTCTGGTGTTGTCAAGGAGAGGTGCTCCCCGCCTGTGCCGTCACGAATCGTTGCTCTCGAACCGGAGCAACAAGTGGGGTAGGCCGTGATGGTTGCAGGCTACCCGGGTAGACCGGATCTGCACAACGCCACCGACAGACGGTAACCCCTGGATCATGAGTTAGGGTCGAAAGACTTCCAATTCGCGTCGAACACCGCAGGGAACACCATGGCTGTCAGGATACTATTGATAGCGGCCGTAGTCAGTCCGATCTGCCCGGTACGGGCAGGACCGGCCCAGCCGTATGGGTTACAGCGGTAGTTGCTTGGGTGGACCGAGTGCTGAATCCAGGCGTTCGCGCATCGTGCGCACCCGGGTGCCGACCACGTTGGCCATCTGTTCGCTGAAGCCCTGCGCCTGGATCAGCTCATTGGCCATGTTCAGCGCTGCCATGACAGCGACGCGATCGAGCCCGACGACCTTGCCGCTGTCACGGATTTCGCGCATCTTCTTGTTCAGGAGTTCCGCGGAGGCGAGCAGCGCGGCGCGCTCCGACACCGGGCAGGCCACCTGATATTCCTTCTCGAGAATGCGTATCGTGACCTGCGTGAAACTGTCGGTCACGAGGTCTGCTCCATGCCCTTGAGTCGGCCGATCATGGCTTCCACCCGGCCACGGACCTGTTCATTGCGCTGCAACAGCTGCGCGCGCTCGGCCGTCAGTGTGTCCTGACGCTGTCGTAACGATCGATTCTCTTCCTGCAGCTGCTTGCAGATCAGCACCAGTTCTTCCAGGCGCTTCTCAAGTCTCTGCAATTCGAGATCGAATCGATGCACGTTCGGGTCGGTACTCATGCGCGGAATATAGAGTGCGCGGCATCCGACGGTCAATCGCCAGGTCCGCCGGCGCCTGGATCGCAGGCAGGCACGATGGCTGGGGCGGGGCAGGCGCCGGTGTTAGCATTGGTCCGCGCAAACGGATGGGCGGGAACACAGTGACGGGTGGCGACAACATCGACTATGCGGCGCTGGGTTCGGCGCTGAGGGAAGCCGGCGTGGTCTCCGGCGTGGCGGAGCTGCATGGATGCGTCTGCGGGCTGCTGTGCAGCGGTGGCGGTGACGCGAGCGAGCGCTGGTTGGATGAGTGTCTGAAAGACGCCGGCGGCGATTTGGAAACCATCGCGCGATTGCGCTCCCGGCTCAACGAACTCGGCATCGATGCCTGGCGCACGCTGGCCGGTGACGAGCTGGGCTTCGAGCCGCTGCTGCCGCACGACGAAAAGCCGCTGCCCGAACGCGTGCAAGCGCTGGCGGAATGGTGTCAGGGCTTTCTCGCGGGGCTCGGACTGGGTGGACTGGATCCGCAGATGCTCGATGATCGCGGCCGAGACACGATCACCGAGATTTTCAACGACTTTTCGGAGATCAGTCGCGCGGTCCTGGAGGATGATTCATCCGAGGAGCCGGCACAGCCGGACTTCGCGCTGCTGGAAGTGGTCGAGTATGTGCGCGTCAGCGTGCAGATCGTATTTGAGGAACTCGCGGCGGTGCGCACGAAGCTGGATCAGCGCACGCTGCATTGACGGACCGGTTACCCGATGGATGCAAAAGAATTCGCGCGGCGACGCCGCCACCTGATGGAGATGATCGGGCACGAGGGCATCGCCGTCGTCGCCGCGGCACCGGAACGCACGCGCAACCGCGACAGCACCTACGCCTATCGTCAGGACAGCGATTTCTGGTATCTCACCGGATTCGATGAACCCGACGCCGTCGCCGTCTTCGTGCCGGGTCGTGAGCAGGGCGAATTCATCATGTTCTGTCGCGAACGCGACCCCGCGCGCGAGCAGTGGGACGGGCCGCGTGCCGGACCCGCTGGTGCGATCGAGCGCTACGGTGCCGACGATGCGTTTCCGGTATCGGACCTGGAGGACATACTCCCCGGTCTGCTCGAGCCGCGCGAACGCGTCTATTGCGCAATGGGCGTCATGGCGGAATTCGACCAGCGCATGCTGGGCTGGATCACGGCGCTGAACGCCAGACGACAGAGTTCCCATGCGCCGGGTGAGCTGGTTGCGCTCGGCCATCTACTGCACGAAATGAGGCTGTTCAAGAGTCGCGCCGAGCTGTCGGAAATGCGCAAGGCCGCGCGGATCGCCGTTGTCGCACACAGGCGGGCGATGCGGATATGTCGTCCGGGCATGAAGGAATACGAACTGGAAGCGGAGTTTCAGCACGAGTTCCGTCGCAACGGTGTGGAATGCTCGTACTCGCCCATCGTTGCCGGGGGTGCCAATGCCTGCGTGCTGCACTACCGCGCGAACAACGCCGTCCTGAACGATGGAGACCTGGTGCTGATCGATGCCGGTTGCGAGCATGGGCTGTACGCATCCGACATTACCCGCACGTTTCCGGTCAACGGGCGCTTCAGTGAGCGGCAGCGCGAGCTGCATGACATCTGCCATGAAGCCAATCAGGCCGCGACCGCGGCCGTGAAGCCAGGCAATCACTGGAACGATCCCCACGACGCGGCGGTAAAGGTGATCACCCGCGGCCTGCGTGATCTGGGCATACTCAGCGGTCGCGTCCCGAGCCTGATACGCGACGGCGCGTACCGGTCATTCTTCATGCATCGCACAGGTCACTGGCTGGGCCTGGATGTGCACGATGTTGGCGACTATCGTGTGGGTGACGAGTGGCGACTGCTCGAGCCGGGCATGGTGCTGACGATCGAGCCCGGCATCTACGTGAACACGGACGCTCCCGGCGCCGCGCGGCCGTGGCGCGGCATCGGCATACGCATAGAAGACGACGTGGTGGTGACGCGCAACGGGCCGCGCGTCCTCACCGAAGGGCTGCCGGCCGGCGCCGCGGAGATCGAGCGGTTCATGGAGAGCACGCGTTGAGCCATGACGCGACATCGGTCGATGTCCTGATTGTCGGCGGAGGACTGGTCGGTTCCGTGCTGGCGCACGCACTGGCTTCGCTGCCGCTGACCTGCGCACTGGTCGAGGCGCGCGATCCGCGTGAACTGGCGCAACCCAGTTTCGACGATCGCTGTACGGCACTGGCCGAAGGATCACGCCGGATTCTGGACGGGCTGGGGTTGTGGGCGGCGCTGGCCGGCCACGCCGAACCCATCACCACCATCCATATCGGTGAACGCGGGCGGTTTGGCACGGCCCGACTGCATGCGCGCGACTACGGCGTCGCCGCGCTGGGTTGTACGATCGCCAACCGTGTCATGGGCAAGGTGATCTGGGATGCACTGACCGAAGCGCCGCGGCTGCGAACGTTGGCGCCGGCCAGCGTGGTGTCGGTGCGGCACCGGGACGATGCGGTGGTTGTCGATGTCGAGTCGGCCACTGGCAGGCAGTCGCTGCATGCGCGATTGCTGGTGGCCGCCGATGGCGCCGGTTCGCCGTTACGCGGTGCGCTGGGCATTGCTGCGCGCGAGGATGACTATGCGCAGTCTGCGGTGGTGGTGAACTGCCTTACCGGGAAACCGCATCGGGGAATCGCTTTCGAGCGCTTCACCGCCCATGGTCCGCTGGCGTTGCTGCCGCTTGGTCAGGGACGCATGGCGGTGGTCTGGACCGTTCGCACCGATGATGCCGCGGAGCTGATGAGTCTGCCCGATGCCGCATTCCGTGCGCGCCTGCAGCGCGCTTTCGGCTACCGGCTGGGCAGCATCCGGCAGTGCGGAACGCGGATCGTGCACCCCCTGCGACGTGTCGTCAGCGAGTCGATCAACGGGCAGCGTGCGGTGCTGATCGGCAATGCGGCCGCCAGTCTGCATCCGGTCGCCGGTCAGGGTTTCAATCTGGCGCTGCGGGATGTGGCGGAGCTGGCTGACTGTCTGGCCGCCGCAGTGCAGCGCGGCGCGAACAACGATGCCGATGTCGGCTCGCCGGCGGTGTTGCGGGACTATCGCCAGGCGCGAGCCGCTGATCGTCGTCGTGTCGTCACTCTGACACACGGTCTGGTGCAGCTGTTCGGCTGCGGCGTGCCGGGCGCGGGTCTGGTACGTGGCATGAGCCTGGCCGCGTTCGATCGACTGCCGCCGCTCAAGGCCGTGCTGGCTGAGCAGATGATGGGGCTGGCCGGCCGTCAGCCCGCGCTGGCACGTGGCCTGCCAGTCGGCACGCCATGACAGCTTCATGCCGCGTATTGATCGTCGGCGGTGGACCGGTCGGTCTTGCGCTTGCGGCTCGACTGGCCTGCGGTGCTCATCAACGCCAGCTCGAGGTGCATGTGCTCGACGGTCGCGATCCACCCGAGTGGTCCGCGCAGCGCACCGATCTGCGTGTCTACGCACTGTCTCGTCTGTCGCAGCAGCTGTTCGACTCGGTGGGTGCATGGGATGCGGTGACTGCCGCGCGCGTCAGCCCGTACCGCAGCATGCTGGTGTGGGAAGGGAGCCCGAACGATGACGTCGGCGTACTGCGTTTCGATGCAGCCGAAATCGGCGAGCCGGACCTCGGACATATCGTCGAAGACAGCCTGCTGAGAGTCGCACTGCTGGACGTGCTGCGAACGCGTACTGAAACGTCACTGACCTTCGGCCGCAGGGTGAAGTCGCTGGACACCGGCGCCGATGATGTCATGGTGAGACTGGATGACGGTGAGCGCATCCGTGCCGACCTGATCGTGGCCGCGGACGGCAGCGCCTCACGGCTGCGTGAACTTGCGCAGCTGCCTGTGGTTACCGAAGCCTATGGCCAGCAGGCCGTGGTCGCGCACATCGACTGCGAACTGGATCACGGCCAGTGTGCCCGACAGCGTTTCCTTGCCGGTGGCCCGCTGGCGTTGCTGCCACTGGCCGACGGTCGCGTGTCGATCGTGTGGTCCATGCCCGTGGCGCAGGCGGAATCGCTGCTCGCCGCGGATGAGGCGAGTTTTCTCGTTGCATTGCAGCAGGCCAGTGGCGGCGTACTGGGACGGCTGTCGGCACCGTCCCCGCGCGCTGCGTTTCCTCTGCGCGCGCTGCACGCCCTGCGCTACTGCGCGCCGCGGCTGGTGCTGGCCGGCGATGCGGCACACACCGTGCATCCGCTGGCCGGTCAGGGAATGAATCTGGGCCTGCTGGACGCAACCCGGCTTGCCCGTACGCTGGAACAGGCGCTGGACGAAGGGCAGTCGCCGGGCGATCTGCGGGTACTGCGCCGTTATGAACGCGCCAGCAAGGGCGAGAACCTGGCGATGCTGCTGGCACTGGATGTGATCGCTCGCAGCGGCAACCTGCCGGGCTGGGTGTCGCCGGCGCGCCGTTTCGGACTCTCCGCCGTGCAGTGGTTCGGTCCGGGACGTCGCTGGCTGATGCGTCAGGCACTGGGGACCGGCAGTCGCCGCGGTGCGCTACTCCGCCCGCCATTGTAGCGGGCGGGGTCCGCCGCGCAGCCGGCTTCGCTTTCCTTGGGAATAAAATGCTGCGAGGATTGTCTGAACCTACCAGCGATCGACATCAAAGAAGCCAGTTACATGAAATCAATCAAAAACTTGCTGGTCATCGCGCTGGTCGCTCTGACTGCGGCGCATGCATCGGCACAGGCACAGACACAGACATGGAACCAGACGCTGGAACGCATCGCGACGGGAGTGGTGTCGATACGCGTGGACAGTACGCGTGCATTCGACACGGAGCGCAACCGCTCCACCCAGGCAACCGGGTTTGTCGTTGACGCCGAGCGCGGCCTGATCCTCACCAACCGTCATGTGGTCACTCCCGGACCGGTGCGGGCACAGGCCATCTTTCTGAATCAGGAAGAGGTGGATCTGATCCCCGTCTATCGCGATCCGGTTCACGACTTCGGATTCTTCAGTTACAACCCCGACGATCTTGTCTTCATGGAGCCGGCCGAGATCCCGCTGGCGCCGGCGGCGGCACAGGTGGGCACCGACATACGCGTCGTGGGCAACGATGCCGGGGAACAGCTGTCGATCCTGGCCGGCACGATTGCGCGTCTGGACCGACAGGCACCGAACTATGGGCGCGGCAACTACAACGACTTCAACACGTTCTATTTCCAGGCGGCGTCCGGGACATCCGGTGGTTCATCCGGCTCGCCGGTCATCGACATACAGGGCCGCGCGGTCGCGCTCAATGCCGGCGGCAATTCCCAGGCCGCGTCGAGTTTCTTTCTGCCGCTGGATCGCGTCAATGAAGCGTTCCAGCTCATTCGACAGGGCAGGCCGGTAACGCGCGGGACGCTTCGTACCGAATTCGTACGCAAGCCTTACGCTGAACTGCGGCGGCTGGGTCTGACCGAATCCGCCGAAGCGGCGGCGCGTCGTGCGCACCCGGAACAGACCGGCATGCTGGTGGTTGAGCAGGTGCTGCCCGGTTCGTCGGCGTCGTCGCTGCTCGAGCCGGGTGACATTCTCATTTCACTGAACGGCGAACTGGTGACCGAATTCGTGCCACTGGCATCGATCCTGGACGGCAGCGTTGGCGAGTCCGTTGAGCTGGTTGTTGAGCGAGGCGGCGAGGCGGCCACGTACCGGCTGCTCGTGGACGACCTTCACGCCGTGACGCCCGACGAGTACGTGGAATTCGGTGACGGTGTATTTCACGAACTGTCGTATCAGCAGGCGCGACACCTGTTCCGCCCGGTGAGCGGGGTCTATGTGGCCAGCCCCGGATACGTGTTCGGCACCGCCGGCATCCCGCGCGCCAGCCTGATCACCGAACTCGATGGTCAACCCGTCGCCGACCTGGACGAATTCGAAGCGGTGCTGGAAAGCCTGGCGATCGGTCAGCAGGTCAGTGTGCGCTTCGTGCCTTTCGACGATCCGCGTAGCGAGCATCAGCGGATTCTGACGAACAGCCGCCACTGGTACCCGGCCGTGCGCTGTCATCGTGACGATGCGGCGGGCGTATGGCCGTGTCGTGAGCTTGGGGCAGGGGCGCCCGCGCCGGCACGCGAAGCCCGCACGACCTCGTTTCCGGACAATACGGACCCCCACCTGGACATCATCCAGCATTCACTGGTGCTGGTGAACTTCGAGATGCCTTACACGGTTTCGGGTGTATCGGATCGTTACTACTACGGTACCGGCGTGGTAGCCGATGCCGAACGCGGCTGGGTGGTGGTCGATCGCAACACCGTGCCGGTGGCACTGGGCGATGTGCGGCTCACGTTCGCGGGCTCGCTGGAAATACCCGGCAACGTCGTTTATGTACACCCCCTGCACAACCTTGCGGTGGTGTCGTACGACACCGCGCTGATCGGCGATACGCCGGTTCGCAGTGCGGAATTTCGTGTTGAGGAGTCTGAACCGGGCCGTTCCGTGCTGGTGGTGGGCCTGGGGGCGGACCACGGGCTGCGTTCCCAGTCCAGTGAGATCGGCTCGATAACCGACGCCAATTTCCCGCCGTCACGCACCTTCCGCTTCCGCGACTCGAACCTGGAGGCCTACACCCTGGTGAATGGCCCCAGCAGCTTCGACGGTGTGATCACCGATCGCGACGGCGGCGTACTGGCACTGTGGTCCAGCTTCGCGTATCAGACCGGACGCGATCTCCATCAGGTCAATCTGGGCGTGCCCGCGGAATTGGTCGTGGATATGCTCGAGCATCTGCGCAGCGACACGCCCATCCGGTCGCTCGAAGTCGAATGGCGGCGGATGCCATTGGCAACCGCCAGCAAGCTTGATCTGCCCGAGGCCTGGGCAGCCACCTATGAGTTGCATAACCGTCAGCGGCGCCAGGTTCTGGCCGTGTCCAGTTTCGTTGCCGGTACGCCGGCCGCCGGATTCTTCCGTGCCGGCGACATTCTGCTTGCCATCAACGGCGAGCCGGCGAACACCTTCCGTGAAGTGGAGCGGGCGTCACAGGCGGAACAGGTGGAGGTCACCGTCTTTCGGGATGGCCGCGAGATCACCCGCGTGCTGGAAACCGTCGAACTCAGCGGCGTCGATATCGACCATGTGCTGATGTGGGCCGGTGCCCTGATCCAGTCACCGCACCGTGAACTGTCGGCACAGCGCAGCGTGGAACCGATCGGTGTGTATGTCTCGTTCTACAATTTCGGATCCCCGGCCAGTCGTTTCGGTCTGGTGGCCGGCCGGCGCATCGTGGCGGTCAACGGCAATCCGACCCTCGACATGGACAGCTTCGTTCGTGAAATACGGCGTCTGGGCAGCACCGACTCGGTGCGTCTGCATACCGTGAGCTGGAACGACGTCCCGGAAGTCATCACGCTGACGCTCGACGGGCTGTACTGGCCCGCGTACGAGCTCCGGCGCGAAGACGGCTACTGGCAACGCAATCCGCTGCATGCGTCGCCGGTGACGATTACAGCTGATCGATCAGGCGGTTGATGTCCGTCTCCGGCAGGTCGCACCGGGTGCCCGCGCAGCGGTAGGCGACTGCGCCGGACGATGCCGGTAAGCGGGTTGCGAGCAGGCCCGGCAGTGTGCCGACATCCGGCGGAATGCTGAACACGTAGCGGCGCGGATGGTAGTTGGCGCCGATCTCCTCGCACACATGGTGCGTTTCCTCCCGCGTGCCGCGAATGATGATCAGTTCCGGCGGGTGCAGGTAGAGCGCCAGTGCGTGCAGGGTCGCCGCGTACGAATCCGGATGGCCGAGCACCACCTGCCGGGCCGCGAGCAGGCCGCGTTCAGCCGCATCCACGTAGCGGGTTTCACCCAGCAGATGGCCGAGCACCAGCAGGCTCGACAGCGCGATGCCATTGCCGGAAGGAATGGCCTCGTCGGCGAATGATCGTGGCCGATGGATCAGCGCTTCGTGGTCGTCAGCGACGAAACAGAATCCCCCGCGGGCGTCCTGGAACCGTTCCAGCAACGTGTCCGCAAGGGCGATCGCGAATTCCAGATCCGCGGTTCGCCACCGGCACTGCAGGGTTTCGAGCAATGCGTCCATCATGAAGGCGTGGTCGTCGAGGTAGGCGTTGAAGCGCGATCTTCCGTCTTTGTAGACGGCTTTCAGGCGCCGGCCATCCCACAGCTGCCCGCGAATGAAGTCGATGGCGGCGAGTGCGGGTTGCGCCAGATCCGGGCGCCGCAGACGGCGCGCCGCGCGTGCCATCGCACGTGCCGTCAGCGCATTCCACGCGGTGAGCACCTTGTCGTCGCGCTCCGGGGCGGGCCTGCCGCGGCGCGCGTCCAGCAGCGTTTGTCGCGCGCTGTCGAGCAAGGCCTGCACCTCGTCCGTGGCCGTGTCGTTGGCGGCCGCGACCGTGGCCACCGACTCCGCATGATGCAGATGCCATTCGCTGCCTTCGAAATTGGGTTCGCGATACAGGCCGTAGACCGTTTTCGCCACCTCGCTCTGTGGTGCCGGCAGCAGCGATTCGAACTGCTCGGGTGTCCACAGATAGTAGCGGCCTTCCTCGCCTTCCGAATCGGCGTCCAGCGCCGCGTACCATCCGCCTTGCGCATGCGCCATCTCAAGGTTCAGCCACCGCGCGGTCTCAGTCGCCGCTGTCGCGAACGCCGCCTGGCCGGTGGCGGCCCATGCATCCGCATACAACGCCAGCAGTGAGGCATTGTCGTACAGCATTTTCTCGAAATGCGGTATCGCCCAGGCTTCGTCAACCGCGTAGCGGAAAAATCCGCCAGCCAGATGGTCGTAGAGACCGCGCGCGGCCATTGTGCTGAGGCTGAATGTCACCATCGACATCAGATCAGCTTCGTGCCGCGTGCCGGTGTCCGCATCTGTTGCGTCGTGCCACAGCTCCAATGCCAGCTCGAGGCTCCCGGCGCGCGGAAACTTCGGCGCGCCGCCAAAGCCGCCATGACGCACGTCGAAGCCGGCACGCAGCGATTCACGCGCGGCGTGAAGCGGTGCCGCGTCCAGCGGCTGGCCATCCCGTGCCGTTGCGCGTTCGTCCATGCGCCGCAGCGCATCGACCAGCGCATGGCCCTGCGTGGTGATTTCTTTGCGATGCCCGGCGTAGTAGTCGGCAACACGGCGCAGCACTTCGCTGAAAGCCGGCATGCCGTAACGTGGCTGAAGAGGGAAATAGGTGCCCACCGCGATCGGCAGGTGGCTGTCCGGGGTCAGGAATGCGGTCAGTGGCCAGCCGCCGCCGCGGCCGACGAACAGCTGATGGGCCAGCTGATAGATCCTGTCCAGATCGGGTCGTTCCTCGCGGTCGACCTTGATGTTCACGAACCGTTCGTTCATCAGCGCCGCGGTGTCGGCGTCCTCGAACGATTCGTGTGCCATCACGTGACACCAGTGGCAGGCCGAGTAGCCGATGGACAGCAGGATCGGCCTGTCCGACTCGCGCGCGAGCCGCAGCGCCTGTTCGTCCCACGGCTGCCAGTGCACGGGGTTGTCGGCATGCTGAAGCAGATAGGGGCTGGTTTCGTGGCGGAGCCGATTGTTCATGCCCACACTATAGCAATGCCCGAAGCGGCGTTCCGTGGTCGCAGCGCGGCCCGCGGTCACTGCGATTGCAGGGCAGCACGTGGCCTCGCGGGTGCCACCGGACAGGCCTGCGGCACTGGCGAGGCGCGGGAATGCGTGGTTAACTAACGCGCCGCCGGTCGCGCCGCTTCCGGCACCACGCCCGAAGCGCATCAACGTATCAACACAGGGGCTGCACGCTGTTCGAGTATCCTGAATTCAATCCGATCGCCTTCTCGATCGGTCCGGTCGACGTGCGCTGGTATGGGCTGATGTTCCTTGGCGGCTTCCTGATCGGCTGGGCGGGTATGCGCGTGCGCGCACGACGTCCGTGGAGCCCCATTCAACCCGCACGCGTCGAGGATCTGTTTTTCTACGTTGTCCTGGGCGTCGTCGTTGGCGGCCGGGTCGGTTATATGCTGTTTTACGATTTCGCGGCGTTCCTCGGCAGTCCGCTGAAGCTGTTCGCCATCTGGGAAGGCGGCATGTCTTTTCACGGCGGACTGCTCGGCGTGCTGGCGGCCATCCTGCTGTTCGCCCGCAGTGTCGGTCAGCCGTTTTTCCGCATCACTGATTTTCTCGCGCCGTGGGCCGCGCCGGGACTGGGCCTGGGCCGTGTGGGCAACTACATCAACGGTGAACTCTGGGGTGCGCCGACGCGCCCGGATGCGCCTTGGGCTGTTCTGGTCGACGGTGTACCGCGTCACCCCACGCAGCTCTACCAGGCGATTCTGGAGGGTCTGGTGCTGTTCGTCGTGCTGTGGTGGTTCTCAAGAAAGCCGCGCCCGATGATGGCGGTGTCCGGACTGTTTCTGGTGCTCTACGGCGTGTTCCGTTTCGCAGTGGAGTTCCTGCGGCTGCCGGATCAGCATATCGGCTATCTTGCCTTCGGCTGGCTGACCATGGGTCAGGTGCTGACGACACCGATGATCATCGCCGGGGCGGTATTGCTGTGGCTGGCATGGCGCCGCGCGACGGCGACTGCCCACGGCTGAGACGGCGGGGAGCTGATCGTGCGTCAATATCTGGATCTGTTGCGACTGATTCGCCAGACAGGTTCACGCAAGGATGACCGCACCGGCACCGGTACGCTGAGTGTATTCGGTCACCAGATGCGTTTCGATCTCGCTGCCGGCTTCCCGGTGGTGACCACGAAGACGCTGCATCTTCGCTCCATCATCCACGAACTGCTGTGGTTCCTGCGCGGAGAAACGAACGTCGGCTACCTGCACGAAAACCGCGTATCGATCTGGGACGAGTGGGCTGATGAGAACGGCGATCTCGGTCCCGTGTACGGCGCACAGTGGCGCTCCTGGCCCACGGCCGGCGGCCATCACGTTGACCAGATAGCAACCGCGGTGGAGCTGTTGCGCACCAACCCCGACTCAAGGCGCATCATCGTCAGCGCGTGGAACGTCGGTGAGCTCGACCGGATGGCGCTGCCGCCCTGCCACCTGCTGTTCCAGTTCCATGTGGCCGGCGGCCGCCTGTCGCTGCAGCTCTATCAGCGCAGCGCGGATGTATTTCTCGGCGTGCCTTTCAATATCGCCTCGTATGCACTGCTGACGCACATGATGGCGCAGCAGACCGATCTGCAGCCGGGTGAATTCATCTGGACCGGTGGTGACTGTCACCTGTATCTGAATCACCTCCAGCAGGCCGATCTGCAGCTCAGCCGCGATCCGCTGCCGCTGCCGCGTCTGGTGCTCAGGCGCAGGCCGGACAGCATCTTCGACTACCGCTACGAGGACTTCGAGCTGGTCGGCTACCAGGCGCATCCGCCGATCAGGGCGCCGGTGGCGGTCTGAGGGTCCGCCGTTACCGGCCGCGTGTGCTGCAGTCGATCGATACCAGATCGCCTGGCGGATCCACGGTCATGGCGGTCAGTCTGCCGCCCCATACGCAGCCGCTGTCCAGTGCTGTCAGATTGTCGCGACGCAGCACCCCGAGCGCGGCCCAGTGGCCGAATACCAGATGCCAGCCGTCGGTCTGCCTGTCCGGCATGTCGAACCAGGGCGTCAGGTGCCCGGGCCTTTGTTCCGGGGGGCCGGAATAGTCCAGATCAAGGCGCCCGTCGCGGTGACAGCAGCGCATCCGCGTCAGCGCGTTCACCGTATACCGCTGTCGCAGTGCAGGCGTCAGTGCGTCGGACTCCAGGTCCGGGGTATTGCCGAACAGCGCGCCGATGCCAGTGGCCCAGTCATCGGCATGCAGCAGTGTTTCCACCTGAGCGGCGTTTGTTCGCGCGTCCTGGATGGACCATGCGGCCGGTATGCCGGCATGCACCAGCGCCAGATGGCGTTGTGCATCGACGTGCAGCAGTGGCCGCCGTCGCAGCCAGTCGATCAGTTCGTCACGGTCCGGTGCACCGAGTATATCGTTCAGGGTATCCCTGGTGCCTGGCGGTCTGGCACCAGCGGCCACCGCCAGCAGGTGCAGGTCGTGATTGCCCAGTACCGTCGTGACGCTGTCACCGAGCGCGATCACGCGGCGCAGCAGATTCAATGATCCGGGGCCACGATTGACGAGATCGCCAACCAGCCACAGCTGGTCGCGTGCCGGGTCGAAGTCCAGGCGGTCAAGCAGGCGCTCGAACGGCTGATCGCAGCCCTGCAGGTCGCCTGCCGCGTACAGCGTCATGGCTTTGCACCGTGGATGGTCTGCGCCAGCCGTGCGAAGTCGGCCGGCTGCAGCGTTTCCGGCCGTGCTTTGGGGTCCAGCTGCAGCGCCGCGAACTGCGCATCGGACACCAGTCCCTTCAGGCTCCGCGCCAGCGTCTTGCGGCGCATCGAGAACAGATGCGTGACGAGGGCGGCGAACTGTCGGTGGTCGTGAATCGCGAACGGCGCGGCGGGATAGGGGACGACGCGCACGATGCTGGACCATACCCTTGGCGGTGGCGTGAAGGCACCCGGGCCGATGTCGAAGCAGCGGCTGGTCCGGGCCGCGGCGCCCAGCATGACCGTCAGGCGGCCGTATTCCTTGCCGCCCGGCGTCGCGCACATGCGCTGCACGACTTCCTTCTGCAGCATCAGGTGCATATCGCGTATCACCTCACTGTGGTCGAGCAGGTGAAACAGCAGTGGCGTGGAAATGTTGTAGGGCAGATTGCCGGCAACGCGAACCGGTCCGTCTGCAGCCAGCGTGCCGATGTCGAAGCTCAGCGCGTCGGCGCAGTGGACGGTCAGGCCGGGATGGTCGGCGGACCGCGCTTCCAGGCGCGTCGCCAGTTCGCGATCCACCTCGATCACATGCAGTCGCGCAACGCGTTCCAGCAACGGCCAGGTGAGCGCGCCATGACCGCCGCCGATTTCCACGAACACGTCGTCCGGCTGTGGTCTGATCGTGGCGATGATGCGCGCGATCACCGCCGGGTCGTGCAGGAAATGCTGCCCCAGTGACTTGCGGGGCGGTGGCCTCATCACGCGCTGTCGCCGCGCGCAAGCTGCCGTGCCAGTTCAATTGCGGCGATCAGGCTGTGTGCGCTGGCGCGGCCGGTGGCGGCCAGATCCAATGCGGTGCCGTGGTCTACGGATGTGCGCACGATGGGCAGTCCGCAGGTGACGTTTACGGTGTCGCCGAAGCCGCGTGCCTTGATCACCGGCAGGCCCTGATCGTGGTACATCGCCAGCACCGCATCGAATCCGTCCAGCGCCGCGGGTGTAAACGCCGTATCGGCCGGATACGGTCCCGCCGCGTCGATGCCCTGCGCGCGTGCCTGTTCGAGCGCCGGCTGCAGCACCTCGATTTCCTCGCGTCCCATCGTGCCGCTCTCGCCGGCATGAGGATTCAGCCCCAGCACCTTGATGCGCGGCCGCGCGATGCCGAAGCGTGTCTTCAGGTCGGCATGCAGGACACCCAGCAGCTGCATGATTCCGGTGGCGGTGATGGCATCGGCGACACGGCGCAGCGGCAGGTGTGTGGTGGCCAGGGCCACACGCAGCTCGTCGTTGACCAGCAGCATCACCGACCGGGGCGCGCCGGTGAGTTCGGCGAGCAATTCCGTGTGACCGGTAAAGCTCACGCCGCTCCGGCTGATGATGCTCTTCTGCACCGGCGCCGTGACCAGGGCGTCGGCCTCGCCGTTCATGCACAGCGCAACCGCATTGCGGATCATGTTCAGCACATAGTCCGCGTTGCGCGTGTCCGGCTGTCCGGGCACCGCCGCTACGGCAGCGGAGACAGGCAGCACCGACAGTGAACCGACCTGGTGCAGCGGGGTTGACTCGGGATCGATGACGGACTGGAGGCGGGCCGCTATTCCGAGTGCCCGGGCTCGCTCGGCAAGCAGCGTCGGGTCGGCGAGGACCAGCAGTCTGGCATCCAGCTCCCTGTCGGCCAGCGCGAGGCAGATGTCCGGACCAATGCCGGCGGGTTCACCGGAACTGATCGCGATGACTGGAGCCGGACTGCGCAAGCGCTACAGCTTGACGTCGACGAAAGCCTGGTCCCTGAGTCGACGTACCCAGAGATCGCGCTCTTCGTCCGCCTTGGCATTGCGAATCTGCGTCAGGCACTGCTGGCGCTTCATCTCATCGGTGCTGTCGTGGGAGCGCCGCTCGGTGACCTGTGCGATGTGCCAGCCGTAACGACTCTCGAACGGCTCGCTGATCTCGCCCAAAGGCAGTGCGGCGACGATCTGCTCGAACTCCGGGACCATTTCGCCCGGCGACACCCAACCCAGGGACCCGCCGTCGGCAGCCGACATCGTGTCTTCGGAAGTCGCCTGCGCCACCGGCCCGAATTCATCGCCTGCCAGCAGCTGATCACGGATGCCGATCAGTCGCTGGCGCACGGCGTCGTCATCGAACAGCTCGTCCGGACGAATCAGGATGTGGCGGATGCGCGCCTGGTCGACCATGATCGGATCGGCGCCGCGCATGTCCACGAGCTTGACGATATGAAATCCGCTGGCGGCCTGAATCGGCTCCGATACTTCGCCAGGGCGCATGCGCAGAACCTGATCGGCGAATACCGTGGGCAGCTGCGCGCCCTGTCGCCAGCCCAGCGAGCCGCCTTCCAGCGCGGTCTGGCCGTCGGAGTGACTGACAGCCAGTCGTGCGAAGTCCTCGCCATCATTGAGCTGCGCGACGATGTCGCGGGCCAGCTCGCGTGCGGCGCTGATTTCGTCCTGATCGGCCGACGCCGACAGGCCAACCAGAATATGGGAGACGAGGTAGTCGAACTGGCCACTTTGCGCGGCTTCCAGACGCACCAGGCACTGTTCGAGCTCGCGGGGAGAAATCGATATGCGACCGAACACCTCGTTCTGTTCGAGTTGTTCGATGGTCAGTTCCTCGCGCAACTCCTGCCGGTAGGCCGCGTAGTCAATGCCTTCGGCGGCAAGTGCCGCGGGCAGCTCGTCGAGTGTCAGGTCGAGTCGCGCGGCAATCTGTGCGATGGCCTGATTGAGCATGGCGTCGTCGATGACAATGCCGCTTCGCGAGGCGCGCTGCATCTGCACCTGGCGGACGATCAGCTGTTCGAGCGCCTGCCTTTCGATTTCCGACAGCGGCGGCAGCGGCGGCCGCTGGTTCGGCGGCAACGCGGCCTGCTGATCCCTGAGGTAACTCTCGTAGAAGCGGACGGATGCGTCCAGTTCGCTTCTCAGCACCACGCCGCTGTCGACGATCGCGGCGATGCCGTCCAGCAGTTCGCCGGACGCGCCCAGCTCCCTGGTCTGCGTCGTTGCCTGATGTGAAATGAGCGCCAGCGCCAGTAGCGCGCCGGCTGCGGTCATGGGTCGCTTGAACATGATCATCCTACTTGGCTTACAGGCTGCTTGTTACAGGCCGCGGCCGTCGATACTCCGATAGCCAAGAATACCACGGTCCAACAGGTCCTCCGGCGCGGTCACACGCTGGCTCAGGCCGCGCAGTTCCAGCTGAATCGATATGCCGCTGTCGAACTCGCCGGTGCGCCGGCTCACGTACCGCCGGCCCACCATTCGCACGCGCCAGCAACAGGATTCGAACTCCCAGCCGAGAAATTGTTCCAACGGCGCGCGGTCGAGCACGGAATAGCTGTAGCGGGCGATGGCCCGCCAGCGCTCCGCAACGGGCCAGACCAGCGAGATGTCGCCCTGCTCGAGGAAGCCGCTGCGGTGCCGGTAACCGATGCCGAACAGCCGGTCGTCCCGCGGCCGGTACTCAAAGCGGGTTTCAGCCCGCGCGGTGGACTCTGTCACCGTATTCCACTGGTAGCCGACATTCATGTTCCAGGCGGGGTTCAGAGCCACCCCCAGTTCGGCGACGTAGTCGGACGCATTGGCGTCGTTCGGCGCACGTCCGGGCAGCGTCACGTTCTGCGTGCTCAGGTAGCGGGTCTGGCCGATCGTCGCCGTCAGCCGTTCGCGGCCGCTGCGCGCGTCGATCAGGCGCGTGGTGAGGCCGATGCTCACCTGATTGGCATCGCCGATGCGATCGGGGCCGATGAACCGCGATTTGCGGAACAGCTGCACGAGATTGAAGTCGGGTTCTATGGTGTCGAAAACCGGGAACTGCGCCTGGTCGCGGTACGGCGCACGCAGATACAGCAGGCGCGGCTCCAGCGTATGCAGCCATCGGTCGCCATCGCCGGTGAGCCGCTCGAAGCGCAGCCCCATGTCCACGCTGCCGATTGGCACGGTGCGCGACATGTAGTCGGGTGTTCCCGGCTCGTGATCGTCCAGCCAGTAGTTTGTCTGGCGCAGCGACAGGGCCGGTGTCACGTACATGCCCGGCCGCGCGAAGCGGAACGCGAGTTCCTGATTGGTGTGAAAGCGCCAGCCCGTATCGCCGGTGTCACGATTGAAGTTGACGAGCTCGGCGGTGGAGTCGAAGGTCAACAGGCCGTGATACCAGGTACCCTCGAACCGCACCTGCGGTACGCGTTCATAGGGTAGGGATTCATCTTCGATCAGCGAATCGATGGTCTGATAGTTCTGCACGCGCGTCAGCAGCGACCAGTAGGGCGTGAAGAATCCGAAATCAATAAACCGGTTCAGGTGGGTCTGGCTGCTGATGGCCAGCGATGTACCCAGGTCCGCGAAGTACACATCGTCGGATACGCGTTCCAGGCCGGCCAGGATCTGCCAGCGCCGTCCGAGCAGGGTCTGGTGCTGGAGGCCGAAGTAGCTGCGGTCGCGGTCGAGTTCACGATCATCGGGCAGGTATTCGATGTCCAGCTGGCCGCTGCTGCGCGGTGTGAGGTAGCGGAACTCGGTGTCCAGTCGTGCGCCACGCCGGCTCAGGTAGCGTGGCGAGATCGTCATGTCGTAGTTGGGAGCGATGTTCAGGTAGTACGGGGCGGTGATGTCCCAGCCGGTGCGGTCGCGCTCGGCGAAACTGGGTGTGAGGAAGCCGCTCTTGCGTCGGTCGTCGAGCGGAAACGTCATCCGTGGTGCGTACAGGATCGGCACACCGAAGAAGTCCAGCCGCACCCGCCGCGCACGGCCGATGCCCTGGTCGGCGTCGATTTCGATGTGTTCGGCGCGCAGTCGCCAGTCGGTGCGATCTTCCGGGCAGGTGGTAAAGAATACGGACGCCAGCGACATGGTGCGATCGCCGCGCAGCGTGATCTGCGTGGCCTCGCCGCGGGCCGGACGCTGGGGAATGTTGAAACCCGCGCTGTCGAAACTCACGTTCCCGGCCCGTTCATCACCGCGGGCGTTCTCCCCGTAAACGGTGAAGTCCGAGTCCGTATACAGCACCTGACCGATCAGCTGTATCAGCTGCTGTTCGGGAGAATACACGGCTTCCTCGGAGGTCAGCACGCGATCGCGGTAACGAAACCTGAACAGGGTAAAGCGTTCCTCGCCGGTTGCGGCGTCGAATCGGTACTCGCCTCCCGGTTCGGCTTCCAGCACCAGCATGCCGGAGTCGTCCCGCGGTTCACTCCGGTCGGCGGTAACCGGCGTCGTGCGCATGATCGACGTCGACACAGGTTCCACCCGGCAGGCCATCATGTCCGGCACGGGCGATCGCGTCGCCGCGGGTGTCGGCGGCTGCGACGGCGGTTGTGCAATGGCGTGCAGGGCCGGCACGGCGGCCAGCCACAGGCCCGCCAGCAGACGCGGCCGGAATCGGCGTGCATTCACTGCCGAATGTCCCGCGGCAGCAGCGATGTGAGGTTGTTTACAATGAGCGGACTCATGCGTGCGTTGAACCGTAATCAGGAGACGCCACCGGCATTGCAGGCGGTTGCGGGGTTTCAGTCTTGACTGTCGCGGCAGCCGGGGGGCGCGCGCATACTCCCACGATGAAGGCGATGATTCTAGCGGCCGGACGGGGCGAGCGCATGGGTGAGTTGACCCGGCGCATACCGAAACCGCTGCTGGAAGTCGGGGGTGAGCCGCTGATCGTGCGCCATATTCGTGCGCTGGCGGCGGCGGGCGTCCATGAGCTGGTCATCAACCTGTCGTACCGAGGACAGCAGATCCGCGACGCGCTGGGCGACGGCAGCGCCTGGCAGACCGGCATCCGCTACAGCGAGGAGGGCGAACCGCCGCTGGAAACCGCCGGCGGCATCGTGCATGCGCTGCCTCTGCTCGGCGATCAGCCATTCCTCGTCGTCAGTTCGGATGTGGTGTGCAGCCTCGACTTTGCCCGACTGCTGCGATCGCTGGACAACCCGGATCCAGGGCAATGGTCGGGCACCCTGGTCATGGTCGACAATCCGCCGCATCACCCCGATGGCGATTTCGCGCTGGATGCGCACGGCCGCCTGCGCGATCAGGCGCCGCGCCTGACATACGCCGGCATCGGACTCTTTTCTCCGGCACTGTTTACCGCACTGCCAGCCGGACCGCTGCCGATGCGACCGGTGCTGCTCGATGCCATCGGCCGCGGTGCACTGCACGGCGTGCACTTCGACGGCCTGTGGCTGGATGCAGGCACACCTGAGCGCCTCGACAGCGCCCGATCCGCGATCAGGCGGCTGCGCCGCGAAGGTTGACTCCGGATCGTTCAGGAACGGGATTGAGCGCGGTGGTGGCCGGTCTGCTGCGGAGCAGCCCCCTTATCTTCGGGGACGGCGGAAGAGCGTCCATGCGCCTCGGCCGCGGCCGTCCATGGCCGCGGACGCCCCGAGAAAGGGGACTGCTCCGCAGCAGGCCGGCGTTGACGTTGTCGCCGTTCATGAACGAGCCGGGCTGACGCGCCCGGTGGGGGTTTGAGCGGATTCGTCCGGGCCGTCCGGGCGCCTGGCGCTCAGCGCCGGCCGTGTTCCATGCGTACGTCCAGCAGTGCCTGCTGGCCTTCGGCCATGGCGGCGAAGGCCTGACGCAGCGCTTCGGGCAGTTCATCGGGGTCATCGATGCGGCGCGCGAAAGCGCCCGATGCCTGTGCAACCAGGCTGAACTCGGGAGACGGCTGCAGTTCCACCAGCGGCATGACCGGTTCAGCGGCGGCCAGGCCATCGGGATAGACGATACGTGTGGCCGAATCCACCGCCTGCCAGCGCCGGTTGTTGCAGACAATGGTAAGAACTGGCAGACCTGCCGCGCGGGCGACGAAATGAAACGGCGTCGGATTGCCGAACATGTAGCTGCCGTCGCCCAGCGTCGTGACCACGGTGCGTTCGGGTGCGGCGAGTTTCGCGCCCAGCGATGCGCCCAGTGCGAAACCCAGGCCACCGGCCATGCCCACGCCGAGCAGCGAACCGGGGCGACTCAGTTGCAGATGGGCGGGTGAGACGCCCAGTTCGGACACCAGCAGGCTGTCGTCGGGCATCGCCGTGCGCAGGCAGTCGGCCAGTACGCTGTAGCGGATCGGTTTGCTGTGGCGCGCCGACGAGATCTCGTGTTGCAGTGCGGCGGCGCGCGCCGCGACGATGTCGGCCACGGCCTGTCGTCGCCGGGCCGCAGCATCCGGATGGGCGGGTGTTCGTTCGCCGACAAACTGATCCAGCAGCGTGAATGCGGTGGCGGCCGAGCCGGGCACGATCAGATCGGCCGGAAACGCGCGGATCGGATAACGCTGGTACAGCGGGTCCACGCCCAGGTGCACCACGCGCGCGTGCGGCGCCGGTGTGAACGCACGCGGAAACCACGGCACGTCGCTTTCGGCGACGAGGATCAGATCCGCCTGCTCCAGCAGCGTGGTGCCGCTGACACCGCTGTGCAGCGGATGACCCCACGGAAGATTCAGGCATGTGGGACTGGCTTCGACGACCGGTACCGAATGGCGATCGGCGAACGCCGCCAGTGCCGCCACCGCGGCCGGATCACGACCCAGATGCGAGGTGACGACGACAGGCCAGACAGCCTGCGCGATCCACTCGCCGACGGTGGACAGGTGGTCGGCGCCGGGTTGCGGACTGGCGGCGGGTGGCGCCACGGCTCCCAGGGCCGGATTCGTATCCGGATCGGCCAGCACCTCCCTGGGCAGCGTCAGGTAGACCGGCCCGCGCGGTTCGGCCATGGCGACATCCAGCGCGCGCCCCAGCACCTCGTCCACCGGCTGGCCGCCGCGCAGTTCGTAGTCCCACTTGGTGTATTCACGCAGCACCGCGCCCTGGTCGAACGCTTCCTGGCCCCAGTGAATCGGGTGCGTGCGAGAGGCGATGTGTCCGGACTGGGTAATCGGTGTGCGTCCGGCCATCAGCAGCAGCGGCACGTTGTCGCGGCAGGCATTCATGATCGCGCAGACCGTATTGCCGGTTCCCACCGTCACATGCACGATGACCGCGGCCGGCTTTCCGGATACCCGGTAGTAGCCGTGCGCCATCGCCACCGCGAGGTTCTCGTGTGGAACGGTGACAAACTTCGGCAGCGGCTCGCCGAGCGCCGCCAGCTTGACCATCGCCTCGATGATCGGCGCATGATCGGTGCCGGCATTGGCGAATACATGGTCGATGCCACGATGCCGTAGCGACCGCAGGAAGGTTTCGGCGACAGTGACGGCGGCGTTTGCCGCGCTGTTGATGCTCATCCTGATGCTCCAGATGCCGGCGCGTCAGCGTCCGCTGTCCGGACCGCGCCTGCTGCCGGTTGCCGCCGCGTCCACTTCGTCGAACCACGAATCCAGCATGTCGCCGTCGAGTTCTTCCAGCGTGTATTCGTTGAAGGCCATGTAGGCGGTCCAGTGACCGATACGGTCCTGCAGTGCCAGCGCCTGCCGGCCTTCGGCCTGATCCAGTTCGGTGCGATAGCGCGCCAGCTCGTGGCGGGCGTATTCGTTGCACTGTCGCAGAAATCGGGCGACCACGGCTTTTTTTTCATTCAGCGTCATACGGGCAGCGTCATACGGGACGGACTGTTGTGGCGGGCGGACCCCCAGGCGTTGTTTCCGCAAGGCCCTGTGAGGCGCATCCGCGGGCTGCTGCGTGCCTGCTGCACGCCAGCGCGAAGATGATACTATGCCGCGAATACTGAGCGACGACAGACGTCGCCGGATCCGGCTCCACGCGTTTACGCCCGTGCGGAGCCGGTGCCAGGGAGGGGTGGTGATGGCGAAGCGTGCGGTGACGGCTGCGGCACTTGTGCGCCTTGCTGGTGTCAATTGGTTGGTTGATACGCACTAAGGGCCGTCGTGTTCGAGTTTTTATTCAAGTACTCCCGTACGACCTACGAAAGGGGCGAGTTCCTCTTCGCGAGCGGCTGGCCGGTCTGGCTGCTGGCGCTGCTGATCGCTGCCGGCGCCATCGCCGTCACGATCATGCTGGCGCGTCGAAGGGGGCTGCTCAGTCCAGGGCGGCTGGCAGTCATCGGCGTCCTTCAGGCGCTGATGATTGCCGTCGTGCTGGTGCTGGCCTGGCAGCCGGCCCTGATGACCCAGACGCTGCGTGCTCAGGAGAATTCCGTTGCCGTGCTGCTTGATACCTCGGCGAGCATGGGCTACGGCGACAACGACCGTTCCCGCCTGGAGCAGGCGGTTACCGCACTGAATGAACGCGCGCTGCCGGAACTGCAGTCCCAGTTCGATCTGGAACTGTTCGCGTTCGCCGGCGATGCGATTGCGATGACGTCGCTCGACGACGTGCCACCTCCCGGCGCGGTAACCCATATCGGGGACGCTCTGCTGGATGTGCTGCGTGCCGCACAGTCCGGCTCGCTGGGTGCGATCATTCTGGTCAGTGATGGCGCCGACAATTCCGATCGCCTCGACGCCGCACGCATCGCCGAGATCGCCTCCCATGGTGTGCCGGTGCACACCGTCGGCGTTGGCCGCGAGATCATCCCCGAAGACATCGAGCTCGAGAACGTCGTCATCTCGCAGCAGGTGCTGCCCGGCTCCAGCGTCAGTGCCCAGGTCAGTGTCCGCCATGCGCGTGCCGCGCAGGCCAATCTGCGTGTCTACAACGGCGATGCGATCATCGCCTCGCGCACCATCAACCTGCCGGATCGCGTCGGCGTCACCACCCGCTGGATAGAGCTGGATGTGGATGAGCCCGGATTGATGGATCTGCGTTTCTCGCTGGATCCTCTGCCCGGTGAGCGCAATCTGATCAACAACACGCAGTTTCGGCCGGTGGAGGTGCCCGCCGCGCGCCGCCAGGTGCTGTACCTGGAGGGCGAGCCGCGCTGGGACTACAAGTTCATGCGGCGAGCGCTGACGGAAGGATCGTCGGTACGCCTGGCCACGCTGCTGCGTACGACGCCGAACAAGTTCTATCGCCAGGGCATCGCGTCGCCCGAGGAGCTCGAATCCGGCTTTCCCGACGACGAGGAAACCCTGTTCGCTTACGACGCACTGATCATCGGCAGCATCGAGGCGGCCGCCCTGACCTCTGCACAGCGCCGCATGGTGCGTGATTTCGTCAGTCGCCGCGGCGGCAGCCTGCTGTTGCTGGGCGGGCAGCGCGGACTGGCCGATGGCGGTTGGGGCTCCACTTCAGTGGCGGATGTGCTGCCGGTGCTGCTGCCCGAACCCTCGGCGCCAACGTTCGTGCGGGAGCCCGCACGCCCGATGCTGACACCGGAAGGCGTGCAGTCGCTGATTACGCGTCTGGACGTGGACGACGCCGCGAACGCCGCGATGTGGCGTGAAATGCCCAACATCGCCGATTACCAGGCCACCGGCGCGCTGAAGCCCGGTGCCACCGTGCTGCTTGAGGCGCGCCCCGAGGGACGAAACACCAATACGGTGTATCCGTTGCTGGCACATCAGCGTTTCGGCGCCGGCAGCGCCTATGTGCTGGCGACGGGCGGTACATGGCGCTGGCAGATGCAGCTGCCACATACCGACGAGCGTCACGAGACGTTCTGGCGCCAGCTGATGCAGGCGCTGGTCGCGCACAGTCCGCCTCCGGTCACACTGACCAGCGAACGCACGTTCTATGGCGACGACAGTGCCATCGAACTGCGTGCCGAAGTTCGTGATCGCAGCTACAACCCGGCCGACACGGCCGAAGTCATCCTGTCGGTGGATACCGGTCGCGGCCCCGCGACGACCTTGCCGATGCAGCCGGTGGCGGGTGAGCGTGGCGTGTTCGCGGCCGTGTACGATCCGTCCGGTTCCGGCGTGGTGCGCTTCTCGGCGAGCGCGGGCGTCGACGGTGAACAGGTCGGTTCGGCGCAGTATGCGGTACGCCGCGAAGCGGGCGTCTCCGAACACTTCCGGTTTCAACACAACCGCGCGCTGCTTGAACGTCTGGCCGACGCCACCGGCGGGCGCTATTTCGCGCTCAGCGATCTGCACAGCCTGCCCGAGGCCGTGCGCTATTCCGAAGCCGGCATCGTCGAGCGACACATACTGGACCTGTGGAACATGCCTTTCGCCTTTCTGCTGCTGCTGCTGCTGAAGGCCGGAGAATGGGTGCTACGACTGGCGTGGGGGCGACTGTGAGCCGCCGTGCCGTCATGGCCGCCGCGGTCCCGGTCATTGCCGCGCTGTGCGTTGGCGCGTCGCCAGCCCGCGCCGAGCTTCACTATCTGATCGTCAGTGGTCTGGGCGGTGAGCCGCGCTATGAACAGGCGTTCGTCGCGCATGCGGACACAATGGCGGCGGCGGCCGCCCTGACGACCGGCAGCGACAGCCGGGTCACCGTGCTCAGTGGCGAGCATGCCACCCGCGAAGCACTGGTCGAGGCCATCGAGGCCCTGTCGGCCGATCTCAGACCAACCGACAGCGTGGCAGTGTTTCTGATCGGCCACGGCACCTACGATGGGGAACACTACAAATACAACCTGCCCGGGCCGGATCCCACCGGCGAGGAGCTGGCGGAACTGCTGAACACGCTGCCGGCGCGTACGCAGCTGGTGGTCAACACCTCCAGTGCCAGCGGTGCCGTACTGGAGTCCTGGGAAGCGGAAGGGCGCATCGTGATCACCGCCACCCGCAGCGGTAACGAGCGCAACGCGACGCGCTTCGCCGAACACTGGGCGGATGCACTGACATCCGAGGCGGCTGACGCCAACCGCAACGGCGTCATCACCGTGCAGGAGGCCTTCGATTACACGGCCCGTCGGGTGGCCGACAGCTACGAGTCGGCCGGCAATCTGGCCACTGAACATCCGCGGATCACGGGCGATGGCGCGGCGCAGTTCGAGATCGCGCGTCTGGCGGCGCGGGTGACGATGACCCCGACTCTGGAGCGCATGTACCGTGAGCGAGACGACATCGAGCGCGCCATCGATGAACTTCGCGACCGGCGCGAGACCCTGTCCACCAGCGATTACTTCGACGAACTGCAACCGCTGCTGCTGCGGCTGGCAACGCTGCAGGATCGTATAGACGCGGCGCAGGCGGAGTAGGCCGCTTATGTTCGGCCGCGCCGCATTGAGTGCCCTGACGCTGTTCGCGGCGCCGGCGCTCTGGGCGGCGATCGAATACGGGCCGGACCGTCCCGAGGATCTCGTCCAATGCGACCAGCAGCACAATCGTGGCGCCCAGGCGGAAGCCACGCGCTGTTACGGCGCGCTGCTGAACAACCATGAGGATCCGCTCATACGCGCCGAGGCTGCGCGTGCACTGGGTGATCCGCGCCGTGCGAATACGCACTTCCAGACTGCGAGCCGCGAATATCCCGACGATCCCGTGGTGCTGACCCGCTGGGGTGAACTGTTCATCTCAACGCACCAGAACAACGAGGCGGTGCGTCTGTTTCAGGAGGCGCTGGCGCTGGCGCCGGACTACTGGCCGGCCACACTGGGTCTGGCAAAGGTTGCGGCCGGTCGCTTCGAGGACCGCGCGCGGCAGTGGACGGCGGAAGTGCTGGAAGTGGAACCCGATGCGCTGGCGGCGCATCTGCTGATTGCACGGATGGACCTGGAAGAGAGCGCCTACGACAGGGCCGCGGACCGACTGGAGCGGGCACTGGAGATCGCCGGGAGACGTGCCTATCCGCCGCTGGAGGTTTATGCCCTGAAGGCGTCGCTGGACCTGCTGACCGGCACGGTGCCCAGTCCCTGGACGGATCGGGCGCTGTCGTACAACCCGCGCTATGGCGAGGTCTACGAGACCCTTGCCTACTTCTATGTGATCACGCGCCGTTACCGCGAGGCGATCGAACTGCTGAATCGCGCCATCGACATCAAACCCGATCTGTACTCGGCGCACGCCGAACTGGGTGTGAACCTGCTGCGTCACAACGAGGTGGACGCGGCGCAGCGGCATCTGGCAATCGCCTACCGCGGCGATCCGTTCAGCGCGAAAATCGCGAACACGCTGCGGCTGATCGACAGCTTCGACAACTTCGTCGTCACACACCACGAAGTGGAACTGGATATCGACCGCGCCGCCGATGCGCAGGCCACCGACCGTGGTCCGGCGGAACCGCGACCGGCCTCGGCGGCCATCATTCTGCGCCTGCATCGTTCCGAGGCCGACGTGATGACCCCCTACGTGATCGATCTGACGCGACGCAGCATCGAGACATTCACGCAGCGCTACGAATTCGAGCTCGAGGAGCCGGTGATCGTCGAACTGTATCCGCAGGATGATGACTTCGCCGTGCGTACCGCCGGTCTTCCCGGCATCGGACTGCTCGGCGTGGCGTTCGGCTATCTGGTGGCGATGAACAGCCCGACCGCACGCACTGAAGGTGAATTTCACTGGGGCACGACGCTGTGGCACGAGATTGCGCACATCTTCACGCTCGGTGCGACCGATCATCTGGTGCCGCGCTGGTTCAGTGAAGGGGTCTCGGTGTTCGAGGAATGGAGCACCGGTCCGTTGCCTGGCCGGCATCTGCCGCCACAGGTGTTCGAAGCCATGAAGGAAGGGCTGATGCTGCCGGTGGTGGAACTGGATCAGGGATTCGTTCGCCCGACCTATCGCGGCCAGGTCATTGTCTCGTACATGCAGGCGGGACTGATCTGCGAATTCATTGCCACACGCTGGGGGCAGGAGGCGCTGGCCGAGATGCTGCGTCTGTACCGGAACGGCCGTGATACGGCGGAGGCGGTCGAGATGGCGCTGGATATCGAGCCACAGGATTTCGACCGCGAGTTCGCCGCCCATGTGCAGCAGCAGTTCGGCAGTCTGCTGGACAACCTCGACGACTGGCAGGACGCTCAACGTGCTGCTCAGGAGGCGGCACAGAATGAAGACTGGCCCGCCGCCCGCGGCGCAGCCGCCAGATCGATCGCCATTCATCCCGAGTACGTGAGTCAGGGCAGCGCGTATCTGATCAGCGCGCGTGCACTGGATGAACTCGGCGATCGCGAGCAGGCCATCGAGGTGCTCACCGACTATCACAGGCGCGGCGGACACAACCCCGGTGCGCTGACGCGGCTCGCGGACTGGCTGGATGAGGCCGAGCGCCACGATGAGGCGCTGGCTGTACTCAAAGACGTGATCTGGGTGGCGCCGATGCAGGTCTCACTGCATACGCAGCTCGGTGACTGGCTGATGCGGGCCGGTCGCGCTGATGATGCGCTGCCCGAGTATCAGGCGATGATGGCCATGGATCCGCAGGATAAACCCGCCGCGCATCTGCGCATGGCGCGTGCCTATCTGGCGCTCGACGACCGCGAACGTGGCCGGGAGCAATTGTTGTATGCTCTGGACATTGCGCCCCACTACCGGGAAGCACAACAGCTGTTAATGGAGACCGTACGTTGAGTTCTCAATCCGCCAATCAGTTCGATACCGAGGAGACCCGTGCGCTGATCGCGGATTTCCAGACCGCCCTGAACGGAATCCGCAGCGAAGTCCGCAAGGTCATCGTCGGCCAGGATGAAGTAGTCGAGCATCTGATGCTCACACTGCTGGTTGGCGGACACTGCCTGATCACCGGCATGCCGGGTACCGCCAAGACACTGCTGGTGCGCACTCTGGCATCGGCACTGGGACTCAGTTTCAAACGCATTCAGTTCACGCCCGATCTGATGCCCACCGACGTGACCGGTACGGATGTGATCGAGGAAGACATCACCACCGGTCACCGCACCTGGACCTTCGTGCCCGGCCCGCTGTTCGCGCATGTGCTGCTGGCGGACGAGATCAACCGCACACCGCCGAAGACGCAGTCCGCGCTGCTGGAGGCCATGCAGGAATTCACCGTGACCGTCCGCGGCAACCTGCATCGGATCGAACGACCGTTCTTCGTGCTCGCGACGCAGAATCCGATCGAGCTGGAGGGCACGTATCCGTTGCCCGAAGCGCAGCTCGACCGGTTCCTGTTCAACGTGGTGCTGGATTACCTCACCGCCGACGATGAACTGGAGGTCGTCAACCGCTTCACGACCACGATGGCCATGCCGGATATTCAGCCGTGGACCACCCCCGAGCAGATCGTCCGTTTTCAGGAACTCGTGCGTCAGGTGCCGGTTGCCGAAAACGTCAACCGCTATGCGGTTGAGCTGGTGCGTGCCACGCGACCTGGTGATCCCGGCGCAACGGACATGGTCAAGCGCTACATACAGTACGGCGCCAGCGTGCGCGCCACGCTGTTCATCACGCTGGCCGCGAAGGCGCGTGCACTGATGGCCGGGCGTTATCATGTGACGCGCGAAGACATCGCGGCGCTGGCGCTGCCGGTACTGCGCCATCGTGTACTCACCAACTACTTTGCTGAATCCGACGGCATCACGGCCGATCAGGTACTGACGAATCTGGTCGAGGGAGAATCGTCGGCACGACGGGCCAGTGCCGGATGACATCCGGCGCGGTACCAGGCCGGTCGCCGTCCGGGCGTGATCGATGAGCGCCCTGGCACAGGGCAGAAGCCTGCTCCACCCGGAGGTGCTCGCGGGCCTGTCCAACCTTGATCTGATTGCGCGCGTCGTTGTGGAAGGTGTGCTCACCGGCATGCATCGTTCTCCGTTTTTCGGCTTCAGTCAGGAGTTCGCCGAATACCGCGCCTACTCGGAGGGCGACGATCCGCGATTTGTCGACTGGAACGTCTATGCACGCACCGAGCGCACCTACGTCAAGCGTTATATCGGTGAGACCAACACGCGCCTGGTGATCCTGCTGGATGCCAGCGCGTCCATGGGTTACGGATCCGGTGCGGTGACCAAGCTGCAGTACGCCAAGTACCTTGCCGCCACACTGGCCTATCTCGGCGCCCGCCAGCAC
The DNA here is from genome assembly GCA_050485645.1 of Gammaproteobacteria bacterium. Taxonomy (GTDB): domain Bacteria; phylum Pseudomonadota; class Gammaproteobacteria; order Steroidobacterales; family Rariloculaceae; genus JBJHBP01. The sequence goes on along the minus strand of JBJHBT010000017.1, from coordinate 15,866 downwards.
GATGCCGTTGGTCTGATCGTGTTCGACGAGGCGGTGCGCGAGCACCGGCCGGCATCCTCGCGCACCGGCCGTCTGAGCAACGTGCTGCATGCAATCGACCGCGCCGAACCGGGCCGCAAGACCAATCTGGCGGCATCGTTCGAGCGCTTTCACCAGTATGAACGCGGGCGCGGTCTGGTCGTGGTGATCTCCGACTTCTACTGCGATCCGGATGCGATGCTCAAGGGCGTGCAGCCGCTTGCCTATCAGGGGCAGGATGTTGCGCTGTTCCAGCTGCTGGACCCGCAGGAGCTGGAGCCGGTGGTCAGGGAATCGATGTTTCTGGAGGACATGGAAACGGGCGAGGCAATGGAAGTGTCGCCGGTATTCATGCGTTCGCGCTACCGCGAACGGATTCAGGAACATATTGCAGCGCTGAAGAAGTCCGCCATGCGCGCTGGCGCTGAACACATGCTGGTGCGAACCGATCAGCCTCTGGATGCGGCAATGCGCAACTATCTGATGTTCCGCAAGAGGCGCGGATGATGACGGGGCCGCGTATCGCTCTGCTGGAGGGAGTCGACGCATGAGCCTGCTCGCCCCCGTGTTTCTTGCCGGACTGCTGGCGATCGCATTGCCGCTGTGGCTGCATCGGCTGTCGTCGGACAATCCCAACCGCAGCAAATTCAGTTCGCTGATGTTTCTGGAACCCGGTGAGCCGCAGCGGGTGCTGGCGAGGAAGCTTCAGTATCTGCTCCTTCTGGCGTTGCGTATCGCGCTGCTGGTGCTGATCGCGCTGGCATTCACCCAGCCCACCTGGTGGCGTTCGGCCGACGCCGGTGCGGGCGCAACGGCAAGACTTCACGTGATCGTCATGGACGTCTCCGCGTCGATGAGCTATGGCGACCGCTGGACGCGTGCGCGACAGGAGGCACTCGCGGTGCTCGACCAGATCGATGGCGCCGATCAGATCCAGCTGCTGGCCAGCGGGCGGGTAACCGAGATGCTCACCGAGGCCACGGTGGACCGCGCCGTGGTACGGCAGCGCATCAACACGCTGGAACCTGGTGTCTTCAGAGCCGACTACGGACAGATGACGCGGGCCGCCGAAGCCATTACCCGCAACGCCGAGCTTCCGGTGGTGCTGCATTTCGTGACCGACGCGCAGCGCTCGGCGATGCCGGCGAGGTTCGCCGAGCTCGCCCCGCGCCGACCGATGGAACTGCACGTCCGCAGCGTCGCCACTGACGGAGAGGACAACTGGGCGGTGGAGAGTTTCGGCGGCTCTGCGGTCACCGGCGAGTTGCAGGCCGGCGTGCGCAGCTTTGCCGCCCGGGATGCCGAACGCACGGTCGCGCTGGAGCTGAATGGTCGCACGGTGGAGCAGCAGACCGTGAGTCTGCCGGCGGGCGGGCGCGCGCAGATCAGTTTCCAGCCGCTGGAGCTGGCCGCCGGCGTGAATCGCGTGCGCGCGTTCATTCAGCCCGGCGACCGCCTGCCGCTGGACGACGAACGCTTTCTTGCACTCAAGCGCGCCGAACCGCGCCCGGTACTGGTCGTCGGCAGCGATCCCGGCGGTGTCGCCGTGCTGTTTCTGAGTTCGGCGATGCGCACCCTGGACGCGCTGTCCCTGCAGCCGGAGGGCGCCACATTCAATGCCGTGATCGACAGTGACCTTGGCAGCTACGGATTCGTGGTCGTGACGGACGCCGGGCTGCTGAATACCGCGGCCGTCAACCGTCTGACCGAATACGTGCGTGGCGGTGGTGTGCTGCTGATGGGATTCAGCCAGCGGTCGACCGCACTGAGCCAGGTGCCGGTCACCGGTCATGCCTTTCGGGTACTGGGGCGTCCGCCCACTGCCGAGCGGTCGGCGGAATTCGTCGCGGCCGGTGTGCTGGACCTCACGCATCCGGCCATGCGCGGCCTGGAAGGCCTGCGTTCGGCGCGCTTCCACCGCTACGTGGCGTTGGAGACGACGGAACAGGACAGGGTTCTGGCGCGCCTGGAGGACGACACACCGCTGGTTGTGGAGTCCACGGTCGGGAACGGGCGTGTGCTGCTGTTCACCTCGTCGATGGACCGGGCCTGGAACGACCTGCCGCTGCAGCCGGTGTTCGTGCCGATGGTGGCGAACTTCTCCGATCATATGCTCGGTGGCGCCGGTTTCAGCAGTGAGGCCGCGCTGGGTAGTACGCTGGCGCTGCGCGCCATGGGCATGGCCGGCGGGCAGATCTTCGACCCGCGCGGACGTGCCGCACTGGGCCTCGGTGGGGGAACTGGTGACGTTCTCGTGGATCAGATTGGTTACTACGAAGTCGTCGGTGGCGGTCGGACGGAACTGGTTGCGGTGAATTTCGATGCCAGAGAATCCGATCTGACGACGCTGGACGAGGCAGCGCTGGCCCGCTGGACGGCGCTGGGCCAGCAGGCCGATGGTCGTCAGCTGACAGCCGCCGACGACACCGTCAGCCGCATACCCTGGGCCCTGGGGCCGTGGCTGCTGTTGCTGCTGGTCGCGGCGGCGATCATGGAATCCTGGGTCGGAAACTGGCATCTTAGGGTGCGTCGGGCACTGTAGCTCGGCGATCAGCAGGGCGCCGCGCACGTTCATAGGGGAACAGAGCACATGTCCGCACAGTCGCAGCTCGAAGCCTATCTTGGTGAATTCCGCCAGCGCCTCAAGGTACTGATCGTTGCCCGGGGTGCGGCGCTGGCCGCCGGCGTCGCACTCGCCGTCACGCTGCTCGCTGTCTATATGGGGACGCGCCGCGCGTTCGACCCGGCGTTCATGGTTTCGGCCAGATTCGTGCTCATTCTCGCGCTGGTTGCCGTGGCCGCGGGCCTGATCGTCTATCCGCTGTATCTGCTCAGGCGCAATCGTGGCATCCGCGACCTGGAGCAGCGTGCGCCCGATTTTGACGGACGGCTGGAGACCTACGACGGCCTCATGCATCCCGCGCGGGCGGATCAGCCTCCAACCCCGTTTCTGTCGCTGCTTGCCGAAGACGCTCTGCGATTCGCCCGCCGCATCCCTGTCGCACTGAAGATTCCGTCCTGGCAGATTTCGCTGCCGGCAGCCGCGGCCGCGGTCGCGCTCATCGGGCTCGTGTGGTTCGCGGCCTTTGGTCCGGACAACTGGCGTTACGGCGTGCGGCATCTGTGGGCGGGCTGGATGTTCAGCGACACGCTGCCGCCGCAGCGCATCAACGTGACGCCCGGCGACCTGACCGTCCGCCGTGGCGGAGATCTGGCCATCAATGCCCGCGCGGAAGGATTCGATCCGCCGCAGATGGAAGTGTTCGCCCTGTTCGAAGGCAGCGACGGCTGGGAGCGGGTGCCGATGAACCGCGACCGCCAGAGCGGGCAGTTCGACTTCACGTTCTTCGCGTTGCGCGAGCCGCTGCGCTACTACATCCAGACAGCCGGACTGCGCAGTTCGGAATATCGTGTTCAGGTCGTCGACCTGCCGCGGGTCACCAATATCAAGCTCGAATACGAATACCCGGAATGGACCGGCATGGATCCGCGCACGGTCGATCCCGGCCGTGATATCCGTGCCGTTGAAGGTACGCAGGTGCGTCTTGAAGTAACGACCGATGCGCCGCTGAACGATCCGGCGCTGGTTGCCAACAGCGAGCGCATCGCGATGAGCACGGATGGCAACACCGCCACCGCACGGCTCAGCGTCAGCGAAGACGGCGAGTATCACATTGCGACACTGTTCAACGCCGACCTTGTGCGCGTCACCGACGACTACTTCATTTCACTGATCGCAGACGAAAAACCCGTCGTGCGTCTCGTCAAGCCCGGGCGCGACTGGCGCGCGAGCAGCATCGAGGAAGTCACGATACGCGTGGATGCGAGTGACGATTTCGGGATCGAGCGTCTGGAACTGCGCTATTCGGTAAATGGTGCACCATGGCAGTCTGCGGAGCTCGATGCCGAAGGCGATCAGGTGCTCGCCGAGCATGTCCTCAGCCTGGAGGATCTGCGCGCGCCGCTGCGCCGCTCACGTGCCAGTGCGAGCGATGAGGACAGCGCGCTGACATTCCCGCTGCGCAACCCGGGAGAGATTCGCAGCCTGGACGATCTGCGGCGTCTGCGCGATGCGAATGCCGAATCCGCAACGCAGGAAGCGCTGGCCGAGGCGCTGGACGAAGAGCCGCCCACCGATCGCGTGTTGCAGCCCGGAGACCTCATTTCCTACTACGTCGTGGCCGCGGACCGTGGGCAGGAAGTGCAGACCGACCTGTTCTTCATCGACGTTCAACCCTTCGATCGCAGCTTTTCGCAGTCCATGCAGAGCGGCGGTGGAGGCGAAGGTGGCGGTGGCGACCAGGACGACGAGATCTCACAGCGTCAGCGCGAGATTCTGGTCGCAACCTGGAACCTGATCCGTGAACAGTCCGAGGAGGCAAGCTTCCTCGACAGGCAGCAGATGCGCGACAACGCCATCATGCTGTCCGAACTGCAGCAGACACTGGCCGACCAGGCACGCACACTGGCCGACCGCACCCGCGCGAGGCTGCTGGATGCCCAGGACGAACGCATCGCGCAGTTCGTCGATCATCTCGAAGACGCGGCCGAACTCATGGGCCCGGCCTCCGAGAGACTGGCGAATCTCGACCTCGACGACGCCGTGCCATACGAGCAGGAGGCGTTGCAGTATCTGCTGCGCGCCGAAGCGCTGTTCACGGATATCCAGGTGTCGATGGAGCGTGGCGGCGGTGGCGGCGGCGGCGGAAGCATGGCTGGTCGTGATCTCGCCGAGCTGTTCGAGCTGGAAATGGATCTGGAGCGCAACCAGTACGAGACCGAGCAGCAGGTTTCATTTGACCAGCCGCCTCAGGATGCGGTGGATGAGGCGATCGCGCGTCTGCAGGAGCTGGCGCGCCGGCAGGAACGGCTGGCCCGCGAAGCGAACCGTCGCGACAATCTCACCGAGCAGGAGCGCTGGCGTCAGGAATCGCTGCGCCGCGAAACCGAAGAGCTGCGGCAGCAGCTGGAAGAACTCCAGCAGCAACTGGCACAGGCGCAGCAGCAGGAAGGACAGCAGGGCCAGGAAGGTCAGGACGGTCAGCAAGGCATGGAGGGTCAGGAAGGCCAACAGGGCCAGCAGGGCCAGCAGGGCCAGCAGGGCCAGCAGGGCCAGCAGGCTCAGCAGGGCGGCCAACCGGGCCAACCGGGCCAACCGGGCCAACCCGGCCAACCCGGCCAACCCGGCCAACCCGGCCAGATGGGCGGACAGTTTGCCCAGACCGGTGGCCAGGCCGGACAGCTCCAGGAGGCGATCCAGCAGATCCAGGATGCGTTGGATGCGATGGATCAGGCTGGCATGTCCAGCGATCCGGAGCAGGCCCGTCGGGCGGCCGAGCAGGCGCGCCGGCAGCTGGATCGTGCGCTGGCGCAGATGACCGAGCAGCGCCAGCAGCTGGCGGAAGCCGCGTTCTCCGAACTCGCCGACCGTTCGCGCGACCTGTATGAGGATCAGCGCCAACTCGCGGCCGAATTGCAGGCACAGCTGCGCGCCAGCAGTGAGATCGAGGATCGCAGCGAACTGATCGGCGGTCTGGATGTGGATTCCGCGATCGAGTTTGCGCAGCGCCGTCAGGATCTGCAGAGGGAACTTGAACAGCTGGAGCGTGATCTTCAGCAGGTCGCGCGGGACTTCCAGCGTCGCACACCGCGTGCGGCCGACGAACTTGGCGATGCGCTGGCCAACCTGCAACGGTCGCAGGCGATTGCGCGTCTGAACGCGGCCGTGAACGCAATTCGCGGTGGCGCAGCGCCACAGGTGGCTGCAACCGAAGCCGTCACCACATCGGCACTGCGCGATCTGCAGCGCGACACGGAGCGCGCGCTGGCAACAGCGACACGCGAGGCCGTCGCGGGCGAGGCGGAGATCGATCCCAACCAGGAACTGCTGGCTGAGATCGGCATGTTGCGCCGCGAGCTGGCGGAACTGTCACGGGCGCCGGGTCAGGGTGGTGAGCCGGGTACCCAGGCGCAGCAGGGGCAACCCGGTCAGCAGGGTCAGCAGGGTGGGCAGCCCGGATCCGGCGGAGAGCCGCAGGAAGGTGGCCAGCAGGCTGGCGGCCCCGGCGAACAGCAGGGTCCGGGTGGCGGTGCGTTCGGTGGCGGCGGCTGGAATGCGTGGGCCAGTGGCGGTGGCTACTGGGATCCGCGTGAACGCGGCTGGGGACAGTTTGGACCCTACGATCCGCGCATCTGGGAAGATCCGCAACGTGTCGAAGAGATGCGCGAGCGTCTGGCCGAAGCCGGTGGGGATCTGCTGCGGCTGGGCAATCAATTGCGCGACCAGGGGCTGACGGATGAGCAGCTGGAATGGGTACGTCAGCTCGGCGACCAGCTGCGCGGCGGATTCCGCGGCAATCCGGAGCTGCTGGCACGCGAGTTTCAGGCGCTGGTGGAGCTGACCGATCAGCTGGAGCTGCAGCTGCGCGCGGAGAACGCGCGCGCCAGCCGGTCGGTACGCACCGAAGCGCCCGCACAGGCGACCCAGGGTTACGAGGAAGCCGTGGCCGAATATTTCCGCCGCCTTGGTGGCACGGAAGCGGCGGGCGAGGCGCGTTAGCGCACGCTGGAGGCAGCGGTCTCTCTCCGCCGGTGCGGCTTCACTCGCCAGAACCACGGACCGCCGTATCGTCGCGGTCCAACCGGGTACATGGCGTGGCCGCGGATGCTAAAGTCCGCGACCTATGAATCATCGCGACCGGTCATTCGAACTGCCTGCCTATGAGCTGTGCGCTCGCGAATGGGGTCGCGCCGGTGGCATGCCGGTCATCGCGCTGCACGGCTGGCTGGACAATGCCGGCAGCTTTGATTTCCTGGCGCCACTGCTCTCCGACTGCCACCTGATCGTGCCGGATCTGGCCGGTCACGGCCGGAGCGGCTGGCGCTCGCCTGACAGCAGCTACGCGATCTGGCAGGACGTTGCCGATGTCATCGACGTGGCCGATGCCATGGGCTGGGAACGCTTCGCGCTGCTCGGCCATTCGCGTGGCGCAGCCATCGCCATGCTGACGGCCAGCGCGTTCCCCGAGCGCGCCACACACCTGGTCATGATCGAAGGCGGAATTCCTTTCCAGTCGGAACCGGAGGAAGCGCCGGAAACGCTGGCGAAGTCGGTGGCCGAACGCGCTCGGGTCGCCGCACGTACCGGGCGGATGTTCAGTTCCTATGATGAAGCCGTGCAGGAGCGTACCAGCGGGCTGTCGCGGGTCAGCATGCCCGCGGCGCGAAAGTTGGCCGAACGATCGCTTCAGGAGGTATCGGGTGGCTGGAGGTGGCGCGTGGATCCGCGCCTCAAAGGCACCTCGGAACTGAAGCTGACGCCTGCACAGATCGAGGCGTTCGTCATGCGGGTGCGTGCACCGTCGATGATCGTGTTTGCCGAGGACAGTCCGTTCAGCAACTGGCCGATCTATCGCCGCATGGTGCCGCTGTTCGCGAATCGTCTGGAGCTGCGACTGCCGGGCGGCCATCATCTGCACATGGAGGGTGGTGAGACGGCAATTGCCGGTCACGCGGTGTCCTTCCTGTCATCCCGCGACAGCTGACGGCATGTCGCGCATCCTGAGCTTCCTTCAGAAAGTTTATCTGGGCGCGATCGTCGTGCTCGGCGTGTCCTGGATTCTCGATCTGCCGCGCAGCATCGGCATCCATCTCGTGCCCGCCGAGTGGATGGGGCCGCTGTTGGGTGTGGGCGTGGCGGCTGCCTATCTGCGCTTTCCGTATCTGGCCGATCGGGGCCGCGCCGCCGGCTGGCCGGAACTGCTGGCCGGTGTTGCCGCCATCGCGTGCTGGGGCTGGATGGCACTGAACTACAACGAATGGATCATCGACATCGGCGGCTACACGGCCGACAAGTTCGTGCCCGGTCTGATCGCGATCCTGCTGCTGATGGAAGCGATGCGCAAGGCGGCAGGTCTGCCGATCACGATTCTGGTATGGATTCTGGCCGCCTACGGTCTGCTGGGAAGTCTGCTGCCACCGCCTTTCCAGGCCGAACGTCAGGCGCTGCCCGCTGTCGTGATGTACGTGTATGCGGACAGCAACGGCATACCCGGTCTGGTGCTCACCGTGGTCGGTACGCTGGTGCTTGCCTTCATCATGCTCGGCAAACTGATGGAGGTTACCGGCGCGACGAAGTTCTTCACCGATCTTGCGCTGTCCGCCATGGGGCATCGTCGTGGCGGGCCGGCGAAAGTGGCCGTGATCGCATCCAGCATCTTCGGTTCGATCAACGGCACTGCCATCGGCAACATCATGTCCACCGGTATCGTGACGATACCGCTGATGAAGCGATCCGGTTTCAAGCCGCGTTTCGCCGGCGCGATCGAAGCCGTGGCTTCCAACGGCGGACAGCTTGCACCGCCGGTGATGGGCGCGACGGCGTTTCTGATCGCCGAGTTCCTTCAGGTGAGCTATGTGGAAGTGGTGAAGGCGGCGCTGGTTCCGGCGCTGCTCTACTACCTCTGTCTGTTCCTGCAGGTCGATGCCATCGCCGCGCGTTACGGCCTGCATGGACTGCCCCGTTCCGAGCTGCCGCGAGCACGCCGCGTGCTGGCCGGTGGCTGGATATTTCTGCTGCCGCTGGCGGTGCTCGTGTACCTGCTTTTCTGGCGCGGGTTTGATCCGGGTCTGGCGGCGCTGCTCGCCGCCGGTTCCCTGCTGCTGCTGGCGATCGTGCGCGACCGTCGCCTCCCGGGTCTGAAGGCATGGCAGGATCTGGTGGTCGGTGGCGGAGCGAACATGCTGCCGTTGCTGATGATCGCCGGCGGCGCAGGCATTGTGATCGGCGTCATGAATCTCACCGGCCTGGGTTTCTCGCTGTCGCTGGTTCTGAGTCAGATCGGTGAGAACCTCGGCCTGTTCGTCATGCTGCTGCTCACCGGCGCGATTTCCATCGTGCTTGGCATGGGCATGCCGACCACGGCGATCTATGTCGTGCTGTCCGTGGTGCTGGCGCCGGCGCTGGTCGGCATGGGTATTTCGCCGATGGCCGCGCATCTGTTCATTTTCTACTTCGGCCTGCTGTCATTCCTGACGCCGCCGGTGGCCGTCGCCAGCTATGTGGCCGCCGGACTTGCCGGCAGCGGTATGTGGGAGACGTCGTGGGAGGGCGTGAAGCTTGCCGCCGTGGCCTATCTCCTGCCGTTCCTCTGGGTCTACAACGAAGCGCTGATTCTCGAAGGATCACCGGCAGCCGTGGCGTTCGCCATCGTCACCGCCGTGGCGGCGGCCGTGCTGATCGGACGCGGCATTCAGACCGCGCGCTGGCGCGACACCGGCAGACTGCTGATGGGCGTGTCGCTGTGTCTGGTCGCGCTGGCGGTGGGTAGCAGCACCGTATGGCTGGGACAGGATTCACCCTATACCGTGCTGGCCGCGCTCGCCGGCTTTGCATTGTTCATGGTGGTGCGCCACAGGCAGCGTGGTGAGCGCATTCCGCGTCCAGGTGACGGTGTGCCGTGATGGACGGACCTGGCGTCTGTAGCGACACGTGGCGGCGTATGGCGGCGCGGGGCCGGGTGTGATTGCTGCAGCGACTTACGAGGCGGCGGTCGCTGCTCTGGCGGGTGGCGCAACGGTACTCACCGGCAGCCCAAGACTTGCAAGACGCGTACTCGGCGATGAAGCGATTGCCCGCTCGGGTGCAGGCGAGACCGTATGGGAACGCGGCGACGCACTGGCCTGGTCGGCCTGGCTGAAACGTCAGCATGCCGATGCGCTGGCCTGCGGTGCCATCGAGCCGGCCGCGCCGTCGGTGCTGCTGACGCCGGCGCAGGCGGATGCGCTATGGCAGCGGATCATCGAGCAGGGCTCGGAGGACTACGGCCTGCTGCAACCCACCGTGGCCGCCCGCCACGCGGCCGAAGCGCACGCACTGTGTGCAGCCTGGCATATCGATGTGGGCGCCCTGCGCGCCGGACGCCATCACGAGGATGCAGCCGTCTTCCTGCAGTGGGCGGACGCGTTCGATCGCACGCTGGCACGCAACGGCTGGCTGGTTGCCGCGCAGCTGCCTGAGCGGCTGCCGGCCTGGATGGCGCAGCGCCCGGATCTGCGTCCGCGGGCACTGTACCTTGTCGGTCTGGATGTGATCACGCCGCAGCAGCAGTGGCTGCTGGATCAGCTCGATGCGCTGGACGTTGCCGTGTTCATGGTGGGCCAGGGCGCCGCTGATGATCGATCCGTATCCGCGGCGGTCGGGCGGTTCGGTTGTGGCGATCCGGATGGAGAACGGTCGGCGGCCGTTCGCTGGGCGCGGGCGCGGTTGGAAAACGATCCCGATGCGCGGCTCGCGATCATCGTGCCGGATCTGGCCGGAGCGCGTGCCGCGCTGGCCCGCGAGCTGGATGCCACGCTCGATCCATCGGTCCTGTCCAGCAGCGCACCGCGCCTGCGCCGTCCGTGGAATATTGCACTGGGATGGTCGTTGGCCGACGAACCACTGATTCACGATGCATTGATGCTACTCGGTGCCACGGCGGGTGTCGGTACGCTCGAATTCGCCGCCGCGAGCAGGCTGCTGCGATCACCGTTCATTGGCGGAGCGGAGGGCGAGCGTGGCGCGCGGCTTGCGCTGGAGCGGTTTCTCCGCGATCGCCGCGAGGCCGAATGCACGCTGTCGCAGATGGCACGCTGGGCAGTCGACGGCAAGGTGTTGCACGAGACCGCGGATGTGCTGGCGGCGCGCGTGTCGGCACTGCTCGACACGGCGCGCTCGGCCGGTGGCCGTCTCGGCGTGGCGACCTGGGCGGAGCACTTTGCCGCGCAACTGCGCGCCATCGGATGGCCGGGAGAACGCGGCCTGGACAGTCGCGAGCACCAGGCGCTGGGCGGCTGGCAGGAAGTGCTCGCGGAGTTTGCCGCGCTGGCCTGCGTGTCGCCGCGCCTGCCGCGTGAAGCGGCGTTGCGCATGCTGCGCCGGATCGCCGCGGACAGGAACTTTCAGCCGCAGAGTCTGCCGGCGCCGGTGCAGGTGCTCGGTCTGCACGATGCGCTCGGGCAGACGTTCGACGGCGCGTGGCTGTTGGGTATGGACGACGAAACCTGGCCGGCGGCGCCACGCCCCAATCCGTTTCTTCCCACCGATGTACAGCGCGAAGCCGGTGTGCCACAGGCATCCGCATCCGGTCAGCTGGCACACGCCGACGCCGTTACCAAACACCTGCTGGTGCTGGCACCCGAAGTGGTGGTCAGCTGGGCGCGCCGCCGTGACGACAGGAATCTGCGAGTCAGTCCGCTGATGACGCATCTGCCGGAGGTCACGCCGCATACATGGGCCGTGACACCCTGGCGCGTATCGCTGCTCGACGCGGGTGACTTCGAGTACTGCATCGACGTTCAGGGCCCACCGCTACTCACTGGCGGCACAATGCGCGGCGGTACGTCGGTGTTTCGCGATCAGTCGAAGTGCCCGTTCCGTGCGTTCGCCATGCACCGGCTTGGCGCCAGTGAACTGTCTTCGCCGGCACCGGGCCTGGACGCACTGGATCGCGGCGGCATCGTGCATCGCGTCCTGCATGCGATGTGGAAACGTCTGAAGAGCCGCTCCGCGCTCGCCGCGCTGAGCGAGGCGGAATGTGCCGGGCTGCTCGCGTCCTGGGTCGACAGCGAACTGGCACAGGCGGCTCGTGACAGACCGCTGGTGTTCACGCCGCGGTTCACTGCGGTGGAGCGGCAGTGTCTGGTGGCGCTGCTGATGCAGTGGCGCGAAAGTGAACTGGCACGGGATGACTTTCGCGTCGTGGAAACAGAGCAGACCGTGCTGATCACCACACAGGCGGCGCCGTCCACGAACGCGCAGTCAGCCGTGGATGGCGGTGGCTCGCGATCGATCACCGTGCGCGCCCGCGTTGACCGTATCGACGAGCTTGCGGATGGTCGTCGCGTGCTCATCGACTACAAGACAGGCGGGACTCACCCGTCCAGCTGGCTGGGTCTGCGACCGGATGAGCCGCAGATGCCGTTGTACTCGGCGCTGTTCGGCGACGAACTGGCCGCCGTGGTCTATGCGCGGGTACGCATCGGCCACTGTGAGTGGCGTGGGGTGAGCCGCGAGGACACTGAACTGCCCGGCGTCGCGGTCGCCGGTGAATGGAAGGCGGCGCAGGAGCGAGGCTGGACCGAACTGCGCGCCGAGTGGCGCGCCGCGGCGCAGTCGCTGACCGCGGCGTTCCTCGCGGGTGCCGCGGCACCGGATCCGTTACGTGGTGCATGTGACTACTGTCAGCTGTCGGCGCTGTGCCGCATCGACGAACTGCGCGGCGGCTTCGCGCGCGACGCGGCAACGGCGGGGGACAGCGACGATGAGCGCTGAACGCATAGCCGACAGGGATGCGCGAGTGGCCGCGCTGGACCCGGCGCGGTCATTCATCGTTCAGGCGCCGGCCGGGTCCGGCAAGACCGGCCTGCTCACGCAGCGTTATCTGCGGCTGCTGGCGCTGGTCGCCGCACCCGAAGAGGTGCTGGCGATCACGTTCACGCGCAAGGCCGCCGGCGAGATGCGTGAACGTATCATCGGCGCGTTGACACTGGCGGCCGCCGACGAGCCGCCAGCGGACGATCATCAGGCCATTACGCGGGAGCTGGCGCGACGGGTGCTGGTCCGCGATGCGGAACTGGGTTGGGGCCTGCTGCGCTATCCGGCACGGTTGCGAATCCAGACCATCGACGCCTTCAATGCGTCACTGACCCGGCAGATGCCCCTGCTGTCCGGACTCGGTGCGCCGCCGGCCATCACCGACGATGCGCGGGCACTGTATGCGCAGGCCGCGGCCAACACGATCACGCTTCTGGAACAGTCCGACACGCAGGCCTGGTCGGATGCCATCACCGTGCTGCTGCTGCATCTGGACAATCGCATGGACCGCGCCCGGGACATGCTGGCCGGCATGCTGGCGAAGCGCGAACAGTGGCTGCGTGTGCTGCTGCCCAGCGTCGGTGGTGAACGCGCCGATGGCGAGCAGACGCATGCCAGGGATCGCAGTCGCCTGGAGCAGGCCATCGCCACGGAGCTGCAAGTGCAGATCGCGGCGGTGGCACAGCGGCTGCCGGTGCGCTTTCACGACGAAATCGTTGCGATGGCGGCGTTCGCGGGCCGTCAGCTCGAAGACTCCGGTCGCAAGTCGCCGCTGCGCGCCTGCATCGACATGACGGCAATGCCGGCCGCGGATCCCTCGCAGCTCGCGCAGTGGCAGGGTATAGCCGAGCTACTGCTGACGAAAAGCGGCAGCTGGCGCAGGACGGTGCGCGTGGACAACGGGTTTCCGCCCGGCTGCGCCGACGACAAGGCGCGCATGCTGGAGTTGCTGGCAGGACTCGCCGCGCACGCGGCGCCGGCCGCACAGCTGTCACTGCTGCGACAGCTGCCGCCGCCACGTTACGACGATGAACAGTGGCGCCTGATCGAGGCCTTTGCCGACCTGCTGCGTCTGGCCGCCGCCCAGCTGCAACTGGTGTTCGCCGGCAAAGGCGAGGTTGACCATGCCGAGATCGCCCTGCGAGCGCTGCGTGCGCTGGGCGACGACGAGCAGCCCACCGATCTGGCACTGGCGCTGGATCACCGCATCCAGCACATCCTGGTGGATGAGTTCCAGGATACGGCGACCGGCCAGTATCTGCTGCTCACGGCATTGACCCGTGGCTGGACGCCGGGCGACGGCCGCAGTCTGTTCGTGGTCGGCGATCCGATGCAGTCGATCTATGCGTTTCGCGAGGCCGAGGTCGGCCTGTTCATCAGCGCGCGGCATGAGGGTCTTGCCGGACTGCCGCTGATACCACTGCGATTGAACGTGAACTTCCGTTCGTCGGCGCAGCTGGTGGGCTGGGTCAACGACGTGTTTCCGGAAATCCTGTCGCCGGTGGAGGATGCCGCGTCGGGCGCGGTGCGCTTCGAGCAGGCGGCGGCGTTTCGCGAGGCCGGCGACGGTGGCGTGGCCGTGCATCCGTTGATGGGTGAGCGACCCGACAGCGATGCCGAAGCAGTGACGGTCGTGGAGCTCGCACGGCGGCGACTGGCTGAAACGGACCAGGGAACGGTGGCGATACTGGTGCGCCGACGCAAGGATGTGGCCGCCATCCTGCCGGCACTGCGTGCCGCGGGAATACGCTATCAGGCGGTCGACATCGAATCGCTGGCAACCCGGCCCGTGGTGCAGGATCTGATCGCACTGACGCGATCACTGGTGCATCCGGGCGATCGTACCGCGTGGCTGGCCGTGCTCAGAGCGCCGTGGTGCGGGCTGTCGCTGCAGGACATGCTCGTCGTCGCCGGTGAAGACCGCCATGAGGCGGTCAGCGAGCGCATCATGGACGGTGCTGTTGCGGAACGGCTGAGCAGTGACGGGCGTGCGCGCATGGAACGTGTGCGGCCGGTGCTGCATACGGCGATCGCACAGCGTCGCCGCGGCACCGTGCGTCAGCGGGTGGAGGCGGCATGGTACGCGCTGGGTGGACCGGCGGCCGCCGGCAGTCGCGCGGCCCTGGAAGATGCCGAGGCGTTTCTGTCGCTGCTGGAGGCCACCGAGAGCGGCGGTGACCTGGATGACATCAATTCGCTCGACGAGGCGCTGGCAAACCTGTTCGCGCGACCGGATCCGGACGGCGACGAGCGGCTTCAGGTGATGACCATACACAAGGCCAAGGGCCTGGAGTTCGACACCGTCATCCTGCCGGGACTGCATGCTGGTCAGGGCAGCGACGCCACGCCGCTGCTGCGCTGGATGCAGCGTCCACGGCGCGGTGCGATCGATCTGCTGCTGGCCCCGGTGCGTGCCGACGGCGAGGCGCGCCACGACCCGATCTATGAGCTGATCGGTGCGCTGGAAAAGGAAAAGCGCGAGCACGAACAGGGTCGACTGCTGTATGTGGCTGTCACGCGCGCGGTCAGGCGTCTGGATCTCGTCGGCTTCGCTCGTACCCGGGGCATCGGCGCGGATGCGCAGCTGGCCAGTCCGCCGGCGGGCTCGATGCTGGGGCGCCTGTGGCCGTTCGTCGAGCCGGCGTTTCTCGCGGCACTGGAGGGTGGCCGATCGCAGCCTCCGGCTGACGCAGCGTCCGCTGATGACGCGTTGGCCGAACCGCCACGGCTGCGCCGACTGATTCGCGACTGGCGGCTACCGCCTGCGCCGCCCACGGTCAGCTGGCGGGGTGGGGTCGTTGAAACCGATACGGCGGAAACCGACATCGAGTTCGAGTGGGCGGGACAGACGGCCAGACAGATCGGCCTCGTCGTGCACCGCATGTTGCAGCGGATCGCCGACGAAGGACTGTCGGCCTGGGACGACGAGCGGCTGTCCCGCTGCGAACCCGTCGTGCGCGCCATGCTCGCAGGGCATGGCACCGATCCCGCGACACTGGACTCCGCGCAGCGCCGCGTACGCCAGGCGGTAGCGAATGTGCTGGCCGACCCCTCCGGTCGATGGATACTCGCGCCCTGGCAGGGCGCCCGCAATGAGCTGGCGCTGACCAGCATGGGGCGGGATGGTCCGGAAACCTCGATCATCGACCGCACTTTCGTGGACGATACCGGTACGCGCTGGGTCGTCGATTACAAGACCGGCTATCGGGCCGGTGGCGATGTGGACGGGTTTCTTGGCCAGGAAGCGGACCGCTACCGGCCCGCGCTGGCGCGCTACGCGAACCTGCTGGAGCTGCGCGAGCCGGGGACCCCGATCCGCGTGGCGCTGTATTTTCCGTTGCTGGTGAGGCTGCATGAGGTGGACGTGACGGGTGCGCCAAGTCCGGATGCATGATGGAGCGCGCCGCCGCCGGGCTGTCGCGGGGCATCCCCTTTTCCCGGGGACGGCGGAAGAGCGTCCATGCGCCTCGTCCGCGGCCATCCATGGCCGCGG